>JAZNQF010000023.1:0-9613 GCA_045590055.1 Acutalibacteraceae bacterium
TAGTAAATTCTTACCAATATTTTTCATGTAAAAAGGATTATATACTAAAAATATTGGTATGTCAAGTGTAGCTTACCATTATTTTAGTATAATCGACATCGCTATTATTTGAGGAGGGATATTATGAACCGTATTCGTGACTTGCGTGAGGACAGAGATCTCCGTCAGGCAGACGTGGCGCAGGCAATAGGCATTGACCAGCGCACATTATCAAACTACGAAACCGGCAAAACCAATCCAGATTCCTTTGCAATAATAAAACTGGCAGATTTCTTCGACGTTTCTGCTGATTATCTCATCGGCAGAGATTACAACGAAGAAACCGAGAATTCGAAAAAAATCATTTTAACAAAAATAGAAGAAATACGTTCTATACTCGCCGAAATTTCGGCAGAAGTTGAAAAAACAAAGTGCGGCACTTCAAAGGATCTTTAATCCTTCGAAATGCCGCACTTGTTTGCGTTCTCACTTTATATTATCCTGCACGCAATCGTCAACCACGCGAAAACCCATTTCATCCTTATGAGCCACGGGATAATCAGCTATACTCTTTTCGTCAAACCTCGGACAGAGCCTGAGCTGCGGATTGAGCCTGAGATTCTGCGTCTGCCGTGCAACTTTCACGCTCTTCACGGTACGCTTTGATGCAGAACTTTTTGAGTTTTTTGCTTCATTATTCATATTGCCGACACCTCGTTAAAAGTGTCGGCAATTTTTATAAAATTATACGCAGTTATTATAAATACGCAGTTATGGCATAAATATGCCTCAACAAGCCTCACACATTGCCTTGCACCGACATTTTGTCGTGCAAATTTTTCGTCAGAACAAGGCAAAAGCACAAGCCATTGCGGCTTTGCGAGCATTTTAACGCAGTTATGGCGTAAATATGCCGACAAAATCACTTCGTCTTAATTTTGATGTAATTCGAAGCTTTACCCTCATACATTATGCCGCCAACCTTGACAAGTGCTCTCACCTTGAAGAAATAAGTTGTGTTTCTGTCAAGGCCCGTCACTTTGAATTCATCAGCCTTGACGGTTTTGATGCGCGTATATTCACCGTCTGCGGTGCGCATGTAAATGCGGTAATTGGTGCATTTTTCAACCTTTTCCCATTCAAGAGTAACGGTGGTTTTGCTCACCTTTGATGCGACAAGGGTGCTACCCATGGCAACCTTTGTGCGTACGTTTAAAACGTCGGAATACTCACCGAAAACGGTTTTAGCTCCAACCTTGAAATAGGCGCGCACCTTGTATTTGTAGCTTACACCGGGAACGAGGTCGCGCGGTTTGTACGTGTTGCCACTGAATCCGCGCACGTATTCGTATTCACCGCTGTCTTTGTTATAAAGGTAGATTCTGTATCTGCAGTCGCCTGCCTGTTTGTCCCAGCGAAGATTCACACCGTCGTGTCTCAGCTTTTCAACGCACAGATTTGTAACCTTCTGCGGTTTTACCGTCACGGTGCACACAGCCTTTGCGTTGCCATAGGCAGCCTGAGCGGTTATCTCGCAGTAACCCGCGCCGACAATGCTCACCTCGCCGTTGAGCCCAACCTTTGCAACTGCCGTGTTGCTTGATGACCACAACACATTGCCCGTTGAATTTGACGGAGCCAGAGTTGCCGCCAGAGTGTATTTCTCACCGATTTTGCCGTTGATTGCGCCCGTGTTGAGAGTCACCGCCGTGGGAGTAACAACCTCTTTGTCCGTAAATGCTTTGATTCTCAGGTTTTCTTTTGTTGATGATGAGTAGACGTCAAGCCAATCGCCGCCGGGCTCTTTGAGGAAGCTCTGTCCCCTTTTTGATTCGGTTTTGTTGTATGATTTACCGCCGAGGTACATTGTTCCGTCAGCAAACATCTGCACCTTGCCGCCGATTCTTCGCAATGTTACAACTACGGAGTATTTGTCTCCCTTGTTAAGCGTAACATACGATGGCAGTTTTACCGTGTGGTAGCCCGCACTTTGCATTGTGCCCGAAACAGTGCTCTGACTTTGCAGTACTCCCGATGACGGATTTCCGTTCACGTTTTTGTATATCTGCACGGTGTAGCTTGCATTGGGGTTGAGTGTATAAAAAGACACCGCCTTGAGCACTTCGTTATACTTCGCTTCAAAAACATTTGCCATCATGCCGCTTGTGCCGATTTCGTAGTAGGTGATGCCGTAGCCGCCGTCATACTGATAGTTGAGGTCATAGTTATTCGTCGGAGCGTAGTCGTAAAACACGGCAATGGAGTCCGCCAGCGAGCAATCCTCGTACGATATCCAGATATATCCGTTGTTGCCGTAATCGGCTGAATAACTGTTTTTGACAAGCCACGCGCCGTTGTTTTTCGGCAAAGTCCGCTTGCCGTCAGCACCGCCGAAGTTGGTGAGCGAGTAATTATCATTCCAACCGACGATTGTTGCGGCGTGGTTGCCCTCGCGCGTTTCAGGCAAAGAGAGATTGCAGTGATATGCACCCGTAGACTCATTGAGATAAACTCCATCAGCGGAATAGTAAGAAAAGTGAGCCGCACCGTAATTCATCAGCGCCTGCTTGATTGCATCCATGTCTGTGAAAGAATACCACATGGCGTTTTCAAGGTGCGCCACCTCGTTTTTATATTGCAGAGTGCTTGACGCAGACATAAGCCTCGATGCCTTTGTGTACGGCAGAACAGACTCCCTGACAGGCCCGTTCCATTTGGCAAGCGTCATTGTTGATGTCATGATGTTGCCGCCCTCATCAAGTATGTTGGGCAGAAGCCCTGCCACATACTGATAGTCATTTTTGATTAAACCGAGCGGATCACTCCCCTGCTGATAAGAAAAATATGACATGTGCAATTCCGACAAATCCAAAGCGGTGCCAAATTCGGTGATGAGTGAGGATTCTGTTGCGGCAAGTGCGGCAAACGCCCAACACGTACCGTAAACGCCCTGGTCTTTAACCGAAGTAACTCTGTTTTGCGCTACGAGACTATAATTAGACGGAAGATTCACTGCACCGTCTGCGCCATTGTTGATGCTTGAAATTGCAGGCAGAGTGTTGCCTTCAACTTCAACACGCCTGAAGTTTCCGAGGTCTCCCTGAGCAAAGCACGTTACGGCAAAAATTACGAGCAGCATAATCGAAACAGCCGCCGAAGCGATTGGTCTGATGATTTTTTTCACTTCATTTCTCCTTAAAAGTCGGGGAATTTAAAGAAAAGCCCTTCCTGCAGGGAAGGGCTTTGCAGGTCAACTTAATTCTAACCAATATCTCGGATTATTTCAATACCTGCTTATAAAGTTTGATATATTCTTTTGCGCTTCTGCCCCAGCTGAAGTCACAGTTGAGTGCGCGTTCAACAAGTGTGGGCCAATATTCGCGGTTATTGTATGCCGCGAGTGCACGCCTGATTGCATCAAGCATGTCGCCTGCGTTGTAGGTCTTGAAGGTGAAGCCGTTGCCTACACCGTCGCCGCTGTCTGTGATACTGTCGCGCAGACCTCCGGTTTCTCTGACGATGGGCACACTGCCGTAACGCAGTGCAACCATCTGTGAAAGACCGCACGGCTCACTCTTTGAGGGCATAAGGAACAAGTCACTGCCTGCATAAATCTTCCTTGCAAGTGCAGGCACAAAGCCTATTCTCACACCTACTTTGTCGGGGTATTTATCCGCCATCTGACGGAAGAAGTTTTCATACTGCCAATCACCAGAACCAAGCACAACAACCTGAACGTCGGTTGTATAAAGCAACTCGTCAAGCACGGCTTTAACAAGGTCGAGACCCTTGTGAGAAACAAGGCGAGTTACAAGGCCGATTACCGGCACATCTTCCCTCACGGGCAGACCCATGTTTTCCTGCAGACCGAGCTTGTTTTTAATCTTGTTTGAATAATCCTCGGCAGAATAGTTTGCGAAGATGTTTTCGTCTGTTTCGGGGTTATAGTTTTCAACGTCAATGCCGTTGAGGATGCCGTGCAGCTTGTATGAGCGGGCTTTGAGTATTGTATCAAGGCCGTGGCTGTACCACGGGTCGAGAATCTCATTGGCGTAAGAAGGGCTTACGGTTGTGACCGCGTCTGCGCACTCAATTGCAGCTTTCATGAAGTTGACGTCACCGTCATAATCAAGAATCTGCTCGTCGCCCGGGTTGATGCCGAGCACGTCACCGATGAGCTCCTTGCCGTACGTACCTTGATACTGAATGTTGTGAATTGTGAAAACGGTTTTGATGCTGTTGTACCACAAATCATGCACGTACATTGTTGAGAAGAAAACAACAGAAAGTGCTGACTGCCAGTCGTTACAATGGATGATATCGGGCTTGAAATCAACGTGAGGAAGCATTTCAAGCACAGCACGTGAGAAGAAAGCAAACCTCTCCGCATCGTCGTAATGACCGTAGATTGTGTCTCTCTTGAAGTAATACTGATTGTCCAGCAGGTAATAGATAACACCGTTGTGCTTTGCCATGAAGATACCGCAATACTGACGTCTCCATGCAACAGGCACCGAAATGCTTGTGATGAATGTCATTGTGTCTTTAAGCTCCTGCGGTATTGTGTCATACATGGGCATAACAACGCGGCAACCGACAAGCCTTTTCCTCAGCGCCTGCGGCAAAGAGCCTGCAACGTCACCGAGACCGCCGCTTGCCTGAAACGGTAAAGCCTCACTTGCAACATATAAAACTTTCATGAGGATATCCTCCGATTAAACGATAATTTTCTTTCCGATGTAAAGCGGATAGCTCGGTGCGCCCGAAAGCTCACGGCCGGGAGTTACAACAACACCCTTGTCAAGAATTGCACAGTTAATCTTTGCATCAGCACTGATGTAGGTGTCTTGCATGATAACCGAGTTTTTAATAACTGCGCCTTCTTCAATGCGTACGCCGCGGAAAAGAATGCAGTTCTCAACCTTACCTTTGATAATACAGCCGTCTGCAACAAGGGTGTTTTTAACGTCTGAGTTGATGCCGTAGATTGCAGGCATATCGTCTCTTACCTTTGTGAAAACACGGCGCTGAGGGTCAAACAAAGCTCTGTATTTGTCGTCAACAAGGCTCATGCTTACGTCATAATATTTCTGCAGGCTGTCGATAACCTCTGCAAAGCTGTCAACCTTATAGCCTCTTATGTCAAGTGAATCAACGTTTGCGAGGATGATGTCCTTTTCAAATGAAACGTCACCCGTGCTGATTGCGGCATTGATGAGTCTTTCAAGCAGAACTCTCTTCATGATTATCATGTTAAGTGAGAAGTCAACCTCATCTTCCGTTACAGGGGAAACAGTAACACCCTTGATTTTGTCACCTTCAAGTGCAAACGCCATTGTGTCAGGCAGTTTTGGCAGAACACCGTGCTTATATGCAACGGTAATATCTGCACCCGATTCAATGTGAGTTTCAATCATTTTTTCATAGTCAGGATTGTAAACTACGTTGCAGTCCGTGAGCAGTACATATTCTTTTTTGCTGTGTGAAACATAGTCCATGATGCTCTTGAGGGCATCAACTCTGCCTGAATACATACCGCCGCTACCCTGCAGGTTATAGGGCGGAAGGATGGTGAGACCCTCGCGTTTTCTTGCAAGGTCCCATGCTCTGCCGCTGCCGATGTGGTCCATCAATGAGCGGTAATTGCTTTTTGTGATAACGCCGACCTTGCCTATACCGCAGTTTACCATACCTGAAAGCACGAAGTCTATCAGCCTGTAACGTGCAGCAAACGGCACAGAGCCCATTGTTCTCTGCCCGGTGAGCTCACCGACAGATGAATCGTATGAATTGGAATAAATTATACCGAGAACTGTGTTGCCAATCATTTCACGTCACCTCCGATATCTGTGTCAATCATCGTCTTGGGTGCAACAACGGCACCTTTGCCGATTGTAACCTTTTCACCAACAACCGCAACGCCCCACTGGTCTTTATCCTCAATCGCTTCAGGGCTTGCGCCTACGTGTGCACCCTCGCAGATGAGGGCATTTTCAGCAACAATTGAATATTCAACAACCGCACCCGATTTAACAACAGTGCCGGGCATAACGATTGAATATTTGACCTGAGCGCCTTCTTCAATCACAACGTTGGGGAAAATTACGGAATAATCAACGTCACCTTCAATGTATCCGCCTTCTGCAATCATTGAGTTTTCAACAACTGCGTTTTTGCCGATATAATGAGGCGGTGCAACTGCGCTCTTTGAATAGATGCGCCAGTTACTGTCGGACAAATCAAGGTCAACCTTGGGGTTGAGAAGGTCAAGGTTTGCTTCCCACAAGCTGTCAATCGTGCCGACGTCTTTCCAATAGCCGTCAAACAGATAAGCAAACATTCTTTCACCTGCGCTGTGCATTGCAGGGATAACGTCGTGACCGAAGTCGTTGCGTGAATCGGGGTTTGCTTCATCGTCAATAAGATACTGGCGAAGCTTCGACCACGTGAAGATATAAACACCCATGGAAGCTTTGTTTGAGCGCGGATTCTTGGGTTTTTCCTCAAACTCGGAAATTGAGCCGTCATCGTTAACAAACATCAGACCGAAGCGTGATGCCTCGTCCCACGGAACTTCAAGCATGGCAATTGTGCATGCCGCATCCTTTTCTTTATGGTAGGCAAGCATCTTGGCGTAGTCCATTTTGTAGATATGGTCGCCTGAAAGCACTGCTACGTATTCCGGGTTGTAACGGTCAATGAAATTGATGTTCTGATAAATTGCATTGGCCGTGCCTTTGTACCACTCTGTACCCTTAATCTGCTGATAAGGTGAGAGTATATGCACGCCGCCGTTGGCGCGGTCAAGGTCCCATGAACGTCCGCTACCGATGTAATCGTTAAGCTCAAGCGGCTGATACTGAGTCAGCACGCCAACAGTGTCAATGCCTGAGTTGGTGCAGTTTGACAAAGGAAAGTCAATGATGCGGTATTTACCGCCGTAAGGTACTGCGGGTTTGGCGATATTTTTTGTGAGAATACCGAGACGCGAGCCCTGACCGCCTGCAAGAAGCATCGCTACACATTCTTTTTTATGTACCATTTTGTTCTCCGTTCGATACGGGACGACCCGTACCGTTCCTTTCTTTATATTTGAAATTAATATTCAGCTCGATTAACAGGGGTTACAATTGGCCTGCCGTCTCTGTCAACCAGCACGGTAAGACCGCCTGCGTACCCCGATGCCACAAACAGATAATTGACGCCCGTTTGTTTGTCAACAAGCACCGTTTTTGTTCCGCTTGTGAACTCAGACTCTCTTGAAGTCACAATGAATCTTTTGTCAGCTTTAGCCATCGTTGTCCCTCCGTTTGAGATATATTGCCGAAAGCGGCGGCAAAGTCATTGTAAGACTCTGCGGATGGGAGTGCATTGGCTTTTTCTTTGTTGTAACCTGCTTTTTGGGTCCCCTGCCCTCGCCCTTGAACTTTTTGGCATCTGAGTTGAGGATTACGTCATAAGTACCCGCATTCGGTACACCAAAGCTGTACTTTTCCCTTTGCACGTTTGTGAAGTTGCACACAGCAACTACCTCGCCGCCGTCTTTGTCAACTCGCCTGAAAGCAATAACCGAGTTGTCCACATCGTCACTGACAAGCCAAGAGAAGCCCTCCCAGCCGTAGTCAATCTGCCACAACGCCGGATTCTGCTTGTACACACGGTTAATTTCCTTGAAATATTCCTTCAACGCTCTATGGTTATCATATTCAAGCAGGAACCATTCAAGACCTTCTTCATATCGCCATTCGATAAACTGACCGAATTCCTGGCCCATAAACATCAGCTTTTTGCCCGGATGCGCCATCATGTAACCCATAAAGGAGCGCACACCCGCAAACTTTTCTTCGTAACTGCCCGGCATCTTGTTGATAAGAGAGCACTTGCCATGCACAACCTCATCGTGTGAAATGGGCAAAACAAAATTTTCGCTGAAGGCATAGAAGAACGAGAAAGTCAGTAAGCGGTGGTTGAATTTTCTGAAGTATCCGTCAAGTGAGAAATAGTTGAGAACGTCGTTCATCCATCCCATGTTCCACTTGAAATTGAAGCCGAGACCGCCCGCAAAAACGGGTTTTGAAACCATCGGCCATGCAGTGCTCTCTTCGGCAATCATCAGCGTATTCGGGTGGTCGCGGAAGATGCTCTCGTTGAGTTTCTGCAGGAAAGCAACTGCTTCGAGGTTTTCGTTGCCGCCGTGTATGTTGGCAATCCACTGCCCGTCGTTTCTGCCGTAGTCGAGGTAGAGCATTGAAGCAACAGCATCAACGCGTATACCGTCGATATGGTAGACGTCGAGCCAAAATTCGCACGAACTCATCAAAAAGCTGATAACCTCATTGCGACCGAAATCGAACACCTTTGTGCCCCATTCCTTGTGCTCACCCTTGAGTGGATTTGCGTATTCATAGCAGGCTTCGCCGTCAAAATCAGCAAGACCGTTGGCATCCTTCGGGAAGTGGGCGGGTACCCAATCGAGAATAACACCGATGCCTGCTTCATGGCAGCAATCGACAAAATACATAAAATCATGCGGAGTACCGTAGCGCGAGGTAACAGAGAAGTAACCCGTCACCTGATAGCCCCACGAGCCATCGAAAGGATATTCCGACAGAGGCATCAACTCAATGTGGGTGTAGTTCATCTCTTTCACGTAGCTTACAAGCTCATCAGCTAACTCGCGGTAGGTGTAAGGGTTGCCGTCGTCATGAAGCCTCCATGAGCCTGCATGAACTTCATAGATGTTTACGGGAGATTCATAAATATTTGTGTTCTTTTTGGCGTACTGCCAGTTGCTGTCGTTCCAATTATATCCGCTAAGGTCGTAAAACTTGCTGGCATTTTGCGGGCGAGTCTGCATGTGGAAGCCGTAAGGGTCGCTTTTTTCGAGCACGGCACCGCTACGGGTTGTTACACGATACTTATAGTTATCATAAATTTCAACATTGTCGCATACACATTCCCACACGCCGTCGCTGATTTTTTTCATCGGTGCGGCATCATCCTGCCAATTGTTGAAATCGCCCGTTACACTAATGCTCTGCGCGTGCGGAGCCCAGACGCGAAACACGGCTTTTTTACCTTTGCCGATTCTGTGCGCGCCCATGTACTCATAGGCTTTTGAGTTTGTGCCCTCATGAAAAAGATAAAGAGGGAGATTATCGTCATGGATTTTTTTGTTTGCCATAAGCACCTCCGAACTTTTCATAATCCTACAATTATATATAATTACCCGATTGTTATTATAATATCACACTGAAAAAGCGGTTTCAATAGCTTTTGAATAATTTAGTCAATTTTTTCCAATACAATATGTATGTTTTTGTTGAAGATTGACGATAAAAGCAGCTTTACTATACAACAAGATAATAATGGTATAATCAGATTAAAGACTTACGTATTTTCAGACAAAAGAAAAAACAGCCTCCGATTGGAGACTGTTTAATAGGTATGCACCCTCAAAACTGAACAAACAGAAGTAAACATGGAGAGAAATATAGAACCAAGTGACAAAGGTCAAGCACTCGACCTATTAGTACTGCCAAGCTAAATACATCACTGTACTTACACACGCAGCCTATCAACCTCATAGTCTTTGAGGGGTCTTATGACAAATGTCAGGGATATCTTATCTTGG
>JAZNQF010000024.1:0-8943 GCA_045590055.1 Acutalibacteraceae bacterium
ACGGGAACCTAGGGTGACGAGTATAACCCGAACCCGCCCGAAAGCGTGAATTTTCACACGCTTTTCGGCGAGCCAAGGCACAAAACGCAGCAAATCCTTGACGGATTTGCGAGTATTTTAACGAAGGATTGACGGAAATCCACCTGTAAAAAACGGGTTCGGATTATACCCGTCACCCTAAGGTGAATGTTATAAATGAGGATTTATTGAGCGTTTCAGTTCAAACAGGTACGGGTATTTCTACTCGTTGGACAATTTATTGTGATGTTAACAGTGGGGATGTATCGGACACATATTATTCTGTTTTAGGCGAATACGCAGAGAATGTTGTATTTGCAAATTATGATAATGGAAGGCATAGTGTTATAATACAGGATATATTTAACAAAGGAGAGTATTTAAAAGAAGTAGTACTTGAGGATGTTTCTGAAACAGTAGACCCTATTGTTGACTATGTTAAATTTGATGATAAGATAAAGATAGTGTATTTAAGAGGCAACAACTTTTTAGAGACCGAACTAATAATAGAAATGTAATCTGTGTATTCAAAAAACAGCCTCCACTTGTCAGGGGAGGTGGCAAAACGAAGTTTTGACGGAGGGGTAGTCTTCTCTCCCTCAGTCAGCTTCGCTGACAGCTCCCTCGTCAGAGGGAGCCAAAGGTTAATTTGTTCCCAATTTAACACAAGCATATAATAAGCCTACCACAACATTCCGAAAGGAGAAAAAATGAAATATTATCTTGATTGGACGGGTAGCTTGCTCGGTGCAGACCTTAACGAAATTGAGTCTTTTCCGGCCGAAGTGCCCTCAAACATACAAAGAGATTTTGCGGCACATAAGGGCTGGCTTGACACCCTGCAGTTTGCTGACAACGCAAAAAAACTCGATGCATATCGAAACAACTTCTGGAAATACACAACCAAACTTGAATACACCGCTGAAGCTGACGAAAAAGTGTTTTTCGTCGCCGAGGGCGTTGACTACGAGTTCAAGATCCTTCTTGACGGCAATGAGCTTCTTCATCAGGAGGGCATGTACACACCTGTTGAGCTTGATTTGACTGACAAAGCGAGCCACGGCAGTACACTCGAAATTCTCATCTATCCTCACCCGTGTGCACCTGATTCCGTGCCCGACACAAGAGACGAGGCACGTGAAAGCTGCAAACCGCCCGTAACGTACGGCTGGGACTGGAATCCGCACCTTCTTATTTCGGGCTTGTGGAAACCTGCTTACGTGGAAACACGCAAGGCAGATTACATAAAAAGCTGTGAACTTTTCTATGACCTCAACGTTGAGAATCTTACCGCAGACGTGAGGTTTATAACCGAGTGCGACAGCGCGGTTGAATATACCGTTGCTGATGCTGACGGCAACGTTGTCTACCGCGGCACATCACCCGAAGCAACGCTTGAAAATGTCAACCTCTGGTGGTGCAACAGGCTCGGAGAGCCGTATCTTTACACATGGACGGCAAAAAGCGCACATGATGAAAAAAGCGGCAAGGTTGGTTTCAGAACCGTACGCCTGCTCAAAAACACGGGCGTCGAGAGTGAGCCGTACACCTTCCCTAAAGGCAGGTACAACGCGCCCATAACAATTGAACTCAACGGCAGAAGGATTTTTGCAAAGGGCTCAAACTGGGTTAACCCCGAACTGTTTTTCGGCGCGGTGAGCGCTGAAAGATACAGAGAGCTTGTTGAGGCGGCAAAGGATGCCAACATGAACATCTTCCGTGTATGGGGCGGCGCAGGAATCTGCAAAAATGAGTTTTACGAGGAATGTGACCGCAACGGTATTATGGTATGGCAGGAGTTCATGCTCGCCTGCAACGAATACCCTGATAAGCCTGCATATCTTGCCGTGCTTGAAAAAGAGGCAACGTCAATTCTCAAAGCCCTGCGCTCATATACCTCAATTGTGTTGTGGTGCGGCGGCAACGAACTTTTCAACGCATGGTCACGTATGGACGACCAGTCCATGCCGTTGCGACTTCTCAACAAGTTGTGCTATGAGCTTGACCCGAAAAGGCCGTTCCTTATGACATCACCGCTTATGGGTATGGCACACGGCGGATATCTCTTCCTCAACGAGAAATACGAAGACGTGTTTATGCTCTTTAATAGTTCACGCAACACCGCTTACACGGAGTTCGGCGTACCTGCGGTTACGGGTGCTGAGAGTCTCAGGAAAATCATTCCCGAAAATGAGCTTTTCCCTGTTGAAAAAACAGAGGCATGGGTATACCACCACGGCTTTGAAGCTTGGGAGAAGGAGTGCTGGTGTTGTCTGCCTGCGGTTGAACATTATTTTGGCGAAAGCAGCTCGCTTGAGCAGCTGTGCGAGCGCTCCGCATGGATGCAGTGTACCGGATATCAAGCAATTTTTGAAGAAGCTCGACGCCAGTGGCCCTACTGCTCAATGGCAATCAACTGGTGTTATAACGAACCGTGGATAACTGCCGCAGGCAATTCGCTCATTACGTATCCCAACGTACTTAAGCCATCATATTTTGCGGTGAAGAATGCTCTGCGCCCGACTATTCCTACAGTGAGAGTTGACCGCTTTGATTGGAGAAGCGGTGAAAAATTCACGGCAGAGCTGTGGTATCTCAACGATTCAACCGAAGCGGCAGACGACGAAATCAAAGTCAGTGTTATTATTGGCAACGCTGAGCACACTCTGCTCACGTGGCAGACGGGAGAGGTTGCCGCACTCGGCAACAAAATCGGCCCGACGGTGAATTTCATTCTGCCGTATGTGAAAGATGCCGAGGCGCTGATCGTGCGCCTTGAATCAAAGTGTGCCGACAGATGCAACGAATACAAGTTGAAATACTACAGCAAAGAGCCGCCGAAGCGAACAATGCAAATGAACGTCTGAGCGGCGGGCGAGCTCGCTACGCTCGCAGTGAAATAGCTACGGTATGAAATTTTTGCTTTGCAAAAGTGAAATTCGCCTGCGGCGAGTGAAATATGCCTGCGGCATGTGAATTACCCGTCTTCAGCACACCTTACACAGCCTTACTCTGTGAGGAAGGCGGCACGCGGCGGTTGGCACCGCTCGCCACGCCGTCCAACAACTCAATAAATATAACAAATACACCCTCGGCGGTTGGCACCGCACACCAAGCTGCCCAACAACTCTATAACAGCAAATAAATCACCCGAGACAGAACGTGGTTATAATCCCACTTCTCGTCTCGGGTATAACTTTAGTTATTCAACTCTGTCCGTCGGCATAGTCTGCGCGACTTCGCGCTCGGTATGGCCTGTGCGGCCACACACCGTCGGCACGGTGTTCACAGCCACGCGCATACAGGCGAAGCCCGCCGCCGCGCGAAGCTCGCACGCGCTTGCTTGCAAGCGTGTGCATGAGCTTCGCGTTTTTGCATGCCTTGCACCGCTTTTGTTTGTGCACAAACCCGGCCGTCGCAACCGCAACGGGCATGCAAAAAGCCCTGCGGGAGCTGTCGCTCGCGCAGGGGGCGGCGGGCACGTGGCCGTTATTGTCAGCCTTGTATTCCCGCGCAACATGTGTTATTATCTTTACAGAAATAAAACAAGGGGGGCACAACATGAAAATCACAACTGACCGTAACGTGAAATATCAGGTGTTTGAGGGCATCGGCGCAAGCGGCGCGTGGTGGGCGCAGGTTGTGGGCGGCTGGGAGCACGTTGACGAAAAAAGCGGCTTACCCGTCAAAGAACGCATTGCTCAGCTTCTTTATGACAATGAGCACGGTATCGGCATGCGCACCTACAGATACAATCTCGGCGGTGGCTCAAAAAACAGTGGCTCAAGTGTTTTTCACAACAAAAACCGTATGGCTGAAAGCTTTGACGTCAGCGAAACACAGTACGATTGGTCACGCGACAAAAACGCGGTTGAAATGTTGAATCTTGCCGTAAAATACGGTGCTCAGGAGGTAATCCTTTTCAGCAACTCGCCGCCCGAGAGGTGGACTAAGAACCATAAATCCTGCCTCGATAAAGCGTGGCACACAAACCTCGCGCGTGAAAATGAGGCAAACTTTGCGCGTTACCTTGCTGATTGTGCCGAGCATTTTCTCAGTGAAGGAGTGCCCGTTAAATACGTTTCCCCCGTAAACGAGCCATTTTGGATCTGGACGGAAAAGCAGGGTCAGGAGGGCTGCCACTATACACCCTTCGGTGTGCGCAGAATCCTCAGGCAGACCGCGCTTGAATTTGAAAAGAGACCTGCACTCAAGGGTGTAAAGCTTTCGGGCGCAGAAAACGGTGACATTCGCTGGTTCAACGGCTCATACACACGCGCAGTACTCAGTGATGAAGTCATCCGCCGTAATGTTGACGCAATTGACGTGCACTCGTATTTCCTCAACGACCCGCTCAACTGCCGCACAGTATTCCTTCGCGGTTTCAGGAAGTGGCTGGACCGCCGCTATCCCGGCATAGATGCAAAAACAAGCGAATGGACACACATGAAGGGTGGCCGTGATAAAGGTATGGACTCCGCGCTGGAAACCGCAAAGGTAATGTTTGAGGATATCAGCATTCTCAACGTCACCTCATGGCAACATTGGATTGCGGTGTCTGAGGTTGATTATTGTGACGGACTCATCTATATAAACGAAGACGACAAAACGTTTGAAACCACAAAACGGCTGTACGTCACGGGTAACTTTTCAAAATACATTCCGTACGGTGCGCGCCGAATCAAAGCAGTTTGTGACGATGCTGAGGTGAGTGTACTTGCTTTCGACTGCGGTGAGAAAACCGTGGTTATTGCAATTAATCCCACATCCGGAGAAAAAACGCTTGCGCTTGGTCTGCAGAGTAACGTCACCGTTGCAGTAACTGACGACAAGCACAATTTGTATGAATATGCCGCGCAGGACGCATCAAACTTGAAACTGACGGCGCGCAGTGTGACAACGTTTGTTTGCGATTGATGACGGTCAACCAATGTATTTCATGCCCTACTTTTTTCTTTCCTTAATTTTAAGCATTTTACGGCTTGACATTTATAATCTATGTTGTAAAATAAAAGCAAGCCCGTGAGGGCCCATACTTGAATGATTTTTATGAAAGAAGGATTAACCATGCCCAATCTTTTAGATGTTCTCAAAGGTGTTAAACCCAACGTTGATTTCGAAAACGAAACCATGCTTTATGATGACGGTATCATCGATTCACTCGACGTTATAAGCATTATTGCAGAGCTTAACGATGCCTACGGCGTTGTTGTTCCCCCCGATGAAATCATCCCCGAAAACTTCAACTCAATGGCAGCTATTCAGGCTCTTGTTGAAGAACTGATGTGATAGCGCGGCCGGTGATACGCGCCATACCAACCGACAAAGTTGAATAATTATAGTTGCACCCGAAGCATGAAGCTTCGGGTGTTTTTTTGTATAGACAGCACAGGAGTCGCATAGCCTTCCTCTTCGAGGAAGGTGGCACGCGGCAGCGTGACAAAAGGAGAGCGCGAAGTCGCGCGCACCATGCTGACAGACAGAGAAATAACTTTTAGATTTGCGAGTATTTTAACGAAGGATTGACGGAAATCCACCTGTAAAAAACGGGTTCGGATTATACCCGTCACCCTAGGTTTGTGCCGAGACGAAAAGTGCAAAAGTTAAATTCGCCTGCGGCATGTTGTTACCCCTTCCGACGGCTTCGCCGCCACCTCTCCCAAAAGGAGAGGCATGCCACCCAACAACTCAACAACAAAAATAAATCACCCGAGACAGAACGTAGTCAAAATCCCACTTCTTGTCTCGGGTGTAACTTTTAAGTTTTATCTCTGTTGGTCGGCTTAGCCCGTGCGGCTACGCACCGGCTTGGCACGTGCAGCTACGCACCGACTTGGCCCGTGCGGCTACGCATTATTCAAAGAGGAAGCCTGCCCATGAGAGGTTGATATATCCGTAGTTTTTAGGAATATCAAACGTTGAATCGGGCACGTCGGAAAGAATCACGTTGAAATACATGCAGGTTTCAACACCGTCAGGTGTAATTGTGTCGCGGCGTACAAGCACACCGTCTTCAAAGAAATACTTTGTAACCTCGCCGCTGGATGCGGTGAATGATTCGCAGATGAGATTAACACCGTCAATCTGCACCGTGCTGACGTCTGCGGCAATGTATGCATCTTCTTCAATCTTGCCGCTTGTTCCGTCAAGGGATTCCATCAGCTCATCGGGAAGCTTGCAGTATTTCTTGTAATCATCAAGCATAAGATAGCCTGAACCGTCGGGATCGTAAAGAATTGTGCAGGACATATCCATAAACGAGGTGCTCATAAGGATTCTGCCGTTTTTGAATGCAGCTTTGATGGGTGTGTCGCCCAACTCGGCATCGTTGGTGGTGAACTCAATCATGTAAGTTCCGCTTTCAAACAGCGCCCTGTACTGGTCCGCCAGATAAGTGCCGTACTGCGGATTGGAAGGATTTGTGGGGGTTACGGGATTGGTTGCTGAGGGTGTCTCGCCGCCCTGAGTGGTGCTTTCGGGTGTGTTCGGCTGAGTGGTGGGTTGAGTTGTGCTCTCCTCAGTTGAAGGTTGGGGATCAGTGGGCGCCGTGGTCTGCACGTCACCTGTGTATGAGTTGCTGTTTGACGCGCTGATTGACACGGGCGGCTCGGTTGTGTTTGTGGGCAGAACAACATCCTGTACGTCTGCATAAACAACGTTGCCGTTTTCATCCGTTACGGGCTCACCGACGTTGCCGTTTTCGTCCATAATCGCAAGATAGTGGCGGCCGTCTTCACCTTCTACGATAATGTAATTTTTGCTGCCTTCATACTCGGTTGTGGCGTATGTATGTCCCTCACCGTCTGTAACGTAGGGATCTTTTGAATTTCTCTGTGCATCACGGAAAAAAGCAAAATGAACGCCCGTTACAATCAGTGATGAGATAACTGTTGCGGCAATGATTTGTTTTACGTATTTTTTCATCAGGTTAAAACCTCTCGTTGTATTAACTGAGCATATCTATGGGTACTTTACACCCGATACTCACTGTAACCTATACATTACAATATAATCGTATAAAAATCAAGATTTATTTGTAAATCTTCTGTAACCGAAATTTGCGTAAATATTGCAGAATTCTGATAAAAAATTATATATGGGTTTTATTTTTGCGTGAAAAGTAGTATAATCAGTGTGAATAATGACTGAGGAGTGATTTTCATGAACTTCAAAGAAATACCCGTAAAAGATTTTGAGGGCAATTTTGTGCGCATGATTGACGACGGCTGGGCGCTTATCACTGCAGGCGACGAGAGCGCATACAACACCATGACGGCAAGCTGGGGCGGTATCGGTGAATTGTGGAACCGCGACGTGTGCTTCATTTTCATCCGTCCATCAAGGCACACAAAAAAGTTTGTTGACGAGCAGGAGCTGTTCACACTCAGCTTCCCCGGTGAAGAATACCGCAAAGCACTGACTTACTGCGGCAGAAACAGCGGCAGAGACGGCAACAAATTTGAGGCTTCGGGGCTGACCCCCGTTTTTGTTGACGGCACCGTTGCCGTTGGAGAAGCAGATGCAATTTTTATTTGCAAAAAAATTGCTCAGCAGGAAATCACACCCAACGGTTTTTTGGATGAAGCAATTGACACTTCCTGCTATCCGCTCAAGGATTACCACACCATGTACATCGGAGAAATTGTTAAGGTTCTTGTCAAAGAATAATTAAAAAGGATGTGTAAACCGTGCCCTCGTTTTCAACCCATTACGTTTTTGCAAACAAGCTTGTTGAGCGCATACGTCAGGCTGATGCCGACCTTGAACTGAATGTTTCTGCGCTTTATTACGGCACGCAGGGTCCCGACGTACTGTTTTCGCACCGTATTCTGCCCACAATGAAGGGCAAGTGCCGCCGTGACATCGCATCAAAGCTTCATGCGTGCGATCCGTCAAAGCTGTTTTATTATATGCGCGAATACCTCAACACTCAGCCCTGTGACAAAGCCACCGTCAAGTCATACATTTACGGCTTCATCTGCCATTACGCGCTTGACAGAATAACGCATCCGTACGTGTACGCACTGCAGAAGGTTATCACAAAGGCAACAAACGCAGAAAAATTTCCTACCTTCGTTGTGCACAACCGCATTGAGCTGACAATTGACGTGCTGCTGCTTCAGCGCTTTCTGGGTGTACACGACACCACAAAATTCCGCACCTATTCAACGCTGAAGGCTGATGATGCACTTATCTGTGAAATGTCGCGCATGCTCGCTTACGTTGTACCGAGGACATGCGGCGACCCTGCCGACGCATGTCTGTACCGTCAGGCTTTTTATGATTTCATAACCATACAAAAGCTTTTCACCGATGAAAAGGGCTTCATTTATCCGCTTTTCTCTGCGGTACAGTTTCCCGTCAAGCGCTTTATCGGCCCTGCGGCAACGTCTTTCCTCAGGAGCAGAAATCCCGACACTGAGTGGGATTATCTCAACAAAGGACACGCCCGGTGGGTTATCCCTGCAGAGCCTGACAAAACCAGCAACAAATCCTTTGACGACCTTTTTGCAGAAGCAGAGGATTTTGCGGTTAACGTTATCAGCAATTTTGACACGGCGGATTCCGTTGAAGCTTTTGACGCGCTCACCGGCAGCATCTCGTTTGACACGGGCGCGCGTTTTGATGTTCCCGTTGAGCTTCACTGACGCGGCGGCGCGGAATCGCGCACACTATGCCGAGCGCGTGGCCGCGCGGACCATGACGCCCAACAACCAATAAATATAACAAATGCACCCGAGACAGAGCGTGGTCAAATTTTCCACTTCGCGTCTCGGGTGTAACGCTTAGGGTGACGGGTATAATCCGAACCCGTTTTTTACAGGTGGATTTCCGTCAATCCTTCGTTAAAATACTCGCAAATCCGTCAAGGATTTGCTGCGTTTTGTGCCTTGGCTCGCCGAAAATCTCCTCTGTAAAAAATCT
>JAZNQF010000025.1:0-65227 GCA_045590055.1 Acutalibacteraceae bacterium
ACATGTACAGCAAAGGGTTCATACGATTCAGTAGTTTACTGCTCAGTATGTAATGCAGAGATCAGCAGAACAAAGAAAGAAGTTGCAGCACTCGGTCATACAGAAGTAATCGATGCAGCAGTAGCACCTACTTGTACAGAAACAGGTCTTACAGAAGGTAAGCATTGCTCAGTATGTAATGAAGTTCTTTTAGCTCAGGAAGAAGTTGTAGCTCTCGGTCATGATTATGAAGGTGTAGTGACAACAGATCCCACATGTACAGCAAAGGGTGTTAAGACTTATACATGTAAGAATGATGCAAGTCACACTTACACAGAAGAAGTTGCAGCTCTAGGTCATGACGAAGTAGCACACGAAGCAAAGGCTCCCACATGCACAGCTATCGGTTGGGATGCATACGTAACCTGCTCAAGATGTGATTACACAACTTATGCAGAAAAAACAGCTCTTGGTCATACAGAAGTTATCGACGCAGCAGTAGCACCTACCTGTACAGCAACAGGTCTTACAGAAGGTAAGCACTGTTCAGTATGTGATGAAGTTCTTGTCGCTCAGGAAGTAGTCGCAGCTCTTGGTCATACCGAAAAGGCAGCAGTTACAGAAAACAACGTTGATCCCACATGTACAGCAAAGGGTTCATACGATTCAGTAGTTTACTGCTCAGTATGTAATGCAGAGATCAGCAGAACAAAGAAAGAAGTTGCAGCACTCGGTCACACAGAAGTAGTTGATGCAGCAGTAGCACCCACTTGCACAGAGACAGGTCTTACCGAAGGTAAGCACTGTGATGTTTGCGGCGAAGTTCTCGTAGCACAGGAAACGGTTGATGCTCTTGGTCACGATTATAAGGGCGTAGTAACTGCTCCCACGTGTGAAGCAAAGGGTTACACAACCTACACCTGTTCAAGATGTTCGGATTCATACAAAGCTGACGAAGTAGCAGCACTTGGTCACAATTACGAAGGTGTTGTAACAACACAGCCCACATGTACTGCAAAGGGCGTTAAGACATACACCTGTAAGAATGATGCAAGCCATACTTATACAGAGGATGTAGCAGCACTCGGTCACGACTACGCAACAACATTTACAGTAGATACGCAGGCAAATTGTACCGAAAACGGTTCCAAGTCCAAGCACTGCTCACGTTGCGATGCAAAGTCTGAAGTAACAACAATCGCTGCACGCGGTCATAACGTTGTTGATACAACTGTGAAGACTGCTGCAACCTGCACAGCAGCTGGTGTTATGAATCAGAAGTGCTCCAACGCACTTGGTAATACGGAATATGCAGCTTGTTCATACACCACAACAAGAACTATTCCTGCAACAGGCCATACCGAAGTTACAGATCCGGCAGTTGCCGCAACCTGCACAGCAACAGGTAAAACAGAAGGAACGCACTGCTCAGTATGTAACACAATTCTTATTGCACAGCAGGATGTAGCTGCCCTTGGTCATAACTACAACGCAGTTGTAACTGCACCCACCTGCACAGCAGACGGTTACACAACCCACACTTGCACAAGATGCAGTGACAGTTACAAAGACACAACAGTTGCAGCTCTCGGTCACACTGTAGAAAGCTATACTAAGACTGCAGAGCCTACATGTACGTCTGATGCAAAGCAGACCGGCAATTGCACAGTCTGCGGCACAGCAGTAACAATCGACATTGAGAACACCATGCTCAGCCATACATCCACAGATGCAAACGGTGACGGTGTTTGCGATACATGTAATGAAACAATCGCATTCCGTTTTGATCCGCTTGAATATGTTGAAGAAGCAATTGTTGAAAAGAACGAAGCTGAACTTGCAACATATCTTTCAAGAGCTAACAAGAGCAACGACCTTTACGCTTCAACTCAGGGCTATGATGACAACGGTATCATTGCTTCACCCTACTTTGATGTGAAGATTGAAGGCAAGAACATCCCCGTTTACGGCACGGTTGTTTATGTTGCAGATAGTGCTGATGCAGGCCACGGTGCACTTCACTCATTCTCAGAAATTTATATTACCGATAATGCAGCAGTAACCGAGTTCGATATTGAGCTTACTTCAATCTGGAATGCTCTGAACATCACAAGTGCAGAAATTCTTTCAGCACCCGGTTACACAAACAACACATTGGCAGTTAACAACGGCAAGGTAACAGCAACCCTCAACGGTATGGGCGTTTACACCTTTGTATTCAACGGCCAGGATGCAGACTATGTATTCACTCTCACAGTACGTAAGTACTATGATGACGATGCAACAATTGCATACCTTCAGAGCAACGGTTTCACTGTTCACGTTGTAGACGGTTACCTTCCCAACTATGACTATGTTGCATTCTCAGTTGGTGAGCACACAGATAATAAGGGTGTTCAGATCAATGCCGGCAAGCAGGTTATTTACCTTAAGCAAGGCTCTTATGTAACAGTTAAGCATCACTTTGATATCAACAGTGAAGCCGACAATACCAACAAGGCTGAAACAGGTGCATCAAACAACAACGGTATCGGACTTAACAGATATCCGTTCCTTAGCTCCTACGGTAATTATTCTGTATACATTTACGGTATGGGCGCTATTGACCTCACTCACCTTGACAGAGGCGAAAGAAGAGGTATCGTATTCAGTCAGTGCGGTGACGTTCAGGTTGTAGGCACAAAGCTTATCAATCCTTGTGAATGGGGTATTGTAACATACCGTTGCAACTATGCACAATTTATAGATGTTGACGTTTACGGCTACAGACAGAACTCTGACGCATTTGATATCTGCAACTCACAGGATGTTACCGTTACAGGATGCTTCGTAAGAACGGGCGACGACTGCTTCTGCGTAAAGACACTCGGCGGCGAAGACAATGCCAACTATTACTCAACCAACATCAACGTAACAAATTGCTACGCATGGGCAAGTAAGGCAAGAGCATTCGGTGTATTCGGCGAAGTTAACCTTAAGGTTGACGGCGTAACATTCAGCAATTGTGCCGTTCTCTGCCACGATGCAACATGGAATAATATAAGTATTCCTGCAATTGGTATCGTTGCAGTAGTTGAAAACGCCGACCATTTCGGTAGTGTATCAAATGTTACATTTGACAATATTGAGATTTACAGAAATGAAGCATCGCCCATCAACTGCATCATAGGTAAGAAGGAAGGCCTTGGTGATTTGAACAATGCAATGGTGATACATGATATAACCTTCAACAACATCAAGTTCGCTTCAAATAATGCAGACAACGGATATCCGATTGTATTCAACAGATACACAGGCAACGACGATATGTATAGCTTTACATTCAATGTTTACTGTGGCAACACTCTTATCACAAGAGACAACAGCTTAACATATGTACAAGATACTGACTCCAGGTGGCATATCTTTGACAAGAACGCTGCAGGATAATCCAACAAAAGTTGAATAGCCACAAGCACCGCGGCTCAAAAGTGAGTCGCGGTGCTTGTTTTGTATTTTTCGTTGACAAATTCTGTTCACAGGTGTAAAATATACAAAAAAGTTAAGTTACATTAATCATTCCGGAGGTAAAATTATGGAAAACTTAAAAGCAGATATCGTTAAATTTTTACAAGGTCTCATTGTTACATTTCTTATCTTCACCGGTCAGGAAGATGCAGAGCTTACAGAAGACCAGATAGCAGGTATCGAGACATTTGTCGATATTATTTTCTTCCTTTGATTTTCCCAAAAAGCAATTGCTTCGATGAGTTTGTCAAAGTGATTTGACAAGTGAGTGCGTAATACTTTAATAAATGAGAAAAGAACTCCTTTAATCGGAGTTCTTTTCTCGTATTAATCCTTATTCCACGCTTACTTCCCAGCCGTTGAGATTGCCCTGTATGTATTCAATGCTGCATTTGCCGTCGACGACGGCAACTTTTGCGAGCACATCGGGGATGATGAGGGGGAAGGTAATGTTTTCAGCAATCGGAGCGAAGCTCAGCTTCTTGTTCTCATGGTCAATTCTGATTCCCGACGCGGCAAGCAGTGTGCTCCAACTCGACATCGGTCTTGTGTAATGATGTCCGCACTCCCAGTGATCCCAGAAGTAGCCGAATCTGAGCTGATTGGCGTGAATCGAATTGACGATGGTAGCAGCTGTTTCTTGCATCCCGACCGACAGAGAGAGCGCTGCGAACGCATATCCTATACCTGTCCATACCGCTGCGGTCTGGCAGTTTTTGTAGGTGTGAATGGTTGTCTTTTTGCCTTTTGGTACGGTTGCATTGACAAGTCCCTGCTCCTTGTCAAAATTCGTGCGGAAGATAAGCTGTGTGACCTCGCGGATTCTTTCATCGGGCAGATTGCCGTCAAGGCCTATCATGCGCAGGAACCATTCGCCGTCAAGCTGGTCTGTCATAAGTGATTCGTCAGTCTGCTCACCGTCAACCCAAAGGTTGTAGTATTCGCCGTTCCAAAGCTTTTCTTCAAGTGACTTTTTGCCTTTTTCGAGCAGTGCGCTCCAATACTCACGACGGCTGTTGTCGTCTGCTTTTTCGGCAATCACAACAGCAGCCTTGAGGGCGGCAAGCCACAGTATGGAAATATAGGCAGATGCACCTGAGAAATTCCATGCATCGTATGTGTTACGCTTGGTTTCGTAATCGGGCAGACCGTCGCCGTCGGTGTCGATTTTTTCGATGGAGTCCATCGCCTTTTGGACGTTTTCCCAAAGCGAGAGAAGATATTGCCGATCACCCGTGAAAAGGTAATCACGCAGAACCATCAGCACAAACTGTATGTTCATATCCACACGGTCGTAGCTGTCGTCAACATGCTCAAAATCGGGCTTGAAACAATGATGCACTCTGCCGTCATCCCGTTGGAATTCAGCGCCGAGCATCATCTGCTTTTTCTGCAAGTCGGGGAAAAGATTGATAAGCCCGAACGAGGCATGGTATGTGATGTCCGTTGTGTGGAATCCGCAGTAGCCGAGGCCCTCCCACAAGCCGAACTTGCCGTTTTTTAGGTAAGCGGAGCTTTTGATGATGGGCGAAAGATTGGATGACCATGAGTCGGGGTACACCGTCGGCATATCGGTGCTGTAAAGCAACTGTGCAAACTCAGTTGCGCGCTCGTATATACTGCTGTTTTTCAATAAAAACGTATTGGCGGCAAGGGAGCTTTCGTAGAGGTTTTCGTAATAGTGCCCCAGCTTTTCACCGTCACCGTTGAGAAGATTGGGAAAGTACCAGCTGAGAACAAAGCGCACCGTTTTCTTTTCTTTTGGAGCCAAAGTCAGCTTGCTGCAGAGGGCACATGAGCCAAACGCTTCGCCCATACGCTCGAACTGCTTGTGGCAGTATTTGAGAAAATCAATTTTGTCTTGTCTTGTGCTGAGAAAATCGGGCTTACAATACTTGATTCTTTCAAAAATAGAGATGCCGAAGGGATAGCGTGTATATTCCGTGCAAAGTGCATCAAGGTGTTCTTCTGCAACGGAATCAAAATCCACGGGACTTCTGTCCGGTTTTGTGCCTGCTTTTGTGTCAGGCAGTGTGCCGTTTTCCCTGAAATTGAAAAGGAAGGATTCCTGTGTTACTCCGAAATCGTAGCCGGCAACATATTCTTTCATGAAACGGAAGTGGTCGGCGGTGATGTATGTTTTTTCGCCGTCACCGCTGACGGACAGACATACGTCTCCGCAGTTGGCTGCATCTGATTTTTGTGCAGGCTCAATGTGCACGGCATAACCGGTATCAACGGGATGAAGGCTGTTTTTGTTGCCCTCATCCTTGTTGGCAAAATTCGGCTCAAGTGCTCCAACGAGGCTGATTTCAAGAGTCTCGTCTGTGGGGTTTTCCGCCGTAAAATCCATATAAAAGCCGGGTGTTGCGGCAATATCGGAGTTGTGCGGTACAAACGGTGAAACTGCCTGCAGGCTCAGCTTGCAGGAAAGAGCGCTGTCGATATAGTCAAGCTTGCAAAGCGGAAACTTACCGTCAAAATCAATTCGCTCCACCGGCTTGTTCCATGCAAACATTCTGTATGTGAAGTCGTCGGGATCGGTTTTCATGCCGAGTTTGCGGACAATCGGAGCATCGGTGCCCCTCTTTTCACGTACCCAGAAAGACAGAGCCCCGGCAGAGCCCTCACCGTCATCCACCTTGTCCTCAAAGCAGATTTTTGTCAGCCTCGGCGGATTAGCAATCTGCCAGAAATGGAACTCACCGTCCGGCAAAAGCTCAACACTGCCCGTGCCGATACCGCCCAATGCAATCCCACTTGAATGTGTCTTTGTTGTCGTTATCTTTTTCATACTATCAACTCCGCATTTTGATTGAGACTATTATACAGACTGAACAGGGAGAATGCAAGGGAAAAGAAAGGGTCTGATTTTACCGATACGATTTTATCAAAACACCGGAAGTTAAAGGCCGAAATGAAAAGCAACACCAAAACCAACGCGTGATTCATCTTGCAGGATAATGATATATCGCAGAAAACTGAAACGGAATGCGCATCAAAGACCAAGTTTGTCTATGGGAAGTGTAAACGTTGGTTTGAGCTACCGTTGACGTGACGAGGCGAATCGGGTTTTACAAATGTTGCAGGGTACATACAAGTGAAGCGGCGGTTTAGGCATTTCGCAAAGCTCCCGATTGCGACACAGCAGAATATATGTGTCAGCATATTGTATTTACCGCTTCCTTTTGATAAAATGAATCTACAATATTATTTTTGGAGAAATGCTTATGATTACCTTTAATTCTGCACAAAGAATCTTTAAACTCGACACGCCGAATTCAAGCTACGTTATCGGTGTAGGCGAGGAAAACTACCTGCTCAACCTTTACTATGGCGCACGTCTGCCCGATGCAAACCTCTGGGCAAATGCAAAAAGAATAAAAAGCGCATCCTTCAGCCCTGCAAACCCTCACATACCCAATGAAGAATTTTCCTGTGACGTGGCGCCTATGGAGTATTCCTGCAACGGCAGCGGTGACTTCAGAATATCCGCCCTTGCAATCAAAAACGTTGATGGCAACACGGTTACCGATATCAGATACGCAGACCATAAAATATATAAAGGCAAGCCGTCACTTGAGCCGTTGCCGTCTGTTTATGTGAACAACGACGACGAGGCAGATACCCTTGAGGTTTTTGCGCAAGACAAGGTTACGGGCGTAAAGGTTACGCTTATATACACCGCTTTTAACACCGTGGATGCTATCACCAGAAGCGTTAAGGTTGAAAACGGCGGCAACGATGCCGTTGATATTGAACGTGTTTTCTCTGCCTGCCTTGACCTGCCTTCAATGGATTTTGACCTCATCACACTCTACGGCAGGCATGCAAAAGAAAGATGCCGTGAACAGAGAAGGCTCGCACACGGTATACAGGGTGTTGCAAGCAAAAGAGGCTCATCAAGCCATAACCAGAACCCCTTTGCCGCGCTCCTTCGTCACGGTGCAACAGAAGACCACGGCGATGCGTACGGTTTTAACCTTGTATACAGCGGCAACTTTGAGTTTTCCGCAGAGTGCGACTATTCAGGCACAACAAGAGTGCTTATGGGCATCAACCCCACAGATTTCTCGTGGCATCTTGAAAAGGGCGAGAGCTTCCAATCACCGGAAGCGGTGCTTGTTTACACCGATGAGGGACTTGGTGAGATGAGCCGTATTTATCACCGCCTTTACATGCACAACCTTATAAGAGGTAAATACAAATATGAAAAACGTCCGTTGCTTATCAATAGCTGGGAAGGTTGTTACTTTGATTTTGACACAGACAAGCTTGTTCAGTTCGCAAAGAATGCAAAAGAGCTTGGCATGGATATGCTTGTTATGGACGACGGATGGTTTGGCAAGCGCAACGACGACACCAACTCCCTCGGTGACTGGTACGTAAACGAAAAGAAGCTGCCGGGCGGACTTGGTACGCTGATTGAAAAAGTGAATGCCGTAGGTCTGAAATTTGGTATTTGGTATGAGCCTGAAATGATTTCTCCCGACTCCGACCTTTTCAGAGCGCACCCCGATTGGTATGTTCATGTGCCGAACAGAGAATCCTCAATCGGCAGACATCAGTATGTGCTTGACGTTTCGAGAGCTGACGTAAGAGACAACATCTTTAATCAGATGTATTCTGTGCTGTCGAAGAATAAGATTGATTATCTCAAGTGGGACTTCAACCGCAACATTTCCGAAGCAGGCTCGGCAATTCTTCCTGCAGACCGTTCCAAAGAATTTTTCCACCGTTTTGTTCTCGGCACCTATGACCTTATGGATCGTTTCACAAAAGCCTTCCCCGATATTCTCTTTGAAAACTGCTCCGGTGGCGGCGGCAGATTTGACCCCGGTATGCTTTATTATTCTCCGCAGATTTGGACAAGTGACCACACAGACCCCATTGAAAGACTCACCATCCAATTCGGCACGTCCATGTGCTACCCTGCATCTGCCATGGGTGCTCACGTTTCAGCCTCAAGAAGAACGGGCTACAAAACCAAGGGCAACGTAGCACTTTGGGGCACTTTTGGCTATGAGCTTGACCCGACAAAGCTCACCGAAGAAGACAGGGCGATTGTGGTTGAGCAGGTTAAGGATTATCACAAGTATTATGACCTTGTACATTACGGTGATCTTTACAGATTGATTGACCCGTATTTCGACCACTTCAAATGCGCATGGAGCCTTGTTTCGCAGGATAAGACAGAGGTGCTTGCAACCGCCGTTATTATGCGCGAAAACAATGAGCATCTGTTCTTCCTGAAGCTCAAAGGACTTGACAAGAACAAGCTCTATAAATGCGAAGCCAGCGGTGAGGTTTATTCCGGTGCACTTCTTATGAATTCAGGTATTAACCTTTCACGCCTCAGGTTTACGGGTGACAGCATTACAATGCACTTTGTTGCTCAGTAACAGATAATACATATTGGAAATCAGCTCCGATTTGCACAGATGATGCAAATCGGAGCTGATTGGTTTTGCCTGAGTTGTCATTTCTTCACGGTGTTGCCGTCCTCTTCAACATGTCCCACGCAACGCGTGTTTATTCTATAGGGTGCATCAAACATGTTGTTTTTCACCTCGACGTGTTCAACGTATTCGAGGTGGAACAGGTGAGTGTCACCGTGCGCTTGCTCAAAGGTGTTGCCATCAATGCACAGGCGGCTGTGCACAAACTGCGCTGAACTTTCATTCATAACCTTGGGTGTGCAACGGACTGACGGGCAGCCTTTCCACATCTGCGCGTAGTCGCAGTAGGCCACGCGGTTGTTGCGGAAAATAACGTTTTTGGTGTATCCCGATTCAAACCAGAAGTTGCAGTCGTCCTCAATCAGCAGGGCAGGGCCCCACAGTTTGCTGAACGTGTTGTTTTCGATGAGCACGTTGCGCCTTGTTGTGCAAAGTATTCCTCTGCCGCACGTTGCACCAAAGCTGCAGTTTGTGATGTGCACCTCGGGTGTCCACGTTGCGTTTTCAACAGAATCCTTGCCTGTTACAATTTCGTCGGGAAGCGGGCTGTCAAGGAAAAGTTTTATGTCTTTGTTGTTCAGTCGCGTGTACCGTTCAACCTTTGCGCAGAAATACGGAATGAGAGTGTCCCAACGGATGAACTCGATTTCGTCTCCGACTTCAAAAGCCTGAAAGCCCCACGTTTCAGGGTGGCGGAATGAGACGGTAATGCTGTTTTCTTTTGCGGATTTTTTTGTGATGCACAGATGTGTACCGTGGATGTTCACGTAGTCGTCGTGAGCGCCGCGTGCCGTGCAGCCGTCAACAAGAATTTTGCCGCGGCAACCCGAAAACTGAAAGAAATCTGCTGTGCTTGCAATCGTTCTGTTTTCAGCCGGTGTCATGTTGCAGTTGATGAAGCTCACGTTTTCGCAAAACTGCGACACCATGCCGAGCCCGTGCATGAATATAACGCGCAACGACTCAAAAACGAGGTTTTTACACCGCTGAAACATGCTTCCCACTTGATCGCGTACGATGGTTCTTGTTTGCACAACGTGCCCCACCGGCAGATGAACGTTTTTGTTTTTTAACGTGCATTTAACGGTGTGCTCATCAATAAGCTGAGCCTTTTTCAAAGCAAAGTCGTCGCGGCTGAAATCGGTGGACAGTTCCGTTTCGGGGTTGTATATTTTGAAATATCTCCCCTTGCCGGAAAAGCTGTCTTTCCAATAGGGCTTGCCGTTGAGGTCGTCCTCTCCAAGCCAGAGTATATCGTTCCTTTTGATTGTGAAGCGGCTTTCAGGGCTGACGGAAAGCGTGTACACGCCGTTATTGCATGACGTGACGGTGAATTCCGACATTGTGGGGCGAGCGTAGTCGATGCAGAGATTTTTGACGGTGATGTTTTCGCATTTGTCAAAGAGCATGGGTGTCATCTTCCCGTGTACAAGGATTGTTGCACCGTTGCCGTCAATTGTGATGTTCTGCTTATTAACGAGGTATATGGCGCTGTAACGTGTGCCGTCGGGATTCTCATGCTTTTTGGCGGAGTTTGAGCAATAATAACCATGAAGCACAAATGAGTTATCCTGCTTGACGTGATACACCCTGTTTGCTTCAAGCTCGATGGTATCGCCGCTTTTTATGTTAATAAAAAGTGAGCTGAGTTCGTTCATAGTTTACATATACCTCACGTTTAACTCTTTGCGCGGTACAAGGCGCTTGTATTCAACGTTGGGGTACCCAATCATAAGGCAAGCGTACGGTGTAAGACCCTTGGGTATATCAAGAGCTTTTTTGATTTTGGGGCTGAACTTTGCGGCGGCGATAAAAAAACCGCTGTAGAGCACACCGAGTCCCATGCTTTCGGCAATAAGCTCCATATACGCTGAGGCAATTGACACGTTGGTTTTTGATTTGCCTGAAAGGAGAATTATAAGCGGTGCACCTTTTGTAAAAAACTTGTCGTCAATTTCAAACCGTGAAATGTAGCTTGAAAACGGTGCTGCGGTGCCCTTGAGCTTGCGGAAAGTGCTGACTGCATGATTTTCAAGTTCATCGACGGCATCTGTTATGACTGTGTAATGTACGTCCTGCATGTTTGTGCCCGTAGGTGAGTATCTGCCTGCTTCAAGGATTTTGCGTATATCATCTTTGGATACTGTATCGCTTTTGAACTGACGGATGCTTCTGCGACTTTTCATCGCGAGAAGAAGCTCGTCGGAATCAAAGCTTGCCATGTTGCCCATGGTGTCGCAGTCTGAAACATCATAACCTGTCATTTCAACTGCACATACGGGACATACTGCAAAGCAATGTCCGCATTCAAGGCAGGTGCCGTTTTCAAAAGCAGCTTTTCCGTTAATGATGCTGATGCGTGAGCTGACACAGTCAGCCGCACATTTTCCGCAGCCGATGCAGAGGGCTGAATTTATGATAACAGAGTTTTTCATGTTGTACCTCCATGTTTTTGTTTAGATTATATGGTGTAACAAAGAAAAATGCAAGCGGTAAAATGTACGTGCATCCGCCCGCCGCCGCGACGGGGTGCCCTGTGGGCACCCCGTCAGGATTTCCGCACCGCAGACGGCAGAGCTTGCAGTGGCGGCAAGGCGCGGAAATCTGTGTGCTTGCCCGCGTTGGTTGTGCAGTGAATTTGGAAAATGCACGGGCAAGCACACACGGCGGCGGTTTTTACCGCCTCGTTTGCGGCAAAGGAAAAAGCGGCTTGCAAAAGCAAGCCGCTGAGATTCATTTGTATAGCTTTATAATTTCACGGGCCTTGTCAAGCACAGCCTGTTTCAGCTCCTCCGGAGCAACAACCTGCATCTGTTGACCGAACTGCATAATCCATGAAACCAAGCCGTCGCTGATAACGGCATTTGTTCTTATGCAGAAGCCTTCGCCACTGTCGCAACGCCTGAGCGGAACCTTTTCTCCGAATCGGTCAAGAATCTCCTCAAGTATACCGTCAGAGCAACGAAGCTCAATTTCTGACATCTCACCTGAGAACATATTGAATAACCTTTCGGCGTAGTCTGCCGTGTCAAAGCGACGCTTGTATTCGCTGACCTCGGTGAACGAACGCGAATCCTCATCAAGCACGGAGACCTTGCGCATGCGGTCAAGCCTGACGTGCATCAGGTTGTCATATTTCGGGTTGTTGCAAACGAGGTAGTAGTGGTCATCGGACCAAAGCATCGCATACGGACTGACGGTGAAGGTGCGCTCGGTCGTTTTATTGTTCAGCGAGTCACCCACAACGCGCCTGCGGTAGCGGAAAGAAATTCTCTTGCCTGCAACAATCGCCCTGTTGATGAGGTCGATGTTGTAGTAAATTTCTTCGTTGCGGCATTTTACCTTGTTTTCAATGTATACTTGATTTTTAAGTGTATTGAACTGACTGTCACTGCAGAGATTGCCTATTTTTTCAATCAGCCCTTGTGTTTTCTTCGGCGTGATGAAGTTTGCCGCCTGTACTGCATCAATCAGCAGACGGATTTCTGCAAGCTCAAAATCGCGCGAAACAAGAACGTAGCCGTTTTTCGGTGCCTTGACTCTGAGGATATCAAGACCGTAATCCTTGAGTACGGCAATGTCGCTGTAAATCGACTTGCGCTCGCAGGTGATACCTTTGCTTTCAAGCATGTTTATCAGTTCAAGAGCAGAAACGGGATTGTCCTCGTCACTGTTCTTTTCAAGATAATCCCTGATGTATAACAATTTGAGCTTCGTATCCATTTTGCCGACTCCTTGGGTTTAACGTCAATAAGTGAGTTGCTTGTTGATGTCGATGATTGTCTGTTCGTCAATCTTGACGATTTCGCGGTCGTATGTGAGCATGCCGTTGACTTCAAACTCAACGTCGCTCACCTGAGTGTAAACTGTTGCGCAAAGACCTTTCTTAATCTGCGGAATAACCTGCTTTTCGTGCAGTTTTTTGTATGCCTTGGAAAGCTTGTCTTTGGACATGTACATCATGTATCCGAAGCTGCGAGCTTTGTTCCACACGTGACCGTCAAGAATCTGGCTGTATCCGCCGTATTCACTGAGAACAAAGGGTCTGCCGTCTTTTTTGGGCGTAACAACGGGCAGGATGTATTTGTGTACGCTCTTGAGGTCGCCGCCCTTTTGGTCATACCAGCCGCTTGCATGGTCAATAACGCGTGTGGCGTCAACTTCACGGATTTTATCGTATGCAACTTTTGCATCAAACTGGCCCCAACCTTCGTTGAAGGGAACCCAGCAGCCAATGCTTGTGAAGCTATAAAGTGTATCAATCATTTCAAGCAGTTCTCTGTAGTATTCGTTGCGGTTTTCTTCCTGAGTTCTGCCGAAAATGCCGTACCTCTTTTTGCCGTCGCTGAGAGTGAGATTATAAACGGGAGAAAGAACGCCTGAGATATTGGGAATAACACCTGCGTGAATTGGGTTGAGTGCTTTGCCGCCGCTGACCATGTCCTGCCATACAATCATGCCGATTTTGTCACAGTGGTAATACCATCTTGCAGGTTCAACCTTGATGTGCTTTCTGAGCATGTTGAAGCCGAGGCGCTTCATTGTTTCAATGTCGTAAATCATGGCTTCGTCTGTGGGAGCGGTCAGACCGCCGTCGGACCAGTAGCCTTGGTCAAGCAGACCTTTCTGGAAATAGGGTTTGTTGTTGAGCGTAAGTCTCGGAAGACCGCTTTCGTCGTTTGCAATGCCGAATTTTCTCATACCGACATAGCCAAGCACCTTGTCGGTTGTGTCACCTGTGCGAAGCTCAAGTGTAAAGTCGTAGAGGAAAGGTGTTTCCGGACTCCACAGCTTTGCATCGGGAATAGCGATTTCGCAATCTGTGCTGATGTCTGCGTCAACGATGACGTTGCCCTCGTCAAAAACTGAGATGTGAAGTGAGCCTTCACCGACGATGCCTGTTTCAATGCGAAAAACACCCTTGTCAATGTCGGGGGTAAGCTTATATTTGTTTATGTAGTTTTCGGGGACGGTTTCCATCCATACGGTCTGCCAAATACCTGAGGTTGCGGTGTACCAAAAGCCTGTGCTTTTGGAAACTTGCTTGCCTCTGCTTTGCCAATGTGCTTCCGTGGGGTCGTAAACCTTCACAACAAGCTCGTTTTCGCCGTCTGTTACAAGGTCTGTGATATCAATTGCAAAAGGCAGATAGCCGCCGCGGTGGAATCCGGCTTCTTTGCCATTGATGAAAATGTTGCATTCCCAGTCAACTGCTTCAAAGTGGAGAAGAAGTCTGCCTGCAGTTTTTTCGGCGTTGAATTTTCTGCGGTACCAAAGTCTTTCGTTGGGTTTAAGATGTCTGCATACACCTGAAAGTGAACTTTCAAGTGCAAAAGGTACGCGGATAAGACCGTTTGCTTTTGCAGGAAAAGCAGTGCAGTTTTCATCTGTAACGGCATAGTCGTACATGCCGTTGAGACATACCCATTTTTCTCTTACCATTTGGGGACGGGGATAATCGTTAAGAGGGCAATCGCATTTTGCTTGTTCAGCCCAACGGGTTTTTAAGGTTTCCATGGTGAATCCTCCTTTAACATACTGCGTTTATTATACTATAAAGATTTGTGCGTGTAAAGAGGAAAAGTCGTATGTAAATGCTCTTTGGCGAAGATACCATAATTGAGCAGCAACTTTGCCACGGCGGTTTGCTGTGCAAACCGCCGCCCGCCGCCGCGTGTGCTTGCTCATCCGCACCTGACCGCGCGGGTTGAACCTGCTTTTATGCATTCACCGCATCGCGCGGTGCAAAGCCCGACCGCAAGCACACAGAATTCCGCGTCTTGCCGTTACCGCAAGCGCTGCCGTCTGCGGCGCGGAATTCCTACGGGGGTGCCCATGGGGGCACCCCCGTGCGGCGGCGGGCGTGGCTCGGCTTCGCCTTGCAGTAAAACTGCTCCACGGTGAAATAACTACGCTATGAAATTTTCACTTCGCAAAAGTGAAATATGCTTCGCATGGGGCATGTGTTCGCGGCAGTTTGCATCTCCACACCACTCCGTCAGATTTTGTTTGCCATTTCCCTTTGAAGTGGTAAGGTGAGCTGACCAACAACTCAATTATTATAACCAAATACCCGAGACAGAATGTGGATAATAACCCCACGCACCGTTTCAGGTGTAGCTCTAATTATATAACTCTGTACGTCGGCATAGCCTGTGCGACTATGCACCGCCTCGGGTGTAACCTTTGAATTATAACCTTCGTTAATCGGCATGGTCTGCGCGACCCCGCGCCTGATTTAAAAATAATACACCCGAAACTTCGTGTCTCGGGTGTAACCTTTAAATTAAAACTTCGTTAGTTGGCGTAGTCTGCGCGACTCCGCGCCGACATGGTCAGCGCGACCACGCGCTTAGTCGGAGTTTTCTTCGGCGACTTTGTCGATGATTTCCTGAGGGATAGCTTCACCGTGCTTAACAACAAGCAGGCAAAGAATTGCGATGAGGAAAGCAACCGGGCTGTAATAGAACAGGGACATGTATGAACCTGATACCATCCTTACCATACCATAGATGATGGGGGAAGCAATCTGTGCTGAGAAGGTTGCGGTGTAGTAGTAACCGGTGAACGTACCAACCTTGTCTGTGCCGCCGATTTCAAGAACAAGCGGAAGAGTGTTAACGGTGATGAACATGTTTGCAGCACCGCCAACGATAAGAGCAAGCCAGATAATTGCAAGGCTGTGTGTTACAACGTACAGAAGGAACACGAACATGAAAACAGCAAGACCGAGAAGAATGGTTTTCTTGCGGCCGATTTTTCTGCCAACCTTACCTGCGGGTATAGCAGCTGCAGCGGAAGCAACTGCAAAAATTGCCATCATAATTGTGGCTTCTGCAGCAGTCTTTTCAAGAACTTCAGCGGCAAACAGTGAGAAGTAAGTCTGAATTGCGTTTGTTCCGCAGAAAAGGAAGAACAGTGTCATCAGCATAAAAGCAAGGCTACGTCTTTCACCTGAGGAAAGTTTGTTTGCTTTCTTTGCTTCTTTGATAGCTTTTTTGTCTGCCTTTGCCTTTGCATCGGCTTCTGCTTCGCGGTTGATTGCACCCTGAACTGCAATACGGCTGTCAGGCTCTTTAACCTTGAGCATAACAACAACCATGCCTACAATCATGATGATTGCACCGATAAGGAAAACGAAAGGATAAGTGTCTGATTCCTGAACGTTGTCCTTGCCCATAACGAGACCGAGGACTAACGTTACAAGTGTGCCTGCAACCATACCTATGAAGCTGCCGACACCGCCCATAAGGTTGATGATGGAGTTGCCCTGACTGCGAAGCTCAGGTGGTGTAAGGTCGGGCATAAGTGCAACAATGGGAGCTCGCCACAGTGACATTGTGAAAACGAAAAGAATGATGAAAACCATAGTTGCAGGAATTGAGTTTGTTCTTGCAACAAGCGGAATTGCTGCAAAAAGAACCGCTGAAACGGGTGCACCGAAAAGAATGAACGGACGTCTCTTGCCGAATTTTGAGTGGCAACGGTCTGACAGTTTGCCGAAGGTCGGCTGGAAGATAACACCGAAAATGTTATCAAACGTCATGATGATACCAATGAAAAGAGGGACGAGCGTGATTCCGCCGCCCTCAAGGTTAACGGATTCGCCCTGTGCGGCGGCAAATTCTGCAAGCTTGGGGAAAGCTGCATTGAGCTTTTCGCTCCACGCTGTGATGGTTGCGGATGAGTTGAGCAGTGCGTTGAGGATTTTTGTGATGTAGGGATCGTAGATTGCCCAAGCAATGGAAGCGGCCATAAAGCCGAAGCCTGTGAATATCGTGCGCTTATAGTTCAGCTTACCGTCGGGTGCACAAAAAAATTGCGACATAATTATTCTCCTTTAGTTTAATGTCTGTTAAAGTGATTATAACAGAGAAAAAAACAAATTCAAGGTATAAATATTTTTTTGTCAAAGTGACCATATCGTGTGCGTTGGTTTTATTAGGATTACACAATGCGACTTGAAAAATGCGAGCATGTATGATAAAATAATAAGATATAGGGTGATAACAATGAAAAAGATAAATAAAGACAGTGTTGCCTATATAATTACCGTTGTGCTGTCGCTCGTTCTGATTTTTACCGGCTACAGAGCCATATACCCGAAAATCGACGGTGTTGCAAGTGAAGCAACCTCATTCAAGGCGAAAATTGTGCGCCTTGGCGAAGTTGAAGAAATGCAGATGAATGTCGGTACGGATACTTATAATTACAAAATCATATATTTTTCTGCGAGGGTGCTCAGCGGTGCGCAAAAAGGGCAGACGGTTGATGCCGCACAGATAATTGACGAGTTGTACGTGATTCAGCAAGATGAGGTTAAAGAAGGCAAAAAAGTCCTTCTTTGCGAGAATGCTGACTCAAACGTGAACGCAAGGTACACTTTCAGCGAGTACGTAAGAACGGACGCGCTCATTGTTCTCGGTGTCGTGTTCTGTGTTCTGGTTGTGCTTTTCGGTGGCTTCAAGGGCGTGAGTACGCTTTTGTCGCTAGCCCTCACGTGTATGGCGGTTTTTCTTATTTTTGTGCCGTCTGTGCTGGCGGGCATGAACGTGTATTTCTGGTCAATACTTGTGTGTGTTTACATCACCGCAATGACGTTGATTCTTGTTAACGGGCTAAATGCAAAAAGCCTTGCCGCCGCAACAGGCTGCGTTGGCGGAGTTGTTGTTTCGGGCGCACTTATGCTGTTCATGAACATTTTTCTTGTGCTCACGGGCAACACGGATGAACACTCAATTTACCTCGCACAGATTAACCCCGACAAGCCGATTAACCTCAAAGCGCTGATTTTTGCCGCAATCATAATCGGTGCCGTGGGTGCAATTATGGACGTTGCAATGTCAATGGCATCTTCATTGCATGAGCTGAGTGAGAAAAACGCAAAGCTTACCGCAAAAGAGCTTTTTGCATCGGGGCTCAGCATTGGCAGAGATATTATGGGTACAATGGCAAACACCCTTGTGCTTGCATACATCGGAAGCTCGCTTTGCACAGTGCTGTTGCTTTTCGTGTATGATGCATCGTTCATGGAGATTATGAACAGAGAACTCATTATAACAGAGATTCTGCAGGCACTTGTAGGCTCTTTCGGTATACTGTTTGCAATACCACTGACCGCAGGAGTTTCTGCTTTGCTTTATACGGGTACACGTCCGCGCAAATCCGAGAAGGTGCACTCCGCGCAGAATGTGAAAAAAAGCAGACCGCCTGAGAGCGGTACGTCGGCTGACGATTACTACAACAGTTTGTTCTGAGTATATGATTACGGGAACTACGGAGCTGAAACAATGAAAAATTCAGATATTAATAAAAATATCAAAACCTCGCTGAAATTCAGGACGGGGCATGAGAAAAAAGGAAAAAGCACAAAGAGGCTGGTTGTTCTTTTTGCGGTTGTGATGATATTGGTTGCAAGTGTTTCGCTTGCCGTAACACTGGCGGAAAACGAGTTCAATCTCGGGAACATCGGTCAAACTATCGGCGAAACAACAACCGATGAAATTACCACTCAGCAGGAGAGTGTTGTTGGCAAAACAAACTTTTTGCTTGTATGCACCGATGACGATTCAACCGTTGTGCGCTATGCCGCTTTGCTTTGTGCGGATATGAACGTGCATCAGCTCAGACTCTTTATGCTTGAGCTTGACCGGACGTGCACCGCCAACAACTTTTCCGGTACACTTGTTCAGCATTATCAGCACGCGGGTATGCCTCAGCTTGTACGCGCTGTTGAGCAATACACTCAGGTGGGAATTGCAAGGTACATCATGGCGACAGACAGCTCGTTCAAAAAAGCAGTTAAGCTTTTCGGCGGTCTCCAGTTTGACGTACCCGTGACTACGGTGTGCGAATTGAACGGAGTCACGTTCACAATTGACAAGGGCTTGCAGACACTTACCCCCGATATGATGATGAGGTATATGATTCATCTTTCTCAGGGCGGTGCGGCAGATGAAAAGGTGCTTGCGCAGATGCTTTGTGCGATGATTGATTCTGCACTCAGCGAGGAAAGTCTCGAAAACTCCGAGCAACTTTTCCGCAATCTTTCAAATTATGTTAACACGAATATTTCTGTTGTTGATTTTGCTGCCGCACGTACGGCTATCGGTGAATTTATCAGCAGCAGTGAACGGACCCCCTCGGTTGTAACAGACAGTGCCCGGGACTTTTAACATTGGAGATTTTTGCAAACCGCGGCACAAAACACCGCAAATCTTTGACGGGTTTGCGAGTGTTTTAACAAAGGGTTGACGGAAATCTACCGGTAAAAACTGATTTGGATTATTAAAGGAGATAACGAAAATTGGATCTTAAGAGAATAGAAGCCGCAGTAAGAGAGATTCTTATTGCCGTTGGTGAAGACCCCGACAGAGAGGGTCTGGTTGAAACACCTGCAAGAGTTGCGCGTATGTATGAAGAAGTGTTCTCGGGTCTTGACGACGACCCGAAGCGCCACCTCAAAATTTTCAACGAGGGCAATAACGATGAGATGGTTGTTGTGCGCGACATACCGCTTTATTCAATGTGCGAGCATCACCTTATGCCGTTCACGGGTAAGGCGCACATCGCATATATCCCCACGCAGGGGAAGATTATCGGTTTGTCAAAGCTTGCAAGAATTGTGAACAGCTTTGCGCGCAGACCTCAGCTTCAGGAGAGGTTGACCGCGCAGATTGCCGACTTTATTGACACTGAACTTGATGCACAGGGTGTTGCGGTTGTGATTGAAGCCGAGCATCTTTGCATGACGATGCGAGGTGCAAAGGCGGCGGGCGCAAAAACACAAACATCGGCACTCAGGGGAATCATCCGCTCAAATGCGAAAACCCGCGCCGAAGCAATGAGCCTGCTTATAGGGTGACAAGTATAATCCGAATCTGTTTTTTATGCGCGGATTTTCACTCATACTGCGTTAAAATGCCCGTTAATCCGTCAAGGATTGACTCCGCTTTTGCTTTGTCTGAGCAAAAAATCCGCTGCATAAAAAATCTTCGACCTGAAAACGCGAATTTTAATTGGATTCTCGGATGCTGAGAATGCAGGAAGGCTGACGCCTTTCAAATCCGAAGCGCCGGAAAGACTTTAAAATTCACGCTTTCAGGCAGGTTCGAATTATGCTTGTCACCCTATCTAACGATTTAAGCCGTTGTTATATTTTTTCTTCCCAATTTCTTGAACGCTCAACTGCCTTCTTCCAGCCTGCATAAAGCTCGTTGCGGCGTTCAATGGACATTTCGGGCTTGAAAATCTTGTCAACCTCGCGGTTGCTTTCAATGTCGTCAAAGTCCTTCCACAAACCGACGGCAAGACCTGCAAGATATGCGGCGCCAAGTGCAGTGGTTTCAATTGTTTTGGGTCTGTTTACGGTTGTACGCGTCATATCAGCCTGAATCTGCATCATGATGTCACTTACAGATGCGCCGCCGTCAACACGGAAGTCGGAAATCTTGATTTCGGAGTCAACCTTCATCGCTTCAAGCAAGTCGGTCATCTGATATGTGATACATTCAATAACCGCTCTTGCAATGTGTGCTCTGTTAACACCTCTTGTGAGACCGACGATGCATCCTCTTGCATACATATCCCAATAAGGTGCGCCGAGGCCAGTGAAAGCAGGTACAAGATAGCAGCCGTTTGCATCGGGTACACTTGCGGCAAGCTCATCGCAGCGCTTGGGGCTATCGATAAGCTGAAGCTCATCGCGAAGCCACTTGATAACTGAGCCTGCGTTGAAAGCGCTGCCTTCGATTGAATAGGTAACCTTACCGTTGCAGCTCCATGCAACACCTGTGAGCAGGTTGTTTTTGGAAATAACGCGCTTGTCACCCGTGTTCATAAGCAGGAAGCAGCCTGTGCCGTAAGTGTTTTTAACCATACCCTTTTCAAAGCAAGCCTGTCCGAAAAGAGCAGAGGGCTGGTCGCCGATAGCTCCGCAGATAGGCACGCCTTCAAGCTCTTCAAGGCCGATAATACCGCCTGCGACGTGACCGTAAATCTGGCTTGAGGGTACGGGTGTGGGAAGAATTGACATGGGTACACCGAGCTTTTCGCACAGATACTCATCCCAGCAAAGCTTATCAACGTCAAACAGCATTGTTCTTGATGCGTTTGAATAGTCGGTGATGTGGACACGTCCGCCGGTGAGATTCCAGATGAGCCATGTTTCAACCGTACCGAAAAGGAGCTGACCGCCTTGAGCAAGCGCCTTCACACCGGGTACGTTGTCAAGAATCCATTTGATTTTTGTTGCGGAAAAATATGCATCGATAATAAGACCGGTGTGCTGCTGAATGTAGTCACACAGTTCTTTGTCTTCCTTGATTTTTTCGCAGATATCGGCAGTTCTTCTGCACTGCCAGACGATTGCGTTATATACGGGTTTGCCGGTTGCTCTGTCCCACAGAATTGTGGTTTCACGCTGATTGGTGATACCGATGCCGCCGATTTCCTTAACGTCAAAATCGCCTGAATTGAGCACCTGAGCAATTGAGGAAAACTGACTGTAAAGAATCTTCATGGGGTCGTGTTCAACCCAGCCTACCTTGGGGTAAATCTGGTCGAACTCATTTTGCGCCTTTGAAACGATGTTGCCCTTCTTGTCAAACACAATTGCGCGTGAGCTTGTTGTTCCCTGGTCAATAGCAAGTACATACTTTTTTGCCATGCTTAAAAGCCCTCCTTTTTAATGGTGCGTATACATACGTATTCCATTTAATTTTACTCCCACAACACTGCTTTGTCAACCGAAAACACCGCAATAAACCGAATTTTTTACGTAGAAAAAACACCGAAAAACAGTTAAATTTACGTGTGAGAAACAAACATCTTGACCTCATCAAAATTTTATAGTATTATATGTAAATGGTAAACATTAATTTGTGCAAAACCAAAACAAAAGTTAAGGAAGAGGTACGTTATGGAAAAGCTTTTTTCCGGTGAAATTCTCAACATCACCCCCTTCAAAAAGGGTTTCATTTTCGCAACCAAAGACGAAACTCCCGACGGTAAAATTGTTGCTAATTTTTACGGCTACGATGCAGTGAACGACAGCTTTTCACGCATCAAAAAGACTGTTTATCTCAAAATAAAATTCGGCTACGAATATGAAGAAATCGCAAACACTCTCGGCGACTATGTTTGCTGTGACGTAGGCACACTCAACGACGGCAGAATTATGGCTGTTTTCCCCACGGGTGAATACGGCATATTCAACGTCGACGGCTCTCTCAATGTGTCTTCATGTCTGTCATACCACGGTTCCCCCGTATGTGACATTGCCGTTGACGATAATTACGTATGGTGCGCAGTGCCTGCAGAAAACGCCATTATCAAGTATTCACCCAGAGAAGGCCGTGTGCTTCTCAGAGTCGGTGGCGGTCAGGCAACTGCATTTGAGCGCCCCTGCGCAGTTTCGCTCATCGGGTCAACACTCTACGTCTGCAATCAGGGCTCAAAGAAGATACGCACCCTCAACACCGTGTCAAACTCTGTCAGAGACTACCGCGTATTCAATGAAAAGGTGTATAAGTATATCAACGTCGAAGGTAAGGAGTTTGTCTGGCTTCAGTCAGGACTTTACTATTTAAACTGATAATGTGCAATTAAAGAGCTGGGCTTTTCAAAAGTTTCAGCTCTTTGCGCTATCCTGCACCCGTGTAGGATCATATTTCAGGCAACAACTCTGCACAAGCACTGTTTGCTGCAGATTAATATTTTGGAGGGAAAAACATGAAAAAAGCACTTTCACTCATTCTGTCACTCCTCTTACTGCTTGGCTGTGTACCGCTCACCGCTTTTGCCGGCGATGCACCTTCTTTCTCAGATTCTTATGAGAAATACGACATGCAGGCAGTATCCGAGGGAGAAACAGAATACATCAACGCCCTTTCAACCGATGCCATGGCTTCATTGGTTATGGATTGGATTGACAGAATTATTCTCAAAAATTCTGCTGATTTTGAAAACTTCGAAGTCACGGTTTTCGGTGCGGAAATTGCAGAATCACTTCCTGAAGTGTGCGGCATTGACAGCCTTGTTGCTTATGCTCCGTACCTTGAACTGCTCGGCGGCGATTTTGTCAGCTTTGACGTATCTGCGCTCGACTCTCTTACAAGAAAGAACGGTGACGTATATTTCATCGCCGCATTGCTCGAATTCATCGCTGACAATGCTCTGCAGCTCAGCAAACTGACCGCATGGAGCTCAGACAGCCGCTTTGAAGCAGGAGCACTCGGCAGTTATATTGCAAGCCTTGACACAAACAACAAAAAATATGCGCTTATCGACGAGGTTTTCTCTTTCATCGACAGCCGCGGTAATTTGCAGGAAAAGCTTGTTAATACCGTAGCTTCGGGTCTTTATTATGATGTTGCAGAGGACTACTATACCGGCGAAAGATTGGAAACCCTTGACGAAGTTTTTGCAAACGGCTTCACAGAGTTGTTTGGCGGTCTCAACATTTTCAGCGACACAACCTTTGAAAAAGTCAGAGCACTTGATTTGCGTTCAACCGATATCTATACATATTTCAAAGAAGTAATCAGAATCTTCCTTGAAGATGTAAGTGATGAGCTTGCTGTTTATCACAGAGTACTTGGAGAAACCTACGTGCGTGCTGCCTTTTACGCACTTGCCGGCTACTGCTTCACAATCGGAGAAGAGGTAACAGATACGCAGGCAATTGTTGATGAAATCAACGCCGCTTACCCTGACCTTTATATGCTCTACAGAACTTTTGGCAGCGGTGCGGGAATTAAAACATCCGATGGCAAGTATTACTACTTCCAGATTGACAACGAGGGTACACTCACAAAGATAAACGAAATTGTCTGGGTGCAGGCATTTGACGTTGACACAGAAAGCAAATCAAGTCCCATAAAGAAGCTTCTTGATTTCATTGACAAGGACTTTGACGTTGTTGATGACTACACTGACCTTATGGCCTCTTACGACGAGTATAACGGCGTTATCGGTCAACTCAACCACATAATTTACAGTATGGTGGATATGTTCCTCACAGACAGTGCAATGGAACGCCTTGAGCTTGTTGACGGTGACAATTCACACCTGACAAATAACCTTAACAAAATCTGCAACGTTGCAGGCAAACTGATGGAAGATGCAGGTGAATATCTTCGTAACGCTGAAATTGTTGACGAAGAGCTTGCAGATGACGTATTCTTATATTCGGATTATCTGTACAACTGCAGCTTCAAATCCCCCGAAAAAATCTGCGTTTACCTTGTTAACCTTTTCGGCATTGTCAGTGAATATGACTACACCTACGAATATGTAGATGAAAACGGCAACGTCTACTACGAAACCCGACCGGTTGAAACCGACTGCCTTGAACAAGCCGCGGTGTATATTGCAGATTCTCTTTTCAAGAGCATTGTAAACACATTAAACGATTATCTCGGCAGCAACCTCACTGTTCCCGAAAAAACCGACGTAAGAAACGTAGGCAAGTACAACTGCAAAGATATCATCATGGAAAAGCTCACGGCAATACTCCTTGAACTTGCAACGTGGTTCTGCGATGATATTCTTAACCGCTATCCCAATCAGCTTATTGACTCACTCAACAAAAACATGGGTTACAACGTGCCCCATCTGAGCCTCAGCTTCGGTGTTGAAGCGGCAGATTCATGGGAAGGCACACTTGAAGCTATTCTGGACCGCTTCTTCGAACTTGCAACCGGTTTCATCGCAGTTTGCGACAAATATACCGATGCTGACATCTTTGACAGAATCAGCGCGGTTTTAAATGCAATCATTCCCATGGGCACAATTGCTTCAAACTGTGCGAGTGAAGAATTTGCATTTGACGTTGATATGGTGCTTAACGAGTTTGTTTTTGACCAGCTTCTCAACGGTGATTTATCAAACTTCCTGCGCTTGTTTGAAACAAGTGTAAAAACTCAGGACGTTGCCGCAGATTGTTCTGTAACACTGTCTTACATTAAAACACTTGAACACGTTGTTGATTCGGTGTTCCCCGGCACAATTCAAACTGAAGATTACACCGAAAATGAGCTTGTCCTTGAGAATTTCACAAGCGAAAACAGTCTGATGGATATCTCCGTGAATTTTGCAAACAGTGTAAATTCACGCAAGTATGAGCTCATTCCTGCTTTCTTCAACCTCGTCAGAGAAACGGGTATTCTCCCCCACCTTGCAACGTGCAGCCACACCGACATGACAATTGAAGTTGAACCGTTCGTTCCGGAGTGTCCCGATTTCAACGGCACGTTGAGCACTCTGTGCCGTGGCTGCGGGTATTACATTGTAGACGGAGTGGCGGTGCTTCCATCCGGTCATATCTTTGATGATTGGTACATAACCGTTGAGCCCACCTGCCTTGAAGGCGGCACCAAAGCACACATGTGCACCTGCGGCTTTATCGAATACAAAGCAGTTAAAGAACTCGGCCATGATTTCAGTGTCTGGTACACCACAATTGAGCCTGAATGCGAAAAAGAAGGCTATGAAAAAAGCATGTGCAGCCGCAACTGCGGAAACGGCATCGGCAGAGAAATACCCGCAAAGGGGCACAATTATACCGACTGGATTATTGAGCAGGAAGCCACTTGCACCAAGGGTGAAGAAGCAATGCGTTGGTGTTATGACTGTTACACAGGCTACGGTTACGGCACTGCACCTCTCGGCCACGATTACATTGGTGAATGGGAAGTTACAACTCCCGCAACATGCACGGAAAACGGCCTTGAAACACGTGCTTGCAGCCGTTGCGAAGGTGACACAAGGGTAATCACCGCTCAAGGTCATTCATTCAGCGATTGGGCAGTTACAACTCCCGCTACTTGCACAGTTGACGGTGTTGAAACACGCACTTGCAACTGCGGCGAAGAAGAAACAAGACCTATCACCGCTCAAGGCCATTCATTCAGCGATTGGGCAGTTACAACTCCCGCTACCTGCACAGTTGACGGTGTTGAAACACGCACTTGCAACTGCGGCGAAGAAGAAACAAGATCTATCACCGCTCAGGGTCACTCTTTCGGCACATGGAGCGTTACAACTGCCGCAACCTGCACGAAAGACGGTGTTGAAGCAAGAGTCTGCACATGCGGTGAAGAAGAACTGAGAATAATCTCCGCAACCGGTCACACAGACAGCAACGCGGATAACTCCTGCGATTCATGCGGTGAAAAGCTTGCTGAGGAAGAAGACAACAGCATTGCCGCAAAGATCAAGGCTTTCTTCCAGAAGATTATTGATTGGTTCAAAAATTTGTTTAATTTCGGATAATAAATCCTCATCACACAAAACACCCCCACAACGCGCAAAGCATTGTGGGGGTGTTATATATGCACGCAAAAACCGCCGCACATACAAATGCGGCGGTTTGATTGTATACTGAATTAATACTCAGAGGTTGTCATTCTCAGCCTGCCCTTTGTCTGTGCAAGGTTTGTTGAAGCATCAGTAAGGAAGCGGTCGGACTCATCAAGAAGGTTGCGCACATAGTTGTATGCGCTTTCTCTCATTTCGTCTGCCCATTGCTGAGTCTGCCTTCTCTGCAGTTCGCATGACTCCTGAACATCCTGCATAATTGCATCAACACTTGCCCTCGTTTCGCTTTCAAGTGTGGCTGCTGCCTGCTGAGCTTCCTTGTAGATGTTGCTTTCGCTTACAAGGCGGTCAGCCTCTGTGCGAGCCATGGCAATCGTCTGCCTTGCATTGTTTTCGGCTTCTGCAACATAGTCAGCGGCTGTTTTTTCAGCAGTGCTGATGATTCTTTCAGATTCCTGATTGGCGCTGGCAACAATGCTCTTTGCCATCTCTTTTGCAGATGCAATAATCTGATCTCTGTTTTCTTTGATTTTTTTGCTGAGCGCAAAATCTTCGGGCAAAGATTCTCTTGCTTCGTCAACAAGAGCAATTATCTGGTTGCCGTCAACAATTCTCTTTTTGAAAATGAGCAGTTTATGTCCGCTGTTTATAGCCTCTTCAATTTCATTGAGCAAATCTTCGGTTTTCATATATATCGTCCTTTCCCGCTTAGGCGGATATTTTTTATTTTGTACGTTAATTCAGTTTTAACCTGCCTGAATTCTTTTGAGCACATCTTCTCTTATAGGCTCGGGGAGGAAAGCATTAACGTCACCGCCTAACGCAGAAACGTGCTTAACAATGCTTGAACTGAGGAACATGTTGTCAGTTGAGGCAGACATAAAAATTGTGTCTACATCGGGATTGAGCTTTTTGTTGATAAGCGCCTGCTGAAACTCATATTCATAGTCAGACACCGCCCTGAGCCCTTTAACAATGGCAACCGCACCTTTCTGCTTTGCATATTCAGCAAGCAGACCGCTGTAATTGTCAACCTCAACGTTGGGAAACTCCGTTATGCAACGGCTGATAAGCTCTCTGCGCTCCTCGGAGGTAAAGCTTGTTTTGTTTTTCTTCTGCACATTGTCCATCACAACAACAATAACCTTGTCAAACATCTTTGCCGTACGGCTGATTATGTCAAGATGACCGATAGTTATCGGGTCAAAGCTGCCGGGACAAATTGCAATTGTCTGCGCCATGTACAATCATCCTTTCGTCAGGAGATTCAATCGAGTTGTTTGCGGTAGGTATAAACGTAGGTTTTGCCGTATCTGTAGCGTTTTGCAAGCTTCATGTCGCCTGCAGTTTCGGGCAACACGTCCTCGCGCGGTGCTTCACAGATTACAATGCCTGCATCGCTCATGACCGACGGCACAAGCTCAAGCGCTTTTTGCAGGAGCCCCGTGCCGTAAGGCGGATCAAGAAAAGCGATGTCGTATTTTTCGCCGCGTGTTCTCAGGAAAGCAAGGCTGTCTGTGTTAAGCACAACCGCGCTTTTGGTGAATCCTGTGTGCTCAAGGTTTTTGCGCACAACTTCAACAGATTTCCTTGAGTTGTCAACAAACGTGGCGTTGTGAGCTCCGCGTGAAAGTGCCTCAATGCCAAGCTGACCAGAGCCTGCAAAAAGGTCGAGCACACGTCTGCCCTCAATTTCAAACTGAATGATGCTGAAAATGGCCTCTTTGACCATGTCGGTGGTGGGGCGCACATCCTCACCTTCAAGGGTGAAAAGCTTGCGGCCTCGCGCCGTACCGGTTATAACTCTCATAAAACAACCTCGTTAGACTTGTTGTATTTTATTATCACATTTTTTTAAAGAAAATGCAACCTTGTTTTTAAAGATTTTTATAATATAACAAAAAACAAAGCGCTATTACAGAAGATTTGCTTTGGGTTCAACAACTTTTCTGCCATGATTATACAGCTTTCTGTTATCAAGCGCCCACATTCTCTGTGTGAAGCCGCCGACTTCTACGGCAGAAATCGCCTGCGCCATCTCATACATGGTAGCATCAAGCGTGTCAAGCTGGCTGAGCACCTCAGCCTCAATGAACATCGGACGTACCGCTGCGCCGAACTCCGGTTGACCGTGGTGAGATATGAGCATGTGCTCAAGCAATACGGCAGTCTCCTTGGGAACGCCCAGTTCCTTGGCTTTTTCGGATATGTTCATTGCGCCCATAACAAGATGCCCGATAAGTTCGCCGTCAACGGAATAGTTTGTTGCAACACCCGTTGCGTTGACTTCATACTCATCAATTTTTGCAATATCGTGCAGAATTACACCGCCGAGAAGCAAATCGCGGTCAATTACGGGATAGGTCAGGCATACGTTTTGTGCAAGGCGTGCAATTGAAAGCGTGTGATAAAGTAACCCACCCCTGATTGCATGGTGAAGTCTGTATGCCGCAGGCCAGAAAAGGAGCTTTTCTTCTTTTTCGTCAATGATTGCAGATACAAGACGAGCGATGTCTTTATCCTTGAAGGATGCAACAAGGTCTCTGAGAGCTTGGAGCATATCCTCACCGCTGTATTCCGCTGAGGGCACGTAGTCGGCAAGATTGATGTTATCTTCAGGCAGAGTCTTCCTGATTCGCTCGATGCGAAGCTGGTCCGCCCCGTTATATGTTGAAAGTGTACCCCTGATTTTGATAACCTCGCCTGCATCGTATACACCGTGGATATCCTCTTTATAATCCCACAGCTTTGCAACGATTTCGCCCGAACTGTCACAAACAAGCAAATCGAGATAAGGTACACCTTTAACGTTCAGCTTTTTTTCAATTGTTTTTATAAGAACAAAGCCGTCACAGCTTCCGTTTCTTGGATTAATTGTAAAATTCATGTTCTGTTGCCGCACTTTGCGGCTTCCTCCTATTCATGCTTTATTACGAAGCCCTCGCCGAGAATTTCACCCGCTTCGAGAACAACCGTGAATGCGTGTTCATCAACAACGCGCACAATTTTATAAAACCGTGATGTCTCCGATGCCCTGACGGCGCAAAGGAGCATGCTTTTATCGTCACCCGTATAACCACCTTTGACAGACAGAACGGTGACTCCCCTGCCGAGTTGAGCCATGATTAACTGAGACAAAGCCTGCCCGTGTGAACTGACAACCAGCATCAACTTGCCGTGACCCTTGCCGTACAGAATGTAATCAATCAACACAGACGTAATATATATAACAATTGCGGAATACATGGCGCTTTCTGTGCTTTTGTATACAATACCCGTGGATATAATAACAAGCACGTCAATTGCCAGCACAAGCCGCCCCATTGAAAGATGTTGATGCCTAAGGTTGATGAGTTTTGCGATGATATCTGTACCGCCCGTTGTTGCACCTCTGAGGAACGCGCATGCAAGACCTGCGCCCGAAAAAACTCCGCAAAAAATACACGCGAGCAGTTTATCCCCCTCATAGCGAGGCAGAAGCTGAGCACCAATGTCAATTGCAACGGAATAAACGGCGGTAAAAAACGCTGTTTTTGCAATAAATCCACCGCCGAGCTTGATGTATGCAAGCACAAACAGGGGCACATTAAGTGCAAAAATCAGCACACCGACGGGTATTGACGGCACAAGATAATTTATGAGGGTTGAAACTCCCGTAAATCCACCGAGAGAAATGTTGTTGGCTGATGCAAAAAAGTTCACGGCACAACTGAAAAATGCCGCACCGACAATGCAGAAAACCAAATCCGCCGCACGTTCTTTTAATGAATGTTTGTTAAGCTTCACGGTACACACCCGATATACAGATTTACCCGTGAAGCACAAACGCGGCAGAAATATCCGCAGCCCCGCCTAAATCAACAATAAGACTCCTCGCTGCGAGATAGTTTTCGTCATATCAAGGCAAAAACCGCAAGGCGTAAGCAGTTACGCCGAGAAATTCCAACGCACAGATGCGAAAAATATCCGCAGCCCTGCCTTAAACAGAAATCAATCCACGCCGCTGCGAGATAGTTTTCGTCATATCAAGGCAAAAACCGCAAGGCGTAAGCAGTTACGCCGAGAAATTCCAACGCATAGATGGCGGAAAGCATCTGCAGCCCCGCCTTTAACAAAAACCAAATCCACGACGCTGCGAGATAGTTTTCGTCATATCAAGGCAAAAACCGCAAGGCGTAAGCAGTTACGCCGAGGATTTTTAACGCAGAGATGGCGGAAAATATCCGCAGCCCCGCCTTAAACAAAAACCAATAAGCCCTGATTACTCAGTGGACACAACAGATAAAAGCTCTCTTATCCGTTGTATCTGTCCACTGAGATAGAGCCAGCCAATAAGAGATTCTAATCCGGTTGCGTTATGATACTCGCGTTGTGATGCACTTCTGGGTATGTGGTTAGTATGTGCATTTCTTCCGCGCTTAAAAACAGAAAGCTCCTTTTCGGTGAGCATGGGTAAAAGTGTGTGAACAAGGTCTGACTGAGCCTTGGCTTTAACACACTTCACCGCACTGTTGTGAAGCTCGCCCGCTCTGCGTTTTTCACCGCAGACAAGCAGTTCTCTTATATAGAGGTCGAACACCGTGTCTCCCACAAAAGCGAGTGCCAGAGGGCTGAGCTGGTCGGGATTCACGTCTTTATCATGTATTTTCTCCATTGATGAAAACTCCACCTCAATCAATCAACAAAATCAAACTCAAAGTCGTAGATGCTGACAGTATCGCCCTCGCAAATACCCTTTTCCCTGAGCGCATCAATAATACCCGAGGATTGAAGCACGCGCTGGAAATACTGCAGGGATTCATAGTCGTCAAGATCGGTTTTGCAAAGTATTTTCCACAGCCACTCAGCCTCAACGATGTATACGTCGTCTTCAACTTCAATTGTGAAGCCGTTGCCTGCTTTACCTGCGGTAAGCTCAAGCGGAAGCTGTTCACTTTCATATCGCTCAATGGGCGGAAGTTTTGCAAGCTGTGCCGCCACGGCATTGATGACCTCTTTTGTGCCCTCTACAATGGGAGCGCACATCTCAAAATATTGGTATCCCTTGCTTTCAATATATTCCCTGAAACGTGCAAGTTGCTCGTCTGTTGCAAGGTCGATTTTGTTTGCCGCAACAATCATGGGACGTGTTGCAAGTTCAGGATTGAAGCGCTCAAGCTCAAGATTGATTTTTTCAAAATCTTCAATCGGGTCTCTGCCCTCACTGCCTGCAACGTCAACGATGTGAAGAAGCAGTCTGCAACGGTCAACATGTCTAAGGAACTCGTGGCCGAGACCGACACCGTCGCTTGCGCCCTCGATAAGGCCGGGGATATCTGCAATTACAAAAGAGTTGCCTTCACCCATGTTTACAACACCGAGCACGGGGGTGATTGTGGTGAAATGGTAGTCTGCGATGATGGGTTTTGCCTCGCTGACAACGGAAACAAAGCTTGATTTACCTACGTTGGGAAAACCAAGCAGGCCCACGTCTGCAAGAAGTTTGAGTTCAAGCTCAACTTCCCACTCTTCGCCGGGGGCTCCACTTTTTGCAAAACGCGGAGTCTGCCTTGTTGCAGTTGCAAAATGGGCGTTACCCCAGCCGCCTCTGCCGCCCTTTGCGGCAACAAACGGCTCTTTATCGGACATATCGCACATGAGCGTGCCTGTCTGCACCTCACGGATTACAGTACCAACGGGCACTTTGATGATGAGACTTTCACCTTTTTTGCCGTTACGGCGCGCGCCCTGACCGTCTGAGCCGTTGGGTGCAGTGTATTTTCTCTTGTAGCGAAAATCGGCAAGTGTGGAAAGATTGCTGTCAACAACAAAAACAACGTCACCGCCTCTGCCGCCGTCACCGCCGTCGGGTCCGCCGGATGCAACGTATTTTTCACGGTGGAAAGCAACTGCACCGTTGCCGCCGTTGCCCGCTTTGATTTTTATTTTAGCTTTATCAACAAACATTCGATACAGTTCGACGGGATTATGTACACCTTTTTGAGCCTGCCCGTCGGCTCCTTTCGCAGATTATGTTCAAAACTAATTTATTATAATATAACACAAGGGTTTTGTCAAATGAGAGGACGAACGTTGAGGGATGAAGATGGGGAAATAAAAAACTCCGCAGTTGCGGAGTTCTCAGGATGTTGATAATAACACAAAAACAACAATGCTGCTTTCCAAAAATAAGAAATGAAAAAGAGCCTCGATGCTACGAAGCTCTTTTTTGCGCAAGTGTTCATAAGTGATTTGCATCGATTCCACATAAGCCGACCTCATGCGGAAAACAGCGATTGTGTTGTCATAATTATTCCGCATCAGTTCCCGATTCACTTAATTCTTCTATAGATTCAGCGGTTTGGGCTGTTTCAATTTCTTTCTCTTTCATAGTTTTTGAAATCCCGAAAAGCTCACCTGCTATCCACAAACAGATTACAAGCTGCGTAAATCCCATTAACATAATAATATAAGAGTACATTTCATTGTCAAAAGCAGTCGGAATAATACGTGACAAGTTTATCAATGTATGGAACAAAACAGTTGTAGTTCTCAGCGCAAGCAATTCTTTTCTTTTTGACTGTTCAATGTCAAGATTTGCAATGTTTGTAATAAGCTGAAAATGGAAATAAATTATAATAATGTTGAACAAAATGTTTATTATGGTTAAATTCCATTGAGTGCCCGCAATTTTCAGTACCCATTCTACTATATTCCATATTCCTATTGCAATGCCGAACGGCCTGAGCAGTTGTGCTGACTGCTCTTTCTTTGAAATAACAGGCAAAGCGGAAACAATCATGAAATACCCAAGCCAATTTGGCAATATGTCGATTACCGAAACATTTATATGAAAGTATATAAATATATAACTTATAGCTACTCTCTTTATGGCAGAAGACATAGTTTTAGTTTCCATTTATATTCACCTCCACAGTAAACACATCTGCAAGTTTACCGTCAATATAAACTGCCAACTTGCGGGTTGAATTGTAACCTTCCATAAGTTTTTTATAATCAAGATTACTGTTTATATCACTGTCATGAATAGTTCTGTCCCATTTATCCCATTTCTCACCGTCATTTACACTGTATGTTCTTACACTGTTACCGTCAGTTGAGCTACTGGCATAGTTTTCAATGGAATAGGTCTTTTCAGGAGCGAACTCGGCGTCAAGGTCCGCCGTGCACTCCACAGCTACGCGCTTAACTTTATCGTAGTCCTCACCCTCGTAATAATACGTATAACTCACTTCTATAAGGCAGCCACTGAAATCCGCATTGAGATACACTTTGTTGTCATAACCTATACTGTCTGTAAAGAAAGACATATTTTCTGAAGATATCACACCGTAATCTGTCCGGTAGACAGTCACAGCTTTAACTGTAAGCGTGCCCTTTTCGCCTTTATGAACGCTTTCATAAAGTATGGGTGTATCCTCGTTGAGAGAGTGTATCTGCTCATAAACCGTATCAGCAAGATATTTCTTTGACTTCTTTCGTTCCCCGGTTTCTCTTACAACCCAACTGTTGTTTTCCTTGAACACTTCAATCGGAACAAACAACGTATCACCAAATCCGTATTCATCTTCTTGTGAATAATTCTCCACATCCTCTTCGTCAGTGCTGAAAATAAGAACCGCCGCATATTTATCCTTATCGGTTTTTATCAGGTTGAACACAGAAAAAGGGCGACCGCCTGAAGGGATAATTATATCTATTTCTTCATCGGTTTTATAAAATTCGTGAAGATTATTGATTATTTCTTCGCACTTCTCTGTTGGCGAAACCGTAAGCAGCATTATACCGCTATTATCCATCAGTGCCTTCGCATAGGTGTCAATTGCACCGGCAACGGTAGTGCAACGATTTATTCTTGAATAAGAGATAGCTTTCTGATATTCATATTCTGTATTCGGAAAATATATATTGTTATCCGCAGAAAAACCGGCACTTACAAACAGGCAAGGTAAAGATAAAATGATTGCAATACAAACACTGACAACAGCCATACCCTTAGGATACTTCTTGAATCTTACAATAGCTTCTATTCTTTTTGAAATGTTTTTTCCGCCATTTGAAACAGAAGTTGTTCTGGGCATACGGGCATATTTCTTATTGACTTCGTTAAGCAGAAGAACACCGTATTCTCTGCGTTCTTCACCATCCAATTTTTCAAGAACTCTTTGGTCGCAAAGCATTTCCATATCATTGCCGATAACGTTAAACACATAGTGCATAAACGGGTTACACCAATGCAAGCAACGGAGAATACACCAGAGTATATTTTGAAGAGAATCAAGATGTTTAAGATGCATTATTTCGTGCAGAAGAATCTTTTTATCGGTTTCTCTTCCAAAAGGCAAAACGAGAACAGGAGATAAAATACCACAGATAAAAGCACCGTTAAAGCCTTCAACGGAAATTACTTTAATGTTTTTTATCTTATTCTCGGAAAGCAAGTGCAACAACTCACCCTTGTTTTCTAAGGAAACCTCATTACCTTTTTTCAAAATTAATCGAAGCCTTATATAAGAGAACAGATAATAGCACAAAAAAGCAATAATACCGATGACGTAAACAACAAACAAGATATCAGTAATACTCTCAGGCGTGGAACTGATGTGAGGTATAATGTTTGAAGGCTCGGTTGCAGTATGTGGATAGGTGTAAGCTGATTCAAAATTTCTTTCAACGTAAGTTTTGAACATTTCAAGGTAAACACCAAAGGGAATTAGCACCAATTTATCTGCTCTTACAGGCAAAAGTATTCTGATTACAAGCAAAAACCATATTCCGTATTGCCAACGAGGTGTAAGTTTGTCTTTGAAAATACTTTTCATAATAAGAAGGAAACCTGCTACAAAACTTACAGAAATTGTTTGCAAAATAAATTCCCATATATTAACCATGGTTATACCTCCATTTCATCAAGCAATTTTTTTAACCTTTCTATTTCTTGCTTTGATATGGGTGACTCTTTAAGGAAAGCGGCAATCAGGTCAGATGTGGCACCTGAATACACTTTGCTTAGGAGCTCATCTCTTTCGTTTTTTGCACATTTTTCACGGCTTACGGCGGCAGAATACGGTGTACGGCTTCCACGGTCGATAGCAACAAGACCTTTGGCTTCCATTCGGTTAAGATATGTAAAAACTGTATTTTTGCTCCATCCGTTGAGTTTATTAAGCGTGGACGCAATGTCTTTGAGTGCAAAGCTTTCCCCCTGCCAAAGAACCTCCATCACAGACCATTCAGCTTCAGATAATTTCATAAAAGCTCCTCCTTTTTGCTTCCTACAACTGTAGTACGATTTCATCTTACACCTGTAGTAAGCTTTTGTCAATACATTTTTTAGTTTGTCACTTACAGTATTCAGCTTGCATAAAGCTCACCCGTTTTGGCTATACCTAAAACCTTCTTTCTCTTCCGGTAGAATCAGAAGTATTTTCAATCATAAATGCACAAAAAAAGGCTGACGGAAAACCGTCAGCCTTGAATTTATCCTCTCAGCTTATCCCAAAAGCCCTTCTTTTCCTCGCCGACAACGTTGCCGTCGGGGACATTGTTTTTAGGCTTATTGGTGAGGGTTGAGTCAAATTCGCGCAGAAGATCTTTCTGCTTTTGAGAAAGACCCTTGGGTACTTCAACAATAATGCGTACAAGCTGGTCACCCTTGCCTCGGCTGTTAAGCATCTGTATGCCTCTGCCTCTGAAGCGGATAACCTCGCCGGGCTGCGTGCCTGCGGCAAGCTCAAACTTAACTTTGCCGTCAAGGGTGGGTACATAGAGTGTATCTCCCAATGCCGCCTGAGCATACGTTACGTTGAGATCGCACCATACGTTATAGCCATCGCGTTCAAAGAACGGGTGCGGTCTGACGCGGACACCGATGATAAGGTCGCCCGCAGGGCCACCGTTCACACCGCTGTTGCCATTGCCGCGCATTGATATGGTCTGTCCGTCATCAATACCTGCAGGGATTTCAACATCGATGTTTACGCGCTTTGATTCAAGACCCGTACCCTTACACTTCTGACAAGGATTGTTGATGATTTTACCTTTACCGTTGCAACGTTGGCAGGGCTTTGTGGTGCTGATAACGCCAAACGGTGTCCTCTGCTGCTGAGCAACTTGACCTCTGCCGTTGCAAGTGGGGCAGGTTTCGGGGCTTGTACCTTTTGCGGCACCGCTGCCTGAGCATTCAGCACAGACACCGACTTTGTTGACCGTAACGGTACGCTTACAGCCCTTCGCCGCTTCTTCAAAAGAAATGGTGACGTTAGTCTGTATGTTAGAGCCTCTGCGCGGACCGTTGGGATTCTGCTGCCTTGCACCGAAGCCGCCGCCGAACATGCTGCCGAGGATGTCACCAAGGTCAAAGTCCATGCCGCCGAATCCGCCGCCAAAACCACCGCCGAATCCGCCTGCACCGTAGTTGGGATCCACACCGGCATGACCGTACTGGTCGTAACGGGCGCGCTTCTGCTGGTCTGAAAGAACCTCGTAAGCCTCATTTGCCTCTTTGAATTTTGCCTCAGCCGCGGCATCACCGGGGTTGAGATCGGGATGGTATTGCTTGGCGAGCTTGCGGTACGCTTTTTTTAATTCGTCGTCGGTTGCGGTTTTTGCCACACCGAGCACTTCATAATAATCTCGTTTGTTTTCTGCCATAACTGCACCTTTTCTGAAACGGACAAAATCCGTTCAACACGTTCATTTAAGAGCCACAACAACAGGCAGCCGTAAAACTGCCTGTTGTATGGAGAATAATCTGATTAGTTAGCGTCTGTGAAATCAGCGTCGGTAAAGTCACCGCTGTAGTTTGCGCCTGCGTTGGGGTCATCGTAACCGCCGGGTGCATAACCTGCGGCGCTCGGGTCGAAGCCTGCTGCAGCGTTGGGGTCACCGCCCTGTGCCTTGTAGAACTTCTCGGATATTTCATAGAACTTCTTGGTAAGGGCTTCCTGCTCGTTTTTGATGAGGTTGATATCTTCACCGCTGAGTGCATTTCTCAGGCTGTCGATTGCCGCCTGAAGGTCAGCCTTGTCTGCAGGGTCGAACTTGTCGCCTTCGTCAGCAAGGATTTTTTCGCACTGATAGATCATCTGGTCAGCGGCATTTCTTGTGTCAACTTCTTCGCGGCGGCGCTTGTCTTCTTCTGCAAAGCTTTCTGCTTCCTTAACAGCTCTTTCAATGTCTTCCTTGGACATGTTTGTTGAAGCTGTGATGGAGATTGACTGCTCTTTGTTTGTGCCGAGATCCTTTGCTGAAACGTGAACGATACCGTTTGCATCGATGTCAAAGGTTACTTCAATCTGCGGTACGCCTCTGCGTGCGGGAAGGATGCCGTCGAGGTGGAATACACCGAGGGTCTTGTTGTCTTTCGCAAATTCTCTTTCGCCCTGAAGCACGTGTACTTCAACTGATGTCTGATTGTCAGCGGCGGTGGAGAAAATCTGGCTCTTCTTGGTGGGGATGGTGGTATTTCTTTCGATGATTCTTGTGTTGATACCGCCCATTGTTTCAATACCGAGTGAAAGCGGAGTTACGTCGAGAAGAAGGAGACCCTTGACTTCGCCGCCGAGAACACCTGCCTGAATTGCGGCACCGATTGCAACGCACTCGTCGGGGTTGATGCCCTTGAAGGGTTCTTTACCGATGAACTTCTTAACTGCTTCGCTGACGGCGGGAATACGTGAGGAGCCGCCAACCATGAGTACCTTGTCAATATCGGAGGGACTGAGACCTGAGTCACTCATTGCTCTGCGTACGGGGCCCATTGTTGCTTCAACAAGGTCTGCGGTGAGTTCGTTGAACTTTGCTCTTGAAAGAGTTGTTTCAAAGTGCTTGGGACCGTTTGCATCTGCGGTGATAAAGGGAAGTGAGATTGTGGATGCGGTTGTGCTTGAAAGCTCGATCTTTGCTTTTTCAGCGGCATCCTTGATTCTCTGCATTGCCATTTTGTCGCCGCGAAGGTCAACGCCGTTTTCACGATTGAATTCGTTTACAATCCAGTTCATGATTCTCTGGTCAAAGTCGTCACCGCCGAGACGGTTGTTACCTGCGGTTGCAAGAACCTCCTGTACACCGTCGCCCATTTCGATGATGGACACGTCGAATGTGCCGCCGCCAAGGTCGTAAACCATAATTTTCTGGTCGGCTTCCTTGTCGATGCCGTATGCGAGAGCTGCTGCGGTGGGCTCGTTGATGATTCTCTTGACTTCAAGACCTGCGATTTTACCTGCGTCCTTGGTTGCCTGACGCTGAGCATCGGTGAAATATGCAGGTACGGTGATAACTGCTTCCGTTACGGTGTCACCGAGGTATGCTTCGGCATCACTCTTGAGCTTCTGCAGAATCATTGCGGAAATCTGCTGAGGCGTGTACTTCTTATCTTCGATTGAAACGGTATAGTTTGAGCCCATCTGGCGCTTGATTGAAGCGATGGTGCCGTCGGGGTTTGTGATACCCTGGTTCTTTGCGGACTGACCGATTTTTCTTTCGCCTGACTTGGTGAAAGCAACAACAGAGGGTGTTGTTCTTGAGCCTTCTGCGTTTGCGATAACAACGGGCTCGCCGCCTTCAATAACTGCTACACATGAGTTTGTTGTACCTAAGTCAATACCTATAATCTTTGCCATTTTGTTTTCCTCCGAAAAATAATTATTGTTTGTTGGTGTTATTTATTGTCAGTTGACGACTCTGACCATCGCAGGTCTCAGGATGCGGTCGCCAATCTTGTAGCCTTTTTCAAACACGTCACCGATTACGTTTTCTTTTTCGTTTTCGTCCTCGGTGTGCATTACGGCGTTGTGTATGTTGGGGTCAAACTCGTCACCCTTTTCGCCGAAGCTTTCAAGCCCGAGCTTTTTGAGCGATTCGGTAAGACCTGAGAAAATCATGTTCACACCTTGCTTATATGCCTGCACGTCACTTTCGGAAATTGCGTCGGCACGGTCGATATTATCGAGCACGGGAAGCAGAGCTTTGATTGCCGCCGCCTTTGCATCACCGTATGCCGCCTCTTTTTCCTTGGTTGTGCGCTTGCGGTAGTTGTCATACTCCGCGAGGGTGCGCATGTGAGCCTCTTTTGCTGCGGCAAGGTCTGCCGCCATATCATCAAGCTGTTTTTTCAGCGCGTCAAGCTCAGCATTTTTTGAGGAAGACTTTTTCTTCTTCTCCGCCTTTTCAGCCTCTTTGCCTTGTGCGCCCGATTCTGTTTTTGCCGCTTCTTCAACAACGGTTTCTTCAACAGGGTTGTTTTTCTTTGCCATTTCTGCCTCCGTCAATTTTCAAGGCTGTCGGTCAGTACTTCGCCGAGGAGCCTTGTCAGATATTCTATTCCCGGAATAATCCGTGCATAATCCATCCTTGTGGGGCCTATGATGCCGATTGCACCGCCGTCGTGCCCCTGTATGTTATAGCGAGCGATTATCATGCTGCTGTTTTCAAGCTGTCGGTACATGTTTTCGTTGCCGATCATAACCTGAAGTGCACCTTTGTTTGCAGAGATTGCACGGTTGAGCTTTTCACTTTCATCAAAAAACTGCAACAGTTCAAACGCGTTTCCGCTGAGCTCGCGGTGGTGAAGCAGGTTCTGCTCGCCCTCCAGCTTGATTTGTGCTTGCACCGCATCTCTTGCCAGATCGGCAAGCACAACGAAAATCGGTGACATTGAGAGCGCATATTCGCCGAGAGAGGCAACGATTGTCTGAATCATAACCGTGCCGATTTCACTCACGGGCTGACCCACAAACACCTTTGCGGTAATTTGACGGAACATATCTGCCATCTCGTTTGTTAGGCTCGTTTCCGTGCGGCACACACCCGTTTTGATGATGCCCGTTGAGGTCATCATAACAACCATTGCAGTGCGGTTGCTGATTGGAACAAGCTCAATGCGTTTCACAACTGCGGCTTCGTCTATGGGTGTGGTGGCAATTGCCGTGCAGTTTGTGAAGCGTGCAAGCAACTCGCCTGCTTTTTGAACAAGCTTTTCGGGGTCGCCCGAAACGGCAAGCGCCATTTTCACCTGCTCACGCAGGGCTTCATCAATCTCACGGTGAGGCATGAGGTGGTCAACGTAATAGCGGTAGCCCTTCTGTGACGGTACCCTGCCTGCTGAGGTGTGAGGCTGTTCAAGGTAGCCCATTTCGTGCAGATCGGACATCTCATTGCGCACGGTTGCAGATGACACCGACATAGGAAGAAAACTCAGCAGAGCTTTTGAGCCGACCGGCTCACCCGTGCGTATATAAAGCTCGACCACGGCGGCAAGTATCTTCTGCTTGCGCTCACCCATTTCCATCTGCCGTGACCTCCTTTGCGGACTTCCTTTTTATGTTTCGTCCGGTAATTAGCACTCTTGGTGCGCGAGTGCTAATTACCAAAACATACTATACAACTGAGTGCACGGAAAGTCAAGAGCAAAAAGATAAAATTTTATATTCAAGCGCTTTCTTTTTCCGTAAAGACGAACTCTTCGCCGTCACTGCGGCACACATAATGCCTGTTTGCGCACACAGCACCCTCAAGCATAAGCTCGGAAAGTCTGTCTTCAATTTTGCTTTGTATGGCGCGTCTGAGAGGTCTTGCACCGTATACGATATCAAAACCTGCATCTGCAATTTTTGCAACCGCTTCGGGTGTGAAATCCACGGTGATGTCAAGGTTAAGCAATCTAACGCGAAGCTGTTCAAGCATGCGCGAAGCAATTTCCGTGATATTGTCTTTGTTGAGCTGATGGAAAACGATGATTTCATCCACACGGTTGAGAAACTCCGGCTTGAACGTGCGCTTCAGCTCGCCCATAACCGCATCGTGAATCTTGGATTCGCTGAGTGCACCTGAGTTTCCGTCGCTTGAAAATCCGATGGATTTTCCTCCACCCGAAATCAGCTTTGCACCAACGTTTGACGTCATAATGATGATACAATTGCGGAAATCAACGCGCCTGCCCTGCGAGTCGGTGATGAAGCCGTCCTCAAGAATCTGCAGAAGCATATTGAACACGTCGGGGTGTGCTTTTTCAATCTCGTCAAAGAGCACCACGCTGTACGGCTTCCTGCGCACCTTCTCGGTCAGCTCGCCGCCCTCGTCATAGCCGACGTAACCCGGAGGAGAGCCGACAAGCCTTGACGCGTTGTGTTTTTCCATAAACTCGGACATATCAAAGCGAATCATCGCGTTTTCGTCACCGAACATGACCTGACCGAGAGCCTTGCAAAGCTCCGTTTTGCCAACGCCCGTCGGACCAAGGAAAATGAACGAGCCGAGCGGTCTTTTCGGGTCTTTGAGCCCTGAGCGGCCTCTGCGTATTGCCCTTGACACTGCGGATACGGCTTTATCCTGCCCGACGATTCTGCGGTGCAGTTCCTCTTCCATGTTAAGCAGGCGTTTGCTCTCCTCACGTGTAAGCTCAGCAACAGGTATGCCCGTCCAGCCTGAGACAATCTGTGCAATTTCCGCGGCAGTGACTTCGCCGTTTTCGCTTGCGGCTTCCTCACGCCAGTTTGTGCGCTGAACGGTGAGCGCACTCATCAGCTCTTTTTCCTTATCTCTGAGTGATGCCGCCTTCTCAAAATCCTGCGCACTGACCGCCGCAGACTTTTCCTCACTGAGTGCTTTGAGCTGCTGTTCAAGCTCTTTGATATGGTCGGGTGTTGTGTAAGAGCGCAGTCTCACACGGGACGCCGCCTCGTCAACGAGGTCTATCGCCTTGTCGGGCAGATAGCGGTCTGTGATATACCTTGCGGACATTTTAACTGCGGCGCTGATTGCCTCATCCGTAATTTTCACCTTGTGGTGCGCCTCGTATTTGTCCCTGATGCCTTTGAGAATCAGCACCGATTCATCCTCGCTCGGCTCACCTACCTTGACGGGCTGGAAGCGCCTTTCAAGTGCGGCATCCTTTTCAATGTGCTTGCGGTATTCTTCAAGTGTTGTTGCACCGATAACCTGCAGTTCACTTCTTGCAAGCGACGGCTTGAGGATATTTGCAGCATCAACCGCTCCCTCTGCCGAGCCTGCGCCGATGAGAGTGTGCACCTCATCAATGAAGAGTATTGCGTCTTTATTTTTGATAACTTCGTCAACGGCGGCTTTTATGCGTTCTTCAAAGTCGCCTCTGTATTTTGTGCCTGCAACCATACTTGTGAGGTCGAGCGCAACAATGCGCTTGTTTCTCAGCAGTTCAGGCACCTCACCCTGTGAGATTTTGAGCGCAAGGCCCTCAGCAATTGCCGTTTTACCGACGCCCGGCTCACCGATAAGACAAGGGTTATTTTTTGTTCTTCTGCAGAGAATCTGAATCACGCGTTCAATCTCTTGGTCTCTGCCGATGACGGGGTCAATGTCACCGTCGGCAGCAAGCTTTGTCAGGTCTCTGCCGTATTGGTCAAGAGTGGGAGTTGCGCTTTTTGCACCGCCGCGCTGTTTTTCACGTCCGTTGCGGTAATCCGCAGGGCGTGATTTTGCGCCCGAGTTCAAATCATCCGCAACCGCTGACGGTGAAACGCCAAGCTGAGACATGATGTAGCAAGCGGTACACTCGCTTTCATTTACCATTGCGCAAAGCAGATGCTCCGTGCCGACGTAGCCGTTGGGATTGTTTGCCGCCAGCGAAACCGCCGTTTCAATGATGCGTTTGCAACGCGGTGAAAAATCGTCGGGCGTTAGCACCGTGGGTATGCCGACACCGACCGTACGCCTCACAAAAGCTTCCACCGTGGAAACGCTGAGTTTTTTTGATGTGAGCAGGGTTGTTGCCACACCGTTGTCCTCGCGCAGCATACCCATGAGCAGATGCTCACTTCCGATGTATGTGTGGCCGAGGTTTTCTGCAATTTCAATTGCAGAATTGAGGGCTCTGTTTGCCTTTTCGGTAAACCCCGTAAACTTATACATTCTGTCACTCACCTTTCGTTATATATGGTATAACGGGTGCGGCAGAGTCAGTTGAGTGTCTCCTTTATCTGACGCGCCCTTATTACGTCACGCTCACCTGCATCAAGGTTACCGCCGTTTTGCGCGTTGAGTGTTGCAGGCTGTGTGCAAATGAAAAGCTCGTTGATTTTTTCATAATCAACCTCAAGCACTCCCTGCGAAACACCAAGTCTCACAAGCGAGGCAAGGGACATAAACTCCGACCAACTCATCATGTGAGCATTTTTCATAATGCCGTAAGCGCGATAGATTTTATCAATGCACCTTTCATCTTTGACAACGGTTTCCCTTGCGTGCTCCTCTTGTGAAATAATCTGGCGCGCAATTGATTCAAGATTCTGCAGTGCGGCCTTTTCTGAAATGCCGAGTGTGACCTGATTGCTGAGCTGATAGATATCACTGTTATTTGATGAACTTTCGCCGTAGGTTGCACGTAAGGTCAGGCCGAGCTTTGCAACCGTTGATGCAAGGCGCTGAATATGACCGATACGTGAAAGACCCGGCAGATGCAGAAGCAATGACGCTCTCAGTCCCGTGCCGAGATTCGTGGGGCACTGTGTGAGATAGCCCACGCGCTCGTCAAAAGCAAAATTCAGCTTACTTTCGAGTATACCGTCGATTTTGTCGGCGGCCTTGTATGCCTGCTCAAGTGCAAGACCTGAATACATAATCTGCAGTCGAATGTGGTCCTCCTCGCAAAGCATGATGCTCACGTCCTCCTCATCGCTGAGCAACAATGCGCGCAATTCTCTTGCCGAGGCAAACTCGGGGCTGACGAGGTGACGCTCTGCAAGTGAGAGGATTTCGACCGGTGCCATGGAATTCACGTCAACGTATTTCAGTGAGCCGTCGCTGTTTTTAAGCAGAACCTCGCTGACGAGGTTTATAACCTTCTGTCTGCCTTCCTTATCAAGCCTGACGGGGAAAGGAAAGTCAGAAAGATTCCTCGCAAGGCGGACTCTTGTGCTGAGAACAACACTGTCTTTTTCGCCGTTGTTCATATACCATTTCATTTTACTTTCCCTCCTTGAGTGCTTTGATGCTGTCCCTGAGCTGAGCGGCAAGCTCAAAATTCTGTTCTTCAACCGCCTTTTGCATCTGCGCGTTGAGCTGTTCAATTTGTTCTTCCTTGGTTGGCTCTTTCTTCGCCTGAGCCGACTTTCCATTTACTTTGCGGGTTTCGGGCACCTTGCCGTTGTGCTTTGCCTTGCCGTGAATACGCTGGATTGACGGCAGCAAGCGGTCAAAGAATTTTACGTAGCAATCGGCACAGCCGACCTTGCCCGTTTTGATGATATCTTCAAAGGAGCTTCCGCAGCCGTCGCAACGCTCAACGCGTCCTGAGGGAAGTGTAAGCGGATTGTCACCGAAAAAGCTTGTGAAAATATCGGATATGCTCAAGCCGAAGTCACCGAAGAAATCGTTATAACCAAGATTCTCGGCGCATTTTGAGCAAAAGTGATTCTGTGTTGCCTCGCCGTTGATGATTCGTTTGATATGGGTTGTGGCTTCGCTTTTACCACAGTTCTGACATAACATAATTGTTTACCTCCAAGTTTATTTCTGCATTACGGAAAGAAGCATCTGTTTGAAAACTGACGCCCTGATTACCGACCTTATGGGCGGAAGCAGGTCTCTGTAACAGTTTTCGGACACAGCCGCAAGCATAACCCTTGCTTCGTTTGCTTCAAGCAGATTCTGGTTTGCAAGGTTGATGATATGCGTTCTGCATGTGCCTTCGTCAATTGCAGAACCGACGGAGTTAACCACATGCATGAGCAGAGTGCTCTTGTCACAGTTGATGCGCGAAATGCGGATGTAACCGCCGCCGCCGCGTCTGCTTTCAACAATATATCCCCTCTCGGGTGTGAAACGTGATGATATAACGTAATTTATCTGGCTGGGCACACAACCGAGGTTTTCTGCAAGCAGATTTCTTTGTATTTCAGCCTCGCCGTCTTCATTAAGCATTTCTACAATAAGCTTTGCAATTTCGTTTGAAAGACTCATAAGCTCACTCCTTTTTGACTTTGACTTTCTTTGACCTTGCACTTCATATTATAGACTATTTCCGCAAAAGTTCAAAGGTCAAAAAAGGTCAAATTTGACCTTCCGCAAATCAATATTTCGATTTAGCTTTTATTTTCTTTGGTTTTCTCATTATTTTGCAATTTTTCATGTATTTTTGATTTTTGCTGAAGGTCAAACCTATCCTGATGGCTCTTTGACCTTTTGGGACAATATCTGCCAAAATCAGGTGTAAACTCTGCAGAGTATTCCTCAAAGGTCAAAAAAATATTTTCATCGTCAAAGCCACGTTTTTTCATATAATCTCTCCGTTACGTCAAAAATCTGTATGCTTGAAGTGTTGACCTTATGCAGAGGTTCTATTCGTCTGTAACACACAACTCAAAAACACATAGAATGATGATGAACGAACTGAAAAGGGGGTTGCGAAATGTCCTGTAATAGCTTATTCAACGGCAATTGCTGCACTTGGATTATCATCCTTCTGCTCATCATTGTTCTGTTCGGCGGTGATCTGCTTAACTGCGGCAACAACAATGACTGCGGTTGCAACAATCACAACAACTGCGGCTGCGGTTGCTGCTGACGGCAACACACAGCGTTTCGGGGCGAGGCTCGGCTTCGCCCCGAAAACTTTTGTTCAATAACACTTTTATATTGTAAATAAACTGTCTTTATGATAGTATTAGAATCATCATTACGCAATGACGGACGTATTCCGCATCACAAATCAAAGGAAGTGAAAATATTGGGTAAATATCAGGTTGAACTTGATTTATACATCGTGCGCCACGGTGAATCCATGACCAACATTCTATCAGACAACAACGACACAAGCGTGAACAATCTCAGCGGTGCAAGTCTGCACGACCCCGTGCTTTCGCCCAAAGGGCAGAATCAGGTGCGCCTTGTGGGTGAGCGATTTGCAGACGTTGCACTTGACGCGGTGTATTCAAGCGCACTCAACCGCGCGTTTTCAACCGCAAAGTCAATTGTTGAAAAGCAGGGAACAGACGGCGCGAAAAAGCTTTACATTCTCCCCCACCTCACAGAAAACGGCACCGGCAAGGATTACATAGGACCCACACTTAACGAACTCAGGCAACGCTATGAAAATATTGAGCTTGCCGAGGGCATTGACCCTGACATGCCACTTGTTATGGGTAGCGACACGAATGACGACGAGTTCAACATTGCCCGCGCAGAGTACGTGCTGAATTTTCTGCGCAAAAAGTATCACAACGGTGAAAAGGTTGTGCTTGCCGCACACGCCGCATTCAACACAGTGTTTCTCTTCCGCGCACTCGGTTTGAGCATAAACGAAATTTTCGACCCTGAGTTTCTCAACACGGGTGTTACAAGGCTGATTTTCTTCAAGGAAGGCACCGGTCCGTACGATTGCGACATCAGGCTGTGCTACCACAATGACGTTTCGCACCTTGTTGCCGAATATCCCGGAATACTTACATATATAAGATAAACTTATACACAATATAGAATTAAAAGGAGACAATAAAATGATTAAACACGTTGTAATGTGGAAGTTCAAAGACGAAGCGCAGGGTGCAACAAAGGCAGAGAATCTTGCAAAGGTCAAAGCCGCACTTGAGGCTCTGCCGGAGAAAATACCTTTCATCAGGCACATGGAGGTTAACATGAACGTCAACCCTTCCGCCGCCTGCTATGATGCCGTACTCATCAGTGAGTTTGACACACTTGAAGACGTCCTCGCCTACAGAGACCACCCTGAACACAAAAAGATTTCAGAATTTGTTGCCCTTGTACGCGAAAGCCGTGCGAGTGCGGATTTTGAATTTTAACAAATAGTAAACATTTCTGTTTTTATATCGACAGGTGTTTATTTTTGTGATAATATCAAAACTAAATCCGTCACTGCAATTAATTTTGTAGTGTTAATTTCAACAAAAGCGAGGTCATACAATGAAAGCCAGCGAAAGCGTACAGAATTTCCCTGCAAAGCTCAGACTTTACACCAACTATACTGTCAGGGAAATCAAAAACATCTGCAAAACCATCGGTCCGCGTCCGAGCGCAAGTGAAGCAGAAAAAACAGCCCAGGAGCATTTTGCCGAACAGATGCAGTCCTGCTGCGACACGGTTGAAACCGAAGCCTTCAACGTGCACCCCAAGGCATTCCTTGGTTGGGTCATCATCGACGGTATCGCACTCATCCTCTCACTTGTGTTCTATTTTCTGCACATGCCTGCAGTGTCAATTGCGCTCATTTCAATTGCACTCATCTGCATGTTCACAGAATTCCTGATGTATTGGGAATTTCTCGACCCGCTCTTCCCCAAAAAGACGGCATACAACGTCATAGGCACACGCAAGCCCACGGGTGAAGTCAAACAGCGTATCATCTTCAGCGGCCATACCGATTCTTCATACGAATGGCAGTTTACATACAAAGGCGGCGCAAAATTCCTTGTAGGCGGAATTGTATACGCCATCGTCGGCGCTTTCTTCTGCCTCATCGTTTCAATCGGCACGCTTATCAGCGGTGGCGCAATCGCAAGCGAACCTGCCGCATTTTGGGAAATCGTCGGATATGTACAACTTGCATTCCTGCCCGGTTTTGTGATGATTCTTTTCTTCGTTAACTGGAAGCTCCCCGTTGAAGGTGCAAACGATAACCTCACGGGCGCAGTTGCATCAATCGCCGTGCTCAAATTCCTTGCAGATAACAACATCCGCTTTGAAAACACAGAGGTTGTTGCTCTCACTGCCGGCTGTGAAGAAGCCGGTCTCAGAGGCTCAAGAGCATACATCAAGCGCCATAAGGCTGAGTTCGAAGCAATCCCCACCATTTTCTTCGGTATGGACACACTCACAGACTATGAATACCTCGCAATCTATAACAGAGACATGACGGGCACCGTCAAAAATGACCAGAGAGTCTGCAATTTGATGAAAAAAGCCAGCGAAACTGTTGGTCTTGACCTTCCCTTCAAGTCAGTTTTCTTCGGTGCATCCGATGCCGCCGCAGTTTCAAAGCTCGGCATTCCTGCAGCAACACTTGCCGCAATGGACCCTGCACCCGCAAGATACTACCACACAAGACTTGACACACCTGAAAAGCTCGTACCCAAGACCATTGAAGCCTGCCTCGGTGTATGCCTCGAATCCGTTTTCCTTTTTGATGAGCAGGGACTCAAGGAAACATACTGATAACAAAACGATTATAAAGCCTTGTAATCTGCAAGGCTTTATTTTTTGTATAATACAACACAAAAAGCTCAGTTTCCACTTGAAAAAAAGCTCAAAATAAGTTATTATATTCAGTGATGTTTTTTGTTCTCGGAAAGGAACGGTGAGTAACAATGGCAAAAATCGGCTTCGATAACGACCGATACCTGAAAATGCAGAGTGAGAAGATTCTCGAGCGCATCAAGCTTTTCGGCGGCAAGCTCTACCTTGAATTTGGCGGCAAGCTTTTTGATGACTATCATGCCTCACGCGTACTGCCCGGCTTCCAGCCTGACAGTAAGCTTCGCATGCTCCTTGAACTCAAAGACAGTGCAGAAATTGTTATTGTTATAAGCACCGAAGACATTGAAAACAACAAGGTCAGAGGCGACCTCGGCATCACCTATGACCTCGATGTATTGCGCCTCATTGACATCTTCAGGGGCTACGGTCTTTACGTAGGCAGTGTTGTTCTCACAAGATATAACGCCTCATCCTCCGCAGCAGTTACTTTCCGCAAAAAGCTTGAATCAATGAACATCAAAACCTATTGTCACTACACAATTGACGGATACCCGTCAAACATTTCAAAAATCGTAAGCGAGGACGGATTCGGCAGGAACGACTACATTGAAACCAAGCGTTCCCTTGTTGTTGTTACCGCCCCCGGCCCCGGAAGCGGCAAGATGGCAACCTGCCTTTCACAGCTTTACCATGAGCACAAAAGAGGTCTCAACGCAGGCTATGCCAAGTTTGAAACCTTCCCTATATGGAATATTCCTCTCAAGCATCCCGTCAACATGGCTTACGAAGCGGCAACCGCTGATCTCAACGACGTGAACGTAATTGACCCGTTCCACCTTGAAGCCTACGGCGAAACAACCGTAAACTACAACCGCGACGTTGAGATTTTCCCGGTACTCGATGCAATTTTCACAAACATTCTCGGCAGTTCACCTTATAAATCACCCACGGATATGGGTGTAAACATGGTTGGCAACTGCATTATTGACGATGAAACCGTAAGAATTGCCGCGCAAGACGAAATCATACGCCGTTACTATACAGCCTGCTGCAAAAAGCGTCAGGGCCACGGCAACGATGATGAGATATTAAAAATCGAGCTGCTCATGAAGCAGGCAGGTATCAGCGAAGCCAACAGGAAGGCCGCAACCGCCGCAAACGAGCTTGCGGAAAAAACGGGCAATCCTGCCGCTGCAATTGAGCTGCCCGACGGAACAATCATCACCGGCAAAACAACAAACCTTCTCGGCGCGGCATCAGCCATGCTGCTGAACACGCTCAAGCATTTTGGTAACATCGACATGGATATTCACATGATTTCCCCTGTCATCATTGAGCCGATACAGACACTCAAAACCGCCCATCTCGGCAGTGAAAATCCGAGGCTTCACACAGACGAGGTGCTCATTGCTTTGTCCATTTGTGCGGCAACGGACGAAACCGCTAAGCTCGCATTTGAACAACTGCCCAAGCTTAAGGGTTGTGAGATGCACTCCTCTGTCATCCTCTCTCCCGTTGACGAAAGCGTGCTCCGCCGTCTCGGCATTAATCTCACGTGTGAGCCGAAGTATGAAACTTCCAAGCTTTACCACGGATAAAACAACAGCTCACATTGGCAACAATGTGAGCTGAAAAATATACGGTCAGTTCGAAACCATCCTGACCGGGCGAAAGCCCAAATCAAAACTATGGAAAAGAGATGCAAAAATGAATCGCAAAAAGACCCTTTTTCTTGCTCAGGCAGGAATCATAGGCGCGCTTTATGCCGCATTAACCGTTACACAACAACTCATTTTTCCCGGAAGTGCCTCCCTGAGCGTTCAATTCAGGGTTGCGGAAGTGTTGACGTTGTTGTGTGTTTTTATACCCTCCGCCATCCCCGGTGTAACGGTAGGCTGCCTGATTGCTAACCTCACAAGCAGCGGCGCCCTGCCGATTGACACAGTTCTCGGCGCAACGGCAACCCTGCTTGCAGGGCTTGTGATGTACAAGCTGAGAAACGTGCGTGTCAAAGGCTTTCCTCTTCTTTCTGCGCTGATGCCTGCAATTTTCAACGGTATCATCATCGGTTGGGAGCTTGAGGTTTTCTACATTGACGGCCCGTTCAATTTCACAAGCTTCGTTATTCAATGCAGTCTTGTTGCCCTCGGCGAAGTTACGGTTTGCCTTGTGCTCGGTGTTCCGTTTGTGAAGGTGTTTGAAAAAAGGCTGATGAAAATAATCAACAGATAACGAAAAACAGCTTGCTCAAAGAACGGAGCCGCTTAAGAAAGCTGATAATAGCACTCATTAGATACCCTGAATTGCAGAAGAAAAAACCAAGAGAGAAAACATCTTTCTTGGTTTTTTCTTTTATATTTCATGTTTAATTATCCATTTAAGGACAGCTTCATAATCAAAACTTCCGTCTGCAACTGATAATCCGAGAGTTATGAGTTCAGCTTGTGTATATGAAATTCTTACAGAATTGAGTTTTAAAGTCATCAACATTGTAAAAACTCCTATACGCTTGTTTCCATCAACAAAAGCGTGATTGTTTGTAATTGAATAGCAAAGTCTTGCCGCTTTTTCCTCTAATGTGGGATAAGCCTCTTCATTATCAAAAAATGCTTGTGCAGAATAAACTGCAGACTCCAAAAGATTGCGGTCACGGAGTCCGTGACTTCCACCGGTGCGTTTAATCAGCTTTTCGTGAAGCCCTATAATTTCATCTGTGGTTAAAAGAATCATTTTGCTAATTCTCCCAACGCTTCCATATTTTCATCGATAAGCGTATTGGCAAGAGAGTCTATTTTTGCTTTCCTCATTTGCATTGCAGCGGCAATTGTGTCGTACTCTTCAAAATCAACTACAACATATCTCGGCTTATTGTTCTTCAAAATAACAGCTATTCCGCTTTCGTCAACAGTACGAACAACTTTTGAAAAATTCTGATTCGCCTCTGTCATAGGAACTAAATAATTTGTATTAACCATCATTATAATCACCTCGTGTATTATTATAAACGAAAATTAGGATAAATACAACCTATTTCGAAGATATCTTCAACATATTTTTGCACATCTTTGGAGCTTTGATCAAATGACTTATTGAAATCGAAGATTATTAAAAACTGTATTAATGTGAATCGAAGACAATTTTTATGTCATCTTTGGTTGCTTTTACACACACTTTTCCGCCAATCGGGAAAGTGATGATTGGGAAGATGTGTCCGAAATCAACACCGAACACCACAGGGATATTAGCCGGCACTTTATCTTTGATAATATCGGTAATACGTTCCACCGTCATACCACAACTTTCTTCAAAACGTCCGAATACGATACCTCTTACGGTATCCGCACCTTCAATTTGCAACAACGACTGCAGGTTACGTTCAAACTCACAACTGAAATATTCGCCCATAATATTATCATCTTCAATAAACAACACTTTTTCACGGATATCAGGCATATAAGGCGTGCCTTGCAACAAATTGATTGTACAAAGGTTGCCACCTATAACAACACCCTCGCACACACCTTCTTGAAGAACAGTATATTGTGCGGCGGTTTTTGAAGGAGTGATGAAGAGTGATTCGTCTTTTGTTAAACAATCTAAAAAGGCTTTTCGTGTGTATTCGGGTTCATTATCAAACCCAAAGGTACAGTAGTGCGGACCACTATATGTTACAAGACCGGTTTTGGCATAAATGGCGTTTTCCAATACTGTAATATCCGAATACCCGCAAAGAATTTTTGGATTCTCGGCAATCAAATCGTAGTCAAGGTAGGGAAGAAGTTGATTAGCATTAAATCCACCTACACTAGTAATAATCATTTTGACATTAGGATCTCGAAAAGCTTCATGTAAATCTTCCACTCGAGATACAACGCTTGAAGATTGATATCTATCGAGCTCACGACAGTTTTTTGCAAATGTCAGTTTAAATCCTGAGTTTTTCCAGAAGTTCATCGCATGATGGTGCGTATTCTCCCAAATTATAGCTTGACTTCTGGATGGTGCGACTACACGAATTTCGTCACCAAGTTGCAGTTTGTTTGCAATCATACGATTTACCTCCTTGTAATGATTTCTTTGCTATCAATAGATTTTGATAATTATAACACACCGAAACCGACAAAAGCAACATGTATATATCTTAATAAAAGGACGATGATATACGCATATTATCATCTTGACACCAAAGTTTTAACCCGTGGTGTTGATCGCTTAGCCGCAACCGCAAGTATGTGTATAAGTTACAGTAAAATCACTATCGAGGATGACAGCAAAAACTCGATTGCGCCAAGAAAGCCAATGCTAAAAAGTCTAAAAAAATGAAAATACGATGTAGCCGTAACTGACTACACCGTATATTCAACATAAACTGTCCTTAGCCACCTAAGGCTATACAAGCTTTTTTATTGCACATTGTCATCAGCGGTTAAAGATCCCTCTCAGCCACTGAAGAATGGAGACGAGCAATCTGCAGAAGGTTGTGAAGGACATTTCACTTGTGAATTCCTCAAATGCGCTTTTTTCCTCAGTAACCTCAGAGAAAGTCTGTGAGGCAACGTGGTTCTGCATGAACTGCGGATATTTTTCGTTGGAGTGAACATCAAGCTGAGTGTCGCTTGTCAGCATCCAATCATACATTTCGCCGTGACCGTCGTGAGTTGTGCTGTGAAGCATATCTTTCACAAACCACGTGTATTCAGGCAGAGCACAGGTTGATGCATCAATCATCATGTCATCGGAGAGGTGGTCGTGACCGTCGTTGATTTTCTGAGTGTAGCCGCTTTCAAAGCTTGTGCCGTAATCAGCGCAGATTGCACCGACAGATGCGTACTTTGTGTCAACCGTGCCGTCTGAAGTATTCATGTATGCGGTGACAAGAGGAGTTCTCTGCACGTTGTAGCCAGCAACTATGTAAGTCTTAACACCCGCGGCAACTGCGGCGTGGAGGATGCTTTCTGCTTCGTTCTGTACGTTATAGTGATAGGCGTCAATTTTTGCTTCAACACCCTGCTGTTCTTCGTTGAGCATGAACTCTTTTGCATCCTCATAATACTCATCGGGCACAAAGCTCCAGATACCGGGCATTGCGCTGAAGATAGGAATGAGAGCTTCATCATAGACTCTGCCCTGCAGTTTTTCAACAATGATGTCTGCCTTGTCTACAAGGAATTCCCATACACCGAGGGCTTCAAATACGTCAACAAGGCAAAGAAGCACACCCTGGAAAAAATCGTTTTCAAGGTTGGGGATAGCATCGGTTGCGTAATTGATGAGGGCGTTTTTGTTGATTTCAACCTTGCCTGTGAAAAGCTCACCTGCAACTGCGGTGCCCTTGATGGGACAGCACTGGAAAATCATGGTTTCAACATCGTTGAAGCCGTATCTTTCAAAATATGCCATTGAAACAACGCCACCCATGCTTGATGCCTTGAGCTGCACCTTGCTGTGACCCGTAAGCTCTTTAATCTGCTGAATGCACTCGTTGAGTCTGTCAGCGTGCTCGTAGGGGTCAAGGCGGAAGTCGTAGTTAAAATAGAAGGAATGCTCAAGTCCGTGATCTGAGCTTGTGGGTACTTCAAGGTCAGTGTCTGCACTGACGTTTTCTGCTGAGTTACCGTTGTTGTCGAGGGCAAGGTCACCGAAGGCTTCATCCACAAAACCGATGAGGGCATCACCGAAAGCGTCAAAATCTTCCTCAACAAGCAAGGCGGGAACAACGGGTAAGATGTATTCCACAGCCTTTGAAATAACGTATTCCGTGTCAGGACGGAAAAGTGTAATCTCGTCTTCAGTGCCGGCATCCTTAATAACAGATGCACTGCCGAGTGCCGCAACGTAGATTACGGGGTTGAAGCCGCAATCACATTCGTCAGTGGCGAATGCAACGGGGATGCATGCAAAAATAAGACAAAGTGTCAGCATCAACGCAATAATTTTCTTCATAAATTTCATGCCTTTCTTTTTTGTTGTACTCCATTTTCTCACACTTGAGCAATGATTTCAAGCAAATTTGCATTTTTTGTTAAATTTGCACCGAGATTATTTTCCGAAAAGAGCTTTGGCTTTTTTCATATTTTCAACAATCGGCACGTCAAACGGGCAACGGCTTTCACATGCGGCGCATGCAATGCACTCCCCTGCATGATGTGAGAGCAAATCATAATGCGAGCCGACCGTTTCGGGTATTTCGCCTTGTGCAAGGCAAAGATTAAGAAACTTTGTAACTGATGCAACGTCAATCTTCATGGAGCACGGCGCACAATGGCTGCAATACATACAGTGACCCTTCCAGCTTATATCGGGAAACGTTGCAAGTGTAACCGCGTAGTCTTTTTCATCTTCAGTTGCGGTTTCATATTCTGCGCTTGCTGTAAGCTCCTGCACACTGCGTGCACCCACAAGCACCGTTGAAACTGCAGGCCTTGTGAGGGCATAGTGTATGCACTGATTCACACTCAGCGCCTTTTTGGCAAGTGACATGGAATCGCTGAGCAGATCACCGCCGCCAAAAGCCTTCATTACGGTGATGCCGACACCCATACGCTCACAAACCTCATAAAGCTCCTGGCGCTGAGGGTCCATATTGACAATTTTTGTTTTATAGTTTTCCTCGTTCCAGAGTTCTTCCAGATCTTCGTTTGCAGGCATAAGGTCATAGCAGGGGTTAACGCTGAACATCAGCACCTCAATCAGTCCGCTTCTTACCGCCGCAAGCGCAACCTCAGGGTTGTGGCTGCTCAGCCCGATGTGGCGGATTCTTCCCTGAGCCTTCAGTTCTTTTGCGTATTCGGCAACCGGGCCGTTGATTATGCCGTTCCAATCCTCCAACGAGTCACAATAATGAATCATGCCAATATCAATATAATCTGTTTTGAGCAGACTCATCATTTCTTCAAATCCGTCTTTGACCTCTTTGATGTCACGTGTGCGCTTATACTGACCGTTTTGCCAAATTGAGCCGATGTGGGACTGAATAATGAACTTTTCTCTTCTGCCGACAAGTGCGTTACCTACTGCGGCGCGCACGTCGGGGTTGGACGTGTAAAGGTCAAAGCAGTTGATGCCGAGACGTTCAGCCTCGTCAAAAAAGTGCGCGGTAATGCGGCACTCGTCCTTGGAGAAGCCTTCGCACCCCATGCCGATTTCACTTACACTAAGCCCTGTTTTTCCAAGCTTACGATAATTCATGATATCACCTCGTACGGTATATTTTACCACAACGAATCGCGTTTTTCAACAATGCTACCATTCAAAAAAGCGTGGCGCGGACTCCGTATGGGAGTTGCCGAGACACGCTTTGTTTTGTGTTTCTTATTCTCTGCTTTGAACAAGAGCTTTGTATATGTCGCTTTTTTTGATGCCCGTTTTTTTTGCGGTGAGCTTTGCGGCATCGTTGGGACTTTCGCCCTTTTCAGTGAGGGCAAGAGCATCTTCTACGGCTTCGTTGAGTGTCCATTCCTTTTTCTCAATGCTTTTGCCTTCAACAATCAGCACAAGCTCACCCTTGAGCTGACCGTCACCGTAGTTTTCAAGTGCAGAAAACGTGGTTGTTCTTATAACTTCCTCATGTATTTTTGTAATTTCGCGTACGATTGTCAGCTTCCTGTCCCCGAAAGCATTCGCAAAATCCTTGAGTGTGTTTGCAAGCTTGTGCGGAGCTTCATAGAAAACCATCGTTCTGATTTCTTCTTTCAGCGATTCAAGGTGTTCACGTCTGCCCGTTTTGTTCACACTCAAAAAACCTTCAAAGGTGAAGCGGCTGACGTTCATGCCCGAAAGTGCAAGCGCAGTGATAACCGCTGACGGTCCCGGCACGGCGTTGACTTTCACACCTCTGTCGTGGCATAGAGCAACAAGGTCTTCACCGGGGTCGGATATTGCAGGCATGCCCGCGTCTGTAACAAGCGCGCAGTTTTCGCCGTTGAGCATACGCGCAACAAGCTCCTCGCCGCGTTTGTTTTTGTTATGCTCATGGTAACTGACCATGGGTGTTCTGATGCCGAAACGGTTAAGAAGCTTGAGTGTAACCCTTGTGTCCTCTGCGGCAATAAAGTCACATTCCTCAAGCACGCGCACAGCTCGCGGAGAAAGGTCTTCAAGGTTACCGATGGGTGTGCCTACAACGTATAAATTACCGCTCAATCTGACTCTCTCCTTTCTGCATTCAGGCGTGCCTGCCTTTTTGCTTTTGCGCTCACAAATGAATTCACAATAACCGAAACAACAATGATGCCTGCGGCAATACCTGCGGCAGATGTAATTGTTGACTCAGCCATGCTTGAAAAGCCTGCCATATCACCGGCTATAAGAAAACTGATTGCATAATACAGACCGCTTCCGGGTACAAGTGAGATAATTGACGGCACAAGCAAGGTTGATGCAGGCGTATTGATTATACGTGCAAATCCCTCAGCATAGGCAGTTGCAATCACAGCAGGGATGAACAGAATCAGAAAATTCATCGTAATATAATCCCTGCAGATAAGGTAAGCCGCGCAAGCAAGAACACCGCCAAGCACCGCAAAGGGTATGCGTTTTTTGCTGATGCGGAAAACAAGTGCGAAGCCGAGTGTACCGAGTGTACCGGTTAAAATCTGAATCAACTCACTCATAAGCTTACACCTCCCCCTATAACTATAGGTACGGCAAAGCCGAGTGCAATTGCCAGGGAGATAAGCAAAGCTTCAAGGAAGCGCATGAAGCCTGACATAGTGTCTCCGCACAGCATCTCCCTGAGCGAGTTGGTGAAGGCAAGACCGGGAATGAGCATCATGATGTTGCCTATCATAATTTTGTCTGCATGGTCGCCGAAGCCAAGTTTCACAAACAGCATTGCAAGTGAGCCTGCCGCAAGAGAGGCAACAAAAGTATAAAGCAATTTGTTTGAACCTTTGCGCTTAACAAGAGCATCCGCCAGAAAGAGAACTGCGGCAATGGGTATACTTGCAAGTGCATCAAGAAGAGTGCCGCCGAAAAACATTGCAAACGCGGGGCATGTGAGAATATAGCCCAGTGCAACTGAAAAATGCAGTTTTCTTTTGTCCTTGAGTATATCTGTCATTTTTTCCTTAACGTAACCTATAGAGGGCAGGGTTTCACAAATTTCCCTTGAAAGAGCATTGAGCTTTTCGAGCTTGCCGAGGGCAGTTGAATTGCTGTATATTCTTCTTGTTTGCGTGATAGGGTTGTCGCTTGCGGAATTCGCCGTAACGATAATCAGCGACGTTATGGAAAAAACCTCAACGTCGCTATATCCGTATGCCCTGCAAATACGCTCCACGGTATCTTCAACGCGGTTGATTTCCGCGCCGCACATAACCATGTTTTCGCCGATATCAAGCGCCGTGCGCACAACTTCACTGCAGGACGGTCTGTTATTCATATTTTCCAAACGTATCACCCCGTTTTGTTTCGCCTTATGAAGAAAAATACACTTCAAGGCGGTTTCGGACTAAGCTTACATTTTCGCTTCGGATACCTGTTTATTCTGAGTTTCTGCCGGAATCTTTGTGATTTCAACCTTTGTGTCCAAAGGAGCAATTACCTTTTTGTAAAGGAATATAAACTGAATTACTGCAACAAGCACGCTTGCAACTTCTGCAATCGGGAAAGACCACCATACATTCTCAAGCACACCTGTTTTTGAAAAGAGGTATGCTGCAGGAATAAGCACAACAATCTGCCTTGCAAAAGAAACAAACATTGAAAATACACCCTTGCCGAACGCCTGAAAAGAAGCAATGAGAATAATGCTGAAGCCTGCAAAGATATAACTAAGGCTGATGATTCTGAGCGCAGGAATACCGATTTCAAGCATCGTATCCGTGGCGTTGAAAAGCTTGAGAAGTACACCCGGAATCGCATGGAAGGTAACGATTGCAAGAAACATGATTGTGAGCGCAAGGCAAAGCGCAAAGCGCAAAACTGCAAGGATTCTGCCTTTCTTCCTCGCTCCGTAATTGTATGCAACGATGGGGATAAGACCGTTATTCATACCGAAAAGAGGCATAAAGAAAAAGCTCTGCAGCTTAAAGTAAACGCCAAAAACTGCGGCGGCGGTTTCTGTGAAGCCAACAAGTATTTTGTTCATACTGAATGTCATAATTGAACCGATACCGACCATTATGATTGACGGAACGCCAACGGAATATATCTTTGCAATCATTTTGCCTGACGGACGGAAATGCTTCATATCAAGCTTGAATTCATCATTGAAACGGCTGTTAAGCACAATCGCCATAATGCATGCAACAATTTGACCGAGTACGGTTGCAAGAGCCGCGCCCTTGACACCCATTTTCGGGAAGGGGCCGATGCCGAAAATCATCAGCGGGTCAAAAATGATGTTGACAATTGCACCAACGCCCTGAGTTGCAAGTGTATAAACGGTTTTACCCGTGGACTGAAGCAACCTTTCAAACATAATCTGCCCGAAAACACCAAAAGAAAGCACACAGCAGATTGAAAGGTAATCCACACCGAGGCTGATGATTTCAGCGTTATCCGTCTGCGCTTTGAAGAACAGATTGCAGCCGACGATGCCGAAAATCAGGAAGATAACATAACAGCAAATAGCGCAGAAAACACCGTTTTCGCCTGCCTTCCTTGCTTTTTCGCGGTTACCCTCACCAAGACTTTTTGAAAGAATGGCATTAACACCGACACCCGTACCTGTTGCAAAGCCGATAAGCAGGTTTTGCGCAGGGAAAGCAAGTGACACAGCGGTAAGGGCGTTTTCGCTGATTTGTGCAACGAAGATACTGTCTATAACGTTATAAAGTGCCTGCACAAGCATTGACGCAATCATGGGAAGCGACATGCTTATCAGCAGCTTTTTGACGGGCATAACACCCATTTTGTTTTCTGCAAGGTTGTTGCTCATTATGTAATCCTCTCATATTCAAACATCATTTAAGCACCGCACACATTGGCACAAATTATCCATGATATTCTATCATATAAGGACAGGATTTTTCCACATGTAGAACTACGATTTTTGTCAATTTTAGCCGCCGTTTTTTGTTGCTTTTGCATTTCACAGACAAAAAGCGGCGGCCGGTTATTTTATAAAAGCTGCACCGCAATCCACGTCAACGCAAACAGCACGGGTTGGTGCGCAACGTAAATCACAAGGCTGTGACGACCGAGGAAAGACAAAGATTTCAGGTGTGTTTTATATGCAAAGTCCGGCAACTGCTTTTTCGTTATCATCTTGCCAACAAACGCACCTGTAAAAAACATGAACACATGCGGCAATAACGGATAATAATCGGAAGAATAAAAGCTACTTGTATGAAAGCCGAACGGACAAAGCCAGTCTGTTGAATAAAGCACAGCAGGCAAGTCAAGGCTCCATGCGCCAACACCGAGACATCTTGAGCCGATGTTGAACGTGACGGCGTAAAGCACAATGCACACCGCTAAGCCGACAACGGCATTTGTTTTTTCAACAAGTGGCCTGAACGGCACAAAAAGCAACATGCAACAACCGAGGAAGTGCAGAATTCCAAAATAGATTTCAAGACCGCGCAGATTGATAAGCGGCAGAATAAAAACGGTTGACGCCGTCAGTGCAAGTGCAATCAAAAGCACCTTCACTCCCCTTTTTACGTTGCTTTTTGTCAGCGAGCAGGAAATGCCCGAAACCACGATAAATATTGCCGCGATGAAGGGGTTGATAAAGGTTTCGCCGGGCTTTTTTGCCCACTCGAAGCCGAAAACATTATACCACAGATAAAATGCGTGGATGATGACCATTGCAACAACGGCAAATCCCCGCAACTCATCAAGCACTGCAATTCTTTTTTTCGGAGACATAAGGACACCTCATACCGATGAATAATCTGCAAATACCGCCCGAGCTTCACCCGGGCGGTACACATTAAATCAGAAATAGAGCTTGTAAATATTAAGAAGTACGGTGAGAATTTTGAGGATTATTTCAAAGATTTGTGCAAACAAACCGAAGAAGGAATCATCCTGCTGAGTGTTTTCTTCTTCATCAACGTAGCCCTCAGCAACTATGCCTTGAGCTTTATCCTTCTGGATTGCAAAGCGGTCAACCGCTTTCACGTCTTCACCGTCAACGGCGTAAGCGGTGAAATAAAGTATACCGTCTTCGATTTCAACCGCCGCAAACATCTGCGCGGTTGAGTCATAGATTTTGTGTGCTCTGGGGAAGAGCTCGTCTGTCTGCGCAATATCTTTGGTAAGGTAGGTTTTCACGCCTGCCGTACCCGTGATTGCATACGTTGTGCCGGTGGGAAGCACCTGGGTTTTATAAACTGCGTCGTCGTGGATGAGGTAGTTATACTCGGTGTATGCAACCTCGTTTGAATCAAGCGAATATGTACGCAGATATACGTGGTCGTGACCCTGAAGCACGAGGTCAACGTCAAGCTCGGGCAGCAGTGCGCCAAGCTGAGCGCGCATTGCACAAACATCGTCATCGTCATAGTGTGAGCCGTTGGAATAAAGTGCCTTATGAAGCGCAACAATCTTCCATTCAGCATCCGAATTATTGGCGGTGTTTTTGAGCCACTCAATCTGCTTTTCGCCAAGTGCCTCGTCAGCCGCTGTGTTGTCGTTTGTGTTGAGCACCATAACAAGCACGTTGTTGTAGGTGTAGGAATAATAAACGCCGTCTTCAAGATTCTGCTCAGGTACGTTCGGCAGAGTGAAATAGTTGGTTGTGGAATATGCGCCCATCGCCTCGTGGTTACCCGAGGTGGGCATCATGAAGGTGTTCATAATCTGCTCAGAAGCAGTATCGAAGAAATATCTCCACAGATTGATGTTGTCACCGTGGTCGGACATGTCACCTGTATTCACCACAAAATCAGCGTCGGGGTAAAGCTCAAATGCCTTCTCGGCAACGTTTGCCCAGCTTTTTTCGTACTGATACTCATTTATACTCTGCTGGTCTGCCATGTGGAAGAAGGTTACGTTATCGCTTCCGTCTGCAGTTGTAATTGAGCCGACGTCACTCCACCAACCTCTTGCGGCATTACCCACACGGTAGTAATAGGTTGTGCCGGGGGTAAGATTTGTGAGGGTAACAACATGACGGTAAACATTGAAATAGTATTTGAAAAGGCCTGCAAAACCAATATCAATTCCGGGATAGTTGCGCTCAACAAGCTCCTCGGATTTTTCAATTGTGAAGTCTGCGCTGAGAGTCGGCACACCCGTAAAGTCGTCTGCGGTGTAAACCTCGCCGTCAGCGGCAGCGTAGATTTCAATGTCTGTTTCCGGCAGAGTGTATTTTGAATACCAATTGAGGTTTGCCGAGTTCTGTGAGTCTGCACCCATTGTTACGTTGATGAGTGTGGGCTTTCTGTAGTTTTCGGCGGTTACATCAGGTATCACCTTTGTGCTGGCATACGAAACGCCAAAGTCACTCTTTTCGGCAGGGTTAGCATCGGTTGAAAAGTCTTCAACGAAAGCCGCCGCCATATAACCGATACCTTCAAGCAAACTGTCTGTAATATACTCCTTAATAAGCAGTTGGTCAAGGGTATCAAACAGGCTTGTATAGGGAAGAATTTCAAGTGCGAAAAATGTATCAATAAGGTTTTGATAAGTAAAATCGCCTCTAAGAACGTAGTTAAGAAGATAGTTGATACCGTCACCGAGATTCTTTGCAACAACACTGTCGCCAAGGAGCTTGTCAAGCCTGATTTCAAGCTTTGAAAGCAGAGCTTCATCAAGAATATCGTTAAAAACTGTGTCCATAAGGAAATTGAAAAGGCGGTTAACAAAGTCACCCTCTCTGAGTTGCTTGCATGCATCCTGCATGAACAAATCAGGGTCTGCTTCGTCATAGATGTTTTCATTACCAACTGCCCAATAATAAACTGCACTGAGAATTACTTCACCGAAGGTACCGCCTCTGCTTGCATCACCGAAGCCGAGTGTATCAATGAATTTTGTGCACGGAACATCGGAAACCTGCAGTGCGCAAAGTTCTCTGATTATATCACCGACAAGAGCCCAAAGTACATCGGGGTTCTTGATATACAGTTCATCAATCTGTGAGCAGAGATCTTCAATGAACCACATAATATTTTCAACTGAGAAAATGTTATATCCGCCGATTCCGATACCGTCACCGATTAACGGCTCAAGGAAACCGCCGATAATGTCTCTTAAATCAATGCCCATTGTTTCAAGGTAGCTGAGAAGTCCGCCGGCTTCGGCAATATCATCAATAAAGCCTGCGCCGTAAGTAAGTACAATACCTTCAAGAAAACCGGCACAATCGGGTGAGCCGTCCTCGGAGCGAAGGCCGCCGTATGAAAGCGCAAAAGAGGTGCTTTTGTATTCACCGTTTGTGTACTCTTCGCCGTCAATTGTAATTGTGGTGTCTTCATCAACGTCAACAACATCTGTGTAAAGTGAGCTGACACCGTCAGCATCGGTTGAAAGTACAACCTCTCTGTACTGATTCGGGAAGCCTGTCATTGAAGGTGTTTCAATGTCATAAAGCACATTACCGTTATCATTGACAACGTATGCGGTATCTGTCGTGTGAAGGTGACCCGTAAAGGCATAATTGATGCCCCAATCAGCAAACTTTTCGGCTATGCTGAGATAATCGTCAATACAGAAAGCAAATGTAACGGAAGGCTCACATTTCATGTGGGGGGCAAGGTTGTGATGCATCATCACAACCGGAGTTTCATCTTGTGCTTTTGCATTTGCCGCCTGTTGCTCCACCCATGCCATAAGTTCAGGGGTGAATCTGCCGCCCGTTTCGTTTTTGTCAGCTTCATAAGGATTGTAAATTGAGCTGTCGAGCACAATCAGGCGGTAGTCACCCATATCCACGGTGTAAGAAAGCAGGCAATCGGTGGTACCTTGCGCAGGCTGATAAACCGTGTCGGCAAGGTCAAAGCCGAGATCTTTGTATACTTCGGCAAACTCAGCCTGAGTTATGCACCTTGCTTCTTCCTGACTGCCGTTAATAAACGTGCATGACTTGTTGTTGCCAATGTCGTGGTTGCCGTTGGTAACGATAACACTGATGCCTGTTTCTTCTTCAAAGTCAAGCAAAACCTCAGCAAGTCTGACATGAGCTTCGTATTCACTGTCTTTTGTCAGGTCGCCGGGAATAAGCAGATACTCTGTACCCTGCGCTTGTGCTCTTTCTGCAACTCTTTTGAGCGCTTCAATCGTAATCTGCTCCGACTGTGCATACTGCTTGCTGTTGTTTGAGCAATATTCGTCAAAAGCCGTATTATCCTCACCGTAAAGCGTTGAGGGATAATAATGTATATCGCTGATAACCGAGAAGCTGATTTCGGAAACCACTTCGTTTGTGCCTGCGGCACCTGCAGACTGAACTGCGGTGAATATCATGCACAATGCCAGCACAAGAGCGAGTGCTTTTTTCATTTTCCTCATACTGAGACCTCTTTTCTTTGACCCCAAAAGCCAATATATTCGGTTTATTTTACCATAAGATAAATACATTTTAAAGTATCAAACAGTTGTATAAAAATATTTCGTCACGGTGCACAACTATGCGCTCTTCATTTTGGTTATAACGCTTTCAAAATATTCAGGAAAACTTTGTGCATTTTTGGCACATTGTTAAAAACGCCAAAAAGCAAGCCTCACTTTTGACAATATCATCAATTGACCGAAAATGATGCATTATTGTATACTTAATTGATTATATGCTTTTGCAAAAAGTGAACCGAAAGGGGTATTTTCATGAAATACAAAGACATTATTGAAAGACTCAGCCTTGAAGAAAAAGCCTCGCTTTGCTCGGGCAAGGATTTCTGGCACATGAAGGGACTTGACCGCCTTGGCATACCCTCAATCATGATAACAGACGGACCTCACGGTTTGAGAAAGAAGAATCCCGAAAAGAGCGACAAAATCGGTCTTGACAACTCCGTGCCGACAACGTGTTTCCCCACTGCCGCAACCACCGCTTGCTCATGGGACAGAGACCTGCTTTACAAAATGGGCGAGGCTCTTGGTGAAGAATGCCTTGCGGAGAAGGTTTCCGTAATCCTCGGACCCGGCACAAACATGAAGCGCAGCCCCCTGTGCGGAAGAAACTTTGAATATTTTTCAGAAGACCCCGTACTTGCAGGTGAGATGGCCGCAAGCCTTATTAACGGCGTACAGTCCAAGGGTGTGGGCACATCACTCAAGCATTTTGCCGCAAACAGCCAAGAAACACGCAGAATGACAATTGACTCTGTGGTTGACGAGCGCGCCCTCAGGGAAATATATCTTACAGCGTTTGAAATTGCAGTTAAAAAGGCTCAGCCATGGACTGTGATGAATGCTTACAACAGACTCAACGGTACATACTGCTCAGACAGTGCGTATCTTCAAAAGAAAGTGTTGCGTGATGAATGGGGCTTTGAAGGCATTGTTGTAACAGACTGGGGCGCGGCAAACGACAGAGTACTCGGTCTCAAAAGCGGCAACGAGCTTGAAATGCCCTCATCAGGCGGATATAATGACAGAGCTATCATCGACGCAGTGCTTAATGGCAGCCTTGATGAAAACGTACTTGACGAAGCGGTTGACAAGATTCTCTCGCTTATCATAAAATCTGTTGACCGTCTCGGCGACTACGGCTACGACAAGCAGGCACACCACAACCTTGCAAGAAAAATCTGCAGTGAATCTGTTGTGTTGCTGAAAAACGAGGATAACATACTCCCCCTGAAAAAAGAGCAGAAGATCGCCGTTATCGGTGAAATGGCAAGAGCACCGAGATATCAGGGTGCGGGCAGTTCGGTTATCAACCC
>JAZNQF010000026.1:0-23393 GCA_045590055.1 Acutalibacteraceae bacterium
AGCAGGAGTTTGAGTCTGAGTCTGAGATGAAGTGTTAGTTACAGGAGTATTTGAAGATGTATTAGTGGTGTTTTCTTCACTGGAAACGACAATAACTTCTTCAATGCTTTCAACGCTCTCGTTGCCTTCGGTCTGACCACAAGCAACCAAAGCAAAAACCATAGCTAACGCCATAATTAAAGCCAAAACTTTTTTCATAAAAATTACCTCTTTCTTTTAATAATGTACAGAAAAGGCCAAGCCATACGGCTTGGCCTCTTGGCAGGGGCGGAAGGAGTCGAACCCTCTTTGATGGTTTTGGAGACCACTGTTAAACCGTTTAACTACGCCCCTATATAAATTTGGAAATGGTGGGCCATCAGGGACTCGAACCCCGGACCGACCGGTTATGAGCCGGTTGCTCTAACCAACTGAGCTAATGGCCCATGGCTGATTTGCATCAACATCGGGAAGTATATCAAAATTATACATCTTTGTCAAGGTGTTTTTTTAAAAAAGGTTGAATTTTTTGAAGTGATAAGTCAATGTAAATAGATTGAAATTTGTGCTATTAGTATGATAGAATTATACAAATAACATTTTAAGTGTAGGTATGTATAATGAGTGATTGTGAATGGTGTGATTTTCAAGAAAAAGAATGGTTGCTTTTTGAAACAGAAAAGTGGTTGGTTTATTTAGCCGATACGCAAGATTATGTCGGTAGATGCATTGTAATATCAAAAAGGCATTGCCGCAGTATGGCAGAACTTGATTCAGTTGAATGGATAGAACTAAAGAGCATAATTGATAAGATAGAGTCTGTTTATAAAGAAATACTACATGCCGAATTATGCAATTGGAGTTGTTTAATGAACAACTTTTATAAATATTGTAACCCAAATCCACATCTTCATATTCATGTAAGACCTAGATACAAAACACCAATTGTAATTAACAATCATGCTTATTCTGATGCGGAATTTGCACATCATTATGCATTAAAAAAAGCCGATCAATTATCTAATATGGATAGGCAAAGCTTATATGAATTAATGAAAGAACATTTTTATTTATAATTAACGGAGTGATAATATTATGCAACATTGCGGAACGCAAAGGTTGGAAACAGACAGATTGATTCTAAGGAGATACGTGAGCGAGGATGCTGCCGCAATGTATAAGAATTGGGCATCCGATTCAGAGGTTACTAAGTTTTTAATGTGGAAAACCCATTTAAGTCAAGAGGTAAGCCAAAGTATAACAGATGATTGGGTAAAGCAATATTCTAACGACGATTATTACCATTGGGCTATTGTTTTGAAAGATAACGGTGATGAACCTATCGGTGATATTGCGGTTGTAAATATGAATGAAGAAGTTTCAATGATGCATATCGGGTATTGTATCGGCAGAACGTGGTGGCACCGGGGAATTACGTCGGAAGCGCTTAAAGCGGTTATGGATTATTTGTTTGACGTAATTGACGTTAATCGTATCGAATCAAGGCACGACCCGAGAAATCCAAATTCAGGCAAAGTAATGCAGAAGTGCGGCATGAAATATGAAGGAACTTTGCGTAGTTCTGATTGGAATAATCAAGGTATCTGCGATGCTTGTTATTATGCTTTGTTGAAATTTGAACGCTGATTGATACTGTCGATTTAAAAAGGTGACTGTATATGATATATTCGGAATTACTCAATTACTGCCTTTCAAAAAACGGAGCATACATTGACCATCCGTTTGGTCCTGAAAGTGATATAATTAAGGTTGAAGGAAAAATTTTTGCACAGTTGTTTGTTCTCAAAGGTAGAGAAACTGCAACCTTGAATTGCGAGCGTATGACGGGGGATTTTTACAGACAGTTGTTTCCCGGAATTATTGTCAGAGGTTACCATTGTCCTGCCGTGCAACAACCATATTTTAATAGCTTCCCTATTGATGATGTTCCTGATGAACTTATTTTTGAAATGACAGACCACAGCTATGCTACTGTTGTTAATAAACTTCCTAAATATAAACAGAAGAAATTATTGAATGATGAATTGAAATGAAATTTGTAGAAGGGGACTAAATATGAAATTAAAACTCAACCCTTTTAATAAAGTAAAATGTGATATGTGCAAGGTTGTTGAGCAAATCAAAAAAGGAGAAAATCCGTGGTTTGTAAAAGAACTTGAAACAGGCTATGTTATTTTAGGGTGGCATCAGCATTTTTACGGTTATTCATTATTTATCTGCAAACAGCATGTTGATGAACTGTTTGATTTAGATGTTGATTTCAGAACAAAATATTTGCTTGAAATGACCAAGGTTGCTGAGGCTGTGAAAAATGCTTTCGGTGCTGAAAAGATAAACTATGAATGCCTTGGCAACGGTGACGTTCATTTGCATTGGCACATCTTCCCTAGAAAATCCGGTGATTTGTTGGACTATGGCGATAATGGTAAAGGTCCTGTTTGGTGGTTGCCTAAAGAAATACTGTGGGCAGAAGATAACAAGCCTTCTTTTGACGAATTGGAAGACATGAAAACAAAATTTCTCGCAGAATTGGAAAAGCTTTTATAAAAAACAGAAATACAACAAGGCGAAATTTGGTATCGCAGTTCAAAATCCAAGAATTACGATGGATGAAAATGCTGAGTTTTTGACTCAAAGAAGCTTAGAGTAACTGAACTAAAAAACAAATCTTTTTGAACTTGACAAGTAATCGCTCTCTTGACGGCGATTTTTCTTTGATAGCATATTCCTGTTTAAAACAGACCTCAATTCACACTTTCCTTTACCCTCCACCCAAAAACATATCTTTTCTCCGCTTATTTTCCAAAAAGGCTTGCATTTTGGAAAATGATGTGATAATATATCACATGTGAAAAATAATCACAGAATACAGAAACAAAACGGAGGAAAATTTATGGATTCACAAATCAGAATTATGTTAGCTGAAGACGGAAGCGATTTTGGCAAACAGTGTGCAATGTCTCTAAGAAGTAACGGTTATTCGGTTGAGCTTGTGGCAAAAGACGGCGCGAAGGTAATTGCGGCACTTAAAGAGGATATGCCCGACGTGTTGCTTATGGATGCATTTATGTCGTCGGTAGATGCGCTTGGCGTGCTTTGCGAAATTGAAAAGATGGGGCTTAAAAAGAAGCCGACGGTTATGATTGTTTCCGCAGTTGACAATCCGCGCTTTGAACAACAGCTCCTTAACGCAGGTGCAGATTATTATTTTCTCAAGCCCTTTGACCTCAACATCATGGCTCAGCGTATACGCCAATTTACCGGCTGGGACTCCGTGATGCCTGCTTCTTCAACCGATTCACATAACGGCAGCGAGCTGGAAATTATCGTGTCCGATATCATGCACCAACTCGGTGTACCTGCTCACATCAAAGGCTATCAGTATCTTCGCACGGCGATTCTGCTCACAATTGAAAACCCCGAAATGATGCACTCGGTCACCAAGGAGTTGTATCCCACGGTTGCCAAAACGTACAAAACGTCATCTTCCCGTGTTGAGCGTGCAATCAGGCATGCAATTGAAGTTGCGTGGGACAGGGGAGACGTGGATGTGCTTTGCTCATATTTCGGCTACACAATTCAAAACAGCCGCGGTAAACCCACAAACTCGGAGTTTATTGCAATGATAAGTGACAAGCTCAGGCTCAGACTTAAGGTGAGCTGATTTTTTTACAAAACAATGTGAAAATAATTCACAGCACACCGTTTATTATACATAAAATATAGGCAGTACACAGGCGTATTACCTGAGTACTGCCGTTTTATATGGTGTGAAGAGAGTTTTCTTTTCGCGGTTATTTTTGCGCTTGCTCGTGACCTTCGGTGTAGTCACCGAAAATGTGCTTCATTTCTTCACTGTTTGTGCCGTCGGGGTTTTTGATTACAAGCTCGGGCATAACGGTGATTCCGCTTTTGCCGCCGAGTCTGCCCTCAATAAGAAACAACCACGGCGTTTTGCCTTCGGTCTGCACAACAAAGCGCAGTCTTTTCGGCTCAATTTTGTTCTTGCGCATGGAGCATAATACGTCTGTCAACCTCTCAGGGCGGTGGCAGATGCACAGCTTTCCGCCGAATTTCAGCAGATATGCCGCCGCGCTTGTAAGATCGTCAATTGAGCACATTGTTTCGTGCCTTGCAATCTTGTCCGCCTCGCTGACACTTTCAATGCCGCTTCCGACGGGCTTGTACGGCGGATTCATGCACACAACGTCAAATGCCGCATGCTCAAGCACACCTTTGAGGGCGCGCAAATCCGCATTGACGGGGAAAATGCATTCGGCAAGGTTGTTGATTTCTACGCTTTGCTTCAACTGCTCAAACGCCTTTTGCTGAAGCTCAACTGCGGTTACGTTTTTGCAGCCGTTTTTGCAAAGCAATACACTTATTATTCCGCATCCGCTGCCGAATTCGCAAACCTTGCTGCTTGCCTTTGCACCCACAAAATCAGCCAGCAGAAGCGCATCTGTGCCGAAGGTGTGGTCACGGCTGACAACAACGCTGTAATCCTTGCCGAGCGGTTCAATTTTTGTATCTGTCAAATTCATTTTTGCACCTTGTCTCCTGCACGTCCCATTACTTCACGGAGAAATACGGGGTAAGTTTCAATTTTTGAGGGATCGCTTTCGTTGATGTCAAAAATACGTACACTTCTAAGGTCATCATCCTGATAGCAGTCGTAGTCGAGTCCGCCGTCACAGCAAAGCTGAATGCCGCAATATTCACCCACGAAGTTGTTGACGTGGTCATGTCCGCAGCAGATTGCTTTTACGTCACCGCGTTCAACGCATGCGGCAAACAGGCCTGAATTCAGTTCACCGCAGCCTACGTCCTCGCGCATGCAGCCGTTGTAATCACAAGCACTCATGTTCTGCACAACAAGCGTATGCTCAGAAAGGGGAATGTGGCAGAACATGAAGGCGGGAATCTTTTTGCCGAAGTGCTCCTGCATGGCTTTGGATGTGTTCCAATACCACATAATCTGCTCAAAACGTACCGTGTCATATCCGCGACCGTAGCAGAAATGCTGGTCAAGAACAACCTCGGGATCTTTTTCCCAGCTGTGGTAATTACCGAGTGTTTTGATGTTATTGTGTGAGTCAAGGCCGAATACATTGAAAATAACCTCGTCGCCATCGCTTGCCTTAACGGGCAATACATAGTTTGCAACGCCGTAAACATCCTTGGGCCCCCACTTTGAAACACAGCAGGGGAAGCTCTCATATACAGGCTCCTGTTCCTCGTTTGAAAGGCCGAAGTTGTCATCGTGATTGCCGAAAACATGTGCCCAAGGAATGTTGTTTTCTTCCATTGGTGCGGTGAGAATTTCAAGCACTTCTTTGAGCTGCTCCTGCGTTTCAACGTGTACCGGGCCACAACCCGACGTGTCGCCGCCGATGAGCACAAGGTCAGGTTTGCAGTGTTCAACCATAGCACGTATTGCAACGGGCAACTGAGCCGACATGCCGATTCCGCCGTGCAGGTCGGACATCATGAGAATTCTGAATTTGCCGTTTTTGAAACGGAGATCCTTTTTTAAAGTCAGTATTTCCTGAATATCCATGCGTTGTTCTCCTTATAAATCTCAGCCGTCGGAAAGTGGAAAAATCTTCCCGACGGCTTCTTCATTAATCTTCTATTGCCGCCTTACGTGAGGTAATTGCGTGAATAACACTCAAATCAAATTTCGGCTTGCGGTCGTAGGTGTAAAGACCGTTTTGTTCCTGTTCGATGTCTGTGAGCTGAGTGTAGCAGAAAGCAAACATATAAGGATTATCAAGCAGTGCATCGGTGAGACCTTTGTATCTTTCGATGAATTCTTCTTCGGTTTTCGGTGCATCGCCGTAACCCCAGCCGTCGTTTCTGTCGGGGCTCCATTTTATGCCGCCGTATTCGCTTACAAAGGCAGGCATTCCGGGGGTGTAGGTCTGCCTGTCCGGAAAATGTGTGTAAAGCTCTTTGCCATCTTTTGCAAAAACATCATAACGCTCTTTGAAAACGTCAGGCTTCTGCTCATAGTCATGCACGTCAAAAATATCGGTTACCACGTGGTAGTTACCGCTTGTGTCGATGCAGGGGCGTGTTGTGTCAGCAGACTTTGTGGCAAGGTATATCATGCGAAGCAGGTCGTCATACTGACGGCGGTTGTTAATGTCCCATGTTTCGTTGAAGGGGCACCAGCCAACGATTGAGGGGTGGTTGAAATCACGTTCAATCTCCTCAAGCCACTCAGGCAGGAAGAAATAGATGCCCATACCGTCGGTGTGATCGAGACCCCAGTTTGGATATTCACCCCAGACGATGTAACCTTCTTTGTCGGCGTGATAAAGAAAACGCGGCTCAAAAATCTTCTGATGGAGTCTTGCGCCGTTGAAACCGCAATCGAGTGAACGCTTGATGTCGGCAAGAAGCTCGCTGTCGTCGGGTGCAGTATAGATGCCGTCGGGGTAAAATCCCTGGTCAAGAATGAGGCGCTGGAAAACAGATTTGCCGTTGATGCGGAATTTGTATCCGTCGAGCGCTACCTCGCGCAGACCGAAATAGGTGTGCACGGTATCATCACCGTATGTAAGCTCAAGGTCGTAGAGTCTGCCGTTGCCGACTTCCCAAAGATGCTTTTCGCTGAGCTTTATGTAAAGAGTGCAGCGGTTACCTTCGGATTCGCAGGAAGCTTCGCCCATATCCGCGCCGTTGTAAAGTGCCTTGGCGGTGAGGGTGCTTTTGCCGTTGAGGGAAGCCTCAATTGTTACACCGCAGCCTTTGACATCGGGATAAATGCGGATTTTTTCAATGTGAGTTTTGGGTATGAATTCAACCCATACACTCTGCCAGATACCCGTTGTGCGCGTATAGTCGCAACCGTGTGAATAGTATTCCTCGCTCTGCTTACCTCTGGGGACCATGGGGCAACGCACGCTGTCTTCTGCATAAACCGTGATGATGTTTGCGCCAACCTTTGCAAAAGAGTTGATGTCAACGTAAAACGGAGTGTATCCGCCTTTGTGCGTTGCGGCAAGGGTGCCGTTAACGTACACACTTGCTTTGTAATCCACTGCGCCGAAATTCAGCCTGACAACGCTGTTAAGCTGGGCTTCGGTTAAGTCAAGTGTGCGCTTATACCATACGGCGTTCATGAAATCCGTGTGAGCTAACCCCGAGAGCTTGCTTTCGGGGCAGAAGGGTACAATGATTTTTGAATCAAAGGTAACGTCGTCTTCAAAAAACTTTTTTGCAACACCGCTTCTTTCGTTGTCAATTGTGAACTGCCATTCGCCGTTAAGGCAAAGCCAATTGTCACGCATGAATTGAGGGTTGGGATGCTCGCATCTCGGGATGTTGTTCATGCTTATCTCTCCTATTAAATGAATTTTTTTGTTCTCTGACATTATAGCTTATTTGTCTTAACATATCAACATAATAACGCAAATAAATAAAAAAGAGCGGCACCGTGCGGTGCTGCTCTACGGTTAGTTTTCTGTGAAAGCCTTATTTGCGCCACTTGAAATGAACTGCGCGGTTGTCCCGTAAAACAGTTGTCTGTGACCGAGCTGAAGAATGTAAGAAGCGTGTTTCAGTGCCGCAGACATATCGTGGGATACCATAATCACCGTGATGCCTTTTTCACGGTTGATTTTCTGAATGAGTTTGTACATGTCGGCGGTAACAATCGGGTCAAGCCCTGCAACAGGCTCATCAAGAAGCAACAGCTTTTTTGTGGCACACAGTGCCCTTGCAAGCAAAACGCGCTGCTGCTGACCGCCCGAAAGCTCATTGTAGCAATGCTTTTTGAGGTCGGTGATGCCGAGAAGCTCCATTTTTTCAAGCGCATCATTTTTGTCCTCAGCAGAGTAAAACGGCTTGAAACGGGATGTGTTGAGCTTGCCTGAGAGCACAACCTCGAATACGTTTGCAGGGAAGTTCTTTTGCACTTCGCTTTGCTGGGGAAGGTAGCCGATTTCGTTTTCTTTGAGACCGTCACCGTATTCAATTGTGCCGCTTGTGGCTTTTTTAAGGTGAAGTAAGCCTTTGATAAGCGTGCTTTTGCCAGAGCCGTTTTCTCCCACGATGCAAAGATAATCTCCCTGATTCACGGTGAAATTGACATCTGTGAGAACTGTTGTGCCGTCATATCCGAATGAGATATTTGTACATTTTATGAGTGCCATTGTGTTCTCCTGAATTAGTAATCGAGCGCGGTTTTCAGCGCTTCAACGTTGCGTTGCATAAGTGAAAGGTAGGTTTCACCTGCTTCAAAATCGTCTTTTGAAACGGTTTGACATGAATAGAAAGTGAGAATCTCTGCGCCCGTCTGATTGGAAACGGTTTTTGCCATGCTGTTGTTGCTCATTTCAATTTTGAAAACAACGGGTATTTTTTCACTTTCAACCTTGCTGATTATATCCGCCAAGGTTTTGGGGTTTGCTTCCGTTTCTGCGGCGCAACCCGGAAAAACAGACAAGCATTCGAGGTTGTACTCTCTTGCAAAATAGAGTAGGGGAAAGCGGTCTGCAAAAACAAGGGTGTTTCGTTTTGCGGAGTTTGTTATTTCGCGGAACTGAGCATCAAGTGCGTTCAGCTTTTCAATGTAGTTTCTGCAGTTGGCTGAATAAACTTCGTCGTTTGACGGGTCTGCTTTAATCAATGCCTGCGCAATTGCTTGAGCAATAACTGCGGCATTCACGGGTGACGTCCACACGTGCTCGTCGTATTCCTCATGCTCATGTGTGCCGTGACTGTGTTGATTTGTTTCAAGCTCACGGTTGCTGTTTTCAATCGCTTCCATCAAAGACACACAGTTCATTTTCTGTGCATCTTCGCCGAGAATAGCGTTTACCCACGAATCTGATTCACCGCCGCCGTAAACGAAAACGTCAGCATTTTTAATTGCAAGTATATCGCGCGGGGTAGGGTCAAATGAATGTACTTCCTCCCCGGGAAGAAGCAGCATTGTTATCTCTGCCGTTTCCCCTGCAACCTGCCTGCAAAAGTCATATTCAGGGAAAGCGGTTGTAACTACAGATATTTTTTCGCTGCCGTTGTGCTCTGTTTTTTCTGCAGAGCATGCAGTTACTGTCAGCATAAGCGAAACGGCACAGATTAAGCATAAAATTCTTTTTATTGTCATGATTTATCCACCTTTGAGCGAAGCATTGTTGCGCACCACACTGCCACGTAAAGCACAAGGCTGACCGTAACAACGCTTGCACCTGTGGGTGTGCTGAACATGCCTGAGAGCACAACGCCTGAAAAAAATGAAAGCACGGAGAAAACCGCGGAGCCTGCAACAACGCCCTTGAAGCTTTTGAAAACCCTCATTGATGTGATTGGAGGGATAATAAGCAAACTTGAAATGAGCATGGCACCCATGATTCTCATACCGAGAACAATGGTTACTGCCGTGAGCGCTGAGATTACCATGTTGAACGTGTTTGTGTTTGTGCCGGTTGCTTTTGCAAAGTTTTCATCAAACGTAACGGAAAAAATGCTGTTGTAAAACATAACGAACATAATCGTAACAACGACGCACAGCACAAGGCTTAGCACAACGTCGGAGCGTGACATGGTGAGGATGCTGCCGAACATATAGTTGTAAATGTCAATATTCATGCCCGAAGACGTGGAAATCACCATTACACCGATTGCAAGTGCGCCCGTTGAAATGAGCCCTATTGCCGCATCACCTGAGGTTTTGCCTTTGTTGTTGATTCTGAGCAAAAGGAAAGCCGCAAGCACGGTTACGGGGATTGACAGATAAAGCGGAGCAATTCCGCAAACGGAAGCTACTGCAAGCGTACCGAAGCCTACGTGTGACAGACCGTCACCAATCATTGAAAACCGCTTGAGTACAAGGCTGACACCGAGCAGGGCAGAGCACAGTGCAATCAGCGAGCCTGCAATTACGGCATATATCATAAAATCGAGAGAAAAAAGCTCCCTGAGAGATTCAAGCATGCCGGTTGTCCTTTCCTGAGCAGTTTTTGCAAAGACCGTAAAGCACGGTTTTTGAGTTGTCAACCGCAAAGCCATGGTGTTCAAGAATGTGGCGGTCGATGTTTTGCATGAAGTCGCATCCCATGTGTACAAGCGTGCCGCAGCCGAGGCACTTCAGGTGAAAATGATGTGCGCAGTCGGAGTTGTGGCTTGTGTACTGGTAGCTCGCGCTGGCACCTCTTTGTGCAACAAATTTCCTTACTGAGCCGTTTGCAACAAGTGTGTCAAGGTGGCGGTATATTGTAGCTTTGCCAACGCTGAAGCCTTCTGCTTTAAGTCGGTCGGAAATTTCCTCAGCTGTCAGCGAGCTGGCGCTGTTGTTTTTCAAACAGGTGACAATCAGCTCGCGCTGTCTGGTTTTATATATGCTTTCAGACATAACATATTCCTCTTTGTGAAATTGATAATGAGTTTCAGTTTCAAATCATACACCCGACGTGATGTTTTGTCAACACAGTTTGCAACTTTTGTTTTTAAATCAATCGACACATATCTATGAAAACTCTTATGATTTGCTAAAGTTGTTTCATATTTGTAAAAGTTGAAAATTATCACCGCTTCATTTATCATATTCCTTGACATTTGACACAACGGGGAATATAATTAAAAACTGTATATGTGGGTTAAACTATGCAAATTTTATGGGAGTGGAAATAATGAAAAAAGTAATCACAGGTCCGACCTATCCGCTTACACCATCACAAAGCAGTATGTATACTTTGGTTAAATACAGTATACATAAATCCGTTATTCAGATTCCGAGCTCGTTTTGTGTGAACAAAAAGCTTGATTTTTCACTGCTGCAGAAAGCGCTCAGCATTGAAATTCAGCGCAACGATTCAATGCGTATCCGCTTCGTGAAGGAAAAGGGCGACATCAAGCAGTACATACTTCCCGAGCTTAAATACAGAGCTGAAATCAAACTGTTTTCTTCTGCGGCTGAACAGCAGGAATACTTTGAAAAGGATGCACAAATCCCCGTCAGATTCAACAAGGACGAATGCTATCGCATAGTTTTCTTCCGTTCACACGATGGCGGCACGGGAATCTACCTCAATGTCTGCCACCTCAACATGGATGCTATGGGTGTTGCAATCTTCTATTTTGACTTGCTTCGTGTATATGAGTCTCTTGCAAAAGGCACGGAAATGCCCGAGCCACTCTATCCGTTTGAAGAACGCATCAAAACCGACCTTGCTTACCTCGAAAGCCCGAAATATGCAAGAGACGAGCAGTTCTTCAGGGATTATCTCAGTGAAAACGGCGAGTCTTTCTATGCAGGCATGCATGGCCCTGAGGTACTTGAAAAGGCAAGAATCAAAAAGAAAGATCCCGATATGCGTGTTCCTCCCGTACACGACATTTTCCACGATAAAGCAGACGTTATTGTTAAAACCATCAACGCGGAGGATTCAAAGAAAATCCTTGAATTCTGCCTCGAGCACAAGGTTGCACCCGAGAGCATCATTCAAATGGGTTTCCGCACCCATGCCTCCTCAATCAACTATCGCACCAAAGACGTATTCATGCTTGTTCTTTGCAGCAGGCGCGCTACGTTCAAGGATAAGGCAATGGGCGGCTGCATGACACAGCCCATGCAGACCAGAACCATCATGGAAGAAAGCGATACTTTTGCTCAGTCGCTCGCTCAGTACACAAAGGTGAGAACAAGGCTTTACCGCCACATGAACTTCCCCTATAACGATGCACTGAGAATCAACCGTGAGATTTATAACTACAGTCTCGCTCAGGGCCCGTCGTGCATGATGTTCACGTGGTTGCCTCTTCCCGTTGTCAGCAACGGTGACCTTCAGGTTGAGTTCAAAGGCTATTGCCCCGGAAGATATATAATGCCTTTGTACGTCTTTGCCCATCCGAATCCGAAAACACAGACAATCAACATCAACTATATGTACCGCACACATTCACTGCAGCCCAAGCATATTGACAAGCTGCATGAAAATGCCGTTAAGGTTATCCTTCAAGGTATTGAAAATCCGGATATCACAGTCGGCGAACTTCTTGACAGTATTACTGATAAATAAGAAAGGAAATAAATATCATGCTTGACAGAATGAGAAAAGTAATTTGCGAATTTGTTAATCTTCAGCCCGAACAGATCACGGAAGAAACCAACGTACGCACCGAGCTCGGTCTCAATTCACTTGAACTTGTAAACCTTGCCGAAGCAATTGAAGATGAATTTGACGTTGAAATTCCCGACCGTGAAGTAATGGGTCTGGAAACAATCGGCGACGCAATCAAAATCATAGAAAAATACATGGATTGATAAGGAGCGAAAAACATGGTTGTTATCAACACAGATCTTTGCAAGGGTTGTTCCTTCTGCGTGAAGTTCTGCCCGAAGCAGATTCTTGAACTCGGCACCGAAAGAAATAAGAAGGGTCTTTTCTTCCCTCACTTTACCGACGAAGATAAGTGCATTTCCTGCGCAATCTGCGCTACGGTATGTCCGGAATCTGCAATTGAAGTCACAGACGAGAAAAAGGAGGCTTAATCAATGGCAAAAGTACTTATGAAAGGCAACGAAGCTATTGCTGAAGCCGCTGTAAGAGCCGGCTGCCGTTTCTTTGCCGGTTATCCCATCACACCTCAGAACGAAATTCCCGAATACCTTTCATGGAGACTCCCCGAAGTCGGCGGCGTTTTTGTGCAGGGTGAAAGCGAAGTTGCTTCAATCAACATGGTTTACGGTGCTGCGGCATCAGGCTGCAGAGCTATGACCAGCTCCTCAGGCCCCGGCATAAGCCTTAAATCAGAAGGTATTTCATACCTTTCAAGCACAAAGCTCCCCGCAGTTATCGTCAACATCAGCCGCGGCGGTCCCGGCCTCGGTTCAATCCAGCCTGCACAGAGCGACTACCTCCAGTCCACAAAGGCAATGGGTCACGGCGGTTTCAGAGTGATGGTTTTTGCTCCTGCAACACTTCAGGAAGCAGTTGACCTCACATACAATGCATGGGAATATGCCGAACGCGACAGAAACCCCGTTCTCATCCTCATGGACGGTTGCCTTGGTGCAATTATGGAGCTTGTTGAACTTCCCGAAATGAAGGAAGCTAACAGAGAAGGTACAAAGAAGTGGGATATCGCCAGAAGACCCGGCGAAACAAGACCCGGCAAGCTTCTCACTCCCTACTACCCCGAAGCAATGCTTGAACTTGAAAACAGAGCAAGAGGTATGCTCACAAAGAAGTGGGAACAGAACGACGTTATGGTTGAAGAATTCATGGTTGAAGATGCCGAGTACGTTGTTTGCGCCTACGGTATCTCTGCAAGAGTTGCCAAGGAAGCCATCCTCAAGCTTCGCGAAGAAGGTTTCAAGGTTGGCATGATTCGTCCCATCACTCTTTTTCCGTTCCCCAAAGAGAGTTTCCGCAAGCTTAACTACGAACAGGTTAAGGGTATCATCGATATCGAGCTTGCCATTCCCGCACAGATGCGCGATGACATCGAACTCGAAGTCAAAGGCCGTGCTCCAATCTTTGAATATTGCCGTTCAGGCGGTTTGCTGTTTGACGACGAAACCGTATACAATGAAATGAAGAAAATCGTTACAGGAGGTGCAAAATAATGGCTGAATACAGAAGACCCAAATCAATCAAAGGCTCAAGCGGCTTCTGCCCCGGTTGTATGCACTCCCTTTCAGCAGGCATCATCGCAAGCGTTGTTGATGAGCTTGGTCAGAACGAAAACTGCTGCCACGTTGCACCCGTAGGTTGCTCAACACTCAACCTTCTTTATTGGAACGGCGACGTTCTCGGTGCCGCACACGGCAGAGCACCCGCAGTTGCAACAGGCTTCAAGCGCACCAATCCCGAACGCCTTGTTTTTGCTTATCAGGGCGACGGTGACCTTTGTGCAATCGGCCTTGCCGAAATCATGAACGCCGCAAACCGCGGTGAAAACTTCACCGTTATTTTTGCCAACAACCAGACCTACGGTATGACCGGCGGTCAGATGGCTCCCACAACCCTCATCGGTCAGAAGACCACCACTTCAAGATACGGTCGTGATCCCGAAACCACGGGCTATCCCATGAGAATGTGTGAGCTCATTTCAACTCTTGAAGCTCCCATTTTTGTTGCAAGATATGCACTCAACTCACCCAAGGGCATCAAGGATGCAAGAAAAGGTATCAAAAAGGCGTTTGAGCTTCAGCTTGCAGGCAAAGGCTTCACCTTCATCGAGCTGCTTGTCAACTGCCCGACCAACTGGGGCATGACTCCTCTGCAGACGCTTGAATATATGGACACAAACACAATTCCTTATTTCAAGCCCGGTGTATATAAAGACAAGTATCCGGAGGTAAAATAATATGAAAAAATCACTTGTTATTTCAGGCTCAGGCGGTCAGGGTGTTATGAGCGCAGGCGTTATGATTGCACAGACTGCCGTTGAAGCAAACAAATATGCAACCTACCTTCCCGAATACGGCCCCGAGCAGAGAGGCGGAAGCGCAAAGTGCACAGTTGTTGTTGACGACGACGAAATCATTTCTCCTCTTGCAAAGATGTGTGATATGTTCATCGCTCTTAACGAGCAGGCATACAAAAAGTTCAGCGGTCAGCTCAAAGCAGGCGGCGTACTTGTTGTTAACTCAAACCGTGTTATTTCAGAAATTACACGTGAGGATATTACCGTTGTTAAAGTTCCTGCAGACGACATCTCTGTTGAAGTAGGCAACGTAAGAGCCGCAAACATTGTTATGCTCGGTGCTCTCATCGGTGCGAGCGATTCTTTCATTACGGAAGAGGCAATGCTCGACAGCCTCAAAAAGAAGTTTGCAAAGCTTAAACCCGAAATTCAACAGCAGAATATCGACGCTCTCAAAAGGGGTATCGAGCTTGGCAAAGCAGTTAAATAAAACGAAACAGCCGCCACTCTGTTCGGAGAGTGGCGGCTGTGTTGTGTTTTTACGGTGTGTCTGTTCTTTCAAGAATATAGTCTGTTGTCGTTTTATATAAATCGGCAAGCGCAATCAGCACATCCGACGGAACGTCTCTGAATCCGCGCTCATAGCGGTTATATTGCGGTTGTTTCATTGAGAGATAATTTGCAACCTGCTGTTGAGTCATGTCGTGGTCTTCGCGCAGTTCGCGTATGCGTTTGTAGTAACCCATGCATTACCTCCGATGAAAATGTTTATATTGACATTTTAACATTGAGGGGTTATAATATCCGTAATATAACCATTTGGTTATAAATAATGATTTATGGAGGTATGTCTATGAAAACAATCCACACAAAATTGACATCATTGTTTATGGCAATTGTTCTTCTTTTGTCTATTGCATCGGTGTCAGTGGTGAGTGCTTATGTGGCGGCAGATGTTTCAACAAACGCAAGCACAACGTCAGTTCAGCTTAACAAAACAAAAACAACAATTTACTACAAGGCAAAAACCACCCTCAAGGTGCTCAACACCACAAGTAAGGTTACTTGGTCAACAACTGACGATGACGTTGCAACAGTAACTTCAAATGGTACTGTTAAAGGTGTTGGTCTCGGCACTTGCTATATTAAGGCAAAAGTCGGTACGAAAACATATAAGTGTAAAGTTACTGTTGAAGATCGCAACGTAAAAGCAAAGGTTACCTTCAAGACTGATGGTGGCGGTTATTTCATCAAGGGTGAAAGCAAGGCGAAAATCACCGTAAAGCCCTATGATTATAACTGTGCAAAGGCAACGGTTTATGTTAAAAACGCAGCTAACGACACTGTTTACAAAAAGACTCTTAAAAATCTCACAAAAGACAAAAGCTATTCATTCACTTGGCGCGGAAAAAACTCAAACGGTTACGTATATGCTGGAAGCTACAAGATTACTGTTAAAATCGGCGACAAAAAATCTCACTCCGATTATCTTTCATTCAAAACCAAAAATGACTTTGCTGACGGTAATGGATCAAAGTCAAATCCGTTTATTGTTTCAAGCGCAAGTCAGTTGAAAAAAATTGTTAAATATCCCAACGCATACTTTAAGCAGAGTAAAAATATTGACCTTAACTACACGGCAGTCGGTGGTTTCTTCTCAGCAGACCAGCCGTTTACAGGCAACTACAACGGCAACGGTAAAAAAATCTCGAATATCGTTGCAAACGAAGCGTTGTTCGAAGTTGTGGGCGAAAAGGGTATTATCAAAAACGTGAAGATGGAAAACTGCAGTGTTATCGGCAATAATCAGGCACTGCTTGTCAAAGACAATTACGGGAAAATTCAGAATTGCAATCTTAACGGTAATGTAACGGCAAATGATGACTGGGATACAGTTGAAATTGGTTTCGTGGCGTTGGATAACTATGGGGTCATTTCAAATTGTGAAACTTCAGGTAAAATTAGTGCAACTCAAACTTATGGAGGTAATGCATATGCGAGTGGTATTGCTGATTTAAATACCGAATCGGGTATTATTATTTCATGTGTATCGCATGTTGATGCATTTGCGGATGGTAGTAGGGATGGATATGCTTGTGGTATTACTTCAGCAAACTATGGTATGGTAACTGGTTGTGAAGCTGATGGGAAAATAACCGCTTCAGACTACGAGGGTGGTATTGCAGGAACAAACTATGCACAGATACTTGACAGTTACTACACTGGTGAATCAACCGTTTCAATTGCTGGTAAGAATTTGGGTACAATTGCATAAAATATTTTTTTCGGGCAACCTTCGTCGGGTTGCCCGGCGTTTTGCAAAGCAAAACGCCGGCTCCCGCGCGCGGGAGTCGGCGTTGTTGTTTTGAGTTGTTTTGTCGCGCGCGGGCAGTGCGTCGGGCGCGGCGGAGAAACTGAGAAAGGGAGTCGGGCTGAGTTTTCTCGCGGGGGCTGTCGGGCGCAGATTATGCCGCTCACGCCGCGTTATTCAGCATCGACCTCGCCAAATACGTTCAGTGTAACTGTTGTGCCGTAGTCATATTCAATGCCTGCAACGGGATCCATTGTGTAAACTTCATTAGGTGTGGACGTGCCGCTGTTTTCAATAACGTTCTTTTCAACCTTGAAGCCGAGGTCGGTCAAAGTCTTGTATGCTTCGTCGTAGCTCTTTCTCATCACGTCGGGGAGCATAACGGTTGAAGCGCCGAGGCTTACAGTGAGCGTAATTTTTGTGCCCGAGGGGACGGAGGTGTTCTTTTCAATGCTCTGCGCAATAATAACACCTGCAGGCATCGGGCTGTATTCTTCCACAACGTTGATGTCATAGTTTGAAGTGAAGTATGTGTTTTCTTTAACTGATTCATACCTGAGCTTAACAAAATCCGCAACAACAATCATTTCCTTGCTTGCTTCTTCTGTTGTCTGCTCGGCGGTTGAACTTTCGTCTTCATCCGCGTCAGCGTCTGCATCAACACTGTCGTTTATGGGAAGGAAGGCGATTGAAGAATAAACACCGTCAAGCCACGGAATGCTGACGTATCTGTAACATACAGTCGGGTAAAGCACAAGATATGCAAGGCAGGCAACAACGAAAGTGCAAATGAATGCAATGAGACCTGCAACTGCTCCCTTGCCTTTTTTGTTTGTATTATTCTTTTCTTTTTTGACTTTAGGTTCTTTCTTTTCCTTCTTCTCTTTTTTCTGCTTCTTTGCTTTGCTTTCGTTTTCTTCAGTTTCACCGTTAGTTTCATCATCAATTACAATCGGCTCAACAGAGGGCTTGGGCTGAGATTCCGACGGGCTGAGAAGCTCCATCATCTTATGTGCAGAGTCAATTCTGTCCTGAGGCAGAACCTTCAATCCGTCAAACAGCGCGCGTATAACAGTGCCGGGCAACGCGTTTGCAACGCTCTGCTGAATGAGCAGTTTGTCATTGTTGATTCTTTCGGGTGCTGCAGGGGGAGTCAGACCTGTGAGTAGGTTGAACATAACTGCGGTGAAAGAATAGATATCTGTCCACGCGCCGCATTTGCGGTCGGATGCATACTGTTCAATTGCGGCGAAACCGGGCACGATGCTTGTCTCAAGCTCGCCGTCTGCTTTGTATACCTGCGGAATGCAGAAGTGTGAAAGGTAGGTTTTGCCGTTCGGCAGAACAAAAATCGAATCAGGTGAAATGCCGAGATGGAAAAGCTTTGAGTTGTTCAGCATTTCAATTTCATCAAGGAGCGGTACAAGCAGGCTTCTGACCTTGTTCCACGGAAGAATGTTTCCGTTAAGCTGAAGCGATGCGGCGTAGTCTCTGAGTGAAATGCCGTCAAAGTGCGGCATAATTGCGTATGCAGTGAGGTTGACGTTTGTGAGCACGTCAACAACGGGGGCTCTGCCGCCCACGTTGCGCTGACGCATAAGATAAATCCACATGCGCACAAAGCTCTGATAATAGTTGCTGTAAAGCTCCTCACTGCCGACTTTGACGCGAATGGACAAATCTTCCTTTGCCCTCTTGATTATGGAAACAGGCAGATATTCCCTGATATCCACAACCCTATCGTTCTGGATGTCATATCCTATGTATGTTACGCCTTCGCCGTATTCTTCAATTTTCTTGCCTACAATGTATTGTTCCTTCAAAACCGTGCCCGCGGGCAGGTAAGGTAAATTCTGTTCAAAAACAAGCGGTTGACCGCAATTCGGGCAAACATCACCGTTGGTTTTAATGGCAGTCATGCAATTCAGACAACGCTTATGTGAATCAACCATTGACTTAATCTCCTCTTTGTAGGGCAAATACTATATAGAGACAATTCGCCCATATATTCATACTAATTCTACAAGATATTGCAATAAATGTCAAGGCTGATAAGTGTATATAACACAATATATTTAGTTTGTTTGAGGTTGATTGATTAGCAATGCCGCACACATCATCATGAGCCCTATACTTATCGGCAATGAAACCCGAAACGGTGAAGCGGTGATTCCCGACGGTGTCATCATTGCGGCGGTTTCAATCGGAAACAAAGTTAGCAATCTGTCGCATATCAGTGCGGCAAGAGCGCCGTTTATAACCCGTGAACACATAAAAACGCTGATTTTTATATGTGCCTTGATGCAGCTTGAAAGTATCTGGCAGTGCGCCGATATGCCGGCCCAGCCTATTATTCCTGCAATCAGCGGTATTGACAGCTTTCCTGCGCACAGTCGGCATGCTTTTGTTATTTCAAGCACTGAAGCCGAAATTATAAGCGCGCCTTCACTTTTTATGTTTGCTTCAAACAGTGAAATCGCACACGAAAACAACATTACCCACACGCAGATTGACATCATTGCGGTTGACGACGACTCAGCCGCCTGAGTCAGTGCAACAAAAAGCTTTGGCGGTGCTTCGGGCATCTGTGCGCAAAGTGTCGGCTGTGAGTCGCTGTCGGGTAAAAATCGCGTGAGTATGCCCACAATCAACGATGCAGTGCACAACGAGACGTATATTATTACTCCTGCCTTGTATGAGCCGAGCATTGAGCCGCCAACTGCGCTGATGACAAATGCAGGCCCTGAGTTTACACAATAAAGCATCAGCCGTTGTGCCTGAGACTGAGTTAACTGATTCTTTGAATAAACGAGTGCGGTCATTTTTGCACCAACAGGCAGACCGCCTATCATACTCATTATTATTATGCTCGCGGCGCTTTCGGGCTGACGGAAAAGAAACCTCACCGGTTTTCTCAATAGCCTGCCTATGCTTAGGTGCAATTGTGAGGATACCGTAAACGATGACAGAAAAAGAAACGGAAACAATGATGGAATCAAAATTTTCAAGCACAAATCAATTCCGTCCGCAATTCCGTTTTTTGCGGTATCGGGGGAGCAGATAAGCAGAAATGCAAAAACAAAGCAGATTGCCGCCGCTGGGATATATCTCAGCCAAAACGACGTATTGTTTTCAGCTGTTTTAAGTTTCATTACAACACCAACCTTCAAATTTGTCATCATAATGTTATATATGAAGTTTCGGTGTGTAATTTTCCGCACTTTTAGGGCATATCTTCTTTCGGAGGGGTTGCCGATGGCAAAAAAAGCAAACGACCGCGGTTTTATCGGGCGAATTACAGAAAGCTCGCACACATTGAGCGAAAGCTTTAATCTGCCGCAAATTGAACTCAACGGAAACAAAGATGCAATAATAGAGGGGTGTAAAGGTGTGCTTGAATATGATTGCTCTACCGTGAAGCTCAACTGCGGATGTATATGTGTACGCTTTTGCGGTACTGCGCTCACAATTCGCAATCTTACCTTTGACCGATTGGTTGTCAGCGGTGAAATAATGAATATTGATTTTTCTACGTGAGGGTGATTTGGTGAACAGTTTGGAAATGCAACGCTTGCTGAAAGGCTATGTGCGCTTTAATGCTTCCAACGGCTTTTATGAAAGATTCATCAACCTTTGCGCCGTAAATCAGGCAGGTCTGTGGGATGTGCACGTTGACAAAAACGGAGTTTGCGCATGTATTGCCGCTAAGGATTACCGCACAATCAGAGAGTATGCCGTCACGTCGGGGTGTAAACTTAACATTCTTGCAAAACACGGTCTGCCGTTTTTTGCAAGAAATAACCGTAACAGAATCGGGGTGCCAATCGGTCTTGCGGTGTTTGTCACCTTCCTTGCCATTATGACTTCTTTTATATGGTGCGTTGAGGTTGACGGATGCGAATCCCTTGATGAAGAAACGGTGGAGGGTGTGTTCGAAGACCTCGGAGTCAGAATCGGCAGGAGAAAATCATCGGTGGATATGAGGTATGCGCAGTCTCAGGCACAGATTATTCTTGATGAATATATCTATTGGGCATCGCTCAATGTTGAGGGGTGCACAGTAAGAATTGAAATTAAAGAATATCCCGAAACTGAAAAACCGTCCTCCTTCGGCTCTCCATGCAACGTGGTTGCCGATTTTGACGGCATTATTAAGCTGATGAGCGTAACGGGCGGCAGAGCGGCAATTTCAGTTGGAAGCGGGGTCAGAAAAGGGGACTTGCTTATCAGCGGAGTTATTGAAAATACCGATTTGTCCACTTCAATGTACGAGGCATCAGGTACGGTTGTTGCCGAGCATAAAAGAACACTTGAATATGCTGTTGGCGCGATTGAAACTTTCAGACAGTACATATCATACCGCACCGTATATGAAATAAATTTCTTCGGGTTGACTTTGCCGCTCGGATTTGCACCGCACAAGGAAAGTGAGTGCTTTGAGGATGAATATATTTTTATAATGGGCGAGACAGAGTTACCGCTGAGTGTTACTTCAAGAATTTACACACAGTACGATATCGCAGACGTACCGTTGAGTGAGCAACAGCAGAAATTGCTGGCGGTTGACGGCTATATTACACTGCTGAAACGTGAATTCAGCAACACTGCGGTGATTTCAAGAACACTGAATGTTGATAAAACGGAGCAAAAATTAATAATTAAAGATGAAGCAAAATGTCTTGATTTTATGGGTGTGCAAAAAAGAATACTTACAGAAAACTAAAAATGCGGCAAAAAACTCAAAAAAATTGTTATTTATATACCTAATTTTTTAAAAAATATGTGACAAATGCCAAAAAGTGTGTTATACTCATTGTAGTGCAGTATTTTTTTGAGGTGACGCTTTTGTTTGAACAGACTTTGAACATTGAACGCATGGAACAGGCAGTCAGCTTGTTCGGCAGCTTTGATGAGAACATCCGCATGATTGAAAAAGAGTTTTCTGTTTCGGTTGTCAGCAGAGGGTCTCAGCTCAAAGTTCAGGGTGAAATTGAAAATGTCGCTAAGGCAACACGTGCCCTCAACGGCTTGCTCACACTCATCAACAAAGGTGAAGCGCTCAGCGAACAAAACGTACGCTATGTGATAAGCCTTGTGCGTGAGGACAGTGAAGAAAAGCTCGGCTCACTCACCGGGGATTGCATCTGCATCACATCCCGCGGCAAGCCGGTAAAACCCAAAACTCTCGGTCAGAAAAAATACATTGAAGCGATAAAGAAAAACACAATTGTTCTTGGTGTCGGCCCTGCGGGTACAGGTAAAACATACCTTGCAGTTGCACTTGCAGTCAACGCTTTCCGAGCAAAAGACGTCAACCGTATTATTCTCACGCGTCCCGCGGTTGAAGCAGGGGAGAAGCTCGGCTTTTTGCCCGGTGACCTTCAGCAAAAAGTTGACCCGTATCTTCGTCCGCTTTACGATGCACTTTATGATATGCTCGGCGCGGAGAATGTTCAAAGGCACATGGAACACGGAACGATTGAAGTGGCACCCCTTGCTTATATGCGAGGCAGAACACTTGACGACAGCTTCATAATTCTTGACGAAGCGCAGAACACCACACCCGAACAAATGAAAATGTTTTTGACAAGGTTAGGCTTTAACTCAAAAATCGTTGTTACGGGTGACATAACGCAAATCGACTTGCCGAGCGGTAAAAAATCGGGCCTTGTTGAAGCAATGCGCGTACTTAAAAACATTGAAGATATTGCTACGGTTAAATTTTCGGACAAGGATGTTGTTCGCCACAAACTTGTTCAGGATATCATAAAAGCCTATGAAAAGGCAGAGGAGGCAAAGAAAAGGAAATGAAAGACAGAATTAAAGTTATCATTGCCGACAAGCAGAAAAAAGTGAAGGTGCCCACAGGCACCCGATTGCTGGTGCGCCGTTGCTGTAATGCCGTGCTTGTTAACGAGCACTTTGTCGGTTCGGCCGAAATCAGCGTAACTTTTGTTGATGACGAGGAAATTCAGCAGCTCAATTTCAAGCACCGCGGAATTGATGCATCAACTGACGTGCTTTCTTTCCCTTTGGGAGAAAACGGTAAATATGACATAAATAACGACACGGGTGCACAGATGCTCGGCGACATCGTAATCTCACTTGAACACGCTGTCAGTCAGGCAAAGGCATACGGTCACAGTATGGAAAGAGAGATTTCTTTCCTTACCGTACATTCAATGCTTCATCTGCTTGGGTACGACCATGCAAACGGCGGCCTTGAGGCAGTGCGCATGAGAGAGCACGAGGAAACCGTGCTTGAACAGCTTGGTCTCAAACGCAACGGAAGCTATCACATGAGTGAAGAATAAGCAATGAAAGAGTTTGCGGCTTTGTTAAAAAGCTTCACCTATGCTTTCAAGGGGATAGGCGAAGCGGTTGTTTCAGAAAGAAATATGCGCGTGCACATAATATGCGCAATTTATATGTACAGTTTTCTTGGCCTGACAGATTGGTTTGTGCTTTCAAGAACGCAGTGGGCAATACTGTTCCTTGCTAACTCAGCCGTTTTTATGGGTGAGCTTATTAACACTGCGGCCGAAAGCATTGTTGATATGGTCACAAAAGAGTACCATCCGCTTGCAAAAAAAGCCAAGGATGCTGCGGCCGGTGCAGTGCTTGTGGGCGCAATTTTTGCCGTTGCAGTCGGTGTTGCTTTGTTGTGGCAACCCGATGCGTTCAGGCAGATGTACGA
>JAZNQF010000027.1:0-5062 GCA_045590055.1 Acutalibacteraceae bacterium
ATCCTTGACGGATTTGCGAGTATTTTAACGAAGGATTGACGGAAATCCACCTGTAAAAAACGGGTTCGGATTATACCCGTCACCCTAAGGAGGTGCTTATGAGCACAAAAATTTTTGCATTTGCAGGAAAAGGCGGCGCGGGAAAAACGTCTCTTTCCGCTGCGTTTGTACGGATACTCTCGGAAAAATTCCCCGAGAAAAAAATTCTTGCCGTTGATGCCGACCCTGCCGTCGGGCTTTCGACGGCATTGCAGATTCAGCCTGCCTTCACGCTTGATGATATCAGACTCAGAATTGCGGAAAACATCGAGCAGGGGCAGACCTCACACGCCATAGAGCTTCTGAGTGAGGCTGAATTTCATTTGTTGGATTCCGTTGTTGAAAAAGGCAACGTTTCATTTCTGGCAATCGGAAGGCCCGAAGCGGCGGGCTGCTACTGTAAAGTCAACGCATATCTCAAGCAGGTGATTGAACTCATTTGCGGAAACTATGATTTTGTGGTTATTGACGGCGAGGCAGGTATAGAGCAAATAAACCGCCGTGTGATGGAGAATATAACCTACCTTGTGCTCGTCAGCGACGGAAGCAAAAAAGGAATAAGTGTTATTTCTGATATTGAAGCCGTTGCAAATAAACTTATTCCCTCTAAAAAAAGCGGAGTTATCTTCAACCGCACAAGGAACACTTTTGATGCCGATTCGGTTACGGGTATTCCGCCCGTGCTTTCGGTTATAGGTGAGGACGAAAACCAGACGGAAAATGATATGCAGGGTGAAAGCGTTTTTTGCCTGCCTGCTGACTCTCCGTTGTATAAGGGTGCCGAGAAGGCGCTGAAACTGCTGACGGAAGGTGAGTGTATATGAAAATATTTGCCGACGTAACGGAAAAAATACTGTCACTTTTACCTGAGGCTGCAGATAAATCAACTTTATTCAGCGATGAACTGTGCGCGGAAAACGGTGAGAAAAATTCAATTCTGTTCCGCAGTGATACCGCTTATGAATTGGGCGGAAGCGGAAAAGCCGCCGTCAGCAGCATAGTTTTTGCGGATTTACCGCTCGTGCAGGACGAAGCGGTGTTGTACGGGCCTGACCTTGATGAAATAACAGAGGACGCCCCCTTTGCCCATCTGACTTTTGTCAGGCTGAAAAACAAAAATGACGAGGAGCTCACGTATGAGCAACTGAAAAACATCAGCTTTACTGCTTTTCAGCTTTACCCCAAAGGCTACCACATCCGCATTTCGCCCTCAGCATCAAGAGAGCAGGTGCGCGTGGCAAAGGAAGCGTTGCAGTCAGTGCCGCCATTGTCGTTTATGAATGTAGGATGCAGTTTAATCCGTGCGTTTAAAGAAAACAACGACGTTGAATTTGTCAGAACTGTTTTTATTACAAAAAAAGACTTTGATTACAGAACGCTTTCCGACCTTGCCGCGAAAGTAAAAAAAATCACCGATGCGGTACACAGTACCTTGCAGCTTGATGAGCTTGACTGTGCATCGTGCAAGCTGAAGCCTGTTTGCGATGAAGTGGAAGGCTTGCGCGAATTGCATCTGAAAAAAGAAAAGGAGAAAATTTGAAATGGAGCATAATCATACCCATCACACTCACGGGCATACGTCAGACAAAGAAACAATTGCATTGCTTAAATATATGGCGCACCATAATGCGCATCACGCTGAGGAGCTTATGGAAACCGCGGCTTCGTTTGAGGGTAACGCGGCGGTGCTTATAAAAGAAGCTGTGGAGCTTTTGAACAAATCAACCGAAAAAATCAATCAGGCAATAAAAGAAGCGGAGGGATAAAAATGTGCCTTTCATCAATTTATAAAAAGAGCGATGATGAAAACGTTTTTCTTTTAAAAAACGTTGCACGGGTTATATGCAAAGACGGAGAGCTTATTGTTTACGACCTTATGGGTGCATGCACAAAACTGAAAGGTGAAATCTGCGATATTGACCTTATGGAAAACATTATTCTTATAAAGGAATAAGCAGATTCCAAAAAATGTTATTGAATTGTCTGCGAAAAGAAAGGCGGATTTTATAAAATGAGAGATCTCAGATACCGTGTATTTTTTGAAAACCTTCTTGATGAGGTAAAAAACGAGTTGGTGGACAAGGCTCTGGATGACGGAAAGCTGGCGCTCGGTTATTCATGTTATTACATACCCGAGGTGCTGATGAACCTTGACGGCTGCTTTTCAGTACGCCTGAGAGCGCCCGGTATATCCGACACTGCCATTGCCACGTATTATATGTCAGAAAAGACCTGTATGTACTCGCGAAGCATTCTTGAGCTTGCAATTGAAGGCGGATATAACTTCTTCTCTGCACTTCTCAGCACGGAAACCTGCGGAATGATGCACCGCTCCCACGAGCATTTTGAGATGCTGGGCCTTGTTAAAGATCAGAACGAAAAGTTTTTTGTTTCTCACGTGGATGCACCCTTTGTCACCAAGGATTATGCTGTGAAGCATTATGAAAAGCAGCTTAAAAAGCACGTTCTTGACCGCTTGAATGAGGTTTACGGTGTTGATGTTTCGGATGAAGCATTACGCAGGGCAATTGAAAAACACAATGAGCTTTGCCGTGTGGTTACTGAAATCGGTAATTACCGCAAAATGAAAAATCCTCCCCTCACGGGTTATGAGTTCCATCTTATTGAGCTTGTCAGCGAATGCTGCCCGCACGATCTGATTATGCCTTATCTTAAGGAAACACTTGAGGAGCTGAAAACAAGAACCGCCGATGAAAAGCCGTGGTACCGTGTAAGAGTCGTCCTTGCAGGCGGCGAAAACGACGACCCGTATTTCACCAAGCTGATTGAGGATTGCGGCGCGTTTGTTGTTGCAGACAGATATTGCTTCGGCTCCCTTCCGGGACGTGAGGAAATTGAAATCCGTGACGGTGAAACCGCAATGAATGCCATTGCAAGACACTATATTGACACCAACGAGTGCCCGAGATTCATGAACCCTGAAAAGGTTCACGGCAGAAAGCAGTATCTCAGCAAGCTCGCAGAGGATTATAACGCGGACGGACTTATCGTTCAGCAGATGAAGTTCTGTGAGTATTGGGAGTATGAGCGTATGTACTGCCAGCACGTTATGGAAAGTGATTACGGTATTGCCTGCATGGGTATTGAGAAAGAGTATATCAACACTTCAACAGGTCAGCTGCGCACCCGTTTCCAAGCCTTTGTTGAAGCACTTGAACTCAAAAAAGCAGAAAGGGGAGAGCACAATGGCTGAAAAGAAAAACTTCGGCAGCAGAAAGCGTTTTTATAACGGTTATGAGCTTGCCCGTTACAGAAAATGGAAGGGCTTCAAGGATTCATGGGTTGATTTCAGGGAATGGCTTACCGAAAAAAAGATAAGCGGTGAGCTTATTAAGGGTGATCCCGTCCGTGCATTCAAGGCTCTTACGTATTATCACTGGATGGCTCCCTATCTCGGAAGCGGCAGCATGGTTGACCGCACCATTGACGATGCCCACGGCGAAGCGTTGCTTATTGCACATAAGTATATGCAGTTCCTTCTGAAGAGCAACGCCAAGGCTCTGATTCAGATTATGAAAACCGATGAGCGCTTCGGTGAAAATGAGTATTCCAAGAAAACCGTTATTTTTGAGCAGGACACCTCTCCCATTCTCATCGGCGGCTTCCCGAACCTTCAGAACGCGGTTGAAGAGCCGTATTTCCACATCCTTGCCACCGCCAACGACCAGCACGCAGGCCACTATTTTACAGATATCATCGACTCCTACGGTCTGCCGTCAGACTCATGCAGAAACTCCTCTGCAATCTGCGGTGTTGCCATTGACGACCAGCTTCCGTACTACGGTGCCTGCCTTATCACCAGCAACGCTCCCTGCGATTCCTCGGTTATGAACTCGTCGGTTGTTGAGCGCCGTCTCAAGGTGCCTTCAATTCAGGGCTGTACGCCTATGCGTTGGAAGGATGAGGACACAAGAGAATATGCGGTTGCTCACGTCAAAGAGGTTATCAAATTCATCGAGGACTGCACGGGCGAAACATTTGACTGGGATGCCTTCTTTGAAACAGTCCGTCAGTACAACGAGGAAACCCGTATTCAGCACGAGTTGTGGGAGCTTGCCAAATCGCCCTATTACCCCGTGCCCAGCGTACCGAATCTGCTGTACCGTTCATTCCAGCTTTCTTTCTCAAGCGGTCTGAATAAGGAGTGCGCAAAAGTAGGCAGAGAGATGCTTGAAATCTGCGAAAAATGCGTCAGGGAAAAAATCAACGTCCGTCCGAAAACGCGCCACAGAACGCTTGTCTGCGGTGCTCCGGCATCATACTATATGCATTTTTCCACGTGGATGTATGAATGTTGGGGCGTAAACACTGTTGCGGTACTCAACAATATGTCCCACCACGACTTTATTTCCGAGGATGACAAGGAAGAGGCTCTCTGGGGTGTTGCTCAGCTCTGGGAGCAGGCGATTATGCGCCGCCATCTTGTTGGCGGTTATGATAACCTGCTTGAAATGTTTGAGGAATACGAACGCTTCAACTGTGATATGATTGTGTTTTATGACGATATCACCTGCAAGGGCAGCAAGTCAATGACGGGCATGATTCAGGACATTGCCAACGAGAGAAACATTCCTCTGGTGTGGATTTCACACGATCTTATTGACCCGCGCGCAATTCCGCGTAACGAAATGAGAAAGCAGTTCAACGACTTCATGTTTACGGTTATGAATGAAAAGCCGCTTGACGAATCACTGCTTGATTTTGATGATTCCAAGGGCTGGTAAGGAGGAACGGATATGAGTATATTAATCATTTTACTTAAAATAATCATAGCGCTTGTTGTTCTGGCGGTTGTTGTTTTTGCGGCCATTCAGGCTGTGTACTGGCTGAATCTTGACAATAAGATTATGTTCCTGTTATACAAAATTTTCAACAAAATAACAGACAAGGTTCCACGTGACCGCAGGTTCTGAGCAGATTATATTGCACTCACAACCCATAGCCGCATAATACGGTATGTATGGGTAAAAACGCACTGTCAAAAGCCCGACTTGCTTCTGCA
>JAZNQF010000028.1:0-10449 GCA_045590055.1 Acutalibacteraceae bacterium
AGCCGTCATCTTCGCCGAAAGCACCAAAGGTGACCTTTTTTACAATCTCTGCATTTTCAGTGTCATAAAGCTTTTTGCAAATTGTTTTTACCATAGCCGTTTACCTCCTGTTGAATTCTGTGTGGTCAAATGACCATCCAAGGCTTTTTATACCACAATGTTTGCAAGAATGCAAGATAAAATCATCAAAAACGGCATGATGCATAAATACTTGATGCACAAAGTTGAAAATAGCGACATTTTTATCTTATCAATATCCAAAACATGTCAAAAAAAGAAAGGCCCGCAAACCATTGAAGAGTTTGCGGGCGTGTTGTTTCAGCCTCGGTATCCACTGCCACAATTCTGTCACAGAGATTATTGTCTATACAAGGAGAAAGCTGCTTTGCTTTTGTAAGAGAAGTTTTGTCAAGGCAAAACAAAAACGTTTTAATTTTGTCGAGGAGATTTTCGTCAAGACAAGGCAAAAGCCGAAGCCAATATGCGGATATTGGAGAGGGTTTTAACGCAGCATTGGCGGAAAGCTCCCGACAAAACCTGTTACGCGGAGTATTTTTTGAGCGCTTCTCCTACCGCCGCGGCAATACGTGCAAGAGTTGTTTCCTTGTGCGATAAAACATAGCCGCCGTTAAGTTTAGGCTCTACGGGAAGAGTGTAATAGTAGATTCCGCTGTGCACCGTCTTGTTGTAGCACGGGATATAGGAGATATCGTCTATGACAACATTGCCTTTTTTGTTTTTGCTGATTTCAAGCCTGAGGATGATGCTGTCTCTGTTGCCCTCAACCTGCTGGATGCTTGAAAGGAAATCACCGAGTGAGAAAGCGCAGGGCACCTTGCGTCCGTCGGAAGTTTCAATGTAGGTGAACTCCTGCAGAAGATGACAATGTCCGCCCGTAATCAAGTCTGCACCTGCTTCTGCAGCCTGACGTGAGCACGCAACCTGTGCACCGGTCAGCTCGGCTCTGTTTTTTACACCCCAATGCATGTAACAAACAACAAATTCTGCTCCTGCTTCCCTTGCCGCTGCAAAATCTGCCTCGGCGCGCTCTTTTGAAAAGATGTTGAGGTGAACATCTCTTTCCTCTTGTGTCAGTTCAAATTCCTTCTCGTTGAAGCCCGTGGTCTCAGTTGTGTATGAGAGAAGCGCAACCTTGATGCCGTTGACTTCAAAAATCTGGAATCTTTGCTGAGATTTTGATGAAAATGTTCCGGTATAAGGCATGTTGTATCGCTCAAGGCTTGCGTTTGTGTCAATTATTCCTCTGACACCCGCATCACAGTTGTGGTTGTTTGAGGTTACAAGCGCATCAAAGCCCGAAGCACAAACGGCGGCAATGTATGTTGACGGACCGTTGCAATTTGCTTTACTGTCAATGTAGGTTTCCTCGGAGAAATACGGCCAACCGTCCGAAGTAATTGTTTCAAGGTTTGCCACAGCAAAGTCTGCAGTTTCAAGGATATCCCTCACGCCGTCAAAGCAGGCGTTATAGTTAAGGCCGTTATCCTGTGCAAATCTCTGCTGAGCACCCGTGCACATGATGTCACCTGCAAACATAAGCACGGCTTCATTTGTTTTTTTGTCTGTGTTACTGTACCACACGCCGTCGCTGTCTTTGCGCGTGTATTCGTTGATGGCGTTGTATTCAACCGTCGGAGCGTCGCGGTCAACGGTAAGAGAGCAGCTTACCACTCGATTGAGTGAGTCGCAATATGCAATGATTGATACAGCGCCCTTTTTGAGCGCAGTGACCCTACCGTTTTCATCAACCGTGGCAACACGCCTGTTGGTGGACTTCCACGTAACGTCATCGGGCTCACCCCATCCGTAGAAAACACGAAGCTGCCTCACGTCATCCGTGCGCATATAAAGCTCCTCTTTGCTGATTGTGAGCTTCCCATATTTTCTTGCGGTTTTGACTGCAGAGAAGGTGCTGTATTTTTTGCTTCCGTTCTCGTTGAGAATAAACGAGCGTACTTTGTATTTCTGCGTGGAAAGTGAACGGTCAAAGCTACTGTCAAGATACGTAAACTGTGTTCTGTCATTAATTGTGGCAATCCGTTCAAACTCATCTTTGTCCGCTTCATATCTCCAGACCTCATAACCGTCTGACTTGGCAGGTTTTTTCCAATAATACAAAATTCCATCTTTTGTAATGGAGTCAATTTTTGCGCCGTACGGTGTTTCGGGTATATAAAGCTTCTCGCTTTCTGCTCTGTAGCTGTTGCAAGCTTCCACACCCTCAAAGAGAGCCTTTACACCGTAGATGTTATCGGCATTATTGAGCGGAGTTTTATCAGTATATGAAAGCTTCGCAGTGCTTTTTATAAGTACTTTCCATGAACCTTTCTGAGGGTTGTAGCGGTAAACTCTGTATGCGCTTGCGCCCTCAACTTCGTTCCATTTCACTTTTATGAAATCAAAGTTGTTTGTTCTTTTCAGTGTTATTTCAGGCTTTTCAAGCCTTACAAAGACGTCGAATGTATCTTTGATTTTGCCCGATTTAACTGTAATTTTTGCCGTACCTGCCGACACCGCGGTGATTTTACCCTTTGAGCTGACCTTTGCCACAGCTTTGTTATCCGATGAAAAGGTGAGCTTGTATTCTGCGTAAACGGGCAGTACGGTAACCTTAAGAGTGTATGTTGAGCCAACGCTCATTTTGCGCGAATCTTTGCTGAAAGCAATTGAAGAAGCGGACGTGAAAGGAACTTTAACCGATTTTCCGCCACTTCTTTTTGAGTTGTCTGTTGAATCCGCGGCAAGAGCCTTAACTTTATAGTAATACTTCTCACCGCCCTGAATGCTGTCATCAATGAAGGTGCGGGCGGTTGTGCGCTTGACTATTGTTTCCCATGAGGAATCACCTGCTCTGAGCCTATAGACTCTGTAAGCTACCGCACTTTTCACCTTTGACCAGCTGACCTGAGCACCGAAATCTGTGAGTTCAATGCTTTGCATTTCAGGCGCGTTAAGCTCGCCGCTTGCCGCTGAAGAAGCAATTGTACAGGCAAAAACACCTGTTACAACAAGTATAATCGCCAGCAGAGCCGTTAATAAATGCTTTTTTGTCAGATATTTTGCGTTGTTTGCACTTCGTGTCATTGATTAACAACCTTTCTGTTAAATTTTTCTGCATATTCATTGACCGACTGATTCCTTGCCGCGTGGATAACCGCCTGCTCAGGAAATGTGTTTTGGCTTGCAACAATAACACAGTCGTTGTTTTGGACAAAGATGTTTTCAAGGGCCGTACAGTTTTCGAAAGCGGCATTTTCAACAACGGTTACATTTCTTGGCAAATCAATTGTTTTAAGCGAGGAGCAACCGCTGAAGGCTTCTTCACCGATTTTTCTCACAGATGCCGGAATTATTGCATTCTCAAGAGCAGAACAACCTTTGAACAACGCCTTTTCGATTGATGTCAGACTCTCGGGCAGATTGATGTTGACAAGTGAGCGGCAGTTTTCAAAAACACCCTCGCTGAAGCTGTTGAAACCTTCAGGTACAGACACAGTTTTAAGTGTCGTACATGATTTGAACGCGCCTTTCTCAATAATAAGCACGGTTTCGGGCAAAGCAATGCCTTCAAGAGCAGAACAACCTTCAAATGCAAACTGATTGATGCGCTGAATATTAAGCGGAAGAAACACACCGTTGAGAGCTTTACAGCCTGCAAAGGCGTATTCTTCAATTACCGTCACACTATCATTGAATTTGAATGAAGAAAGCTGAGTGCAACCCTCAAATGCGTGCGCGGCAACAACCTCATCTGCCACAAAATCAAACGTCTTCATGCTTTCGCAACCGTAGAAAGCATATTCGCCGATTTCAACAATACTGTCAAGCATTGTAACGTCTTTGAGGTTTTTGCATCCGTAGAAGGTATACGGTGCAATTGACGTGCACATTGAGTTTTGGGGCATTGCAACGGTTGTGAGACTTTCACAGCCATAGAAAGCACCCTCGCCCACAGATTCAATGTACTGATGAAGCTCAATTTTGTTAAGGCTTTTGCAATCCTTGAAGCAGTATTCGGGAATATTTGAAAGGAAAGCGGAAACATGGTAATACGCTAACCTCTCACAACCCTCAAAAGCTCTTGCGCCAAGCTCGTGGAGGTTTGTATCAAGAATGATTTTTTCAAGGTATTTTGCGCCCTTGAATGCACCCTGCGCAATTGTTTTAACCTTTGAGTTTACGTTGAAGGAAAGCAGAAGTTTGCCTTGCGGATAACGGATAAGCTCTTTGCCGTTTTTGCTGTAAACAATGCCGTCTTCACTTTTGAAGGTGGGGTTGTTTTCATCAACGTTGATGTTTTTGAGCCTTCTGCAGCCGTCAAACGTGCCGACACCGAAAACAGTGACAGTGGCAGGAATATCCACACTTTCAAAGCCTGCGCAGTTTTCAAACATTCTGTCTGCAAGTGCGGTCAGCTTTTCGGGCAGAGTTACCGAGGTAAGCGACGAGCAGCCGCTGAACGCCGCCTCGCCGACATAGGTGAGATTCTGCGGAAGCACAAGCTCCTTGATGCCGTTACAGCCTGCAAAGGCTTGCGCACTGATTGTTCTGACGCTGACGGGGAAGACAATTGACGTCACCTGCGCACAACCGCTGAAAGTGCCGCCGGAGATAACCTTCGTACCCTCGGGGATAACGAGTTCACCCTTGATATCGTCTTTGTTGCGCACGGAAAGAAGAATATCCCCGATGAACAGATAGTTGCCGTCCCAGTTTGCTTCGTTTTCCATAAAAGCGGCATTGCTAAACGCTGAAGGTGCAATATTCTTCACGCTGTCGGAAAGAGTGATTTTTTCAAGCGCGGTGCAACCGCTGAAGGCGTTGGCTTCAATGTCCATCACGCTGTCGGGTATAACGACGGAGGTGAGTTTCGTACACTGCGAAAAGCCGTGCACGGAAATTGCCGTTACCTTGTAGCCATCTATTTCGGACGGAATGGTGAGGTCACCTTCAATGTCCGTGTTCCCGGTATATACGGATGCGGTGCCGTCATCATTCACCGTGTATAAAATCTGTTGCGTCGTCTGTTTGTCGCAGGATGTAAAAATGGCAATACCAGCCATACACAGCACAACCGCAATAAGAATTGAGACTACTCTTTTTGTCATAACCAAAGCCTGAGTGAGCTTTTGCCCACAATCCTTTCTTTAATCAAGTCAGATTTTTGGCAGATTTATGCCGTCGAAAAGCAGATTCCTGCCGATACCTGCCGCGATACCCGCTTGAATGTCCCACGGCTTATCTCCGATGAGAACACTGTTTTGCAAATCAAGCTCAATACCCTTTTGCCTGAAATGCTCAACCGCCGCAAAAATCATTGCAGGCTGAGGCTTTCTGCATTTACATCGGCAAGTGTATTCTTCAACAACACCGTCGGGATGATGCGGACAGTAAAAAAATGCATCAATCAACGTGCTGTATTCTTTTTCAAGTTTATCGTTTATATGCTCGTGCAGTTTAAGCACGTCTTCTTCGCTGTAGAGTCCCTTTGCAACCCCTGCCTGATTGGTAACAACAATTGCAAGGTACCCCTCTTTTCTTTTGTTTGCAACAAGCCTTGCTATCGAATCAATGAAATGCAAATCTTCACATTTGTAAAGATGGCACGTGTCGATATTCAACGTTCCGTCGCGGTCAAGAAACAACGCGCGCCTTGTGCGCGGCGTTATAGAGTAACTGAGCTCGCGCTTCGCTTTTGCGTAATTGTCGGGTGTGCCGATATCAATGAAATATCCGTTTGCAAAAAAGCCGTTTTTTGTGTACCGCGATTTTTCAAGCACATCTTTTTCAAATGAGAACTTTTCTTCTTCAACGCAGTTGAGCAAATTTTTGCTTACGGCGTACACACCTGCATTGATAAAACCACCGCCGCTCACTCCTTTTTCGCAGAAGTCGGTTATCCTCACGCCGTCAAGCTTCACGCTTCCACGGTCGGAAACATCGTCAAAGTGCGTTAAAGCAACGGTAACGTCGGCTTTAAGAGTGCAGTGCTGATTCATTAAAGCATCAAGGTCAAGGTCGAAAAAAGTGTCCCCGTTGACGACAATAACGGTTTCTTCACTGCACATTTTCAGTGCGCTTTTAATAGCGCCGCCCGTACCCAGAGGGGTATGCTCAACAGAATACTCAAGCACCATGCCCTCGTATCTGTTACCGTAGCAATCCATGATTTTCTGCGCAAGGTAACCAACCGCAAGCACGGCTTTTGTAACACCGCCGCGGTAAAGAAAAGAGAGAATGTGGTTAAGAAACGGCACGCCGTCAACCTCAGCAAGTACCTTTGGTACATCGCTGACGCAAGACCTGAGCCTTGTCCCCATACCGCCGGCAAGCACAATTGCCTCCACTTGTGTCACTCCTTTTTACTCTGTGCAGATATCCTTTGTGCCATCGTCGAGTTCAACCCCGATGTCGTACAAACCAACGAGCACGGTGTCTTCAACGTAGTTGAAATCGTGCCACACGCCCGGTTTTATGCTGAACATGTCGCCTTTTTTAAAGGTGTAAATCTGCTTTTTCTCTCCGTCCGTTACGGTTACCTCAAAAGCTCCACTCACCACGTAAAAGGCTTCAGTGTTGATTTTATGGTAGTGTCCTCCGCGGTAAACGCCCTTGTTGGAATAAACCACGTTGACCTGCTTGTATCCTCCGTGCACCAATTGGCAGAGAAAACCTCTGTCATCACCGAATTCAAAATCGGGGGTGAGAATCTCGATCATGCTTTTTCTCCGTTCAAATATTGGAATACTTGTTGTTTTTGATTATACTGTAGGTTTTAACCAATTCCTCAATGCCGTCATCGAGGGTGAAAGCAGGTCTCCAACCCATGCTTTCAAGTCTTTCGTTTGATACGATATAATTGCGCTTGTCGGGGTCTTCACCAACATCCGCCTCGATATATACAAACGACGGAACATGCTGTTTGATTTTTTCGCACAGCTCAAACTTTGAAAGATTGGCATCGGAAAGGCCGCAATTGTACGTTCTGCCCTGCATTTTTTCAAAATTTTCCATTGCAAAAATGAATGCACCGGCGGCATCCCTGACGTGCAGGAAATTGCGCTTGAAGTGACCTTCAAAAATTACTGCGGTGCGGTCAAACACGGCACGGTAAACAAAGTCGTTAACCAGCAAATCCGTTCGCATACGCGGTGAAGCACCAAAAAGCGTTGCAAAACGGAAGGTCAGCGAGTTACCTGCTTCAAGCACGGCTTTTTCTGCCGCCATTTTTGTTCTGCCGTAAAGCGAAATCGGGTTAATGGGTGAATCCTCGGTGCAATAGCTTTCGCCTGCGCCGAGTCCGTAGCCACTGTTTGTGCATGGAAAAATAACGCGTGTGCTTTCCTCACGGCAACGAAGCAGGGTTAAAACTGCGTCTGTGTTAGTTGTCTGCGCGGCAATTGTGTCACTGTCGCACAGTGGGAAACCGACAAGTGCGGCAAGAGGAATGATGTAATCCTTGCCCTTTACGGCTTGCTTTATCACTTGCTCATCCCTTGCGTCTGCGCGGATGATGTGGAAGTTTTTGTGCACACAACAATCAAGCAGTGAATTCTGTGAAAACATGAAGTTGTCAAGCACCGTTACGTCGTAGCCCTTGTTGAGCAACATTGGTGTCAGCACTGAGCCGATATAGCCGCCGCCACCTGTGATGAGCACTTTTTTCATCAGTCTCCACTTCCTTTATATATTATGCTTGTTCCGGAGTTTTCAAAGCGGAACGGAATCTGCAAAAAGTCGGACAATGCGTTTTTGACACTCTGCTGTTTATACGGCTCAACGTAAAGCAACATGAAGCCTCCACCGCCGGCACCGAGAAGTTTGCCGCCAAGTGCGCCCGCTCTTTTTGCTTTTTCATACATTGCGTTGATTTCGTCTGTTGTGATTTCGTCAGCAAGGCTCTTTTTCAGCTTCCACGAATAATCAAGCAATCTGCCGAAGTCGTTAAGGTCATCGCCTTCGGTGAGGATGCTGACACCTGCATCAACAAGCTCAACCATTTCATCAAGCACCGCAATATTCTGCCCGGTTCTTGAATCCTGCTTCTGTGATATATCGTATGAATTGCGTTGAAAGCCTGTGAAAAACAGCAAAAGATTGCCGTTAAGAGCCAATTTCCTTTCGGTAGGGAATTTAATTTGGTTAACTTCAAACCCGTCCGATGAAAAGCTGATTTTGTTGATGCCGCCATAAGCGGTTGAAATCTGGTCCTGAATACCGCCTGCCTCATTGCAAAGCTCACGTTCAAGATAAATCGCCTGCTGTGCAAGCTCTTTTTTTGTGGGAGATACACCTTCCAAGGTTCTCAACCCGTTAAGAAGGCCTACAGCAAAGGCTGAGCTTGAGCCGATGCCTGAGCGAGCGGGTAAATCGGAGTCGTATGCAATCTGGATATTTTGCGTATTGAGCATCTTCAGCGCATTACGCACAAGGGGATGCTCAACCTCGTCAGCAGTGTTGAAACGCTCAATTTTTGAATATGTGAACTGACTGTTATAGCCGAAAAACTGAGGCATTCTGCGCGTTGTGACATAGCAGTATTTATCAATTGTTGCAGACAAAACTGCACCGCCGCGGGTTTCATAGTAGTTTTTAAAGTCACTTCCGCCGCCAAAAAATGAGATTCGGTAAGGTGTTCTTGCAATAACCATGTTCATCACCCGCAACTGCCGCTTTTTGTCGACAGCAACGCGCTCCTTTCTTTTATAATTCAAGTGTAATTTTATCGAGCATTAGTGTTTTTTTTAGTAATGTGTTGTCCATAACGGTTGACACTGCCCTTTCAGCACCCTTGGCCCATGTGTTCTGAGATTCTTCGGATGTTATCAGCGCTGTGTCTGCGCCGAGTTTGTGCGCCAAAGCAACACCGACGTCATATTTTGAATACGGCTCATCAGAGCCTATGTTAAGCACGGGTGGAATATCCTCATCTTCTTCACAAAGTGAGACGATGATTTTTGCAACAGTGTCAAAGCTGAGCGTGCTGCGGATTGAATCAGTGAACATCTTTGTGCTCTGACCGAGTTCAAGGTTTGATATGATAAGGTCGCAAAAGTGCTTTTTGTACGGTGAGATGCTTTTGCCGAACATGAACGGCAACCTCACAACGTTCATGTTGTGTGAGAGCACGATTTTTTCACCCTCAAGCTTCTGCCTGCCGTACTCGCTGATGGGATTGAGCTCATCGGTTTCTTTAAAACGCTTTTCGACGCCCTCACCGTAGACAGTGTCGCTTGATGTAAAAATGAAACGTGAGATATTTGTGAGTTGAGCACATGCAGTCGAAAGTGCAAAAAGGTTGATTTTTGCAGCGTCTTCGGGGGCTTGCGCAACCTTGTCAATGTTGTGCTGTGCGGCAAGCCACACAACCTTTGCACTGATAGGAATGGTAGAAATCAATCTGCTAAGCTCATCTGCGTTGCAGACGTCAAGCTTAACAGCTTTAACTCTCAGGTCGTCACCGGCATACACCTGACCGTTTTTTGAAACAGCAATAATGGGGTCGTATGTTTTTTCAAGGATGTTTTTAATTACATACGAGCCAAGGAAACCACCCGCTCCGACTACTAAATACACAAATTCACCCCACTATAACTTACAATGTTTCAATATATAATACCACGATGATGATTTTTCGTCAAGCACGGATGCGCGGTTAAGTGAAGGCCCGCCGCCACAGTCGCGCGAGCGCGACTGCGGTTTTGCACGTGCCATGCACAAACTGTGCACAAAATCCGGCAAAACGGATTTTGCCCCGCGGAAGCAAGCTGTGTACCGCTTGCTTCCGCGGGGTGGCGCATGCAAAACCGAGCAAGCAACCCGCGGCTGCTTGCTCGGCGGCGGGTACGCTGCAAATAAAGCACGTTTTTATCAAAACAGCGCTCTCCCCTCACCTCGATTGAGGTGAGGGAATTTTTGTCAAGACAAGGCAAAAGCCAATGTCAATATGCGATATTGGCAAGACTTTCATCGCAGTATTAGCGGAAATATACGCCAAAATTGAGGTGAGGAGATTTTTGTCAAGACAAGGCAAAAGTCGATGCCAATATGCGATATTGGCAAGACTTTTAACGCAGTATTGGCAAAAATATCCCACCGAAAATCAAAAGAAAAGCACCAAGCGTAACCACTTGGTGCTTTGAACCTTGTTGTTAATCAGACGAGCTCGATGATGCACATCTCCGCAGCGTCACCGCGGCGGGGGCCGGTCTTGATGATACGGCAGTAACCGCCGTTAACATCCTTGTACTTGGGGGCGATTTCGTCGAAAAGCTTTTTGACAACATCTTCCTTTGTAACAAAAGCAAGAGCCTGACGCTTTGCAGCGAGAGTGTTGTCCTTAGCGACAGTGATCATTTTTTCTGTTAAAGAACGTACTTCCTTAGCTCTTGTAACGGTAGTTTCGATCTTGCCATTCTCCAAAAGATA
>JAZNQF010000029.1:0-8826 GCA_045590055.1 Acutalibacteraceae bacterium
AGGAAGGTGGCACGCGGGAGCGTGACGGAAGGAGAGAGTAAACTGCCCCTTTCGCCCTCTCAGCACCTTTCCCTGAAGGTAAAGGCATCAAAGGCTCCACCCTCACTTGAAAGAGCCGCCTTACTGACCAAGTGTACACACTTGATTCTGTTCATAACACGCAAAAAAAAACCGCAGACCGTTTGGTCTGCGGTTTTGATGTAACATTAATTATGCCTTCGGCTGAAGCTCGTCGATTCTCAGGAATTCGAAGATTGCGTCGAAAATCATATCGAAAACTGCAGAAATCTTGCCGAGAATGTTCTGGAACATGTCGATGATGCTCTTCTGAGTGTCGCTGTCGAAAATCTGGTTCTGGCTGCCTGCAGGATCTTTGCCGTCCTGTGCTTCCGCACGGCAATGTGTGCAAACGCAGAGAGCTTCGGGGTCTTCCTCATCGCCGCATGTGCAACCAAGGAAACCTGTGCAACGCTCACAGCAGAAAACTGCTACGCCGCCGTTGTCTTCGTCAAATGTGACACAGCTCATTCTTTTGCCGGTGTACTCGCAATAAATGCAACAAGTGCAGTCAACGTCTTTGCGGCAGTTGGTGCAGGTGCATTCGTATGTTGCGGTTTCGTCTGCAGCAAAAGCAACTGCGGCGAAGGAGAACAACATTGTTATTGCAAGAAAAACAGAAATAATCTTCTTCATGGTGATATACCTCCACATAATGATTCACACATATTATAAAAGAGCCGTACGGATATGTCAACAAAAAAAGGAATTTTCGTGAGATTTAACCAAAGCTATGTATTCTTTTTTGTTGCAATAGACTTATCGGAGTATTTTTTCTCCGTCAAAAACAATGATACCGAACGCGTTGCCGGTTTTGTTGCCTGCAAGCAGCCAGTCAGCGTAAGCGCGCTGAAGTGACGTTTTGCGCGGAAGTTGGTCTATGGGTAAATCGGAATCCTTACCGAAAACGCGCCAGCCGTTCGTGAATGTGTCCTGATAGCTGCGCTCAATGATTTCAAAGTCGTCCATGAAGCGCAGAATGTTGAGATGCTTGGGCAGGAATTCTCTGTGCTCCTGGAAAAGAAGCCATGAGTGCGTGCCGAAAATCACCTTGCCGTCGGGGAAAAGATGCTTGAAATGCGGATATGCCTGCTTGTATGAGTCAAGTCGCACGTCGTCTGTGAGCGGAATGCCCGACGAGGGAATGTGGAAACCGATGTATGGATCGCCTTTTTTGAACACTTTGCCGCAGGCTGTGGTGAAATCCTCACCTTCGTACTCACCGTATTCGTACTGAAAACGGCCGTACGCAAAGCGCTCCATCTTAAAGAATCCGTCGTTCCAGTCTGCAACAAAAGTACCGGGGACTTCTTCGCAGTCGATGCATTCAATCAGCTTGTGGCGCAGGTCTGCCATTGTGTCCCAGAATATTTTTTCGTCAACGCCGCGCTTGGCATAGTTTTCTTTGAGAATAGGTGTGCAGTTCATAAGGAAAACAAAGTGCAGGGTGTAGCGGTTTACGCCGTATTCTTCGCTGAGCTTGTCAAGCTCGGAAAGAGCATCGCGAAGGCTGATTTTGTCACCCATGTAACCCTCAACCAATGCGTCCTGCTTTGCGCCGAACTGCTCGTTTTCATCAAGCAGAGCTTCAAGCTCGGTGAAGGCCTTAACGGCTTCGGCGGGATAGTTATAGTAAGCCATGAAATCCTGAATGTACTGTGTGTTATGAAGCATGCGTGCAACTCCTTTATTACAGTTTGTTTTATTATACCGCGTTTTGCCGGCAATGGCAAGACGTTATCTTATTCAATTACGTCCGAAAGTGACGTGTCCTTGGCGAGAGTGTCGATGTTATAAATAAAAAGTACGTCTGTGAAAGGGTGCGAGCTGAGGATATCCTCAATGTTATCGGTGAAATATCTCGGGTCAATAACAACAATCTCCTGATAATACGGGGTGAGCATCGGAATGAGGCAGTTGGCGTATGAATCCTTGAAAACAAGCAGGACCTTTTCGTTTCTGTTTGTGGTTGAAATTGTAAGGCGCGAAAAATTGCCGCCGCAGAAAAGCTCGTACGGATTACCTGTTTCCAGCTTGGAAAGCTCAAAAAGTGAGGTTTCCTTGGTTTGCAGGTCGGCGTTTTTCACAACGTACGTACCCTTTGAATCAGACGGCATGCATATCTCAATTGTGTCCGCTGATTCATAAATACCCGACGCTTTTGAAAGTGTGCCACTGAAGGTCGTGCTCACGGTGTGGTACTCGTATTTAATGCTGTCGGTGTTGATACCAAGCTTTTTTGCAAGCAGATTGAACGCTACCTTTGCTGCACGTGTTGTCCAATGGTGGTCGGTGAGATAGTAAAGCTTCTGTTCATTTTTACGTTTTTCAAAGGCATTGATGACGTTGAGTGTTTCAACGTTGCTGTCAAGTCTGCCGTAGAAACGGGAAATAACCTTCTTTTGATTATGCGGCTCAACAAAATCGGGGAGTTTATCGCGCAGAATATAGCTTGCGGTGGGTGCCACAAACACTGTGGCTTTGAGCTTGGGATTGTTGCGGCAGAAGGTGTTGATTGATTTTGCAATTGAGTTGAGCTTTTTGACGTTGTATTCTTCCTGCTTTTCAAAAAGCTGACCGCTTTTGCCGATGTATATGCCGTTTTGTTCTTTTGAGCCAAGTATACGGTTTACCGCTGAGCGCAGAGAAACAATTTCGTCGCGGAAAATGAACTGGTCGGAAACATGGCCTTCAAAGCGTTGCATGAAGCTGCCGCTGAAAACCCCGGAAAACGTAACCGTCGGCATTGATGCGAGAGTGCGATTCTCCGTGTCGGAATGTGTGCGGTCGGGTGAGATGATGTTTGCCGCAAGTACGGCTGCTATGATTGTAGTGAACACTGCAACCGTAACGAAGCCCTTGAGGTTGAGCGGTTTGCGCTCGGATTTTGAGCGCTTCTTGCTTTTTGCCGCGGTTGCTTTTTTGCGTTTCGGTTCTAAGTCGGCCGTTTCGGTTTCCGTGCGTGCCACAGGTGCTTCATCGGTGTGCTTGGGCTTGATGTCAGACTTTCCGATTTCTGCTTGCTCCGTTGTTTCGTCGGTGCTCTCAGGCTCAGCATCAGCTGTTTCAGCTTCCGTCTGTGCCGCGGTTGTTTTGTCGATGTCAGGCTCAGCAGCCTGTATCTTGGATGCTTCATTGGTGCGCTCGGGTTCGGTATCAGCCGTCTCAGCTTTCTCCTGCGCTGCGGTTGCATCATCGGTGTGCTCAAACTGTGTGTCGGGCGCAGAACTTCCGGGCAGGGGATTGAGCAGTTTTTCGCCGTTTTTTTCAACTGCGTAGACGGGTACGTATTCATCCTGCGGATTGACGGGTATATATGCGTGAGCGACGTGGTTTTGCTCATAATCACGCATAAGCTCATCAAAAGCCACAAACTGCGAGGCGGAGTTGCTTGCGGCAGATTCGCGCTCGGGTGATGTGGTTTTTTCTTCGTTCATTTACTCTGCCGCCTCCTTTCGCGGTGTGAAATTTTGTCAGAATCTGAAATATAAAAACGGGTTGTAGGTATCACTTATCAGGCAGACCGTGCTTGCAAAAAACAGCACGACGGTAACTGCGAGGAGCACAAAACGGTGAAGCTTTTTCTGTGGCATGCTCTTTATTCTGAAAAGCGGGGTTACAAACACTGCCATTGTGCAGATTACTGCGAGGTTGCCGGTGAGGTAATACATAGCGGTGGGGTTATATGCGCCGTTTGCACCAAACATTGCCGCAAGCATTTGGAAAGCCTGTGCGGTGCTTGCATTGGAAAAGAACACCCAGCCGATAACAACAAAAAGAAAAACAACCGCCTGACGGATAAATTGCGGTACACGCTCAATAAGCTTTGCAAACACGTAACGCTCAAGCAGAAGCAGCACGCCGTAATACATACCCCAGAGCACGAAGTTCCATGAAGCACCGTGCCACAAGCCTGTCATAAACCACACAAAAAGAAGGTTGAAAATGTTGCGCGGTATGCTTCTGCGGTTTCCGCCGAGTGGGATGTACAAATAATCCCTGAACCATGAGCTGAGTGAAATATGCCAGCGGCGCCAGAAATCCGTAACACTGTTTGCAACGTACGGGTAGCGGAAGTTTTCGGGAAAATTGAAACCGAAGATTCTGCCCAAACCGATTGCCATGTCGCTGTATCCGCTGAAGTCGTAATAAATTTGGAAAGTGTAAAGAATAATGGCAAGCCACGCGCTCAATGCATCGGGCTTTTCTCCTGCACCGGCGAGCACCTCGTTGTATATTGCGCCTGCCGTGTTTGCGAGGATAACCTTTTTTGCAAGGCCGATGACGAAAAAGCGTATGCCGTCTGCCGCGCCTTCAAGGGTTTCGCGCCTTGAAGTAAGCTGAGCTTCAACGGTGTTGTATTGCACAATGGGGCCTGCAATAAGCTGAGGAAACATTGAAACGTAAAGCGCAAAGTCTGTGAATTTTGTTTGTGTGCTGCACTTGCCGTTATAAACGTCTATGACGTAAGAGAGAGTCTGGAAAGTGTAAAATGAGATGCCGATTGGCAGTGCAGGGGCATCGAAAGCCGAAGCGGCGGGAAAAACTGCAGACAGATTTTCTGCAATAAAGCCGCTGTATTTAAAAAATGCGAGCGAGCCGAGGTTGAAAACCAAGGCGAAAACAAGCAGAAAACGTTTGTGCGGCTGATTGTCGCTGTGCTTTTTGAGGTCAAGACCGATGAAGTAATTGAACGTTATGCTGATGAGCATGAGAAAAACGTAAAGCGGCTCACCCCATGCATAGAAAAAAAGGCTGGCGGCAAGCAACACAAGGTTTTTCCATTTAATACCCGTTTCATGGCACAGAAAAACCGACGGCAAAAAATACAATGCCGCCGTTACCGGTAGGAATATAAACAAAAACGTTACACTGCTGAATACCATTTACGCCAACCGTCCTAAAGTGCCGCGGTGAATGCGTCCTCTGCCTGCTGTGCGTTTTTGCTCACAACAAACAAAATGCAGTTACCGCTGTGTTTTATAACGCAGTTTCTGAGAAGCTCGCTTTGCTCCTCGCCGTAGCCGTTAAAAATGTCGCGCTGAGATTTGACGTGTGCCTCAATTGCATCAATCACCGTCTGTGCATCGCTTTCCTGTTTGAGCTTTACAATGAGAATTTCATTTACGTTCATTATGTCGTCAGAGGAAAGATAGGCAAAATCATCAACCTCGTGTGCGGAAAGACCGAAGTTCTTTTTGAAGCTGTTGTTGTCTCTCTCGTCAAGATTTTCTGCCTGTATTTGCGCGCTGACACTTTCAAGCAACTGAGCGGCGGATTTTTCACTGCCCTCAGCTTTGCCGACGACGAAAAATATAAAAATCAACAAGAGCGCAACACACAGTGTTTCTTTGATTTTAAGTGCTTTCATTTTAAACCATCGCCAATGTAAGAATTACAGACCGAGCTCCAGCACGGTATAGGGGAGCCACGTGTCCATATAGAATGACTTTTTGAAGTGTACACCGTCATTTGTGTATACATCCTCGGTGCCTTTAAGCAGCTTCCCGTTGTCAAGAAATTCAACGTTGAGTGTTTCGCACATGTTTTTGAGTGCGGCGTTATACTGCGGAGTTCTGCCGAAACGGGAGGTGTGAGCAATTGCCTCGTCTGACGGGCGGAAAAGACCGCTGACGATAATTCTTGTGCCGGGCAGAGCTGCTTTGATTTTCGAAATGTGTGAAGAATAGTTTTTGATAAAGTTGTTGAGGTGAGCGTCGCTGAGCTCAATCATGTTGATGCCGTAGTGCAGAATGAGCACCTTGGGGTTGTTGTTGATGATTGTGCCGATGTTTGATGCAAGGTGTGAAAGGTGCGCGTTGACCATGGTTATCATGTTTGCCGAGTCGATGATACCGTGGGTGCGAAGTCCTTTCATCAGTGAGTCGCCGACGATGAGTGTGTCGGCAAAAATCTGCCTGTATGTGACGGCGCCGCTTTTGATTTGCTCGCGCAGTCTTTTTTCGTTCTGCTCCCTTTCTTTCTTTTGCTCAAGAAGGAGTTTGTTTATTCTTTTTTCCTCGTCAATGCGGTCTATTTTTGCTTCAATCTGTGCCACGTTCTGATGCACAAGCTCGTCTACGGCTGATATGTCCGTAACTGACGGTTCACTCACCGTTTCTGTGCCCTCTGCGGCAATACCGACGAGGTTGTAAATCGGAACGAACAGCAGAAGAAGGATAACTGCCGTTCTTAGAATACCTTTTTTCATGTGTACCTCTTTGGAATGAAATTTTGCATATCTTGAAAAGTGGGCACAAACACCCATTATTATATACTATTTAATCGTAACAATAATAATATTACTTTTTTATCCGTAAATCAACATATTTTTCATGAATTCGCGTAGAAAATGCCGGGATAATACGGCTGGTTTTCTGTATAGATTGGCGGTTGGCACCGCCCGACAACTCAATATAGCAAAAAATGCACCCGAGAGAGACACTTCGTAAAGAAGTTGTCTCTCTCGGTTTTCATTTAGATAAAACAAATGACACTTTACACAAAGATTGTGAAGGTGTCGTAGTGGGTTACATACTTTGAGAAAGGTAATACTTGCCGAAAAAACAGCGTTTCTTTTTCGGATGGTAAAGTGATATTGCAAACTGCCGTTTGCAGTGATATTTTTGCCCAAAGGCAAAAGTGATATTGAAACCTTACGGTTTCAGTGATATTATATTCGCCTTTAAAACTGCCCGTAGGGCAATATCACTATGCGCAGCATAATACAACTGCGAAGCAATATCACTCGCCGCAAGGCGAATATAACTGAGGCGCACTTCCTTACGGAGTGCGTCTCGGGTGTAACTTTATGGTTTGTGAATCTGCCCGTCGGCTTGGCTTGCTACGCTCGCAGTGAAATAGCTTCGCTATGAAATTTTTGCTTCGCAAAAGTGAAATTCGCCTGCGGCGAGTGAGTTGTTTGTGGGGGGCGACGTCCTATCTTCACATGCGCATCAAAACGCAAAAAACGCCGCTTCAGTCACGTACGAAGCGGCGTAATGTTGAGTTGTCAGCGGCCGAAAGTTATTCTTCGCTCGGACAGAATGCTCTGAGGTGGTTACAGAAGCTTCGGTCAAGTGCGGTGAAGCTGTAGCCCTTACGATATACGAGAACGTCCTTGTATATTTTCTTGTTGCTTTCACATTCCTTTTCAACAAGGCCGTAAAGGTCGAGCATTCTTTGCGGTACAGGTGAGACCCACATAAACGTGTTGGGTGTGTTGGCAAGCAGGTCCATTTGACTGCCGCGCTCAAAAACAAAAATGCGCTTGTCGGATTCTTCGGTGATTTCGCTTTTTAGCACTGTACTTACGGGCAGAGACGGTACAAACGGGTCGGCGTGGGCAATTTCAATCTGATTTTTCAGGTCATCAGGTACAATCACAGCTTTTTGAGCGAGGGGGTTGCTTTTGGACATGATGATTCTGTATCTGAAGCGGCAGATAAGCTCGCTCAACAGACCTTTTTCTTCAAAAAGTGAGTTGAAGTTATTGTCATACACCTCGCAATACCTGACGATGCCGAGATTGTAGTTTTCGTTCAGCAGGTTGTTGATTGCGCGCATGGAGTTGGTTTCTTTGTAGAAAACCTCGGTTTTGATTTCGGGGTCAAGCTGTTTGACAAACTCCGTGAAAGCGCATGAAACGTAGCTTGCGCGAGGCACCGACACAGAGAAGGTCTGTGCGTTGTGTCTGTCTTGCTTATACATGTTTTCCACCGCAGATACCTGAGCGAGAATCTGCCTTGCGTAGCCGAGGAATTCCTCACCCTCGGCGGTTGGAAAAATACCCTTGGGTGTTCTTTTAAAAACAGTGATGCCGAGTGAGGTTTCCAATTCACGCATCGCACGGCTGAGGCTTGGCTGTGCGGTGTAAAGATTCTGTGCGGCTTTTGTCATCGAGCCGGTGTCGGCAATCTCAACGGCATATTTAAGATGCAGAAGATTCATTCAAGTCCCTCCCCGTTGAGTCTTTGGCACAGCACTGCAAGTGATGATGCAAGGTTTTCATTTTCGGCGATCACACCGTCGGGTACTCTGAGGATTGTGGGTGCAAAATTCCACACAGCCTTGATTCCGTGTGCAACAAGTGTGTCACACACAGATTGCGCCTGAGAAGCAGGCACGGTAATTATACCGAGGGTAATTTTGTTTTCGTTGCAGAAGGATGCAAGCTTGTCTGCGGAGAAAACGGGTTTGCCGTTGATAGTATCTGCTTGTGCGGCAGAGTCAAACGCGGCAACAATTTCCAAGCCGTAATCGTTGAAGCCTCCGTAGGAAAGCAGAGCCTTGCCCAAGTTGCCTGCACCGACGAGTACCGCTTTTGTGGGATTGCCGCAACCGAGGAAATTCTCAATGTCGCGGATAAGCTCCTGCACACTGTAGCCTGTTTTGGGTTTGCCGTTGCCGCTGATTGCACCGAGATCCTTTCGCACCTGCACGTCGTTGAGACCGAAGCGGTTTGAAATTGCGGTGGCGGAAATGTTATCTCTGTCGTTTTTGATTGAGTTGAGGTAGTGGAGATAAATCGGCAGACGTCGCAGCGTCTGCACGGAGATGTTTTTTTCGCTCATGGCAGAGTCCTTTCGGGGTGTAAGTCACCGTTGTGTTATAAGAATTTTACCACAGAAAAAAACTTGTGGCAAGGGATAGGGCGAATATAAACCCGAAGCGGCGGCACAAAAGTGCCGCCAATCTTATTCTTGACATATGTCACAAACCGAGTATAATTGACATATGCCGGAAATAAAAAGGAGGGACCGTATGCCC
>JAZNQF010000030.1:0-13281 GCA_045590055.1 Acutalibacteraceae bacterium
AGGCTGACGATAACGGCACGGTAGAAGTTTTTTCCCTCGGAGTATCTGCATATACACCGTCGGGTCAAGAAAATGCCATCTTGCACCGTTCTTGTCAGCCTGATTTAATTTTTCAGGTTGTTTTTGCAGGCTGACGATAACGGCACGGTAGAAGTTTTTGTCCCTCGGAGTATTTGCATATACACCGTCGGGTCAAGAAAATGCCATCTTGCACCGTTCTTGTCAGCCTGATTTAATTTTTCAGGTTGTTTTTGCAGGCTGACGATAACGGCACGGTAGAAGTTTTTTCCCTCGGAGTATCTGCATACACCGTCGGGTCAAGAAAACGCCATCTTGCACCGTTCTTGTCAGCCTGATTTAATTTTTTAGGTTGTTTTTGCAGGCTGACGATAACGGCACGGTAGAAGTTTTTGTCCCTCGGAGTATCTGCATATACACCGTCGGGTCAAGAAAACGCCATCTTGCACCGCTTTAACAACGTTGCCGCCGAGGGGGTGCCCCGCCGCCTCCGTGAGCATATCCGAGGTTTTCTCCCACCTGCAACATTTCACACAACCCGTGAGAAGTGCCTTGCCTCAGCAAAGGCTCATGCTCACGGGTTTTCGCATGCTGTGCCCGTTGCCGACACAAAAGGGAAAACATCGCCACATGCGAAAACTGAAGCGAAGCTTCGGCGGCGGGGCGTGTGCGCCGATACATCAACGCTGCAAAAAAGCCTGCGAAGCAGTTGCTTCGCAGGCTTAAGATGTTTGTATCAGGCCTCAAAGAATTCTTCGCAGATTTCTTCAAGGCAATATTTGCTTCTGGGTGAAGGCTCACGGTCAATCCACTGTCCGTTTGTGAAATCGGGGATTGCAACGGGCATGCTGCCGAGTGCAACTGATTCTTCTGAAAGGCAGGTGATTGCCATCCAAGCCGCTGTATCGTAAACATCGATGGGAGGTTCTGTGCCATTGAGCACTGCATCAACAAAAGCAGAAAGAACAAGATAGTCCATGCCGCCGTGACCGTGGTTTTCACTGTCATAGCCCTTCCAAAGAGGATGCTCGTATTTTTCAAGATACGTTGGGTTGAGCTTCTGCCACTCGTGGTTCCAGCTGTTGGCGGAGTCACCGTCATCAATGAGCACGTGACCGCAATCTTCAACACCCTCGCTGTATATGCCGCGTGTGCCCTGAACAAGATAGTCGCGTGAATAGGGACGGGGGAGCGTGCAGTCGTGATGCAGAGTGATTGTTTCACCGTTTGCGCACTTGATCATTGTTGTAACAACATCGCCTTCGTTGAAGGGATAGCCGTTGAGATAATAATCCTTGTCGTGCTCACGGGCAATCCAGTCGCTGAGACCGCGAGCCTTGCTTGCCATTGAGCTGAGGGTTACCATGCGGTTGCCGCGGTTGATGTTGATAAGCTTGCAAATCGGGCCAAGCTGATGTGTGGGATACAGCTCACCGTTGCGGTGCATGAAATTCTTGAGTCTGCCGTGACGGTTTTCTTTGCCGTGGGCAATTTCGTCTCTGAGGTCGTGGCGGTAACCACCCTCAAGGTGAACAATTTCACCGAAGAGACCTTGTTTTACCATGTTGAATACTGCCATTTCATATCTGTCATAGCAGCAGTTTTCAAGAAGCATGCAGAATTTGCCGGTTTCTTCACTGGTATGTACCATCTGCCAGCACTCGTCAATGGAAGCGGCGCCGCCGACTTCCACAGCAACGTTTTTGCCTGCACGCATTGCATCAATTGCAATTCTGGCGTGGGAAATCCACGTGGTGCTGCACATAACGGCATCAATGTCGTCGCGGGCAAGAAGCTGCTTGTAATCAAGGTACATAGCAGGCTCAACGCCTGTCTTTTCTTTTACAATTTCTACGCCGTGCTGTGCTCTGTCTTCATAAAGGTCGCAAACGGCAACCACCTTAACGCCGGGTACTTCAAGCAGCTCACCGAGCATGCCTGAGCCTCTGCCGCTGAGACCGATAACTGCAAAATTAGCTGAAGTCTTACTCATAGTTTTATCACCTTTTGAATTAGCTTTTTTCCAAAATATGATAACATAAAAGATATAAAAGTCAAGGAATTTTGCAGTATTGGAGCAATAAATTTTCCGCGACGCAGACAGTTTACCGAATGGTTTGTACGCACTCAGATGTCAAAGATATCATCAAATGATGTATTGAGAATTTTGCGTATCAGAATAATCTCATCCGGATACAGATGTCTTTGTCCGACCTCGATTTTTGCAACCGCGCTTCTTGTGATATCGCAACCGTTCAATTGCAACTTTGCCGCAAGAACATCTTGTGTCATACCTGCAGCTTCTCTTATTTTTCGGATGTTATTGCCGACTTTTGTTTCTATTATTTTATTCATGTCAAGCGTCCTTTGCACTTATATTGGAGCATAATGCTTGACTCAATTCTATGGTAATGTTACAATAAAAATGCACCTATATAAGTGCAAAATGCACGCGGAGGGGTTTATGGAAAAAAGCTATATTAATTGCTGCGGGAGTTGTATTGATTGTAATCTACCGGATCGTGTAAGACTGTTATTTGCCGCAGAATTTAAATGTATACGCAGTAATATTTGGGTAAAAGCGGACGATAATGCATGCGACAAATATACTTACGATGTTTTTCGCACGGATGAGTTGATTGCAAAATATGACAGATAAAAGCTCAGTTGAATAACCGTATGTATGGTCGGTATTTCTGACGTAACGGCAATATCTGAACAAAGCCACTGTTTTTCAGTGGCTTTGTTGCATATTCTCACCCTGAATAATCGTCAAGCGAAAGGAACGTGTATCCCTCAGCGCGTGCTCTGTCAATTATTTCACCCAAAGCGTCAGCGTTATCTTCGGAAACGCTGTGAAGCAGAATTACCGCACCGGGATGAAGTCGCTTCATCACCGTTTCGGTGGCATAATCCGCGCCGCGTACAACGTTTACATCCCAGTCGTCATACGCAACCGACCAAAATACACTTGTGTAGCCAAGGGAAGAAATAAGCTCCAGCGCACTCTCGTTGTATTCACCGGCAGGAAAGCGGAAATACTTTGAGCAATAGCCGAATTTTGTGCGCAGGTAGTTTTCCATCGTTTCAATTTCATCCGCCATTTGTTGGCGTGTTATGGATGCAAACGATGGGTGAGTGGTAGAGTGGTTGCCCACAATGTGTCCCTCGTTTATCATGCGCGTGATCAATTCAGTTTCCTGCTCAACGTGTGAGAGTGTGCAGAAAAACGCCGCAGGAACACCTTTTTCCTCAAGCACGTCAAGCACTCTTGAAGTGAGGTTGTTGTTTTCCCAACCGCAATCAAACGTAAGATAAAGCACTTTTTCAGCGCTGACGGTGTCAAGTGTCAGCGCCCCGTAGTTGTTCAGAGTTTTTTGCAAAGATACAACGTTGGGGTGTGCCTTGCCGTTTGAAGCAGGCCCGTGTGAATGGCCGATTTTCTCAGTTGAAAGCCCTGCCATGTTCAGTGGGTCGTGCGCAACGTAGTCTACCTTTCCCATAGGCAGTCGCCCGGTGAACGTGTCACCGTCAGTGTATGATGACAGAGACTCTTGTGTAACGGGCGTTTCGTATGCCGTTGTTGCGTTGATTTCACCTGACCTGCCGTTGTTGTTTGTCGGCTGCGGCTCAGTTGTTTGGTTGGTGACATTTTTTGCCGCGCAGCCGACAACTGTAAACATAACCGCGCATGCCAACGCAACAACAGACCTTATTCGTGTCACTGTTCTTTTCTCCGCCATAGCCGTACCTCTTTTCGTTTTATTTGAACATATAGGTTATATCGCCCATGAGCGTTTCCATTGATTTCATGGCTCTCATTGCTTTGCGCTTTGTGGCGCGTCTGCTTGATTTGCTCATCATATTGCTTGAAAGCGCAACTGCACCCATGACAGCGGCGCCAACGCCAAGCCCTGTCAGAATTCCCGTTGTTTTCATTCTATTCTCACCTTTCCGAAAAAGTTACCGCAAGCTTTCAATAAATTTAATTGATGTATGCGGTAATATATTTTTTGCATTTTGCCGTGATTTGAACAAAGGAAAGTTATGGAAAATTGAAATGAATCCGCAACTGATACAGTTTTTGAAATAGATGTTAAGCAACAAAAAATTACCCGAAATGCAAAGCGGTGCGGATAACCGCTTTGCGTTTCGGGTGATTCTTTGATTATTCAACTGTCGGCATGACGTACGGCACCAATCAAAAAGAAAATACACCCGAAATATTCCGTCTCGGGTGTAACTTTAAATATAACAAATTACCCGAGACGGAATGTGGTCAAAAATCCCACTTCGTGTCTCGGGTATAGCTTTAATTATTCTACTTTGTCCGTTGGCATGGTCTGCGCGATTTTACACTGCTTAGTCAACAACAACGCCCTTCTGGAGCATGATGTTTGCATAAAGAGCACTTTCGCCCGTTGCAATTACCGCATAAGCAGTTTTTGCTTCATCATAGAACTTGAACCGTTCGATTTCACCGATTTGCTTTTCGCTGTTGCCGCCGTGAGCGTCAATGAGCTTTGCGTATTCGTCCCAAATGGGAGTTTCGGTGTTGTCACCGGGAGTTACCTGCATAAGAGAAACGGGCTTTTCAACGTAGGTGTCAAGCGGAAAAAGCTTAAGAATTGCATCAAGAAGTTCAGGCACACCGTGACCGTCACAACGGATGACGATGGCGTTTTTACCAACGCTTTCGCTGGGAAAGTTGCCGTCTGCAATAACAATACGGTCGCCGTGGCCCATTTCGCACAGCACCTTGAGAAGCTCGGGGGAGATAATTTTCGGGATACCAATAAGCATATTTTATACCTTGCCTTTCATTGTTGTTTTATAAAACTAAAGGTACACCGAGCGGTGTACCTTTTTGTTTATCAGTTGCTTTCGCTCTGCTGAGCGGCCTTTGATGCTGCAACATCGTCCATAACCTTTGTGGTTGCGGCACGTCTTTCAGCAAGCTCGCGGTACATTGTGTCCATTGTTGCACGGTCAACGTTATACAGGAGCTTAGGAATAACGGAGAGCATACCCGTTGCAAAGGGAAGGATGGTGCACATTGCAAACAGTGCGTATTTTGAACGCTCGGTTGTTACGTGCTGACCGAAACCTGCTTCAACATCGTAGCCGAATTTCTTAAGAAGCAAGGGCTTGACAATGTTGGCAACTGTTCTTGCAAGCTTTGATGCAAGGCTCTTTGCAACGATTGTCATACCTTCAGTACGGTAGCCGTTCTTCCATTCGCAATAGTCCATTGCCTCGTTGAGAATTTCACGCGGGATAACCTTACGTACACTCCAGACGATCATCCAGAGGGTTTCTCTTATCATAAAGGCGGGAATCATTGCCCACTTTTTGTTGTACAAACCGTTTTTGCCTATGCCGCGAAGGGAACCGACGATGAACACGGGGACCATGAGCAAGCCGCCCCAGATGTCACCTACAACCCACAGCGTTTTTGTGGAGAAGCGTTTGCGTGCCCAGTTGAGATAAGCGTAACTTGAGGGAGAAACAACAGCGCCGGGGATACCAACGATTGTTTCCATTGAGGATGAGCCGAGAACGTCGATGTAGTAGTTCTTGAGGCCTGCGTCGATTGAAAATGCACCGAGGAACTCGGAAAGCGCAATGAGAAGCAACGGGCGATTTTCGATGATTGACTTGAGACCTTCGGTAATGTTGGGACGTTTGATCGACTGCATAACACGTTCTTTTGCTTTGATTGAGAAAAGGAACGCCATAAGACCGCCGACAACCGAGGTGAAAACACCCATGAAGATGTATATGCCCTGAATTGATGCGCTGATTTTCTTGTAGGTTGCGAGGTCAAGCAGAATACCCATGAGAATCTTGGGCAGGTTATCACCGAGGAACCCTGAAAGCAATTCTGCAAGAGCAATCAATCGCGTTCGTTCAACGGGGCTTGGCGTCATTGCAACAAGCATACCCTGGTCGGTAACGTCACGGATGGTGGTTAATGCTTCCTTAAGCATTGAAAGAATCAACCAGAAAACAAACTTGGAAAGGCTTCTTGAGCTTGAGCCTTCAAAGAACAATGGCAGAATCCATGACAAAGTGAAAATCAGTGTGCCGGGGCCGGAGAAGAAAACCAGGAACGGTTTGAACTTTCCGAATCTTGTTCTTGTTCTGTCTACGAGGCCGCCGATGAAAAGGTCATCGACAACATCCCAGATTGTGTTGATGCCGTTAATGATTGAAACGTATGTAAGGTCAAGTTTGAGTATGTCGTATGTGAAACGCTCAACGTACGTGTCGATATTGAACGTTTTTGAAACGTCATAAAAGACATACAACAGGGAGCCCATAGGACCGACATAGCGGTTTTTGGAAGACAATGCCTTCACTTGGGTGCTGTTTTGTTCTTCGCTCATTTATTGCATTCCTTTCATTTTTATTTTTTATAAAAAACCGTTATTGTATTATATCACATACAAATATTTTTTTCAACGAACAAACCAAACAAAAAATAACTGTGTTGTATGTGCATTTAACCGATTTTTGTTCCGGACGGTACTTGTCAGATGATACCCTTCCAAGCCAGCAGAACGAATATGAGAGTGACAAGCAAAGCTCCTGATGCAACGAGCACCGTAACGTTGTGGCCGGTTTTGACGGTACTTGAAGGTGCATCCGATACGGGCAGAAGTTTTGTTTTGCGCAGAATGAGCACAACCCTTTTATACAAAAGCAGTGTGACTGCGGTATTGAGGCCTGCTTTGAGCAGATTGAAGGGCAGGAAAACAGGTAAAAGCATGTTCACAACATCAGCGCGAGGTACGTGCATATACCACGGAGTAACAATGTAATTCCACAGAATCATACCTGCCGTCATGCACAGAGTGCCGATGATGAGGCCTATAACGGCACTTTTGATGGTGCGGTTCTTTTTATACATCAGTGCAGCGGGCAGAACGAAGAGCAGGGTGGAAACAACGTTCATGAAGCAACCGATGATGCCTGTATCGCTGACGGTTATGAACTCAATAAGTGAAACAACAACAGAAATCAGCACGCTTGAAAGCGGACCGTAGATAAATCCCGCAATTGCAATTATACAATCCTTAGGCTCGTACTTCAAAAAAGAAACCACGGGGATGCGCAACACGGACATGCTCACAAAAGCAAGTGCCGTAAACATTGCCAACACGGAAAGTTTTTTTATGTCTGTTCTTTTTTTCATGCTTATACCACCTTTTGATGTTTGCATATAAAACAAAAAACGCCACAGTTGTTACCGTGACGTTTATGCTGAGTATCGGCATTACCTATCTTCCCGGGCCGCTTCCAGCCAAGTATTGTCGGCACAAGTGAGCTTAACTACCGTGTTCGGGATGGGAACGGGTGGGCCCTCACCGTAATCAACACCGATTGTTGCGCGTTGTTCGCGTCGCATTCAGCTTGTACATAATATCACAGGCTTTTTCATTTGTCAACACTTTTTTTGAAATTTTTTCAATTTTTTTTGAAAAAGTTTTTTGAGTGTTTTTTGCCTTAAAAATCAATGTTCAGCTCAACGGGGCAATGGTCTGAGCCGAGGATATCCGAGTGTATCACAGAGTCGGTTATTTTTTCTTTTACGCTGTCGGATACGCAGAAATAATCTATACGCCAGCCGATGTTTTTGCTCCTTGCGGAAAAGCGGTAGCTCCACCATGAATACGCATCTGTTTTGTCAGGGTAGAGGTAACGGAAAGAATCTGTGAAGCCTGCGTTCAGCAGCTCAGTGAATTTGCCGCGCTCCTCGTCGGAGAAACCGGGGTTGCCGCGGTTGCTTTTGGGGTTTTTGAGGTCAATTTCATTGTGCGCGACGTTGAGGTCACCGCAGAAAACAACGGGCTTTGCCTTGTCAAGCGTGCAAAGATGCTCGCGGAAAGCATCTTCCCACGCCATTCTGTATTCAATGCGCTTGAGCCCGTCCTGCGCGTTAGGCGTGTAGCAGCAGACAAAGAAGAACCTTTCAAATTCAAGTGTAATGAGTCTGCCTTCTGTGTCGTGCTCGGGTATACCCATGCCGAGTGTGACATTGAGCGGCTGAGCCTTTGAAAAAACCGCCGTGCCTGAATAGCCCTTCTTTTCGGCATAGTTCCAGAAGCAATGGTAGCCCTCGGGGGCAAAATCAAGCTGACCTGCCTGCATCTTGGTTTCCTGCACGCAGAAAATGTCTGCATCAAGGTTGTCAAAAATATCCTTGAAGCCTTTGTTCATGCATGCTCTGATGCCGTTTACATTCCAAGAAACAAATTTCATGCGGCAGAATCTCCTGATATTATAAAAAATTAATGTAATGTTTACTTTTTGTTATTGCAAACACACACTCTCTCTATTAATATGTAATATAGCATATTATGTCCCGCTTTTCAAGCGGAGTTTTGATAAAATGGAGTTTGATTGTGATGAGAAAAGCAGTTTCCTTTGCCGCGCTGATTTGCAGTATGTTGGTTCTGATGCTCTCTGTCGGCGGTGTTACTGCCTCGGCGGCTGATTTCAGCGCGCTTGAAGCGGTGTATGCAACCGTACCTGATGAGAGCACATGGGAGGATTACACAGATACAACCCAACTGAGTATTTTTGTTGACCTTGCTGAGATGATTCTTGCAAACGAGAATTCCTCGCAGGATATTATTGACCATTGTACTGCTCAGCTCCAATCGGCAATTGACGCACTCAGGTACCACACGCAAGGCATCAGCCTGGATAAAACAATGCTGACACAAAACGTTGGCGACAGTTTCAACCTTGTTGCAACGCTCACCCCTGCAGACGCGGGCGATTCGATTACGTGGAAGTCAGACAATGATGCAATCAAAGTGACCGACAGCGGCGAGTGCACGGTAGAGTCATACACGTCAAAACCTGTTACCGTGAGCGCACAGTCAAACGGATTCAGCGCAGAGTGTACGGTTTATGTCAAAAACCCCCTTGCAGGTGTGAATGTTAAATCCACCGTATCGGTTTATGAAACAAAAACAATCACTCTTGAGCCGACATTCTACGGTAAAGACGCCTCGGCGCCCACAACGGATACTGTTACTTATACGTGGACCTCAGGTGATACGTCAATTGCAAAGGTTTCTTCCGACGGTGTTGTGACAGGTGTTAAAGAGGGCACCTGCACAGTTCGCATAAATGCAACAAACGGTATAAACGGCTACTTTGCAGACTGTGAGGTTGTTGTTAAGAAGTTTGTGCCCGTTGCGGCACTCACGCCAATTACGATTACCGGTGTTAAGGGAATACAGGTGCTTGAAAGTGACAGTACAACCTTCCGTCTTTCTGTTTATCCGTTGAATGCAACCCAGCCGAAAATCAAATGGACAAGCTCTGACAAGGCAATAGCCTCCGTTGAAGCACTTGAAACTAACAACGATTACATCGCAGGTGCGGTAATCACCGGCAAAAAAGAGGGTAAGGTTACAATAACTTACTCCACAACAGACGGTAGCAACATTACGGGTAGATTCACAGTCACGGTACAGCCCCTTATAAAAGAAATAACCTTTGACAGCGCAAGCTATGTGCTCAACCCCGGAAAAACAAAGCAGATTGAGGCAACAATCATACCTGAAAACGCAGGCAGGCAGGCTCTCATGTGGTCAAGCTCCGACGATGACGTTTGCTCAGTTGACTATAACGGCAAGCTTACCGCAAAGAGCGTGGGTGTATGCGTTATCTCCGCTGCAGCAGATGACGGCTCATCGGTTGTGCGCACGTGCAACGTACGTGTTGCTCCTGAGGCGAAAAGCATTAAACTGAGCGAAAGTGAAATTACGTTAATCAACGGCACCAAAACAATCCTCGGTGTTGTTGTTACAACAAAGGACGGCTCAACTTATTCCGGCGGCAAAGAGGTTAAATGGAAAAGCAGTGACAAAAGCATTGCCACCGTCAATTCAAGCGGCAGAGTGAGCGCAAAAGGCTCGGGCACCGTCACAATCACTGCCACCGCAAAGGACGGTACGGGCGTTAAAGCAACCTGCAAGGTGACTGTTATAACACCCGTTGAAGGCGTTTCAATCGCTTCAAAGGTAACACTCGGTGTGGGCAAAACAAAAACGCTTGTGCCGAAGCTTACCCCTGAAAAGCCGTCAAACACCAACGTAAAGTGGAGAAGCAGCAACAAAAGCGTTGCAACGGTTTCTTCATCGGGTAAAATAACCGCAGTTTCAACGGGTACAGCCACAATTACCTGCACCACGGAGGACGGCGGCTTCAAGGCGAAATGCACAGTCACGGTTGTTATCCCCGTTGAAAGTATTGAGCTTAATAAAACTGACGTGAAGCTGGTTGTGGGCAAAAGAACCCAGCTTAAACCTACTCTGCTTCCTATTGATGCAACCGATCGTTCATATAAGTGGTCTTCGAGCGACCCGAAAATTGCAAGAATCTCCGAAAACGGATACATAACCGCGGCCTCTGCAGGTGTTGCAACAATCACCGTCACCGCTTCAAACGGTGTGAAAGCAACATGTAAGGTAACCTGCCTGCAGAACGTTACAGGTGTGGAACTGCCGAAGTCGGAAATCAAGCTTTACGTTACCGAAAGAAGAATGTTAAGGTACAACGTTCTTCCCGAGGATGCCACAAACAAGGCGGTCAGATTCAAAAGCTCCGACGATTCTGTTGTTAAGGTTTCTTCCAACGGCAGAATGACGGCTCTTAAAAGAGGCATCGCCACCATTACCGTAACTACGGAAGATGGCGGCTTCAAGGCAAAATGTACAGTTACGGTAACAAAGAAAATCGATGTCACCGGTCTGAGTGTTAACATAACCCAGGTTAAGATGAAGACGGGTGAAAAGGTATACCCTGAATGGCGCGTATTGCCCGAAAATGCCAGTGAAAAAGGTATAATCTGGGCGAGCAGTGACAAAAGCGTTGCAACCGTTGCAAGCGGTAGCGGCAGAATCTGGGCAAAGGGTCCCGGCAAGGCAACCATCGTCGGCACAAGCGCTGACGGCGGTTTCAAAAAAGAAATTGAAGTTACGGTGATTCAACCTGTTGAAAGTGTGCGCGTACGCACGTCAAGAGCCGTATACGTCGGAAAGACATACACTCTTACTGCGACGGTTATGCCTGAGAATGCAACCAACAAGGAAGTAACGTGGAAAAGCAGTAACAAGAGCGTTGCCAAAGTAGGCAAAACCAGCGGTAAAGTTACAGGTATTGCGCCCGGTAAAGCAACCATCACCTGCACAACGGCAGACGGCGGTTTCACTGCAACGTGTACCGTTACGGTATATCAGGCGGTTGAAGGTGTTGAATTGAACAAAAACAAGGTTACACTTGCTATTGGTGAGTCTACAAACCTTGTTGCAAAGATTTCGCCTGAGGATGCATCTAACCGCAACGTAAAATGGGCAACCACCAATCCTGTTATTGCAACCGTAAATAGTGAAGGCAGAGTTTCGGCAGGTTTTCCGGGCACAGTCACAATCACCTGCACAACAAAGGACGGCTCCTTTAAGGCAAAGTGCAAAGTTACTGTTATACGACCGGCGGAATCAATTGAGCTTAACCTTGAATCGCTGACACTCAACACAGGCAGGTCAAAAACACTCACCGCACTTGTTATGCCTGAGCAGGCATCTCTCAAGGGGGTTACTTTCAGGTCAACCGACGAAAGCATTGTTACGGTTGATGAAAATGGTCTTGTAAAAGCAGTAGGCCCCGGTAAAGCAAAAATCGCGGTTGAATCTGAGGACGGATACGTTACACAGTATTGCGAAGTAACCGTACACAGAGCGCCAACAAGTGTTGTGCTCAACAAAACAGTAAGGAAAATCAACGTAGGTGAAAGCAAGTCTCTCACTGCAACCGTGCTCCCGCTTGACACGCACAACAAGGCGGTTACATGGAAAAGCTCCAACCCCGAGGTTGCAACCGTTGACAAAAATGGTGTTATAACTGCCGTCAAAGTGGGTGTTGTAACCATCACATGCACAACGGTGGTTGACTCAAGAACCGCAACATGCAAAGTTTATGTTAAAATACCCACGAAGTCAGTTTCGCTCAATCTGTCATCACTTACACTCGACGTAGGCAAGAGCAAAACCCTGATTGCAACCGTTAAGCCCACCGATGCAACATTCAAGGACGTGACGTGGAAGTCAAGCAACAAAAATGTTGTCAAGGTTTCAAAGGACGGTGTTGTTACCGCAGTTGCGGTTGGGTCTGCAACAATCACCGTCACAACAGAAGAAGGCGGCTACAAAGCAACCTGCTTTGTTACAGTGCCCAGAAGGGTAACGGGTATTTCACTTGAAAAGGATTTCTATTACGTAGCCCTCGGTAACAAGGTGCAAATAGGCGCAAGTGTTGTGCCGGCAACTGCCACCAATAAAGATATAAAGTGGGTTTCAAGCGACACAAGCGTTGCAAAGATTTCCTCTTCGGGTGTTGTTACTGCGCTGAAAACAGGCAAAACAACAATCACTGCAACTACTGTTGAAGGCGGACACAGTATCACTTGCACCGTGAAGGTATACAAGCCCGTTGAATCGGTTACACTCAACAAAACAAGCAGAACGCTTGACGTGGGTGACACATACAAGCTCAAGGCAACCGTGCTGCCGGAGGATGCAACGAAAAAGACCGTGAAGTGGTCTTCAAGCGACCCGAGCGTTGCGACTGTTGACGAAAACGGCGTTATCACTGCAGTTTCCATCGGTACTGCAGTAATCAAGGTGAGAACTGACAGTTCAGGTAAAACCGCAGAATGCACCGTTAGGGTTGTGCAGATTGCAGACGAGCTGACGTTGAACAAGCGCACGAAGACGATGACGGTTGGTAAGGTTTACACCTTTGAAGCAACTGTTTTGCCCGAGGATTCACGTAACAAAAACGTAGAGTGGAAATCCACGGACACCTCAGTTTTTGAAGTTGCCGATGACGGCACCGTGACTGCGATTGCTCCGGGTGTTGCGACCTTAATCTGCACGTCTAAAGATGACGAAACATTGGTTGCGCAGTGTGTTATTACGGTGGTTGAATAATTTAAGGTTGTCGATAGGGTGACGGGGATAATCCGAACCCGTTTTTTACAGGTGGATTTCCGTCAATCCTTCGTTAAAATACTCGCGAAGCCATCGGAAGTGGCAATTAAACCGACAACCTTGTGAACGAATTTGCACGTTTCATCAGCGTTGACGGTGAGAGCTGTGAGATATACACCGTGAACTGTCCGTCTTTGTTGCTGCAGACGATGAAAGACTTGGGCAACTCGCCCGACACGTCAAAAATTCTGCC
>JAZNQF010000031.1:0-2295 GCA_045590055.1 Acutalibacteraceae bacterium
CTTCGACCTGAAAGTGCGAATTTTTGCATGATTTTCGGATGATGAGGCTGCAGGAAGGCTTCCGCCTTTCAAAACCGAAGCGCCGAAAAGCGTGTGAAAATTCACGCTTTCAGGCGGGTTCGGGTTATACTCGCCACCCTAACGGCACAAGATGCCCTTCTTAATCCTTTTGCAGTGCCTTTGCACAGCTTCGAGACTAAGAAAAGAGCATCCTGCACCGTTTTCGGCAACCTTCTTATGTTTGGCGACAAACGGAGTGCGTAAAAGTAATTTTGTCTCTATATACCAAATTGGGATATTTTTATTATACCGATTTGGGATAATAATGTCAAGAGGTGATTTTATGCGATTAAAAGAAATCCGAAAATCCAAGGGCATTTCTCAACTGAAGCTTGCTATGGATTTGAACACCAACCAGAACACCATCAGCCGTTATGAAACCGGTGAGCGTGAACCCGGAATAAAAGAGCTGATACAAATTGCCGATTATTTTGATATTTCCATTGATTATCTGCTTGAAAGAACGGATAATTCTGAAATAAACAGATGAATTAAAGCATGCGAACTTTCAGCTTCGCATGCTTTATTTGTCCTCATATCCGACAACTCAGATGCCTCGGCGCCCGCCCCGCCGCTGAAGCTACGCTTCAGTTTTCGCATGCGGGGACGTGTGTATCTCTTTGCCGCAGCGTCGGGCGCAGCATGCGAAAACCCGTGAGCACGCTCTGTTGAATCAGGCAGAGCTGTGTCCACGGGCGATTTGTTTTGTTGAAAGTGTGACGTTCCCTTACCGCGTGCTCACGTGGCGGCGGGGCGGCCCCTCGGTGGCAACGCTGTCGGACGGGGATGCTCACCTCAAAGTGTCTCCCAATGCTCCTTTGTCATGTAATTCGTGTGCCCTACACGCACCTCATTCATCAGCGGTACAGGCACTTCGTTGCATGTGTGGTGATAAATGAAACCAAGCTTTTCTTGCACACGCTTTGATTTGGTGTTCCCGTCATAGTAACCGCACCATACGGTGGTCATGCCAAGATCCTCAAAACCGTGCCGCAGAAGCTCTCTTGCGGCTTCTGGCATATATCCCTTGCCCCAGAAAGCCTTTCCCAACCAATAGCCGAGCTCACACTCGTCGTCGCGGTCGGTCATGTCGGTCTGCCCGTTGAGTTTGAGCGCAATTGAGCCGATGGCAACGTTGTTCTCTTTTTCGCATATCGCATAGCACTCTGAGCCGTTGAGCACCGTGCGGATAATTTCCAGACTTTCCTCAACACTTTTGTGCGCAGGCCAACCTGCAATCGGTCCGACATCAGGGTCCTTTGCGTGCTCATATAAGCTCTGCGCATCCGACTCAACCCACGGACGTAATATCAGTCTGTCTGTTCTTAGTATCATAAAAAAATCAATCCTTTTTGAGTATAACTCAATCTGCAATCAGTTTTTTTGCCCACACAAACAAGCTCTCAGACATGTGCTGAAAATCAACCTGACCGCCATTTTTTAAATTTGAAAGCGTTTCTAAAATTACCTTCTCGTCAGGGTTGACTTCTTCAATCAAACCCTTCAGAAGACGTATGTATGTTCCTGTTTTCTTAAAATGATTTGCCTGCATAACAAAAGAGGCCGACTTATACAATACTCTCAGAATATCGTCGCTTTTGTCATGCAGCATGTTGTGTACACAACCGTGGTATATGTTGCACGCACCGATTTTTACGGCTCTGTTGATTGCTTCCTCGTCAAGTAACGCGAATAATTCATCAAGGCTGCCTTTAATTGCCTTTGTGTCATAGCAGAACTGGAAAAGATCGGACGACTCCCAATTCATAATTTCCTTTTTGCCGGAAAGAAAACCGCACACAAGCTCTCTGTGAGGCAGACTGTCAAGCATTGTGTTATATTCGCTGATATCAGATGCGGATAATTCATCAAGTATCACGACGATGTCAATGTCGCTTTGCTCATTTGCTTCACCGCGTGCATAACTGCCTTGCAGACCGACAAACCAAACGCGGTTTGCGAAGGTTTTATTCAATATCTGTAAGAAGTTTGGCATCCATGCAGTAATATCTAACATTTTAATTACCCCTCCAAATTATTTGTCCAACTGATTATACCACGGTTAATGAAATATTGCTACGCAATATGAAATAAAATAAATCCCTCATACGCCGCAGCGTATTTCATAGCGTCAGCTATTTCATAACGCGAAGCGTTATTTCACAAATCCCGCAAGGGATTTATTTCATTGAAAAGAACCCACACTTGTCGTAGACAAATGTGGGTTCTTTTCTG
>JAZNQF010000032.1:0-3191 GCA_045590055.1 Acutalibacteraceae bacterium
TGAGGAAAGCCTTGCTAAAATTAAAGAACAATGTGAAGAAAACGGACTCGTTTTCGACGTTGTTGAATCTATCCCCGTTCACGAGGATATTAAGCTTGGCAGAGGAAACGTTGATAAACTTTTAGACGTTTACTGCGAAAATATCCGCCGTTGCGCAAAGTATGGCGTAAAATGTGTTACATATAACTTTATGCCTGTTTTCGACTGGACACGTACCGACCTTGCCATGGACATGGGCGACGGTGCAACCTGCCTGAGCTATGACGGCAGACAGATTGAAGGCAAAAGCCCCGAGGATATGTTCCGTGAGATTGACTCAAACTCCAACGGCTATGCAATGCCCGGCTGGGAAACCGAGCGCATGGGTGAAATTAAAGAGCTTTTTGAAAAATACAAGGACATTACCGCAGAGGACCTTTGGGCAAATCTGCAGTATTTCCTTGAGAAGATTATCCCCGTATGCGAAGAATGCGACGTTAAAATGGCAATTCATCCCGACGATCCGCCATGGGATATCTTCGGTCTGCCCAGAATCATCAGGGATATAGACTCCCTTAAGCGTTTTCTCAGCCTTGTGGACAGCCCCTGCAACGGTCTTACCTTCTGCACAGGCTCACTCGGTGCAAACCTCGATAACGACCTTCCCGCAATGATAAGAGAAGTCGGTCACAGAATCTACTTTGCACATATCCGCAACATCAAGGTTGAGGGCCGCCACTTCCATGAGACCGCTCACCTTGCAAGAGAGGGCAGCCTTGATATCGTTGAAATCGTCAAGGCCCTCAAGGAGACGGGCTTCAACGGATATATCCGCCCCGACCACGGCAGAATGTTGTGGGGTGAGGTTGCCCGTCCCGGCTACGGTCTGTACGACAGAGCACTCGGCGCGGCATACATCAACGGCATCTGGGATGCAATCGACGGCTGATTTTTACCCCATACGAAAGGTTTGACGTACAAATGAGTTTCATTGAATTTGACTCTGTTTATAAACGGTACAAAACGGGTGACGTTTCAATCACCGCCGCTGACGGTGTTACCTTCAACATTGAAAGGGGCGAATTCTGCATCATCCTTGGTGCCAGCGGCGCAGGTAAAACAACCGTGCTTAACATGCTCGGCGGTATCGACAGCTGTGACGACGGCAAAATCAGGGTTGCAGGCAACCTTATCAACGACCTCAACGAAAAAGAGCTTGTTGAATACAGACGTCATGATGTCGGCTTCGTTTTTCAGTTTTATAACCTTGTGCCCAACCTGACTGCGATTGAAAACGTTGAGTTGGCAACTCAGCTTGCCAAAAAAGCGCTCGACCCCGTCAAGGTCATGGAGAGGGTAGGTCTCGGTGAAAGATTGCACAACTTCCCTTCACAGCTTTCGGGCGGTGAGCAGCAGCGTGTGTCAATTGCAAGGGCGCTTGCAAAAAACCCGAAGCTCCTGCTTTGTGACGAGCCGACAGGTGCGCTCGACTATAAAACAAGCAAACAGATTCTCCAGCTTCTTTACGGTACGTGCAGGGAAAAAGGCATGACTGTGGTTGTCATTACCCACAACCCCGCACTCGCCGCCATGGCAGACAGAATCATCACCATGCGAAGCGGACGCGTTATCCAGATTGCCGTTAACGATAACCCCATGCCCGTTGAGGCACTTGAATGGTAAACGGAAGGGGCGTAGGCTGAAAAATGAATAAAACTTTGCTCAAAGACATCCTGCGCTCTGTTAAACGCTCGATGTCAAGATATATTTCCGTGGTTGCAATCGTCGCGCTCGGCATCAGCTTTTTTGCGGGCATGAGTGCGGTCACTCCGGACATGAAGGAAACCGCGGTTGATTATTACAGTGATACAAACATCATAGATATTCAGGCTATTTCCACAATCGGACTGACACCCGAGGACGTAACTGCCATTTCAAACATCAGCGGCATTGAAACTGTTGTGCCGCAGAAGTTTGTTGACGGCATGCTCCTCATCAACGGCACTGCCGCAACAGACCTTGACGGCTCACAAAACAGCGTCAGGGTTATGTCGCTTGACATCAATGCCGCGGCGGCATATATGCAGGGTGCAGGCAATCCGTCATATATGAACCGTGTAACGCTGCTTGAAGGCACGTGGCCCACGGCGGCGGACCAGTGCCTTGTTGATGAAAGCGCGCTTTCCACACCCGACGGTTTTAAAATCGGCACAACAATTTCCGTTGACGGTGACGGTGCAGACCTTTCTTCAAAGCTTGTTAACACGGAGTTTACCATCGTCGGCATAATCCGTACTCCCGTGTATATCTCCTACGAGCGCGGCAACACCACCGTCGGCAACGGCAAGCTTTCAACCTTCATTTACGTGCCGGAGGATAACTTTACCCTTGATTATTTCCCGATGCTCTGGTGCAAGGTTAAGGGGAGCGAGAATTACACACCCTATACCGAAGAATACGACGAGTTCATTGAGCCTTACGTTGAGGCGGTCAACGCAGTTGTTTCAAGCAACGTCAGCAGTCGCGCCGCAAAGCTCAGGGTGCAGTATTCCGCACAGGTTATGGTTGGTGAGCAGGATTACAACAACGCATATAACGACGCTCAGCTTCAGCTCGCTCAGGCAAAGCAACAGCTTGAGGAGCTTCGCAACCTTGCGCAGACGGGTGACGAGCAGATAGCTCAGCTCAAAGCGCAGTATAACGAGGCGGCAATGCAGGCAAACACCACCATAGACAGCAGCAAGCTTCAATACAGCACCGAATATCAGGCATGGCAGGAAAAGCACGATAAATATAACGAAGCGGCTGATCTTGTGCAAAAGTATGAGGGCGCTGAAACGAAGTATCAGAACGCGCTCAACTCACACAGCGTTGCAACGATGCAGGTCAATTCAACCCTTGCAACCGTAACTTATCTGCAGGATGCAATTGCCACAACCCGTTCTGCCATTGATATGCTCAACGAAAATCAGGATACAACGGTCAGCTCAATCATCGACCGCTTTATGGAGTCGGGGCTTGTGGGTGAGGAAATTGACGGCATCATCGCCAGCGTCAAAAGCCTTACCGCCATGGGCACTGCCGAGGAAATCACCGCGGCTCTTGAGCCTAACTTGCAGAATCTTGAAAAATCCCTTGCCACTTCAAAAGCCCAGCTTGAAAGTGCACAGCGCGGGCTTGATGCTGCCCAGAAGGAGCTTGATGAAGCAGGC
>JAZNQF010000033.1:0-17457 GCA_045590055.1 Acutalibacteraceae bacterium
TTGTCTTCCTAAGACCGCTTGGCCTCCGACTTGCTGACGCATCATCGGTGATTTTTAAGCATTATTGTGTGCTCGGTTCACATTTAAAGACACATTTCTTTAAAACGTGTCAGCACATAAAGCTTAATGGCGGAGGGTATCTTATTTGAGATACGCCGCAACGTTGGCGTCGTAATGGCCCGTGCTGACATATCCGTTTTCGGTCCTGAGACATTCACCGAACTTGCGCTCAATTTCTTCGTATGAGTCGGTTTGCAGCTTGGCTCTTGCAAAACCGTTACGTGCACCGTACAAGCACCAGTCGGATTCCCACATTCCGTGATTTGCTGCCTTGTATGTCCACAGCATCCAGCTGAAATTGAATCTGTCCAGCGATTCAAAGCAGCCCTTCCAGGTGGTTCTCTCAAGCGGATAGAACTCACCCATAAGCATGGGTACGTTGGGATGAATTATCTTTGTCAGCAGAAGGAAAGCTGCAAAAATGAAGTCGGAGTTGTTATAGAAATGCACCTGATAAACAACGTTATTCCAACCCTTGAGCCATGTCTGCGGAAGTGCAAAGCCCGTCCAGATACACTCCATTGTGATGATGTGACCGTTGTCAACCTCACGCACGGCATCATAGAGGATGGTGTATATGAACTCGTTGTTGATTCGCCTTGTGATTTCTCCGGCTTCAACGTCACACATCGGTTCGTTGAGCAGGTCGTACATTGCAACGGCAGGGTTTCCGTTGAATCTTGCGGCTATGGCTGCCCACAGCTCACAGGCAAGATTGCGGTTGAATTCGCCTTCATCAGTTTTGTCATAAATACCGCAGGCCTTCTCCTTGCCGCAGTGCTCAGCATCGCTTTGGAAGCCGGGCGCACCGTGCATGTCAAGAATAACGTAGATTCTTCTCTTTGCACATTCTTCAACAACCCAATCAAGGCGTGAAAAATCCCATTCGCCGTTTTCGTCAAGGATTTTTGTGCCGTTGTCATCGTAGTAGAAGTTACGGTACCAGAAGGGTACGCGCAGGCAGTTGAAGCCAAGCTCTTTGATGCGGTCAAGGTCGTATTCGGTGAACCAGTTGTCCATGTATGTGTCCATCAGCGCATACGCACCCTCAACGCCGAAACGTTCGGTGAGAACTTCAAATGCATTGTAGTGGTCGGTGGCTTCTTCATAGGGGCTCAGCCAATCCTCCCAAATCATCCATGAGCCGATGTTGACACCCCTGAGCCTGACCTCTTCACCCTTTTGATTGACGATTTTCGTACCCTTTGCTACGAGGAAATCATCCTGAGTGAACGCACCTTCAGCCTGCCCGGTACCGTCTGTTGCAAGGGTGAGCGATGCAAACGGGACGGCGAGCATAACGCACAAAACGATGCACAAAAGTCTTCTGAATGTCTTTTTCACTTGAAACACTCCCTTAATTTATCTTTATATAAATGATAAAACATCAGCGCATTTTCGTCAAGCGCAATTCGGAATAAAAAAGCATAAATTCATAGACACATTGTTTTATTCATGATATAATATGACATATTCAACTCAGGAGGGAAAAGTATAATGAAAAAAGTAATTTCAATTTTTATGTGCATAATGATGCTCGCTTCGTGTGTTGCACTCAGCTTCAGCGCGTCTGCGGAGATTCTTTCCGTCGGCAACGACGTGCTTGATACGTGGTTCCTTGACGGTGAGTGCCCGGGTGAACTTGATTACGTCTACTATGCACCCGAAGACGACGGTGAAACAAAATTTCCTCTTATGATATGGCTTCACGGTGCAAAGTCGGGTGATGCACCCAGAGCTCAGCTTGAGTGGTACCGCTTCAGCAATTGGGCGTCACCTGAATATCAATCACGCTTTGCAAATGCAGGCGGAGCTTTTCTGCTTGCTCCGAGGTCATCAAAAGAGCTGTCGCACAACTGGTTTGAAACAAACTGCGCTTCTCTCAAGGCAACCATAGATTACTTCATCTCACTTTACGGAGACCGCATTGATACCTCACGCATTTACATCAGCGGCTATTCAACGGGTGGCTCAATGGTTTGGCACATGGTTACAAGATATCCCGACTTCTTTGCCGCGGCAATGCCGATTGCATCACTTTACAACCCCACTGCAAACGAGATGGCAAAGCTGAGCAACACATCAATCTGGATGTTCAGCTGTGATAAGGACTTTTATGCCTCAGCAAAAACTCCAATGGCAAAGGCAAACTTCGATTATCTCAAGGAAATCACCAACAGACCCGAGGGCGTACGCCTTACGTCCTTCACAGAGGCTGTGTGGGAGTCAAACGTCAAGCAGAACGCCTTTGATGCGGAGCACTATATCTGGGGCAGCGTCACAAACGATATGTTCATGAACACAAACGAACAGTTCTATTATTCCACAACGGTTGATGCAACGGGCAAAACAATCACCTTTGAGCATCCCAACGGACTGATAAGCTGGCTGTCTTTGCAGACAAACGAGAAGAGCGATGAAGAAGTTAAGCTTTCTTTCATTGACAAAATCATCAGCTTTTTCCGCGACCTTTTGAACAAACTTCTCGCAATTTTCGGCATATAATCAGGCTGTCGATAAACAATGCAGCTTTTTCAAAAGTGCATTGAAGCAAATTGAAACAACATGTATACATATATAAAATCGTACAAAGCAACGAGCCTTGTACGATTTTTTGCATTGTCACTTTTGTTAATCTGCGTATCGCTCCCGTATCAGAACAAGCCTTTAATTTTGCCGCATTCGTCAACGTCAATGTTAACTGCTGCGGGTACCTTGGGCAGACCGGGCATTGTCATAATCTCGCCCGTAAGAGCAACGATGAAGCCTGCGCCTGCAGAAATCTTCAGGTTGCGGACGGTGATTTCAAAATCTTCGGGTGCGCCAAGCTTTGTCTGGTCGTCTGTCAGGCTGTACTGAGTTTTAGCCACGCAAATCGGGTAATTGCCGAATCCCATGGCTTCAAGCTCTTTTGCCTGATTGAGAGCCTGAGGTGTGAAGGAAACTTTTTTGCCGCCGTAAACCTTTTGTACGATCTGATTCAGCTTTTCTTCAATGCTGCAATCAAGCTCGTATGAGAAGGAGAAATTGTCGTTCGGTTCTTCAACAAGGCGGAGCACTTCCTGAGCAAGGCTCTTACCGCCTTCGCCGCCCTTTGCCCATACTTCGGAAAGCGCAACGTTTACGCCGAGCTCTCTGCACTTTGCTTCAACAAGGTCAAGCTCAGCTTTTGTGTCGGTGGGGAATGCATTAATGGCAACAACGCAAGGCAGGTGGTATACTTCCTTGATGTTGCGCACGTGCTTGAGAAGGTTGGGGAGACCCTTTTCAAGAGCTTCAAGATTTTCGCTGTTGAGGTCGGCTTTTGCAACGCCGCCGTTATATTTCAGTGCGCGTACGGTTGCAACAATAACAACTGCGTTGGGCTTGAGACCTGCCATGCGGCACTTGATGTCAAGGAACTTTTCTGCGCCGAGGTCTGCACCGAAACCGGCTTCAGTGATTGCATAGTCAGCAAGCTTCATTGCCATTTTTGTTGCGGTTACGGAGTTGCAGCCGTGTGCGATATTGGCAAACGGACCGCCGTGGATGATTGCGGGGACCTTTTCAAGTGTCTGCACAAGATTGGGCTTCAGTGCATCTTTCAGCAGTGCCGCCATAGCACCGTGAGCCTTCAGGTCACCTGCGGTGACGGGTTTGTGTTCGGACGGCTTTCCGTAAGTGTAGCCGACGACGATGCGGGAAAGACGCTCTTTCAGGTCGGTAATGTCTTTTGCAAGGCAGAGTACAGCCATGATTTCGGATGCCACGGTGATATCGTAACCGTCCTCACGCGGTACACCGTTAATTCTGCCGCCGAGACCGTTGGTTACGTAGCGGAGCTGACGGTCGTTCATGTCAACACAGCGCTTCCAAGTGATTTTTCGAGGATCGATGTTCAGCTCGTTGCCCTGATAAATGTGATTGTCAAGCATGGCGGCGAGGAGATTGTTTGCCGCGCCGATTGCATGGAAGTCGCCTGTGAAATGCAGGTTGATATCCTCCATGGGTACAACCTGAGCGTATCCGCCGCCTGTTGCGCCGCCCTTTATACCGAATACGGGGCCGAGAGAAGGCTCACGAAGCGCAACCATAACCTTTTTGCCGAGCTTCTGCATGCCGTCTGCAAGACCGATTGTTGTGGTGGTTTTGCCCTCACCTGCAGGGGTGGGGTTGATTGCGGTGACAAGGATAAGCTTGCCGTCCGGGGCGTTGCTTTCTCGCAGGAGGTTGTAGTCGATTTTGGCTTTGTACTTTCCGTACTGCTCAAGATATTTCTCGTCAATGCCGGCTTTTGCGGCAATCTCTGTGATAGGGGACATTTCGCATTCCTGAGCGATCTGAATGTCTGTTTTAAATTCCATACGTTTTCTCCTTGCTTTTTAAAACATTTGAATTTCCGGCAGTCCGATGTAAAAAAGCGGTGCCGAAAAATGCCATGGCGGTTGACTTCCGTTGATGATGTGTACCACATGAGCAATCTCATTTATCCGCCGGTTACACATCTGCATTTCTTATTATATGTGTTATCGGTAAGTTTTTCAAGTAAAAATTTATATGAGTCGTTTTTGACCATAATATTGTAGTGGGGGTTGATTTGTTATATTTATTGAGTTTTTGGGCGGCGTGGCGGACGGTATAAAGATTTTCACATTTTCTATTAATCGGTTGAACATTTTAAAAACATGTGATATTATGTTGTGCGGCGGACGACGAGCGGAACTTAACCGCGTTTTGTTCGCAAATTGACAACAATCGTTTAACGGAGGAAATAAAAAAATGGCACAGCTTAAAATGTATTTTTTACCCGGTACACCCATAAGAGACCTCGCTCTTCCCGAGGGATACACCGTATCCGGATACAACGGTGAGGAAGATAAACTTGCATGGTGCGAGTGCTGCCGTCAGGGTCTGATTGACGACGATGCAGGCGTAGAAGCTTTTGACGACCGTATTCTCGGCAAGGAAGACATCAACCCGTCAACCGACTTGTTTTTCATTGACCACAATGGCAAGCACATTGCAACAATCGCTGCCATTTACCATCCTGAGAAGAAAATCGGTGAGGTGCACATGGTAGGCATGCTCACTGAATACAGAGGCAAGGGCCTTGGCAAACACCTCAACAACATTGCTCTTGAAAGACTCAGCGGCGAAGATTACAAATACATCTTTCTCACCACAGACGAATGGCGCAAGGGCGCAGTCAAGAGCTACCTTTCTTCAGGCTTTGTACCTGTTGAATATGACATCAACATGGAATATCGCTGGTCTCAGGTGCTTGAAGAATACGGCATCGACAGCGTTGACATGGTTTACGAGGATGCCACACCGTTCAGAAAAATATACCGCACCTCTCTTGAAAAGAAGGTCAGAATCGGTGTATTCGGCGCAGGCAGAGGTAAAACCATGATGAACTATTGCATGGCTGCAGGTGATGCCCAGCTTGTTGCCGTGTGTGACAGCTACAAGCCTGCCCTTGACAAGGCAAAGGAAAACTACGGCGAGGGCATCGCATATTACACCGACTGTGACGAATTCCTCAAGCACGACATGGATGCGGTTGTGCTTGCAAACTATGCAAACGAACACGCACCCTACGCCGTCAAAATTCTCAGAAGCGGCAAACACGTACTCAGCGAGGTACTGCCCATACAAACCATGAAAGAGGCAGTTGAACTCATTGAAGCCGTTGAAGAAACAGGCAACATCTACGCCTACGCTGAAAACTACTGCTATATGGCGGCACCGCGCACAATGAAGAGGCTCTACCGCGAAGGCAAACTCGGCAAGTTTGAATACGGCGAGGGTGAATACGTGCACAACTGTGAATCCGGCTGGCACGTTTATTCAAGAGGCTTGCCCGAACATTGGCGCAACACAATGCACGCTTTCTATTACTGCACACATTCCCTTGGTCCCCTGCTTCATATCACAGGCATGCGTCCCGTAAAGGTTACAGGCTTTGAGCTTCCGTTCAACGACAGAATGTGCCGCATGGGTGCAAAGGCGGGCCACACGGGCATTGAAATGGTTACCCTTGAAAACGGAGCAGTGCTCAAGAGCATCCACGGCGTCGGACCGTCAAAGAACTCCGTATGGTACTCAATCTACGGCTCAAAGGGCCGCATGGAAAGTGCACGTGAGGACGCCGAAAACGGCGGCGTACATACCCTCTACGTCAACTGCGACGTAAACGACGGCGACAACGATTCCAAGGCTGAACCGTACGATACAACTGACGGTCTCAGCTCCTTTGCTGAGGAATCAGGTCACGGCGGCTCTGACTTCTACACAATGCACCACTTCATCAGCCGCATAAGAGGCAACCGCAACGCTGACACGGTTGATATCTACGAAGCTCTTGACATGTTCCTGCCCGGTATGTTTGCATACCTCGGCGTGCTCAAGGGCGGCATCTCAATGGATATCCCCAACCTCAGAGACAAGGCAGAGCGCGAAAAGTGGCGCAACGACACAACCTGCACCGACCCCGCAGTTGCAGGTGATATGCTCATTCCCAGCTACTCCAAGGGCAACCCCAATATTCCCGAGGAAAACTATGCAAGACTCAGGGAGCTTCTTGCAAAAGAGCAATAATTAACGTGCCGCAGAGGAGCTGCAACTGCTTCTCTGCGGCAATTTTGAATATTAAAGAAAACGGTGATTGCTTGTACAAGGATTCCGCGCTGTTCAGGGTGACATTTTCAGAATCCGCATCTGTGAAGAACACCGGGGATACTCCAACGCGCCGCGGCGGTACGGCTCGCCCTGCGAGCCGCCTTTTCGTATGCGACCTTCCTTGCGGCACCGCCCCGGAGGATACAACAACTTTGACCGTTTCACCTGCCGCGCACCCTCGTATCCGCATACGAAAACACGGGCACGCGCAACGTTCGCTTCGCACATGAGGCGCGTGGTATTCGAGCACGTACTGTCTCCGGCGTGGCTGTTTAAATTGTAGCTGCGTTTGTCGGCATGGTGAGTGCAACCACGCGCCACGGCTCGCTTCCCCGCGTGCCCGCCGCCGCGGCAATCAGCACCGCACGCCAAGCCGCATCTGCCTCCCCTTGAAGTCGTGAGGCAAGCCGCCCGACAACTCTAAAACAGCAAAACTATCACCCGAGTCAGCGCGTGGTCGCGCAGACCAAACCGCCCAACAGAGAAATAATCTTCGGGTCAATGCCGAGACGGAAAGTGAAAACAGCCCCTTCCGACGGCCTCGACGCCACCTTCCCCTGAATGAGAAGTCAATCCGCCCAACAACACTGCAACACAAATAAATGCACCCGAAACAGATTGCGGTCAAACTACCGCCTTGTGTATGCAATCAACCACCAAGGAGCGATGTTCATGAATATCCACAAAATACACACCGTTAACATACCATGTGAAGCTGAGGGCAAGCTTCTGCTTCACTTTCTGCGTGAAAACGGATATCATATTGCGGCAGATTGCGGCGGAAAAGGCACGTGCTCGAAGTGCAGAGTACACGTTGCTTCCGGCACATTCACAAACGCCGACGGCGGCAAGCCGCTCGCTCCCGATGCAGACGGCTTCGTGCTCTCATGCAAGGCGGTGTGCACAAAACACGGTGCTCAGGTGGAAGTTGAAATATCCGACGGCGGCGGTATCACAAGCACGGTCTTTTCCGCGCACAATGCGGCTGAATCCGCAAACGGTACACCCGCAAAGCCGCAGTTTGCCATGGCTCTTGATATCGGCACAACAACGCTTGCTCTTGCGCTTGTTAACACAAACACGCGCGAAACCGTTGCAAAAAAATCCTGCCTTAATCCTCAGCGAAGCTACGGCGCGGACGTGATGAGCCGTATCACCGCATGCCGTAACGGCGAAACAAAAAACCAGCAAACAGCGATACTGTCTGCTGTGAAAGAAATGTCAGATGCACTTAAAAGCGAGCACCCCGACTGCATAGCCAATGAGCTTTTTGTTTCGGGCAACACAACAATGCTTCACATCTTCAGCGGTGTATCACCGGAAAGCATGGGTACTCACCCGTTCACGCCCGTTTTCACACACACGCGCGTTGTTGACGGCGCGGAGCTTGGACTTGATTTTAACAGAATAACCCTGCTTGCATCTGCTTCGGCTTTCATCGGTGCGGACATAACCGCAGGCGTTTTTGCAAGCGGCATGACTCAGCACAAGGAGTGCACCATGCTCATTGACATTGGCACAAACGGTGAAATTGTGCTTTTCAACAGCGGCAGAATATTCACCGCATCAGCGGCGGCAGGCCCTGCGCTTGAGGGTGCAACCTTGTCTTGCGGCACGGGCGGCGTTGACGGCGCGGTAAACCGCGTTTTCGCTGAGAACGGCACGCTGAAATATACAACGCTTAGCAACCTGAAGCCGCGCGGAATATGCGCAAGCGGTGTGGTTGACTTTGTGGCTGAGCTGCTCAGAAGCGGCAGAATTGACAGCACGGGTTGCCTTGAAAATGAGCGCGTGCATCTTACAGGTGCACACGTTTCGGCAGAGGGTACGGTGCTCTCCGCGGCACCAACGGGTATATCCGTCACCCAGAAGGATATACGCGAGATTCAGCTCGCAAAGGCAGCACTCAGTGCCGCAATTTTCACGGTGCTGAAAACGGCAGGTCTCGCCGCCGCAGATGTGCAGAGGGTATATCTTTCAGGCGGTATCGGAAGTTGCATCAACGTTGAAAGTGCGGTTACGGTCGGTATTTTACCCGCGGAGTTTGCACAAAAGACAGTTTGCGTGGGCAACAGCGCACTGTCGGGTGCAATTCTTGCTACGTGTGACAATTCTGCAATTGAAGAAATTGAGGCAATTGCAAGCCGTTGCGAGAACGTTGAGTTGAGTCAATCACCGTTGTTTTCACAGCGGTTTGTGGAAGAAATGGAGTTCAGGTATATCGCATGTAAGTGAACCTGTGAGGTGCGTGGCGGCACCGGGCGGCCGGTGCCGCTCGCCAAGCCGACGAACAGATATTAAACTTAAAAGTTACACCCGAGGCGGCCAGTGCCGCAGACCAAGCCGACGAACAGATATTAAACTTAAAAGTTACACCCGAGGCGCGAAGTGGTAGTTTTGACCACATTCTGTCTCGGGTGATTTGTTTTTCTTTAGAGTTGTTGGGCGGTATGGTCTGCGGCACCGGCCGCCATACAAAATCTTTCACCGATGGTTTTACCATAGCTTGCGCTGATGACCTTGGCGTTTTCATCAACAACAAAGGTGGCACAAAGCTGAAGCTGCCTGCGCCTTTCGGCGTAATCCTCAGATACACCGTAGCTGAAAATGCGGCCGAGCTCATCACTGTCCATAATTCTTGCAAGCGAAGCTTTGTATTTTTTCTCAAACATCGCGTCACCTGCAACAAGACGAGTGGTGCTGTCTGCGGCAAAAACATTGTATCTGTCGTAAAGTGTGAAATTTTCGTCGCAAATCAACTCAAACGGGTAGTTCGCCTGCTCCTTTGCAACGTCGTCTGCGCTCGACTGAACAACCACCTTCAAATCGTAGCCATTTGCCTGCATTTCGGCATATTGCACACTGAGTCGGTCAAGGTCGTCACGGCAAAGTGGGCAGGTAAGATTGCGCGAGAAGAAAATGACTGTCTTTTTGCTCAGCACGTCTTTGAGGTTAACCTCACCCTGAGCGCAGTTGTACACAAAGCCGTCAAGCACGTCACCCTCTTTAACGGTGATATGTACGGGTGCACCGTCGCGCGCCCTCTTTTCAAGCTCGACACTGAGAGCCGCACCAAAGCGTTCAAGTGACTTTTCAAGTGTTTCTGCACAGCAGGCAAGGTTGATTCGCTGGAAGCCTCTGCCCGTTACACCGAACATCTCACCGCCGTCAAACCACAAGCCTGCATCTTCAAACATCAGCTTCTGTTCAACGTGGTTGAGACCCGTACCGCGCAGGTCAAGCCACTGCAGGTACGTACCCTCAAGGGGGCTGACCTTAATCTGCGGAAAGTTTGCCGCCATATATTTTTCAACGGTGTCTGCATTCTGCCTGATAACGCCAATCAGCTCTTCCAGCCAGTCCTCGCACTCGTTGTATGCAGCGATACATGCCGTGTATGTGAAAATGTTGAGCATGGAATGCATGCCGAGTACGGCATGGTTGTTTGCGCGCCTTCTGATTTCATCGTTGGGAATGATGATGTTTGAACACTGCACGCCTGCAAGGTTGAACGTCTTGCTCGGCGCGGTACATACGGCACAGTTGAGCCTTATCTCGTCGCTGAGAGTTGCCATAACCGTATGCTTGAAGCCGGGCATAATCAGGTCGTTGTGGATTTCATCGCTGATGATGAAAACGTCGTTATCACAGCAAAGCTGTGCTGTTTTGAGCAGCTCGTCAGTTTCCCACACTCTGCCGATGGGGTTGTGGGGGCTTGAAAAAAGGATTGCCGTTACGTCTTTTCTTTTCAGCTTGCTTTCCAAATCGGCAAAGTCAATTTCATATCTGCCGTCGTTATTAATCAGATTGCTGTAAACAATTTTTCTGCCCTTGGCAACAATGGCGTTGTCAAACGGATAATACACGGGTGAAAGCACAAGCACGCTGTCCTCAGGTTTAGTTGCGGCATCAATGAGCAGACCAAGAGCGTGTATAACACCTGGGGTCTGGATAATCCACTCTTTTTTCACGTCAAAGTTATGGCGGCGTTTCATCCAGCCCTTTACCGCTTCAAAATATGCATCGTTGGGTTTTGTATAGCCGAGCACCATTTCCTCGCTGAGCTTTGCAAGCGCTTTGCGAATGGGCGGTGCAGTATAAAACTCCATGTCGGCAACGGAAAGCGGCACTCTGTCGGGCGATGCGCCGCGCATTTCGTCCCACTTTGTTGAGCCTGTGCCCCGTCTGTCGGGTATGCTTGTGAAATCGTATTTCATGGTGATACCTCCGTGGTTTACAGAAAAATTCATACGCTAAATAATAGCAGTTTATTTTAAATACATCTCATTCAGCTTGCTTCTCAGCAGCTTGCCGTTGTATGTACGGGGAAGCTCGGGTACGGGGATAATCTGCTTGGGCAGCTTGTAGCCCTCGAGCTTATCTTTCAGATACTTGAGCATCTCTTTGAGGTCAACGTCGTCACCGGACTGCACGATGTAAAGCATCGGCACTTTGCCCAGAAGCTTATCGTCAGCGCCGCAACAGGCGCATTCCGAAATACCGGGGAAAGCCTTTGCAACCTCCTCAATCTCCTCGGGAGACACCTTGCTTCCGCCCGTGATGATGACGTCGTCTGCCCTGCCGAGCATGTAGATTCTGCCTGCCTCGTCCCTCTTGCCGAGGTCTGAGGTACGGATGAAGCCGTCAACCACCGTCTTTGCGGTAAGCTCAGGCTCATCAAGGTAGCCCTTCATGCACATCGAGCCGCCGTATGACAGAAAGCCCGTGTCGGAGTCGGTCTCGTTGCCGTTTTCATCAATGAGACGGAAAACGGAGTTTTTCGTCGGGTAACCGATGCAGTGGGGACGGTTGTCGTCACTGTTGAAGTTGAGGATACATGCGCAACCGCCTTCGGTTGAACCGTACATGTTGTAAAGCCTTACGTCAGGCAGAAGCCTGAGAAGTGTCTGCTTGTCCTCCTCGGGCAAAGCAGAAGAGCCGAGCTGAAGATAATCAAGCTGAGTGTTATATTCACCGAGTCTGTCTGCGGAAAGACGGAAAATAATGGACAGCGCCGACGGTGCAATTGCAACCGAGGTCGCCTTGTATTTATCAAGCATGCCAAAAAAGATGTTGATGAAAACAACACCGTCAATGAAAACGGAAGCTGAGCCGTTGATGATGTTTGCATAGTAACGGCGCAAGCACATTGAGTGGTTGAGCGGCATGGGCATAACTTCAACGTTACCCTTTTTCATCTCAACGCCGTAAACCACGTTTTCGGCAACGGCTACTTCTGAGGCAAAGCTGAGCACGATACCCTTTGACTTGCCCGTTGTGCCCGTGGTGAAAAGAATCATCGCATCCGCTTCGGTGTCCTCAGGCAGAGCACACGGGGTTGAATCCGCGCAGAAGTCAAACTCAAGGTAGTTCACGCTTTTGCAAAGGTCGGTTGCCTTGTCACCTGTGAAAAGTACCGCGCCCGTTCTTTCAATAATCTCGTTGATTCTGCCCACGGCTACACTTTTCTCAAGGGGTACAAAAACTGCGCCCGTGAGCTGTACCGCATGCAGAAGAACAAGGTATTTTGCCGTCTGCGAGGTTTTTGCAACAATGCGGTCACCCGGCTTGATGCCCATGGAAATGAGGTGCTCGGCTGTACCGCAGATTTTTTTCCAGAACTGTGAATAGGTGTATTCAGCGCCGCTTGCATCGGCTACGCAGAGTGCATCGGGTGTTGTTGCGGCGTAATGCTCAATTGCATGAAGTATGGTTTTGAATTGCATAATGTTGTTCCTTTCTGCAAAAGATGTGGCGGAAAAACGGTAACCGCCCCGTGTCTTACATGAAAATTGAGGAAAAAGGATGCGGGAGGATAATATCCTCCCCTACGGATTTAAATTTAGTGCGTTTCTATATTGAAGGCTTTCAACGGAGTGTATTTTCTCCTTCCGCCACGTTGCCGCGTGCCACCTTTCTCAGTGAGGAGGGCTGTGCAAGGTATGCTGAAGCCGAGCCTTGCCCTCTCAGTCACTGCGTGACAGCTCTCCCACGGGGAGAGCCTGAAAAAGCCTCTCCTTTTGGGAGAGGTGGCGCGAAGCGTCGGAGAGGGTTGTTGCGGTGCAACCGCCGAGGCGAAGCCGTCGGAAGGGGCAACCACGTCATATATCGTATTTGCACTTTCCGTCTCGGCGCAAGCTTAAAGCTTTTCTCACCTTTGGGCGGCATGGCGTGCGGCACCAGCCACCGTCTCGGCACTGACACGAAGATTGTTTCTCTGTTAGGCGGCTTGGTCTGCGCGACCACGCGCCGCGTTAGAATTGTTCGTAGATGCCGGTGTTGGATGATACGCCGAACTGACCGAAGAGGATGACGGCAAACAGAAGCACAAGCCAGATTGCCCAGCGGAAAACAAGGTTCTGCTTTGCAATAAGCTCGCGGACGTTGCCGTGTTTTTCCTGCAGCGCGCTGACGAGGAGAAGCGCCAACGATGCGGCGATAATAATAATATAATCACGCTTGGTGATGCCGAGATTCATAATGTTAAGCCCACCTTCCATTGAGGTGAAGATGCGGGCAAACACTGAAAACGCAATTCTGATGCTGCCTGAGCAGAAGAAAACTCTGCCTACGCCGCAGATGAAGAACGTACGGAGTGACTGGAACAGATGCCAGCTGAAATTGTCTGTTTTTATGTTGAGCTTCTTTGTGATTTTCTCGTTGAGGGGTGTGAAAATTGAGCTGAGCATAATCATCAAGCCGTGGAAAAGACCCCAGAAGATGAAACGCCATGATGCACCGTGCCACAGACCCGTGAGGAACCATACCGCAAGAACGGGAATGCAGATTGAGACGATTCTGCCTGCCTCGTTGCCGAATTTTTTGCGGCAGAACTGGTTGAGCTTTATACTCCACGGAGCAACCGATACGGGATAGAACACGTAATCCTTGAAGAAGGAGCCGAGGGTAGCGTGCCAACGGCGCCAGAATTCAGGCATGGTACGTGAGAAATAAGGACGAAGGAAGTTTTCGGGCAGAGTGATACCAAACATCTGCGCACAACCGCGCGCAATATCCATGTAGCCCGAAAAGTCAGCGTAAATCTGAATTGAATAAAGCAGAGTTGCAAAAACAAAAATCAGACCGCTGTAGTCTTCATAGTTACCGTAGACAGTGTTAACAAGCAGTGCAATACGGTCGCCGAGGACGAGCTTTTTGAACAGACCCCACAGAATAAGCTGAGCACCGAAACGCAGGTTGTCAAAATTGAGCTTATTGCCCTCATAAAGCTGATGTGCAACATCCTTGTAACGCACAATGGGTCCCATTGTCATCTGCGGGAAGAATGATATGTAAAGAGCGTATTTGGCAAAATTCTTCTGCGCTTTTGCGTTGCCTCTGTATACGTCCATGAGGTACGCAATTACGGTGAAGGTGTAATAAGACATGCCGAGCGGTGCGGTGATTTTGACGGGTGTGATTTCTGCACTGCTTCCGAGAAGATGCGCAAGCGAAGCAATGTTCTGCATGAAAAAGCCGCTGTATTTAACAACCGCAAGGAAACCGAGCACAACGAGCATCGCAGGTACAAGCACCTTTTTGCGCTGCTTTGTCATTCTTGCGCGAAGCTCTTTTTTCTCAGCGCGCTCCATGTTTTCGGCAAGAGCCTTCTGTTCATCGTGAAGCTTCTGGAAATAGAGCGCGGCAAAATATGAAATAACGATTGCCGCAAGTATGTAAAGCATATACTGCACGCCGCCGAAGGCGTAAAACACTACGTTTGCCGCAAGAAGAATTATCCAGCGGTATTTCTGCGGACATATATAGTACACCGCAAGGGCGCACAACATAAACAAAAGGAAAGTAAGTGATATTACTGTCATACCGTTTTTTCATCGCGCGAGGCGATGCCTTTCTCCTGTGTGAATTTTTAGGCGCGGATACTGCGCGAAGCCGTACAAATCAGCGCAGAAAGTTAACTGCACGTGCGCGTTGTACGGTCTGTTACAAAGCGTTTATTTATGCTCCTCAACAAGCTGGTCAACCGTAACCTTCTGGTCGGTGACGTAGGAAAGCCAGCTGTCATAGGATTTATCCCAATCCTTCACAACTGCCTTGTCATAGCTTGTGGTAACGTCATAGTTATCGGTGATATACTGACCGATGAATGAGGTGGTGTAAATTGCACCGTAGACGTTGACGTGCTCGTCGTTGTAAAAATCCTTGGCAAAATCAATTCCCATTTCCTCGTAATGATAGTTACAGTTGAGATAGTTAAAGCCGAGGGTTTCTATGTATTTACCGAGGTTGTTTTCGAGCGCAATTGTGTTTTCGTTTTCAACGTAGGGCGTGGAAACAAAGAGAATCTGAATGTTGTTTTCCTTCGCGTATGCCGCAAGGTCATCAATCAGCTTGAGCACATAAGCGGCGTTTTCAACGTCTGCTTCTTCAAGACCCGTCACGTCAAAAAAGTCTGCGCTGAGGTCTTCATGCTTGGCAACGGTTTTGTTACCCTTGAGCTTGTTTTTCTCATTGTTGAAGAAGTCCCAGTCCCAGTTGGGATCGTTGATGAGGTCCATAAACCAGCTCAGCGCGTCGTCGGTGGAAATTTCACCGTTCATGTAGTCGATGAATTTCAGGCGCGTTGTCTGGTGGGACATACTGTCGAGAATAAGCTGGAGATAATATGCGCGCTTTGTGCCGCTGAGCTCCTTGCCCGCGTTGAGCGTTTCACTGTAGTTGATAAGTGAGCGGATTTCCACAACGAACAGGTCGGGGTTCTGTGAATAAAGGCATTCTTCCATGAGAAACTGCGTTGCCTCAAACGGCTGACCTGCGGTGCCGTAAACGTATGAAGTAAAACCCTGCTCATCCCAGAGCTGAGGTGAACAGATGTATCTGTAAATCGCACTGCTGCCGAGGAAAATTACACCGAGTGAATCTTCTTCCTCCGCCTCAAACGCATCTGCAACTGAGCGTCCGAATTCCTCGCTGGTGCCTGCGGTGGTGGTGAGCTTAAACATTATAAGCACGGCGATGAGCAAAAAGCAGATTACGCTCATTACCTGTTTGACTGTCTCTTTGACCGGTTGTTTCATGTTGTTTTATGTTCCTCCGTTTCGTTGGTAGTTTTATTTTCTATCAAGTTTGTTTACACAGTGAATCAATCTATTCTATACCAAAAGTAAGGCGTTTTCAAGGGAATATGATAATTTTAATCAGTTTGTTATTTTTGGGTATAGTTATTTATCTTTTGAAAGATGAAACGGCAAGGTTAGCCGCCGCCCTGAAGCCCGCCTTTGAAAAAGACGGGCTTCAGTTTCGCCGCCGCGCCGCAGGAAGCTCGCTTCCTGCGGTGTGGCGGCGAAACCCCTCGGCACCCGACAACCGCGTGTGAGTAAGTACACAGCGTATCGCCCGCGGTGCCGAGTGGGGCGGCGGCGGTCAGGCTCGGCTTCGCCTCGCAGCTATTTCGCCACCAAGCAAATGCGAGCCAACCCTTGCCTTGCTACTTGACATTTTTCGACAATAAGCATATAATAATTTTAAATAATTGCATTTGACGGAGGTCAGGAAATGGAAACAACCACCAACACCACTGCCACTCAGACAACTGCACCGCTTCTTGAAAAAAAGGGGCTGATCAAAAGTCTGCTTCTTTCAATCATCACCCTCGGAATCTATTTCTTCTGGTGGGTACATAACATTATCAAAAAAATCAAGCTTCTCAACGGTGAAGACGCCAAGTGGAAAGGTGAGCTCGCACTGGTTATGCTCGTCCCCTTCTATTGCTTGCATTGGGCAAAAACAAGGGGCGCAAAGCTTTCCGAAGCCGCCGCAAAGCACGGCATCGTTGTTAACAACAACAGCGGCTTCTATCTTTTCATCAGCTTCTTCTTCGGCTTTGGTTTGGTTATTGCCATGATGCAAAACGACCTCAACATGATTGCAACCGTCCTCGGAAGCAAGGAAGCCCCCGAAACTGCACCCGAAGCAGTTGATTACATCGGCGAACAGATGCTTGAACTTGAGCTTGACTGTGCATCTGCTCCCGAGGATTCAGCTTCCGTTTATGTCGACAGAGCAATTGCCGCACCCTCTTTCCTCAAGTCAGTGCAGAGTGGCATTATCAAAGCGCACTCCAAGGGTAACGAAACCATCAATCAGATTAAAGCCCTGCACGACGGTTTTGTAACCGGCAAAATCTCCGAGACGGACTATAACTCACGCAAAGCTGAGCTCATCAACTCACTTTGATTTACACACCAAACGCAAGCTTGCATCAATACGGACACACCGATTATGCCGAGTGTTCATAAGGACACTCGGCAGTTTTATTCGCCATACGGCGAGTGATATTGCTTCGCAGTTTTATTGTGCTTTGCACAGTGTTATTGTCCTTCGGACAGTTTTATGCGAATAAAATAACACTGAAGCTGTAAGGCTTCAATATCACTTTTGATTTATCAAAAATATCACTGCAAATTTTAATTTGCAATATCACTCATACATACCGAAAAAAGAATTTGTTTTCCTACATGGTTGCTTTGAAGTATATAACCCACTATGACACTTTCAGCTTGAAAGTGTCTCAGACTGTCGATAAAAGCACAAGAACAACAATGCTGTTTTTTCAAAAACAAGAAAACGTAAAAACGTAGACTTGTACATACGTGAAAAATCGTACAAAGCATCGAACTTTGTACGATTTTCGCATTGTTTTGACCTTTCTCGGCAGTCTGACAGCTTGACCGGGCTTTTATGGTACACATAAGCTTCAAGTTTTAATTTCTGTTT
>JAZNQF010000034.1:0-3584 GCA_045590055.1 Acutalibacteraceae bacterium
CCCCGAGACGAGAAGTGGGATTTACGACCACGCTCTGTCTCGGCGTTGACCCTGAAGTTATTGCACTGTCGGGCGGCATGGCGTGCGGTGCCAACCGCCGAGGTGGAGCCGAGCTTTGCCCTCTCAGTCACTGCGTGACAGCTCTCCCGAAGGGAGAGCCTGAAAAAGCCTCTCCTTTTGGGAGAGGTGGCGCGAAGCGTCGGAGAGGGTACTGCGGTGCCAACCGCTTGACAATTTGACTCCACGAGTGATATATTACATTATTATATAGCTCACGTAAAATCAAAAGCGAAAGGAGCAGGGAGAATGTTGAAAGTGTGGGAAAAACACAAATACACGCTGATGACGTTCGTTGCATTTACGGCGTTGTGGCTTGCCGGTGACGGCTGGATGACGGGCAAAAAATTCCTTGATATCGGCGTACTGTACCATACCCTGTATTATGCCGATATCTCCATCGGCTTCGTTTCGCGCACCTTTGTTGCAACCGTGCTGAAGTTTCTCACGGGTGACAATATAACAATGGAAACGGTGCTTGCAACAATAAACCTGAACACACTTTTTGCAATTGTTCTGTTTTCCGTGCTGATTGGCAGTACAATAAGAAAAAACAAAGACAACAAGATGATGTGCGCACTGACCTGCGTCCTCGCCTTTTCGTCAGTGTCGCTGCTTAACATAATCTCTTACGGGTGGACGTTTACGCTTGATACCTATTGGTTGCCCGTTGCACTTTTAAGCATACTTTTTATCAAAAACAGAGTTCTGCGCTGGTTTGTACCGTTACTGTCTTTTATCGGAATGTGGATTCATTACGCGTACGGCCTGGCACTGTTCCCGCTTGTTTTTCTGTTGTTGCTTTACGAAATGTATGAGAACAAAAAAGAAAGAAAAGAAATTACTGTTCTCGCGGTTATAACGGCGCTTGCAGGTATTGCTTCGTTGGCATATTTCGTTTTTTTTGCAAGCGGTACCCTCACAATGAGCATGGGGCAGACACACTATTATATTTCCTCACGCATACCTGAATATTTTGAAAAAGATTTCAGCATAATCGACGCTTATTGCTTCAACGTTTATGGAGAACTGCATGTCGGTTTCAGTTTTGAGGAAGTTTTAAGCCTTGGTGTTGGAGATATTCTGAAGATTCTGTTCGGCACAGGCGCAATATTCGGCGGCTACGGAATTGATGAAAACGCATTGCTCAGCCAGATTCCGTTGCTTGCGCTGATTGAAGCACTGTGGATATACGTTTTCGTCAAGTGCAAAGACAAGCTTTTCCGTTTCATTCTGCTTTTTAATATCTGTTATCCGATTGTTACGTATCTGTCGATAGTTTTGTCAACCGATGACTTGCGTTTTGCAAGCTTCGGGCTGGCAGGTCAGCTCAGCTCTCTGATTTGGCTGCTTGCCGCAAAGAACGAACACGTAACGAAAGCAGCCGAAAAAATAACCGCGCTTTTTGAAAAACACCGCGTGCCTTTGGTGCTGTTACTTGGTTTTATTCTTGTCAGTACTAAGATGGCTTCTCATTTTTCTGTTACAGAGCTTATAAAATTGTTTAGTCTTTTGCCGTTGTCACTGCTTCTTGTCCGGCAGAGGCGGCTGGTGGCAATTTGTGTGTTTGTGGCTTGTGCAGTTTTTAACCTCAGCTATGCTTTCACAATCGGTGTTCCGCTTATGCTGATGCTGTTGATTGATGCCGTAGCCACCGATGAAAACGGTCTTTATGTACGGGAATTTGCAATTAAAAAGCAAGACGTTTCATCTGCCGCAAAGAAAAAACGTTCTGAGAAGAAAATGATTGATGAGCTTAAGGCTCAGAAGATTTTTCTGATTACGCTTCTCTTGATTGCTCTTGTTGTTTTTTACGTGGTCAAAGAGTTCATTCTCTCACACGGCGGTGAGCCTACTCTTTCTGTGAGATATTGGCTTGATATTGCAAGAGCGTTTATTCCGTTGAGTGCGTTCTGTGTTATTGCTGCGGTTATTTTTAATAAAAACAGCGTTCAGAATGATCTGTGCACAATTATCGGTGTCGTACCTGTAATAACTGCTGCAGGCTTTATTTTATATAGTGTGTTCCGTCATTATTACTATACCTTTCAGGATATGGTTGTGCTTGCAAGCTTTTTTTGTTTCGTTGTTTTTATATGCCTGCCGTACAAACAGAACGCCAAGGTACTGGCGGCAGTATCGGAGCTGGAAAACACAAAAAGCTTTGAGCTTTATTCGCTCACGTCGCTTGCTTTTATGCTGGCCCTCACATAAACGTGTTAATTTGTTTTGTATGGGTTACGCTGACGTTAAAAAAGGAATCCTTGTTTCACAAAAACAGGGATTCTTTTTCATTGTATGCTTTTTTGAGTATACATTCGTTCAGGTTTTTATTAAACCCCACAAAACAAGAGAGCGTTTTTTTTGCACATTATCCAAAATATTCAAATGCATTGTTTTTTTAAAAAGTAAATATTGACATTGCGCTTGACTAAATGATATACTGACACTGTATCAAAATGTATAAGTGTCTCTATATCTGTTGGCTTTAGGGTCAGGAAAGCCGGCCGAATGATACACCGACGCTATGTCGGTAGAGTTTTCTTTGCGGTTTGATACCGATTACATAGATCAAGCAAATAAATAATTCAAAATCCATATAAGGGGGATTTTTCCAAGATGAAGAGTTATTTAAGAATTTACCTTAAGAAGACAATGGCGGTTATACTTACCGTTGTTATGCTGCTTTCCTGCTGGGTATGGGTTGAACCCACCAAAGCAGATGCTGCAGCCACCAACGGAGTATACTATTGGAAATTGGACTACTCTCGTTTGAGCGGTATGCATACAAACTCCAATGCAGAGTTCACAATCTACATCAGGTATGTGAATCTTTCAACCGGTGTACAAGGCGAAATGGCGATAAAAAATTGTTACGACTCCACAAGTAGCAACATGAATATTGACCACGCGAGCGGCTTTGAAGGAAAGGAAAACGGCTTCTTTAACGATCAGGGTGACAGAGATTATACCATCGAAGGTCACATGTCAGAAGGCCTTTTCCCCATCGGCGCAAGAGTTTATTGTAAACGTACAGGTACATCCAATACTACGAACTACGGTTGTAAAATTGCGTTTCACATCGGTTCCGCTGCCGGCAGTTATGTAACGTCATCTGCTACTCTTAATAAAGAGTATAGTGTTGGCGATAAGGGAACATATAACGAGAGCACATCTAATGCAGCTCTGCCCAAGGTTAATTCCGCCAAGTGGGTTTCCGCCAACGGTGCAGAAATCAGCCCCACTCTTACTTCAAGAGCAAGCACAACCCTTCAATATGAAGGCTACGACCAGTACGGCGTTCTGCTTCACGGTGCAACCACATACACCATCAACAAGATCCAGGCCCTCTCCGCAACCGGTGAGGTAGTGGGCAACGACATCAAATCAAACGTTACCATCGGTTGTGGTTCTGCAACTTCAAATGACCTTTCAACAGGTGAAGTTAAAGGCGCGGGTACATTCTATGCCGGCACAGTAAACGATGAAGCGGCGCTTGCCGGTCAGTCCAAGTACCGTGTATTTGT
>JAZNQF010000035.1:0-15846 GCA_045590055.1 Acutalibacteraceae bacterium
ATGCCGTTTCGTACACTCTCATCCTCGGCAAAGTCGTCAATTGCTTTCTTTGTGCTTTCGTCTTGTGAATATCCTATTTCCATATAAAAATCCACCTTTTCATAAAGATGCGATTCCAGTTCGGCGGCAAGCTCCGCTTTGCGCTCCTTGGGCAGCTTTGCAGGAATCAAAGTGTCAACAAAAGCTTTGATTTCTTTCACTTCAATCAGCTCCTTTCGGGTAGGTCTTATACGATGATACCGCTGCAATTGTTGCGCGCTATCAGACAAGTGCGGCAGAGGGCGTTGCGTTGAGCACCTTGTTTACCGCAACGGTGTATGCTTCCCATTCCTGCTTTGTGTCGGCAAGGTTTTTGAGGCCCTTTTTTGTGATTTGGTAATACTTTCTCTTTCGTCCGTCGCACTCTGTCCAATATGATTTGACAAGACCGTTCTGCTCAAAGTTGTGGAGTATGGGGTACAGCGTGCCCTCTTTGAATGAGAACACATTGTCGCTTTGAGCGGCAATTTTTTTGATTATCATGTAGCCGTACAAATCCTCTTTCTCCAGCGCAGAGAGTACCAGCATAGCGCTGCTGCCTTTGGTGAGTTCTTTTTTGATGTCCATTGTGTTGCCTCCTTTGTTGTTTTTGTTGATGAATCGGCTTTTTTGAAAATTTCTTTAATGGTTGAAACAAAAAATACACATAGAATTCCAATACATCGAAACTCTATGTATACACATTATCATACATTTTTTCATTTGTCAATAGGGCGCGTGGCGGAATTGACCGCGTGTTGAGCCTTAACCCGCCGCCGCGCGAAGCTCGCGGAAGTTTGCTTGCAAACCTCCGCACTGAGCTTCGCGTTTTTTGCATGCCGTGTACCGCTCCGCTTGGGTTGTGTATTGCGCCGTTGTGTCCGCACACTGCGGTTATTGCACTGCCGCGGCAGGCATGCAAAAAGCCCGGCGCAAGCTGTCGCTTGCCCCCGGGGCGGCGGGGCAGAGCTCGGCTTCGCCTCGCAATGAAATCGCTTCGCGGTGAAATAGCTACGCTATGAAATATTTTCTGCGAAAATGTGAAATATGCCTGCGGCATGTGAATTCCCCTTCCGACGGCTACGCCGCCACCTTTCCCAAAGGGAGAGGCTTTTTCAGGCTCCACCTCCGGGAGATTCCCCTGTTAGGGGAAATGTCTGCAAAGCAAACAATAGGGTGCCCGTTCATGGAGTGAAAGCTGTCACTCAGTGACTGAGAGGGCGCAGAGCTCGGCTTCGCCTCGCAATGAAATCGCTTCACGGTGAAATAGCTACGCTATGAAATATTTTCTGCGAAAATGTGAAATATGCCTGCGGCATGTGAATTCCCCTTCCGACGGCTACGCCGCCACCTTCCCCTAAAGGGGCAGACAAACCACCCGTCAACTCTTCAACTTATAAAAAGTACCCGAGACAAAGAGCAGTGCTGACAACCGCTTCGCGTCTCGGGTGATACTTTTATATTACCGCTTTCTCGAGCGGGCATGGTCTGTGGCACCGGCCACCGGCTTGGTGAGCGGCACCCGCCGCACTATATTTTGGATTCGTCGAAATCGATGGTAACGCTTTTGCCTGCAAGGGAAAGCTGCTTGTACTTAACACCTGCGGCATCGAACATGCGCTTTGATGCCCTCGTGGAAACGCTGTCGCGGTACTTGTCGGAAGCGTAAATAACTTCCTTTATACCGCTTTGGATAATCGCCTTTGCACACTCGTTGCACGGGAACAAAGCAACGTAAATCTTGCAGCCTGACAGATTTGCACCTGCGTTGTTGAGTATCGCGTTAAGCTCAGCGTGGCAGACGTACGGATATTTTGTGTCGAAGGTCTCTCCGTCGCGCTCCCACGGAAACTCGTCGTCGTTGCATCCGATGGGCAGACCGTTGTACCCGACAGACATAATTTTGTTGTTGGCGCTGACAATGCACGCACCGACCTGCGTGTTGGGATCTTTGCTGCGGTAAGATGAAAGCAGGGCGATGCCCATGAAGTATTCATCCCACGTGAGATAATCTTTTCTTTTCGGCATAATATCCACTCCGTTTTTCTTTATGTTTCCATTTTACCACAACCGTGGTATTTTTCCAAGCCTTTTTATGAACGTATTTTCACTCATACTGCGTTAAAATGCTCGTTAATCCGTCAGGATCAACTCCGCTTTTGCCTCGTCTGAGCAAAAATCTGCTGCATAAAAAGCTTCGACCTGAAAGTGCGAAATTTAATTGGACTTTCGGGTTATGCTTGACCCCTTATACCTTGTCGTATTATTCAACGCCGCGGTAATAGAGTCCGCGTGTGTATTCACCCTCGGGCTTAAGCCCGTTGCGGTAGGCATCAATAACCTTCGCGCACTCGTCCTTTGTTTCAGTTGTGAACATGAGTTCAAGATAATCAACGTTTTTGATTTCATTAAGACGGTCTGCGAGATATACGGGACGGGAGTTGAAAACTTCACTGCACGCGCCGAAGCAACGCACAGGGAAGCGTACCCCCATTCTGTCCGTGAGATAACTGCTTTTTTTGCACTCCGCGCAAGTTTTGCCGTTTTTAATCGGACAGTTCCTCGTTATCATCAGCGGTAATCTGCCGTAAGCCACAACACCGCGCGGAAGCTCACCCTTGAGGCGCTGAATCTGCGAAAGTGTCAGTTCAAACGAAACGGTTGCCTCTTTAACATCAAGACGGGAGAGAAGCTCAAGCGACAGAGAGTTGAAAACGTTGAGACCGAAACCTGCGTGTATATCCATACCGGCTTCGCGGGCAAGCTGAAGAGCATCAAGGTTGCCGCAATGCACGTGAGTGATGCCTGCCGCTTTAAGCTCGGCAAGACGGCGCGCAATCTGCTTTTCCATGCCGAAAAGCCCCCTCGGAAGCATCGCGCCAACGGTGACACCTTTACGGGCGATTGAGTGCATTTTTTCAATATTTGTATCGTATGGGACAAACGCTAAATCAAGCCCCGAGAGGTCATCAGGTATTGATTTTTCGTTATAAAATAAGGCGTTGAGCCGTCTTTCATCTGCAGTGTGTTCGGGCAGATTGAACTTCTTTTGTGTAAAGCTCTTAGCCTTTACTGTACTGAGCTTTTCGTAAAGCAAATCAAGTGCCTGACGACGCACACCGTTGATGAGTGCGGCAGGTATGTAAAGCCCTTCGTCAAGCTCAATTTCAACGTTCTGCGCATAAAACGGCGTACCGCCGCATTTGGCAAGGCGGTCTTTGAGGGCATCGGCCTGAGTTGCGGCATTGAGTGCCTTCTGCGGCACTTCACCGCTGTCCACAAACACGTTCACGCCGTTTGCACTTGCACTGAGGGTAACCGTGCAACCGTCAAGTGCAGAGAAGACAAAGTCAACCGCAATTGACTGCGGCTCTTTTTCATAGAGCCTCGCAAGGTCTTTGAGCACACCCTGCGCGGCGCTGACGTCCTCTTTGCGCCTGATGCCGAACATATCTTTGCCGAGGGCTGATGAGTAGTATCCGTCCGTAAAACCGCTGCGTGAAAACACCGCGCCCAATCGGCGCATTTCTTCTTCGCAGTTGTCACCGCGCAAACTCTTTTTGCATGCAGTAACCGCCGCTGCAACGTATTCGGGACGTTTCATCCTACCTTCAATTTTGAACGAGTCCACACCGATTTCTGCAAGCTCGTTAAGTGAATGCACAAGGGAATTGTCCTTGAGGCTGAGGTCAAACCCCGTGCCGCCGTCAACCTTGAACGGAAGACGGCACGGCTGAGCGCACAATCCGCGGTTGCCGCTGCGTGAGCCGAGCATCGCGCTCATGTAGCACTGCCCCGACACACACATGCACAGCGCGCCGTGCACAAAAACCTCGGTTTCAATGCCTGCCTTACCGACGATTTCGGTAATTTCTTTTTTGCTGAGCTCTCTGGGAAGCACAACCCTGTGGTAGCCGAGCTTTTTGAGCAGGCGCACACCCGCAGGTGTTTGCACAGACATCTGCGTTGAAGCGTGCCTTGCAACATCAGGTGCAAGACTGCGCACAAGCGTTGCAACACCGAGGTCCTGCAAAATAAGCACGTCTGCGCCGCTGAGGCTGACGTGCTTGATTTCTTCAAGTGCTTGTGCAAGCTCACCGTCGCTGACAAGTGTGTTGAGCGTGATGTGTGAGCCTACGCCGCGTGCATGGCAATAAGCCACCGCGCGTGCAAATTCGTCGGTGTTGAAATTGGCTGCGCCGCGCCTCGCATTGAACGCCTTACCGCCGAAATAAACGGCATCGGCGCCGCAACGCACTGCGGCAACAAGGGTTTCAAAGCTTCCGGCAGGAGCCAGAATTTCAGCTTTATTATTCATTAGTTTTTGCCGCCGAGCTGTTCGTTAAGTGAGCGAATCTGGATGTTGAGGCGTTCAATTTCGAGCTTTGCGGCTTCAAGCTCTCTCTTAGCGTTCTCAGCTTCATGGCGAGCCCAGTCTGCCTTGCTCTTTGCATTTGCGGCATCGTCAAGGTAGTCTTTAATCTGTGAGCGCAGATTGTCTGAGCTGTCTGTTGCTTTTTTGAATTTATCGGCATAATCAAGTGCAAGAAGAATTGCCGCCTGAGTGGTGGAAACGCGTGCATTTTCTTTCATGATGCTGTGAAGGGCGTTGTCAACCTCTTTACCAAGCTCGGTTACGTACTTTGTATCGTCTTCTGTGAGCAGGGTGTATTCAGCGTTGCCGATAATAAGCTTAACTTTATTTCTAACCATATCAGTTTTCCTTTCAAAAATATTTATTCATCTAATTATACAACAAACGAAAAAATTTTTAAAGAGATATTTCAAAAAAATGCGAGAGATTTTGACTCTTTTTGCTCTTTTTTTCAGCTTTTTGTTTGCCTACACTTAATTCTTAGTGTATTTTTCGCGGTGTTCTACTGCGCCAATAAACAAAAAGATACGCAGAAAAGAACAGATGCGCCATGGTAAAAACGGCAAAAAAGGCAAACTTTTTTTGGCAGGTGTTTCAATTGACTAAGATGTATCACTGTGGTATAATACTATATTATACTGAAAACGAGGAAGGAGCGGACCTTTCGTGACGGAAAGACTGATTGAAGCGTTTTCAACTCAGGGTGTCTACGTGCTGAGAATCATGCTTGCGGCAATCTGCGGCGGATTCGTAGGCTTTGAAAGAAGCAAGAGACAAAAGGATGCCGGCATCAGAACGCACATCATCGTAGCACTCGGCTCTGCGCTGGTTATGATTGTTTCAAAGTACGCTTTCGGCGACCTTGCCCTCAGCGAGAATCTTCGTGTTGATGCATCAAGAATTGCATCAAACGTTGTAACGGGCGTCAGCTTTCTGGGCGCAGGCGTTATTTTTGTTAAAGAGCAATCCATCCGCGGCCTTACAACAGCCGCAGGTATATGGGCAACTGCAGGCCTTGGCCTTGCAATCGGCGGCGGTTTGTATATCGTCGGAATAGCTTGCACCGTTTTGCTTTTTGTTATTCAGACCTTGCTTCACAAATACGGAAGCAAGCTCGAAGGTAACACGTCAAAGGTTCTTTACGTTGAGGTTGACGGCAACGGCAACCACCCGTTTGAAATCGGTGCGGTTATAAATCGGTACAACTCGACACTGCACACGCTTGAAATCCTCTATGCTGACGGCAAAAACACAAACCGCGCAAGCGATTCAATGATTCTGCGTGCGGTGGTTTATCCGAAAAACGAGGCAAGCTTCAATCTTATCGTTTCTTCAATCCGCGCCCTCAAAGGTGTCCGTGATTTATACGTTGATTAGCGCGGCACGGAGTCGGCGCGTGGTTGCGCAGACCGTGCCGGCGGACGACAGTTGAATAATAAAAGTTATACCCGAGACGTAAGCGGTATCTATGACCGCTTTTCATCTCGGGTACTTTTTGTTGTTATAGAGTTGTTGGACGGCTTGGTGTGCGGTGCCAACCGCCATGCAAAAGCCGCGTGCAAGCTGTTGCTTGCACGCGGGGCGGCGGGGGGGGGATATACCTCTGAGGTTATTTGAACGCCGTGTAAAGATACGTTACACCGTTTTCGTTGTACCTCGGCATGAAGCCGTGCATCTTCTGTGCATCGGTCATCTTAATTGAAAAGCCCGTGCTTGTGAACGAAAGACCTCTGGTACGGCCGATGTTGTTACCGTATCCGAGATAGAAAAACAGTTCGTCATCATCTTTGTGATACTCTGCTATAGGATACGCTCTGGGGAAGATAAGAAGCGTTTTGGGCTTGAAGCCAAGCTCAATGTCCCTGGTGCCTTCACCGTTACCCTCGTAGGTTCCCGTAACAAACGGCTCGTTTAACCACGCTCTCTCCTCTGTTGTCAAGTGATAATCAGGGTTTGCAATGTGGTTTTCGCAAAAGTACGTTTTGGATGCAGCCGCCTGAGTGTTGCTTGCAACTTCTCCGGGACATTCGGTGAAAAACGTGCGCACGCGTGCGGTCATAACCAGGGAGTTCGTGTCTCTGTCGTGACTTACGTCGCCGCATTCGCAGCCGAGAACCTTCATACTCCACTTGTTTGTCATCAAGTCAACCACTTTCAGGTATTTGTTGTGCAGAAGATACGGCGCTGCGCGCTCGTCGGCGTGGAATCTTAACACAAACTCTGCGGAAACACCCCAGCAAGGCTCGGTGGATTCTTCCGTTTCAAAGTAGTTCGGATTAACTTCAACCTTGCCGGGCACGGCCGAAATGAGTGTAGCACCCAGCGGCAGGGGAACGTCCATGATATCAAAGGCGTAACACATTCTGACGTCACTCAGTTCCTCCTCTTTTTCTATCAGGGTTGCGAGTTCAAAGAATTTTGCATAAAAATTTATCATCCCAAAACCCTCCTTATTGACGGACGGGCAATTGCCCATCTGTAAAGAGGTTTGTCGCCAACATACACAAGTTCGTGGCGGTCTATAGTAAAGGGTTTACCGTTTACGGAAATCTGAGGCTTTGTATCACTGTTAAAATTAATTTGAGGCGGCCCGATATACAGATAAAGTGTTCCGCTGTCTAAACCGAGATCTGTGTGTTTGTCTCTGAGGTACATCTTGTTTTTGTACCTTAACGGTTGAAAGAAGCCTTTGAAATCATACGGACCAAGCAGTTCATTTGCCACGTAAGTTATCGTTCGGCCGTATTTTTCAAAAAGGTAAGGCGAAAGGTAAGTTGAAAACATAATTATACCCTCCTGAAAATGAAACGGTTGTCTTTGAGAATGTCTGCTGCTCTTATGAGCGCGTTGTCCCTGATGGCTTGTGCAACGCTGATTTCATCCGCAACGTTGTTTCTTACGGTGAGGTCTCCTGCTTTGAAATACTGGTTGCCCGATTTTTCGCTTACGGACTTAAGGCAGCAGTTGTAATATGCAACGGCGGCAGCCGTCTGCGCAATAAGAGGGTTGTCCTCACTCACGTCATCACGCAGACGGGAGAGTATCTCGTTGAGCGCGCTTGTGCAAAGCGGCAGAACCTCAGCTTCTGCAAACGGCACAATCGCAATTGCGCACAGTGATGAATAAACGTCACTTGGTTGAATCATTCAATCAACCTCCGTTATTTTTTGAGAATCTTTGATGCTCCGCTGTAAATTTTTGCAAAGCCTGCAGTTGTTGTAACGGCGGCGCGTTCAAGCTGTCTGTCAATGAGCTTGTCAAAGTCGGTCATAACGCCGCCTGCGCTGACCATTTCAAGCGCACAGCTCTTGTCAAGACCGATGAGTGCACCGCTTTCAACTGCAGAGCTTTTTACAACGTTTGCACCAAAGGGAGTGATGGGCTTGCCTGTGCCGTGGAAAGTGATGCCGCCGAAGGAATCCTTGAACTCGCTGAGGTTGAGCATCGCCTCCATCATGTCGGGTGATGCTACGATTGCGTTGAGCTCATAAGGGTCAAAGCTGTTCCACAAAGCAACGAGGTCGGTGTAAGCAAGGGCATCTGATGCAGTGTTTTTTACCTCGGCGGCATTGTTGTTGCCGTCGCCGTTTACAAGCACGTTTACTGCATCACGAAGCAGAGTTCTTGCAATATATGCACCAATCTGGCGGAGGGTTACGGTGAACAGGTCAAGGCGCTGGAAGCGCAGTGCCTCATAGGAAGCAACGAGCATTCTGCCGCGCTTGTGGAGCTTCACAAGGTTTTCCTGGGTGGTGATGTTGGTTTCGGGAATTGCCGCACCCTCTGCAACGTACTTGAGCTCCTTGTCGCCGTCTGCTTCGGTGCAGGCGATGGTGCGGTAGTCAAGAGCATCAATTTCAGTTGTGGTTGCAACAATCTTTGAAAGAACGTCGTTGTCATTAACGCCCTGATATACGGCTCTGCTCACGTATTCGGGGAAAAGAGCCGCGGAGTCGGTTGTTTTGAAAAACTTTTCAACCGTGTCGCTGTTTTTGCCGCTTACGCGGATGTCAAAGCGCTTGAGCTGACGCTGATATGCGTCAAGGCCTTCAAGCTGTGTGCCGATATAGTTTTCCGAGGGGTCAAGGCTTTCAAGTGCCTGTGTGAAATTTTCGCCTGTGGTGTAAAGACCTTTTTCAAGCTTGATGTTGTCGAAACTCATGTTTTATTTCTCCTTTTTTATTAAAGAATGATACCGCAGATTTTTGCTGCCTGGTCAACAAGCACAACCGTGCACTCGGTGCCTGCATCGTTTACGGAAACGCCGCCGTTGCCGTCTGCGGCAAGCTTCTGCTTGCCGAAAGAGGGAGCTGAGCCGCTGTAGGGGATGCCTGAATAGCCGCAGAGCTTTACGCCGGCAATACCTTCTCTGATGCTTGTGCAGATGCCGTCAAAGGCCTCGCCTGAGGCGGCTTTTTCAACCTGCAGATTGCCGCAGATAACAACGGGGTCGCCTGCCGCTACGTTTGAGTCTTCGGTTGTGAATGTGGCTACGTTTTCGTTAAAGCCGTTAAGTGAAACTGACATAATAATTTTTCCTCCTGAAACTGTGTTGTTTTATATTTTGAAATCCGTGAAGCCTGAGCTTACGGGTTTGCTGTGCGCTTTAAGCTGGGTTGTTACGGGCAGAAGCTCGTTTGCCTGAGCGCAGAGTCTGTCTTTGAGAGAGCAAAGCTGATTTGTGTTGAGCCCGTCACAGAGCTTAACAAAGTCAAAGCCTGCAAGCTTGGGCACTGCAACAAGAGCGTACTTCTCAATCTGCTTTCTCAAATCGTTTCTGTATTCAATGCCGTCTGCCGCAAGGGCTTCAAGCTCAGCAATTCTGTCTGCCATTGCCTTTGCAACGTCAGTTGAAATGACGGTATCCTCCGTCATGGTTTTGATGATGTCAAGTCCGTCCATTTTCTTCTCCTTATTGGTTTTGTGTGCCTTTGTTACACCGGCGCCTCTTTGCGAGGGGACGGCAACAAAGGACCATTCGTAAGCATCCGTGGGCTTTGAAAGAATACCGCAGCATACACTTGAGCCGTAACGCTTGCCGCGCAGATGCTCACACTCATGTGAGCTCATGTCTGCACCGCAGACGGAGCACGTGATGTGCTCAACACGGCAGCCGACGCTGACTTCCTTTTTGATTCCTGCATCAATTTCCGCAATAAAGTCGGCGTTGCCTGCAGTTCTGACTGTATAGGCTTTTGCCTTTACATAGGTGTAAACATCGCCGTAAGACGTTGTGCGCTCGGTGTCAAAGCAAACCTGCGCATCATAGATACGGGCGCTTTGATCGCCCGCCTTCATGCTGTGGTCAAGCAGACCCGTTTTGCCAACAAACAGCACTGCAAGCTCCTTGAGTGCGTCAATGTCAAAGCGCTCAAAGTCGCGGTCAATTTCATTGTCACAAAGAATAACGCTGAAAGAGAATACCTCGTCTGCCTTGAGAGGCTTGCGGGAAAGCTTGTTGATTTTTTCAAGCTCCTCTTCATTCGGGCAGCCTGACAATACCTTTTCATCACTCATCTGTTTCACCTCCGATTGTGTGATAAATCTGTTTTGCCTGCGCTTCATACAGTTCGCTTTGCGCAATCTCCGTCATGTCCTGAAGCGTGATTTCATCCCACAACACGCGCACCGAAGCGCCGCTTGAATTGAGCCTCAGCCACGTGTTGCATATTTTTGTAATAACGGGTGTGAGCAGTCTTCTGTAAGCTTCAATTTCGCTTGTGAGCAAATCTGCCTGCTGATAAGACATTCTCTCCGTTGTTGACCAGCTCAAACCGAACATAAACGGCGGAACGCCAAGCTTTGCAATGATTTGCTCAAGCAATTCCCTGACGGGTACACTGCTGTCAAGAATCTGGTTGTCCGCGCCGATTACGCTTATATTTACGTCACCGACGGACACAAAGTCCTTCACTGCAGAGCCGGGCTGCATGGCGCGGCTCCATTCGGATGCAATCTGCTCGGCTCGTTGCTTTGCATAGGCGGCATCCATCATGTCGTTCGGCTGAGGACGGTAGGTTACCGCAAAACGCAGGTTGCCCAGCCTGTCCCAGTTGGTGCCGATGGTGTTATAAATTTTCATCAGGATGTCCGACATGAACGGCAGACCCCTGAGAAGTGACGTGCCGTATGCTGAGCCGCACTCGGGGTTAAGCGAGGAAACAAGGATGAGCGAAGGGTATCTCACGGGGAGAAACTCGCCCTTGCCGTTGTCTGCAAGCACGTCAATGTTAAGCGGTGAGGCGGAGTTGTCCAGCCGTACGGCTTTGAGGTCGGTGTTATACAGATGAGTCAGCTCACCGCCGCGCACAATCATTTCGCCAACCGCTGTACCGTAGGTGAGCAGTTGTTCAAAGTACGCCGATATAAACGCTTCCAGTCCGGTGCCCGTACCGGAAACGCTGACACCCTCTGTAAAGGCTCTGAGCTTGCCATTAAGTGTCCGGTCGGAGCACTCAACGCTGAAGCCGCCCGTCAGCCTTACCAGCTTGTGAATTGCTGCGTCGATAATCGGCACAGCCTCTCTCAGTGATGAATAGATATCAAACTGAGTGCCCGACGGAAAAAACGTGTTGCTCAGCCTTGTATAAGGGTGGGCGGATTTTGCCGTCTGCGGCACTGCCAGCGTATAACCGCCGACGTCCGCGTTGTTTTTACTTTTCCAAAGTCTCAAATTAATCTCCTTTCCATAGGTAACCGTTTTTCTTTTTGTCGGTTGTCGGCATATTTCCGCCAAGGCTGACATTAAAACCCTCGCCAATATCTGCGGTTTTGTCGGCATATTTCCGCCAATGCTGCGTTAAAATCCTCGCCAATATCGCATATTGGCTTCGGCTTTTGCCTTGCCTTGACGAAAATCTCCTCGACAAAGCTTATTAGCCTTTGCGTTGCTGTGAAATTCTTTCTTGACAAAGATTGTTGCGTTTGTTTTGCTTTGACGAAAATCTCCTTAAAAAACAGTGTGAAGCATGCCGTGTTCTGCGGGCATTGCAATTCAATCACATCGGTTACCTTTTTTATTCAGTTTTCAGCGGCGCGCTGCCATGGCAAAAAAGAAATCACCCGAATTGTAAAGCACGGTGGACACGAAATAGCGCATGTCGTCCATTGCGTGGTCGTGCTCTTTGCGTGGCGTGTCTTTGTGTGCGCCGCTGTCCCAACGGTACAAGCCTGCTTCCCTGAGCAAATCACGGCACTCGGGGCAGATGACGATTTTTGAGTTGTTCAGTGCGTCGGATACGCGCCTGATGCCGTCAATAACGTCGTTTCGCGCAGGTGTAACACGGAATCGTCCGTGGCGGCGTATGCACTCAATGAAAGATGCGGCTGAGGGGTCAACAATAACCGCGGTTATTGCCCTGTCACCCGCAAGCGCGCAAAGTGCATCGTAGTATTCTTCATCCGTGCGCTGAACGCCCGTTTGCCGTGAAGCGTGGTAGTATTCTTTGAGGCGGTACCACTTTGTACCGTATAGGCCCCATAATCCGAAGGATGATGGGTTGACCGTGCCGTAGTCGCACGAAATATAATATTGGGCGGCTTCGGTGTCGGGGGCTTCACCTGTGTGCCCACCCTTTGCAAGCGAGGGGTACACCAGCCCGTCTGCGGCAACCCATCTGCCAAGCACAAACCGTTCATAGAACGCGCCCGAATACAGCTTCTTGTAGCGCTCAATTACGGCGGGGCTTAACGAGGGGTTGTCTTCCATCAGAAAGTGCAGATAAAGGCAATTTTTTTCGTCCGCTTTTTTTATCCATTCTTCATAGAACCAATGTGCAGGGTTTTCGGGGTTGCAGTTGAACCAGAAACGCGCATCGGCAAGGGAACAACGCGCAAGTGCCTGCTCAACAAACGAACGGGGCATCAACGCAACCTCATCAAACAGAACGCCGCCTAAAGTCATACCCTGAATGAGGGATGCGGAGGATTCGTCTCTGCCGCCGAAAAGATAGTAGCGATTTGTTCTGCCGTCTTTTGAAATTTCGATGAGGTGCTGTGAGAGCTTTTCGCGGCACGAAAAGCCCAGCTCATCAAGCGCGGGCAAAAGCCCCGTGATGATGTTGCGTTTAAGCGATGCGATGGTTTTTCCGCACAGAGCAAAGGAGGTATCGTCAAAAAAGCGTATGCTCCAGCCGACAAAGGAAAGCGACATGCACGTTGTTTTTCCGCTTCTTACCGCACCGTCACAGATTACTGCTGTGTGTCGGCTCAGCGGTGAGGTTGGATGCCACCACGTCAACGCTTGCAATTGACGGTGACTGAACGGCGCATATTTACGTTTGTCAGCCAAGCTTATCAGCCGCATTCAAAGCCGCGGCACCCTTTTCAATTGCTTCATAAAAGGGATTTGACTCTGCACCGACATGCTGAGCAGAGAGCTGTTCAAGCTTTTCGAGTGCTTTCAGGCGGTCAAAAAACTTGATTTCCACACCGCCGCCTTTGGCTTTTTTGATGTCCGCGATGTTGAACAAATCCATGTTTTCAACATCCTCGCTCAGTGGATTGTCGGTAAACATAAGGTTAACCGCGTCTGATACACATCCGAAGGCAAGGCGGTAATATCCTGCTGCAATGGCTCTGTCGGTGATTGCCTTCTTTTTGTCAAGCCTTTCAATTTCATCAAGCACCGCTTTCTTTTCAAGCAGCTTTGCGGCGCTTCTTTCGGGCAGGCGGTAACCTGCCTTGACCGCAGCTTCTCTGCCGTTTCTGCGCAAGCTGTAATAACTGCAGAAAAGCTGTTCTTTTGGGGTGAGCGTTTTTTTCATTCTTTACCTCGTTTCTCTTTTTGTCGGGTTAGCTGTGCCCCCGCAACATATCTGCTCAAAAAGCAAAAACGTCCGCTTTTTTTGCAACAACGGGCAAAAAACGGACAAATGTTTACAGTTTATTAACAAATCGGCGCAAAAAAAGGGTAGAATGCGCGGCTTATTGAGTTTTGCGGTGAAGGCTGGCAGGCTGAGGTGAGGGCGGCGTTGAGGGCGGATTGCGGCGGCAACCCCCCTTAAACGCCGCGGCGGTCGGCTCGCAGCCGCGAGCCGCGTTTCCGCATGCGGATGGCACGGCGGTAAAAACAGATGCGCGCGATGCATGCGAAAACACAGGCATGCGGGCAGGCATCGGCGTTTCGTCGGGGCGCTGCGGCGGAACCAAGATATGCGCCGGGACGAACAAATACTCCCGCATGCCTGCCGCCGCGGCCCTCTGCCGTGACCGCAACGCTGCGGAAAAAAATAACAATCATATTGAAAAAACAATTCGGGTGTGGTAAAATCAAATAGTATTTTTATACGAGGGGAGAAAAAATTATGAAAAAGGTTATAGCATTACTTCTCAGCATCGTTCTCATCTTCTCAACTTCTGCGGTCGGCTTTGCGGCATTGGAAACCGACGGCAAAGTCAGCAACCTGCCCACAATCATTGTGCCGGGCTACAGCTCAAGCTCGATGTACTATGAAGCCGAAGACGGAACAACAGAACACGTCTGGGGTGTGGTGATAGAAGATATCATCAATATGGTGCTTGAAAACATCGCTCTCGTCGGCACGGGCCTTGGCAAGCTCGGCTCAGGCGATGCCTCACACATCGCAGAAACTGTCGGAAACGGCATGCTTGAGCTTTACGGAAAGCTTCAGTGTAACGATGACGGCACAAGCAAGTATAACCTCAAGCTTTACAATGTAACTGCCGAGGAAAACAACAGCGCCGTTCTGCAGGAAAAATACCCCGACGGCATGTATCAGCATGAGCTTGAAATTATGACAGAGGTTGCCGAATACATCGGCAAAGAGAATATCTATAACTTTACCTGCGACTTCCGCATGGGTGCAGTTGATTGCGCAAATCGCCTTGATGAATTTGTCGGCATGGTGCTTGAGCATTCGGGTGCCAAGAAAGTCAACATCCTTGCCGTAAGCCACGGCGGTCAGATTACCGCAACGTATCTTACCCTTTTCGGCCACAAAAAGCAGGTGGATAACGCTGTGCTCACCGTACCCGCAATCGGCGGTGCAGGTCTTGCGGTTGACGTGCTCAGCGGCAACGTTAAGCTCGATGAGGAATGTCTGCTCAAATTCATTGAACACGGCACAATGAACGAAACCGACTTCAACTGGCTTGTTCAAGCTCAGCAGCTCGGCTTCCTTGACGATATTATTGCCGCGCTTCTTCCTTACATATATGAGCTTCTCGGCAACTGGACCAGCATCTGGGATTTTGCCACTACTGACTACTACGAAGAGCTCAAAGCACTGCGCCTTGATGAAAAAGACAACGCAGGCATCATTAAAGTCAGTGACCACTTCCACTACGAAGTTTTGCCAAATATCGGCAAGGGACTCAGGAGGTGCATCAACAAATACGGCATGAACGTCTCCATTATTGCAGGCACGGGCAACAGGATTGTCACGGGCCTCGAAGAAGATTCGGACGGTATTATCACCACCGCTTCTTCAACAGGTGCAACCGTTGCTCCGTATAACAAGCGTTTTGCAGACGGCTACACTGCAATCAACGGCAAGAAAACCTTTGTTTCACCTGCAATGAACATCGATGCATCCACCGCATACCTTCCGCGCAACACGTGGTTTGTTGACGGCCTTTTCCATGGCATGACGTACAAGGACACATACACAGCAAACCTCATGATGAAGCTGCTTCTTACGGACGACATCACAGACATTGCATCTGATGCAAAATATCCGCGTTTCCATGCAACCACAAACGTGTCAAGCTCCGTCTACGCTGAGTTTGACGTAAGCAAGCCCGGCTACGTTACGGCAGAAGACACGGCTCTTGTTATCACAAACCTGTCAGAAAAATCCAACATGACAATTCTTGCGGTCAACTTTGAAGGCCTCGGCATCAACGTTGACGTTGCTCAGGCAGGCACACTTGCACCTAAGCAAAGTATAGCTCTCCCCTTCGTTGGTGAGATTCCTGCAGTCAGCAAAACGTGTGTCACGGTTACCGTAACCTATGCTCTTACGGGAAACATCACTCCCGTTAACGAAAGAAAGCTCTACTTCACCGTAAACAACGGCGAAGCTCCTGCGTACGATGAAGCCAACCCCTATGCTGACCCGGGTGCAAACAGAGAAACCAACGAACTTGGCGAAAAACTCATTGAACTTCTGCAGAAATTTGGTCTGACAAACATCACTTCAATTTTTGTCAACATCTTCAACCGTTTCCTCAGACTGATTGCGGATTTGTTTTAAGTGATAAAACAATAATTCTTACATAAACAAAAATCGTTCAAGGCATCGAACCTTGAACGATTTTTTTATATTGCATTTTTTCGATGGCTTGACGGCAACCTTTCCGCCGCGGCGGTGCGGCTCGCTACGCGAGCCACCTTGCGCATGCGCCAAACCTTGCGGCATACCGCCCGGAAGCAACATCAGCTTCAGCGCGGTATCCGCACAACGCCACATTTCCCTGCGCATGCGCAAGTG
>JAZNQF010000036.1:0-6126 GCA_045590055.1 Acutalibacteraceae bacterium
AGATTTTCGGCGAGCCAAGGCACAAAACGCAGCAAATCCTTGACGGATTTGCGAGTATTTTAACGAAGGATTGACGGAAATCCACCTGTAAAAAACGGGTTCGGATTATACCCGTCACCCTAGGGTGAACGGTATAATCCGAATCCGTTTACGACCACGTGATACGTAATCAGCAGGATTACGACGAGATATGGGCATATATTGAGAATAATCCTTTTTATAAGATTTCTCTTCGAAAGTGATGCATTGGAATATTTACTTAAAAAGTCAGAAAAGGCTTGGCCGCGAGGTCAAGCCTTTTCTCATATCTTCTGGACAATCCAATAAATAATCCCATACACCACACTTGCCGTCGTGCCGTATACGATGACGGGGCCCGCAACCTTGAGCATGTTTGCGCCGAAACCGAGCACCCAGCCCTCTGCTTGTGGTCAAGTAGGACCCATTAGTTTTTGAAAAATATTTACATAAAATCGGCAATGTGGTATAATAAAATAAAGTGAGGTGTTATTTGATGGGTGCTTGGAACGTAAGTATTAATGGCAACGATACGGCGCAAGATTTAAAATCCGAGTATCAAGCCGCCTTCTTCTATAATGATGTAGATATTGCGCTTGCAAAAATCGATGCCTATGTCCGCAGCATGTTTGATGAAACCGATGAAGAAGAATGGTGCAATTACTATTATTCACTGGCAGACTATATGTGGAAACACGGCATTTTGACAGACACAATACGAAATCAGGTCATTACTATGATCGACACCGGTTTTGGTTTAGAACTTTGGAAAGACGCAGGCGTCAAACCGTTAGAAAAACGCAAAAAAGCATTGTCAGATTTTCGGGATAAACTCCTATCCCCACAGCCGCCTAAAAAGAAGATTAGAATTGATATGCATATGACACCTATATTTGAAGCTGGTGATTTGATTGCAATTCAATTAAAAACATCTGATAAGCATTATTTGGATAAAAGCACATTCACAGAAGAAACATTTAGATCGTGTGATGGTAAGTATGTTGTGCTAAGAAAAGTATGCGATGATATTTCCTATACTTCTTGTGTTGAGCCCAATGTACGAGATATTTGGATTCGTTTCCAACTGTATAAAAAAGTATTCGACGCTCCTCCTACTGTTGATCAGTTGGAACAAGTTCCTTGGGCAAACACCGAAAATACAAACGGTTCTTTTATTTGTGAGAGCAGTATGTTTTACTTTAAAAAGAGAAACTATTCCGTCATTGGAAAAAATGAAAAGGATTTGGGGTTTCCCTTCAATAATGTAATCAATGTATATTCCTTTGGTATAAATAAACCATGGTATAATGCAGATACACAAATTCTAAATGCGATATATGGTTAATAAAAAGCCTCGCCTGTTGGCGAGCCTTTTTGCTAAAATAATGTTGTTATCCAATAAATAACCCCATAAATCACACTCGCCGCCGTGCCGTACACAATCACGGGGCCCGCAACCTTGAGCATGTTTGCACCGAGGTCGAGCACTCGGTCTTCTGCTGCTGTCAATATAGGACGTAGTGATTTTGCGAAAAATATTTACATTAAGTCGGCGGTGTGGTATAAAGTAATAAAAGGAGCTGACAATCATGTGGAAGCAGAGAATCGGTATTTCTATTGACAGTGGTTATAATATACCGACTGTTGATGTCGTAAAAATGTTAAAAAGAATCGGCTTTGATGCAATTTCTCCGGTTTTGTGTTCCGATGACGAGCTGACCGCAATTGTAAGCACCGCAAGAGAAGTCGGAATGACTGTCCAATCTTTGCATGCGCCTTTCGGAAAAGCGGCAGATATGTGGAGTGACAACGAGGCGTTATACATACCTGCCAAAAACGAATTGTTTTCAGCAACGGATGCTTGTGCCGGATTCAATATACCTGTTCTGGTGGTACATACGTGGATTGGCTTTGATTACAAGTTTGATGCAGAAGCATTGAATTATGAAAATTTTGATGAAGTTGTGTCTTATGCAGAAGAACGGAAGATAAAAATTGCCTTTGAAAACACCGAGGGTGAGGAATATCTGTTCGCATTGATGGAACATTACAAAAACAACGATACCGTGGGCTTTTGCTGGGATTCGGGGCACGAAATGTGCTACAATCACTCAGATGATTTATTGAAAAAATACGGCGACCGCCTTATTATGACACATCTGAACGACAATCTCGGTATCAGCAGATTCGATGGCAAAACGTTTTGGACAGATGACCTGCATCTGCTCCCGTTTGACGGTGTCGCCGATTGGGATTATAATATTGAGCGTCTTAAAAAATCCAGACCTATGGATATATTGAACTTTGAGTTAAATATAAAATCCAAACCCAACCGACATGAAAATGATATTTACGGACAAATGGGACTTGAACAGTATTTTACAGAGGTGTATAAAAGAGCTTGCAAAATAGCATATAAATATTCCCGATGAACAAAAGAGGCTTGGCCGCTAACGGTCAAGCCTTTTGTTATATTCTCTGCGCTATCCAATAAATAACTCCATACACCACACTCGCCGCCGTGCCGTACACAATCACGGGGCCTGCAACCTTGAGCATGTTTGCACCGAGACCGAGCACCCAGCCCTCTGCTGCTGTCAATATAGGACACAGTGTTTTTTGTCGAAATGGCTCAACTCTTTTCAATACAGTTCGAAAAACAGGTATTTACAATCACTCTCTAATGTTGTATTATAAAATAAAAAGGGGTTATTGTATGAAACTCAAGATATTAGTAAAAATTGTCGAAAAACTGCTTGGTATGACCGATAGCGGCGACGAACCGCGTGCAGACATGTTTCTACCGGACCGCCTGTTGGCAATGTCGATCGTTTTCCTTGCCGGAGGTATTGTAAGTATTGCTTTTGCTATTATCAATTCTGTAACTTGGGTACTAGGCGTTGTTATTTGCTTTGCGTTTGGCATCGCTGCTCTGCTTTGCTGGAAGAATCAATCCATTCGTATCATTTCAGATGAGCAATTTACATACACCACAATGTTTGGCAAAACCCGCACTTATTCTTTTTCCGATATTCAAGGACTGCGCCGCAATCAGGATTCTCTGACATTATTTGTTGCCAACGAGAAAGTACATATTGAATCCATGGCTATCCTTAGCGAGCGTTTGGTAGAACGCATTGACAATGCATTAGAGAAAGTATCCTGAGGCAAAAGGCTTGACCGCGCGGTCAAGCCTTTTCTCATATCTTCTGCACAACCCAATAAATAACCCCATACACCACACTCGCCGCCGTGCCGTACACAATCACGGGGCCTGCAACCTTGAGCATGTTCGCGCCGAGACCGAGCACCCAGCCCTCACGCTGATGCTCCATAGCAGGCGACACAACCGAGTTGGCAAAGCCTGTTATCGGTACCATTGTGCCCGCACCGCCGTGCTTTGCGATTTTGTCAAATATACCTATGCCCGTCAGCATGGCGGTTATACCGATGAGGATGAAAAGTACAAGTGCTTTGATTTCCTCACTGTTCATTGTTGTTTTGCTGAAAAGCTCAGTGATGATCTGCGCGAAGGCACAGATTATGCCGCCTACTGTAAAGGCTTTGATGCAGTTTTTTAAAACGGGGGACTTGGGAGATGCCGATTTTGCCATTTTTGAATATTCGTTTTTGCTGATTGCCATATTAATCACCGATGATATTTTTTGCCGCGTGCTGAAATTTATTCATCCGTTGATAAACATGACATTGACTCTGCACGGTAAAAAATGTATAATTAACAAAAACGATTGGAAGGTTGATTGATTTGAAAGGTATTATTCTTGCAGGCGGCTCAGGCACAAGGCTCTATCCGCTCACTTGTGTAACAAGCAAACAGCTTCTTCCCGTTTACGATAAACCCATGATTTATTATCCGCTGTCCACGCTGATGCTTGCGGGGATACGCGAAATTCTCGTTATTTCCACGCCTACGGATACACCGCGCTTCAAAGAACTGCTCGGTGACGGCAGTCAGTTCGGAATCTCACTTTCTTATGCGGTGCAGCCGTCACCCGACGGCCTCGCGCAGGCATTCATCATCGGCAAAGATTTCATCGGTGACGACAGTGTGGCAATGGTACTCGGAGACAATATTTTCTACGGCAACGGCCTTGGTGCGTTACTGCGCGATGCTGCAAAAAAAGAAAGCGGTGCAACCGTTTTCGGCTACTACGTTGACAATCCGTGCGCTTTTGGCGTGATTGAGCTTGATGAAAACAAAAAGCCTGTTTCAATTGTTGAAAAACCCGCGCAGCCTAAGTCAAACTACGCGGTTACGGGGCTTTATTTCTACGACAACAGTGTTGTAAAATATGCGCAGGAACTCAAACCGAGTGCAAGAGGTGAGCTTGAAATCACCGACGTAAACCGCATCTACCTCGAAAACGGCGAGCTTGATGTCAAGCTCATCGGCAGAGGCTTTGCATGGCTCGATACGGGCACGGTAGACAGTCTCTACGATGCCGCGAGCTTCGTCAAGCACATTGAGCAGTTGCAGAATATCGTCATTTCCGCACCCGAGGAAATCGGATACCACTACGGCTGGCTTGACAAGGAGAGCCTTCTCAAAGCTGCCGAAAAATACGGCAAGTCCTCATACGGCACGCACCTTAAGAACGTAGCTGACGGAAAATATCTTTATTAATGGCGGAGAACGGAATATGAAGATAATCGAAACAGGTATACCCGAAGTTAAAATTGTTGAGCCTGACGTCTACGGTGACCACAGAGGCTGGTTTTATGAATCATACAGCAAAAAGAAGCTGGCTGAATTGGGGCTTGACATTGATTTTGTGCAGGACAACCGCTCGTATTCAGCGCAGAAGGGCACCTTGCGCGGCTTGCATTTTCAAGCTTCCGCAATGGCACAAAGCAAGCTGATTTGTGCCACACGCGGTGTTATCAAGGACGTTGCGGTTGATATCCGCGTTGGTTCACCCACGTATCTCAGGTGGGTTGCCGTTGAGCTGTCCGCTGATAACAAGCGCATGCTGTTTATTCCCAAGGGCTTTGCACACGGCTTCCTCACCCTCAGCGATAACGTTGAGGTGCTTTACAAGGTGGACGAATACTATTCACCTGAGCATGACGGAGGTTTCCGCTTTGACGATCCTACCGTAAACGTTGATTGGGGCATCGAGGCACCGATTTTGTCTACGAAGGATGAAACTGCACCGCTTCTTGCCGACAGTAAGGCTGATTTTGTATATTGAGTTGATTTTACGGAGGGAGTGCCATGATACTTGTAACGGGCGCAAAGGGTCAGCTTGGCTCAGCGCTTATGAAGCGGTTTGGACTGCTTAAAATTGACGCCGTTGGTATCGACATTGATGACTGCGACATAACAGACAAAAAGCAGGTGCGCGTGCTGCTCGACAGAGTCTCTCCCGATGCGGTGATTCACTGTGCCGCATACACTGCAGTTGACAAGGCGGAAAGCGAATATGACCGTTGCTTTGAGGTTAATGTGCAAGGTACGTGCAATTTTGCTGAAGAATGTGCAGACCGTGACATAAAACTGCTTTACACAAGCACGGACTATGTTTTCAGCGGTGACGATGACAATGCGCCCTATGAGACAGATGCCGAAGTGAATCCGCAGAGCGTTTACGGCAAAAGCAAGCTTGCAGGTGAAATTGCCGTCAGAAAGCTTTGCAAAAAGCACTTTGTTGTGCGCATAAGTTGGGTTTTCGGCAACGGAAACAATTTTATCAAAACCATGCTCCGCCTTTCAAAAGAGAGGGACTGCATAAGTGTGGTTGCCGACCAATACGGCTCACCGACGTATACGGAGGATCTTGCGGTGTTGCTTTGCGATATGATACTTACCGAGAAATACGGCACGTATCACGCGACGAACGAGGGATTCTGCACGTGGTTTGAGCTTGCATGCAAGGCACTGAAAGAGGCAGGCAGGGAGACTCCCGTGTTGCCGATTACGACGGAGGATTATCCCACGGCGGCAAAAAGACCGCCTGATTCGCGCCTTTCCAAGCGCAGCCTTGATGAAGCAGGTTTCAGCCGTCTGCCTCATTGGGAGGACGCGGTTGAGAGATACATTGAATCATTGAAATAATGCGTTGCGGCGTGGATGTAAACCACCGTGCC
>JAZNQF010000037.1:0-31931 GCA_045590055.1 Acutalibacteraceae bacterium
TTTTTCGGACATAAGAATTCCTCCTTTGTATGTTGAATAGTGTAACATGCTTCTTTTTGATATTCAATGCACTATTTCAACAAATATTTTACGGTGATGTTTGTGTGATGGCGGTGTTGTGGTTCAATTGTGATACTCCTACGCTTAGCTTGGTTTCACCTTACAACATGTGTTGATTTTTCACCCTATTGAAAAAACTGACATAATCGTGTATAATAGCCAAAGATATTACAATGCATGAAGCCAATCAGGAGGTTTCCTATGATAGAATCAATCACGGCAGTTATACCCGTACGTGCAGGCTCACGTAGGCTCAAAAACAAAAACGTTTCTCCTTTCGGAGGCACAAATCTTCTGTTATATAAAATCGACCAGCTCAAAAAGGTGCCTGAGGTGTCCTCAATTGTTGTAACCTCAGATTCTGATGAAATGCTCAAAATGGCCGAAAAGGCAGGGGTGCTGACCCACAAAAGAGCACCCGAATTCTGCGATGAATGCACAAAATCTTTCGGTGAGGTTGTGCGCCACGTTGCCGAAAACGTTGAAGGCGAGCATATCCTCTGGGCAACCTGCACTTCGCCGCTTGTTTTCCCGAAGACGTATTCCCGTGCAATCAAAGAATACGAAACTGCCCTTACCGACGGTTTCGATTCCCTTGTTGCGTTCAAAAAAATCAAACGCTATCTCTGGGACGATAACGGTCCGCTTAACTATGAACTCGGTCTCAAGCATGTGCCGAGTCAGGAATTGCCTGATTTGTACGTTGTCACCGATGGCGTTCTTCTTGCCCCGAGAGAAAAAATGATTGAATGGTCATATTTCCACGGCAGGAATCCTTACAAATTCTTCGTTGACAAGCGCACTGCCGTTGACATTGACGACGGACTTGACCTTGCCAATGCACGCGCATGGCTCGATCTTGATGAGTCGGTAAGCTACTTAGGGGAGTGACGATAAATCGCAATATGTCATTTCTCGCCACTCGGCGTAACTTAAGGCGGCTGAAGAAAACGCCGACTTACAATACTTAAATACTAAATGTCGGGATTGTTGTTCCGGCATTTTTTTGTTGCCGTTTTTAAACCGACCCTGATGTGTGCATACTAAAGGCAAAAACAAACAAAGGCGGTATTTGATATGCAGGAAAAATTTGAGGAGTATGTAAGGCAGAGTCTGTTGCTTGATTACGGCAAAAATCCGCATACGGCAAGCGGTGAGGAGCTGTATTCGGCATGTGCAAAAGCGGTCAATGCGGTGTGTGCTCAATTGAAAGCTGAGCAGAAGAAAGCAAAAAAGCGCGCGTGCTATTTTTCTGCGGAGTTTCTTATCGGCAGGCTGATGAAATCAAATCTGTATAACCTCGGTATTCTTGAATCTGCGCAGAGTTTTCTCAGCTCATGCGGCAGAAGCCTTGATGAGCTTGAAGCGGTCAGCGATGCTGCGCTCGGCAACGGCGGCTTGGGCAGGCTTGCGGCATGTTTTCTGGACAGTGCGGCAAGCCTTGGATATCCCCTCGACGGTTATGGCATACGCTACAGATACGGGCTTTTCAAGCAGAAGCTTGTGAACAACGCGCAGACGCAGTTACCTGATGATTGGCTCAGCGGCGGTGACGCTTTTTCTGTCAGGCGTGCGGACGAGGCGGTGCGTGTGGACTTTGCCGATTTGAGCGTGCTTGCCGTGCCGTATGATTATTACGTCATCGGCAAGGGCGGAGTAATCAACAATCTGCGGTTGTTTCAGGCAGAGAAGTTTGAACAGTTTGACCTGGAAAGCTTTGATAAGCACGACTATGACACCGCGTTTGATGATGCACGTGTGAGGGCAATTTCTGCCGTGCTTTATCCGTCTGACAGTACTGACGAAGGCAAGCAACTGCGAATCATGCAACAGTATTTTTTCTGCTCTGCGGCTTTGCAGAACATTTTGCGAAAACTTGACAACGAAGGGGTACAGCCCGATGAATACCCTGAGCACATTGTTATTCAGCTTAACGATACACACCCAACGGTTGCCGTGCCCGAGTTGATGAGGCTGTTGATTCTCAGAGGAAAGACCTTCCCTCAGGCGTTCAACATCTGCACAAAAGTTTTTGCATACACAAACCACACTGTTATGGCGGAAGCGCTTGAAAAGTGGAGCTTTGAGCTTTATAAAAAGATTTTGCCCGAGATAGCTTTGCTTATCACGCAGATTGATGACAGACTCTGTGCAGATATGGCAGGACAGAACCGTGATGCTGAGGAGCTGAGAATAATCCGTGACGGAAAAATCAATATGGCAAACCTTGCAATTTACTGCAGTTTTTCCGTTAACGGCGTTGCAAAAATACACACGGGGATTCTCAAAAACAACCTGTTTAAAACGTGGAATTCAATTTACCCCAACCGATTCAGCAATAAAACGAACGGTATCACCCAGCGCCGCTGGCTTGCTTTGTCCAACCCTGAATTGACAAAGCTGATTGAAAGCAGAATAGGGGAGTTCATTGACATTCCGCAAAGGCTCAGCGAGCTTGAAAAATTCGCAGATGATGCGGCTTTTCTCGATGAGTTGATAAAAGTTAAACAATCAAACAAGCTACGCCTTGCGCGGTATATTGCATCGGTGGAGGGCGTTGAAATTGACCCTGACTCCGTTTTCTGCGTGCAGGTTAAGCGCGTGCATGAATATAAACGTCAGCTTATGAACGCGCTTTCAATCTGTGACGTTTATCTTGCACTTAAAAACGGTGAAATCAGCAATCTGCCGAAAGTGACGTTTATTTTCGGCGGCAAGGCGGCATCGTCTTACGCGCTTGCAAAGGGCATCATCCGCTATATCAACGCACTTGCTGAAAAAATCAACACCGACAAGGAAATTAACGGGCTGATTAAGGTTGTTTTCGTTCAGGATTACAACGTTTCTTATGCTGAAAAAATCATACCTGCCGCTGAGATTTCCGAGCAGCTTTCTCTTGCAGGCACCGAGGCAAGCGGTACGGGTAACATGAAGTTTATGATGAACGGGGCGCTGACTCTCGGCACGTACGACGGTGCAAACATTGAAATTGTTGAGCGGGCAGGCGAGGAAAATAACTTTATCTTCGGTCTGCGCGAAAACGAAGTGACTCAGCTCAAGGAAAGCTATAATCCTAAAGAAATATATTTATCTGACGCACGCATAAAACGTGCAGTCGACACCCTTATTGACGGCACTCTCAGTGACGGTGCGAGCGGAGATTTTCGCGCAATATATAACTCTCTGCTCAAATCTGCCGACGGCTGTACCGCTGACGCGTACTTCGTTTTGCGCGATATGGAGGATTACACTCAAACGCGCCTGAGGGCAATCAAGCTTTGTGCCGATAAGATGGAATTTGCCAAAAAATCACTAATGAATATTGCAGCATCAGGTTGTTTTTCTTCGGACAGAACGGTTGAAGAATACGCGCGGCAGATATGGTTCGGTGAGGATTTGTGACGGCGTATCGGTTGACAAGATGTGTGAGCAATGGTACAATATACTGAGTTTTAAAAACGAGGTATTACCATGGAAAGAATTGCAGAATTTTCAAAAGTCAGCCTTAATCGCTTCACTGCGGATTGGCAGAAGCTTTTTCCCGATTTGACAAAGGATAAAATTGAGGAGATGTATGCGCAAATCAAAATGCCGGTAAGGGCAACCGCAGGCTCTGCGGGGTACGACTTTTTTGCGCCGCTTCCCTTTGTGCTCAGGCCTGACGAGAGCATCACAATCCCCACGGGTATCAGGGCAAAAATTGCTGAAGGCTGGGTGCTTACAATCTATCCCAGAAGCGGTTTGGGCTTCAAATACCGCGTTCAGCTCAGCAACACCGTTGGTGTTATCGACAGCGACTATTACTACTCTGACAACGAAGGTCACATCTTCATCAAACTCATCAACGCAACCAAACAGCGCAACACGGTTTATATTGATGCAGGTGAAGGCTTTGCTCAGGGCATCTTCCTTCCTTTCGGCATCACCGTTGACGATGAAGCAACCGCGCAAAGAAACGGTGGCTTTGGCAGCACAACACGCTGAAACAAAACAAAAATTGCACCTCGGAAGCATCTGCTTTCGGGGTGTAAGTGTTTATTGCGGCATATCTTCTTTAAACTTTCAATTAAAATAACTTTTTTTGAAAATTTTTTGCAAAAACTGTTGGCATTGACGGCTTTTTGGATTATAATGTATCGGTATAATTATGCGATGTTAAAAAGCATACTGAAATAACGGAGGTGCGACCATGCCATCAAGCTATTCCGTGTCATTGGCGAAGCTGCTCAAGGACAATGCTTATGACACCCTCTATCTCCCGAAAGATGCGGCGGATATTTTTATCACGTCACCCGACGTAATCCGTCCGGGTCTTATGCTTTCGGGGTACGACAATTTTTTCGACAGCTCGAGAATCAATTTCCTCGGACTTACCGAAATTGAATACATCAACTCCTTTGATGAGCCGCTCAGGCGTGAGCGTGTTGAGCACTATATGTCCAAGTGCCCTGCGGCAATCATTATCACAAGAAATATTGAATGTCCCAAAGAAATCCTTGAGTTTGCCGAAAAATACGAGGTACCGGTAATCAAAACGTCCGACACAACGTCAAGAAGTATGGCTGCAACCATTGCTTACCTCAACGTTGAGCTTGCCGAAAGAATCACAAGGCACGGCGTTTTTGTTGAAGTATACGGTGAGGGTGTGCTTATCCTCGGCGACAGCGGCGTCGGTAAAAGCGAAACCGCCGTTGAGCTCATCAAGCGCGGTCACCGTCTTGTGGCGGACGATGCGGTTGAAATCAAAAAAACGGGCGCAAAAACGCTCGTTGGTTCTGCACCCGAAAACATCAGGCATTTCATCGAGCTTCGCGGCATAGGTATTGTCAACGCGCGCCGTATTTTCGGTATGGGCTCTGTCAAGCTTGCCGAAAAAATAGACATTGTTGTTGAGCTTGAGCCTTGGGACAAAGAAAAGGTATATGACCGCATGGGCATTGAAAATGAGGTTATCGACATCCTCGGTGTTCACATTCCGCTCACGGTTGTGCCTGTTAAGCCCGGCCGTAACCTTGCCATTATCATTGAGGTTGCCGCAATGAACAACAGGCAGAAAAAGATGGGCTACAATGCCGCACGTGAGCTGATGAAGAATCTCGGCATGGAAGATGCCCTCGGCCCCAGCGAAGAAGAAATTATCCCGTACAATGGGATGTAAATAAAACAAAACCGAAAGGAAGAAAAATCATGTATAAAGCAGGCGTAGACCTCGGCGGAACAAACATTGCCGTCGGCATCATCAACGAAAACAACGAAATTATTGCGAGAGCAAGAACAAAAACTGCTCTTCCCCGTCCCGCGGTTGATATTCTTACAGACATGGCAGACTGTGTTAAAAAGGCATGCGAAAGCGCCGGTATCACACTCGATCAGCTTGACGGCGTAGGTATCGGTACCCCCGGCTCAGTAGACAGAGAAAACGGCATCATCCTTTATGCCAACAACCTCGGCTTCGATAAGGTTCCTGCAGGTGAAATTCTCTTTGAACAGCTCGGCAGGCCGATTTACCTTGAAAACGACGCAAACTGTGCCGCTCTCGGCGAAGCTGTTGCAGGTGCAGGCGCAGGAAAAAAGAGCTTTGTTGCAATCACACTCGGTACAGGTGTCGGTGGCGGCATTGTTATGGATGGTAAAATCATCACAGGCTGCAACGGTGCAGGCGGCGAGCTCGGTCACATCGTCATTAAGTTTGACGGCGAAATGTGCAACTGCGGCAGGCAGGGTTGCTGGGAAAGATATGCTTCCGCAACCGCCCTCATCAGTCAGACAAAGCAGGCAATGAAAGAGCACCCCGAAAGCAAGATGTGGGAGCTTTGCGGCGGCAACATTGACAATGCAGGCGGCAGAACCGCATTTGATGCAATGAGAGCCGGCGACGAAACCGGCAAGATGGTTGTGGACAATTACACAAAATACGTTGCCATCGGTACGACCGACATTGTTAACGCACTTCAGCCCGAGATGATCTGTTTCGGCGGCGGTATCTGCAACGAGGGCGAAACTCTCCTTGCTCCCATCCGTGCATACGTTGAAAAAGAACGCTACAGTGTATATTCCGACGTTCAGACCCAGCTTTGCCGTGCAACACTTGGCAATGATGCGGGTATCATAGGTGCCGCACTTCTTGCCTGATTGTTAACGGGGGACATTTTCACCGCAACTGCGTTAAAACTCCTCGAAAGGCATTTTGCCTTCCTTCGTCATTTTGCCTTGTTGCAATAAAAATCTCCTCCCGTTAATCAAAGCGGGGATTGAGTAGGGGACATTTTCACCGCAACTGCGTTAGAAACCCCGAAGGGTAGTTTGCCTTCCTACGTCATTTTGCCTTGTTGCAATAAAAATCTCCTCCCGTTAATTGGCAGAAAGCCTTATTAAACGAACATGTAAACGGGTATATTTTCACGCAACTGCGTTGGAGAGCCTTACTTGCGTAATTGTAATCCTACAGAAAGGGGTTGTACCGAATGACGCTTCTTGAGCGTTTGACGGAATTGTCTGTACCGTTTTGTACAGATGAACCCATGAGTAAACACGTGAGCTTCAAAACGGGCGGCAACGCCGATGTTTTCATCATACCTCAAGGTGTGCATCAGCTCGGAGAGGTGCTGAAAGTTTGCTCACAAAGCGGAATGAAACCGCTGATACTCGGCAACGGCAGCAATATGCTCATTCCGGACAGCGGACTCCGTCGCCCGATAATCAGCATGGACGGTTTTGATTTTATCGAGCCGCTCGGCGGCGGAGTAATCCGATGCGGAGCAGGCACACCGCTCATAAAGCTTTGCCGCTACGCCCTTGAAAATGCACTGACGGGTCTTGAGTTTGCCTACGGCATACCGGGCACGGCAGGCGGCGCGGCGGTGATGAATGCAGGTGCGTACGGCGGTGAGATGAAAGACGTTCTTCTCTCATGCTCACACCTTGATTCAAACGGAGTTGCAGGAGCACTGTGCGGCAAAGAGCTTGACCTTAGATACAGACACAGTGCCTATTCCGACAATAGCCTTGTAATCACAAGCATAACCGTCGGTCTGCACAGCGGCAGCAAGGCCGCCATCAAGGAAAAGATGGATGAGCTTTTACAGCGCCGCAAAGACAAGCAGCCGCTTGAATATCCGTCAGCGGGCAGCGTTTTCAAACGCCCCGAGGGATATTTTGCAGGCGCGCTGATTGAACAGTGCGGTCTCAAAGGCAGAAGCATAGGCGGCGCTCAGGTGAGCGAAAAGCACGCCGGCTTTATCATCAACAAAAATTCCGCCACAACTGCGGATATACTTGAACTTATCGGTTTGTGCCGCAGTACCGTGCTTGAAAGCACGGGGGTTGAGCTTGAGCCTGAAATCAGGCTGGCGGAAGATATGTGATTCAGCGTTAAACAAAAAGGAGGTGACACGGTGGAGTTTGTTATTGTAACGGGTATGTCAGGTGCAGGTAAATCAAGGGTAATTACTTCTCTTGAGGATATCGGCTTTTTCTGTGCGGACAACATGCCGCCCAAGCTCATACCTGTTTTTGCAAATCTGCTTGCAGATTCAAGAGAAAACCGACCCCGTGTTGCCATTGTTACAGACGTACGCACGGGCGTATCGTTTGAAGACTTGTTTGATGCGCTTGATGCTCTCACAGAAGCTGAGCTTAAATATAATCTGCTTTTTGTGGATGCTGACGATGAGGTGCTAGTCAGAAGATACAAGGAAACAAGGCGTAAACATCCGTTGATTTCGGCAAACAACAACTCACTTGAAGCCGCGGTTGCGGCAGAAAGAAAAATGCTTTCAGGTGCACGCGCACGTGCGGATATGGTACTTGACACAAGCCGCCTTTCCGCAACGCAGTGCCGTGTCAGAGTTGCCGCAATGTTTTCGCAAAACGATGCAACGATGCACATTCACTGCATGTCTTTCGGATATAAGCACGGCATACCTGCAGATGCGGACTTTGTGTTTGACGTGCGGTATCTGCCCAACCCGTTTTATATTGATGAGCTTAAACACAAAACGGGGCTTGACAAAGAGGTTTCCGATTACGTAATGCAGTTTGAAAGTGCGGTTAAACTCAGGGACAAGCTTTTCTCACTTGCAGATGATATCATTCCGCTTTGCATTGAGGAGGGCAGGAGCCAACTTGTGTTTGCCTTTGGTTGTACGGGTGGGCATCACCGCTCCGTCACCTTTGCCATGCAAATGTATGAGCGTCTGCTTTCAAAGAATTTCAGCGTGAGCGTCAGCCACCGCGACATCAACAAATAACGGAGGAAAGAGCTATGCCGATAAACGAAGTCGGTGAACAGGTGCAGTCAACTGCCGATGAAAACTTGTCTTTCTCGGCAAAGGTCAAAATCGAACTGTCACTTGCACAACCGCACAATGAATGCTGCAAAAAAGCTCAGGCATACGGGCTTTTGCTGTTCGGGCGTTCTTTTCTTCCTAAGAATATTTCTTTGCTTACTGACCACGAATGTGTTGCAAGAGCGTATGAAAAAGCAATTGTCGATTCTGTTACGGCTGCAGTTAAATTCAACTGCTCAGAATCGGGCAAATATCTTGTCAACGTTTCCACAAACGTCGGCAGGAATAGGCTTCTCACCCACTTCTCGGCAGAAAGCGGCGGAATGGGTGGCAGAATCAACCATGCTAACCTGCTTAACGACAGCGGCGATGAATTCAACTGTTGCTATTCTGCTTTCCTGCGCGGTGCATTTATGGCGGCAGGCACAATCACAGACCCGAACAAGAACTATCACCTTGAATTTTCCGCTTCAGGTCACAAACTGTGCGAGGACCTCGTAAAAATTCTGCTTGAAGCAGGCTTCAGTGCAAAGCTTGCCAAGCGCAGAGGCAACAGCGTGGTCTATTTCAAAGACAGTGAGTCAATTGAAGACCTGCTCACCTTCATGGGTGCTCCTTCAAGCTCCATGACGATGATGGAGGTAAAGGTACTCAAGGATATACGAAACAAAGTAAACAGAAAAAACAATTTCGATACCGCAAACATCTCCCGTACGGCGTGTGCCGCCGTCAAGCAGATTGAGGACATCGAAACCATACAGAAATATATGGGCATTGACAATCTGCCCGATGAACTCAGAACCCTTGCACTTATGCGCATGGAAGATTTTGAAAAGAGCCTTGCGGAATTGGGCAGGGCACTCAGCCCGCCGGTTTCACGCTCGGGCATTAACCACCGCTTTCAGCGGATTGCGGCAATTGCCGCACAACTTCGTGCTAAAGAGGACAATGAAGATTGAATACAGATAACAAAACAACGGTTGTTTCCGCACAGGAGCTTCAACTTCAGGCGGAATATTCATATAAGGTCGGCACCGTGCTTTCTTCAAGGTACACGCATGCTCCGCTTGCATTTGTGCATACCTACGGTTGTCAGGGCAACGTTGCCGACGGTGAGAGAATAAAGGGTATGCTTGAAAACATGGGCTACCGCTTTACAGACGATGTCAGCAAAGCAGATCTGGTTCTTTATAACACCTGTGCCGTACGCGAACACGCGCAGGACAGAGTGTTCGGCAACGTCGGCAAGCTCAAGCAGCTTAAAAAAGACAAGCCCGATATGATAATCGCGCTTTGCGGTTGCATGATGCAGCAACAAATTGTATCCGACAGAATCCGTAAAAGCTTTCCGTTTGTGGATATTGTTTTCGGCACACATGTAATTCACCGTCTGCCCGAAATTCTTTTCACCGCCCTTTGCTCAGGCAAGCGTGTGTTTATGACACCCGACGAGGCAGGCTGCATTGCCGAAGGTCTTGCAGTACATCGCGACTCTGATTTCAGAGCATGGCTTCCCATTATGTACGGATGCAACAACTTCTGCAGTTATTGCATTGTGCCCTACGTAAGAGGCAGGGAGAGAAGCCGTGATTTTGACACGGTTGTTGCCGAGGCGAAGGAGATCGCCCGTCAGGGATACAAGGAAATCACACTTCTCGGGCAGAATGTCAATTCATACAACCGTGACAAAGAAGAAAAATATCGCTTCCCGGCCTTGCTTGAAGCAATCAACGCAATTGAAGGGGACTTCACAATTCGCTTTATGACCTCACATCCCAAGGATTGCACAAACGAACTGCTTGAAACAATGGCGCGTTGCGAAAAGGTTGCAAAACACCTGCACCTTCCGTTTCAATCGGGCAACAACCGTGTGCTCAAAGCCATGAATCGCGGATATTCAAGAGAAAAATATCTTTCCTTGATTGAACGTGCGTACGAGCTGATGCCGGAGCTTTCAATCACAAGCGACGTCATCGTCGGTTTCCCGGGTGAGACGTATGAAGAATTCTGCGATACGCTAAGCCTCATTGAAAAGGTGCGGTTTACGTCACTTTTCACTTTCATTTTTTCAGCGCGACCGGGCACCGTTGCCGCGGACATGCCCGACCCCGTTTCACGCGAGGAAAAGGGAAAGTGGTTTACTCAGCTTACAGATGTTCAGCAGAAAATTGCTGCACAGCGCACCGCTTCAATGGACGGAAAAACATTCCGTGTGCTTGTTGAGGAAAAGGCCAAAAACGAGGGCATGCTCTGCGGAAGAACGGAGGGTAATGTTGTTATCGAGTTTGAGGGTGAGCCTTCACTCATAGGCACTTACTGCGAGGTTAAAGTTACCAAGGCACTCACATGGACGCTTACGGGCGAACTTGTCAGTAAATAAATATTTTTTATAAAAGGAGAACAAACCAATGGATCTTATCAAAATGACCCGTGAACTCGGCGCCGCCATTCAGCAGGACGAGCGCTACCTTGCTTTTGCAAAAGCAAGAGAGGACAATGAAAACGATGCAGAACTCATGGGTATCATGGGTCAGCTTCAGATGCTGCAGATGAATTTCCAACGCGAAAATGAAAAGGAAGAACCCGACACTGAGAAGCTTCAGAGCTTCAATGCTGAATTTGAAAAGGCATATCAGAAGTTCATCAGCCACGAAAAGATGAAGGCTTACGAACAGGCAAGAGCCGAAATCGACAACCTTATGAACAACATCATGGAAATTCTCGGTATGTGTGTTAACGGTGCAGACCCGATGACTTGTGAACCCCACAAGCACGAGGGTTGTGATTGCGGTTGCTCAGGCAGCTGCAGCTCATGCGACAGCGAAGGTTGCTGCTGAGTTAATTGAATTATACGGCAGAGTCGGTCATCAGGCCGGCTCATGCCGCTAAAAACGGTATTTTATAAATTCAGAAGGAAGTAAAGAAAATGGCACAAAAAACGGCAGAAATGACCCCGATGATGAAGCAGTACCTTGAAATTAAAAAAGAAAATGAAGATGCCATACTTATGTTCCGTCTCGGTGATTTCTACGAGATGTTTTTTGAAGATGCCGTTACAGCCTCGCGTGAGCTCGAGCTCGTGCTGACGGGCAGAAGGTGCGGTCAGCAGGAGCGTGCGCCCATGTGCGGCGTGCCATTCCACAGTGCCGATCAATACATCGCACGCCTTGTTACAAAGGGATACAAGGTTGCCATTTGTGAGCAGACGGAAGACCCTGCACTCGCAAAGGGTATTGTGAAAAGGGAGGTTACAAGGATTGTAACCCCCGGCACAGTTATAGAGAACAGCATGCTTGACGAATCAAAAAACAACTACCTTGCATCTGTTTATCTTTACGACAATAAAACGGGCCTTTGCTTTGTTGACGTATCAACAGGCTTGTTGAGCGTTACATGTTTTTCAGGTGATGATTGCGAAATCAAGGTTATCAACGAGCTTGCAAGGTTTTCGCCCACAGAGGTTATACTCAACAAAAACTGCACACTTTCATCAAAAACAATCACGTCTTATCTTTCCAAAAAGGGCGGAATTTTCTGCGACGTGATTGAAGACGATATTTTCAGTTTTGCCCAGTGCCGCCGTACCGTCGGCAAGCACTTCGGTGAAGAAAAGGCAGCTCAGCTCGATGGTGAAGACACAAGAAGTGCAGTGTGTGCAATGGGTGTTGCACTTGAATACCTGATGCAGATGCAGAAAAACGAGCTTGAAAACATCACCGACTTTGAATTTTTCTCCGATACGCAGTATCTGCAGATTGACTACAGCTCAAGGCGTAACCTTGAAATCACCGAAACCATGCGCAGCAGAGAGAAGAAAGGCTCACTTCTCTGGGTGCTTGATAAAACAGAAACCTCAATGGGCCGCCGTCTGCTTAAAAGCTGGCTGGAGCGTCCGCTTGTCAGCCACGCGCAGATAATCCGCAGGCTCAACGCAGTTGACGAGCTTGTGGCTGATTCGCAGGCAACGCAGGATATTTCCGATGCACTTTCGGGTATGTACGACGTTGAAAGGCTGATGACGAGGGTTTTGTATAAAACCGCAAACGCCCGTGAGCTCAATGCCCTCAGGCAGACTGCGGAAAGAATACCTGCGATGGTTGCCGCAATTGAAGGTTTTACATCGGGTATGCTCACAGAAATTCGCTCCTTGTGTGACGGACTTGACGACATAAAAGAGCTCATCGCATCAGCAATCAACGATGATCCGCCTTTCAGCATAAGAGAGGGCGGATTCATCCGTGAGGGCTACAACGAGGAGCTGGATTCACTCAGGGATATTGAAAAAAATGCAGTCGGCTATATTGCAGGAATTGAAAACGCTCAGCAGGAAGCAACGGGCATCAAAAAGCTCAAAATCGGATATAACCGCGTTTTCGGTTACTATATTGAAGTGCCCAACTCAGCCAAAGAACTTGTACCCGACAGTTACGTGAGGAAGCAGACACTTTCCAACTGCGAAAGATATATAACACAGGAGCTCAAAGAGCTTGAAAGCCGTGTGCTCGGCGCAAAAGAGCGCATTGTACGCATTGAATACGAGCTTTTTTGTGAAGTGAGAGACAAGATTGCCGAATCCTACGCGCGCATTATGAACACGGCGCAATCTGCCGCGAAGCTTGACGTGCTTTGCTCCTTTGCAAAGGTTGCTGTGGCTTACGACTACGTACGCCCCGAAATCACAACCGATCCCGTTATCGAAATTCACGAGGGCAGGCACCCCGTAATTGAGCGCATGCTTGATGCTACTCCCTTTGTGCCGAATGATACAACGCTTGACTGTGCATCAAACCGTTGCGCAATCATCACGGGTCCCAATATGGCGGGTAAATCAACTTACATGCGTCAGGTTGCCGTCATCTGCCTCATGGCTCAGCTCGGATGTTACGTACCCGCAAAAAGCGCAAGGCTCGGCGTATGCGACAGTATATTCACAAGGGTCGGCGCTTCAGATGATTTGAGTGCAGGTCAGTCAACGTTTATGGTTGAAATGAGTGAGGTTGCCTCAATTCTCAAAAACGCAACCTCAAAAAGCCTTATTATTCTTGATGAAATCGGCAGAGGTACTTCAACCTTTGACGGTATGAGCATTGCAAGGGCGGTGCTTGAATACGTTGCTGACAAAAAGCGCATTGGTGCAAAAACTCTGTTTGCAACGCATTATCATGAGCTTACCGTGCTTGAAGGGCAGATTGAAGGTGTCAAGAATTACAATATCTCCGTAAAAAAGAGGGGAGACAACATCACTTTCCTCAGGCGTATTGTCAGGGGAGGAGCGGACGGCAGTTACGGTATCGAGGTTGCAAAGCTGGCAGGTGTACCCAACGCAGTTGTCAACCGCGCAAGGGTTATTCTTAAAGAGCTTGAATCAGATGATACAATCCGCCGTGCCGATATGTCCGAAATTCGTTTTGACGATACGGGTGAGGAACTGCAGATGAGCATGACCTCAACCAAAGAGGACGATGTTATTGCAAAGCTCCGTGACCTTGACGTTGAAACAATCACACCGATTGAAGCGTTGTCTCTGCTTTACAAGCTGGTCAACGACCTTAAATAAACAGTTTCATTAACATGTTGAAAGGAGGCAGGTTATGCCGAAAATCAATGTTCTTCCTCAAAGCATAGCGCAACTTATCGCCGCAGGTGAGGTTGTTGAGCGCCCTGCTTCCGTTATAAAAGAGCTTGTTGAAAACTCTGTTGATGCGGGTGCAACAAGCATCACCGTTGAAATTAAAAACGGTGGTATTACCTTTATGCGAATCACAGATAACGGTTGCGGTATCGCAAGGGAGGATGTTCCCGTTGCTTTCATCAGCCACGCCACAAGCAAGCTGAAAACCGCAGAGGACCTTGAGCGCATTTTTACCCTCGGTTTCCGCGGCGAAGCTCTTGCAAGTGTGGCAAGCGTTGCCCGTGTTGAAATGATGACGAGACCTGCCGATGAAGAAATCGGCACGCGTTATTGCATTGAGGGCGGCAACGAGGTGCTGTGTGATGATGCAGGCTGCCCCTTGGGGACAACCATTGTTGTGCGCGATTTGTTTTTCAACACACCTGCAAGGATGAAATTCCTTAAAAAAGACGTTACAGAGGCGAATGCTGTAGCGGCGGTTGTTGACGTGCTTGCACTCTCCAATCCGCAAATCAGCTTCCGTTTTATCAGGGACGGCAAGCAGGTGCTCATAACCTCGGGCGACGGTAAGCCCGAATCAGCCGTGCGCAGTGTGCTCGGCAAAGAAATAAGTGAGAATTTTCTGCCTGTGAATTATGAGCTTGACGGTGTGAAAGTCAGCGGATTTGCATCAAAGCCATCCGCATCAAGAGCCACCCGTTCCATGCAGTTTTTCTTCCTCAACGGCAGATTTGTCAAATCAAGGACGGCAGTCGCCGCGCTTGAAGAAGCATACAAGGGCACCGTTATGGTGGGCAAGTTCCCTGCGTGTGTAATTAACATCTCGGTTGAAGCGCACACGGTGGACGTGAATGTGCACCCTGCAAAAACAGAGGTGCGTTTCAGTGATGAACGCAAAATTTTCAGCTCGGTTTATTATGCCGTCAAAAGTGCGGTAACCAACTTTGACCAAAGACCCAGAGCTGATTTGACAAAAACCACACCGGCTCTGCCCAAAAAGCATGAGGGTGTGCAGATGAAAATGGCACAGAAGGCAACGGACTTCTGGCAGAATCTGTCCTCGGCTCAGTTCAATGCACAAAGCGGTGAGACCGTTAATCCGGCACCGCACATGCAGGCAGACAAAGCGCCCGACATGCCGCGCAAAGAAGAAAAAACACCGTATACCGACGTGCCGCAGAGTGTATTCTCAAAGCCTGAGCCTGTGAAGTTTGAACAACCTCGAGCATCGCTTTTCGGCGGAGTTTCAAACGGTGATGCTGCCGTTCAGCACTATGAATCTCCTATTGTTCAGGAAGAAAAAACTCAGACATCTGCACACGAAAACGGCTTCAATTCAAAGCCTCAGCCCGATGCCGCAAAGGCTGACGAAGGCAATGCACCGCAGAATGTTGCCGTGCAGGATGAAACTGCTGACTCTGCTGCAGCACAGCAGACGGCTGAAGTGAGCTTTGTTGAAGAAGACACCTTGCCGCTTGACTTCAGGGTTATCGGTGAGGCGTTCAAAACATACATCATCGTTCAGCAGGGCGACAGCCTTGTTTTCATTGACAAGCACGCCGCCCATGAAAGAATGATATATGAAAAGCTGAAAAACAAGGTTGATTCAAGCACACAGTTGCTTATGACACCTGCGGCGGTAAGGCTCGGCAAAGACGAATACTCCGCAGTGTTGCAGAACCTTGAACTGCTTGAAAAAGCAGGCTGGGTTGTTGATGATTTCGGCGGCTCAAGCGTTATTGTGCGCGAGTGTCCGATGTACATTGAATATGACGAAATTGAACAACTCATGGGTGAGCTGGCGGGTTATCTTGTTTCAGGGCGTGCATCACTTGAAACAGAAAAGCTCGATTGGCTACTTCACAATTCAGCATGCCGTGCCGCAGTTAAGGCCGGCAACAAAACCTCAATGCAGGAGCTTGAGAGCTTTGCGAGAACCGTGTTTACTGATGGATCCATAAGGTACTGCCCGCATGGGCGTCCCGTATCTTTTGAATTAACCAGAAAAGAACTTGAAAAACAGTTCGGCAGAATTAACTGATAAGTATAACTTATATGACGGAGGACGGTACAATGAACAGAATATTTGTTGTTGCCGTCATCGGCCCGACGGCTTCGGGCAAAACTGCATTGGCAATTGAGCTTGCACGCAGATTAGACGGTGAAATTATTTCCGCAGACTCTATGCAGATATATAAACACATGGATATTGCAACCGCGAAGCCTAATGCGCAGGAGCTTGCCGCGGCAAAGCATCACCTCATCGGCATTGTTGAGCCGTGTGAGGCGTTCAGCGTGTCAAAATATAAGCAGCTTGCACAGCAAGCCATAGCAGACGTTGTTTCCCGAGGTAAACTGCCCATTATCTGCGGCGGTACGGGGCAATATATTGAAGCGTTGCTTGAAAACCTTGTTTTCGGTGAGGTACCGTCTGACGAAAAGCTCAGGGATAAGCTCAATGAGCGCGCAAGAGTTGAAGGCGGAGCGGCACTGCTTGCAGAGCTTGAACAGTTTGATTCTCAGGCCGCTGCGCGTCTGCATGAAAACGACACAAAGCGTATTGTCAGGGCACTTGAAATATATCTCCTGACGGGTAAAACCATCACTCAGCAAACCGCTGAATCAAGGCTTGAGCCGTCACCTTACCGCGCGTGCTACATCGGTATCACCGCAAAAAACAGGCAATATCTCTATGACAGAATCAACCTGCGCGTTGACAGAATGGTTGAAGAAGGTCTGCTTGAAGAAGCAAAGGCTTTCTTTTCTGCAGGCTACGGCTCAACTGCGGCGCAGGCAATCGGATATAAAGAAATGAAGCCGTATCTTGACGGTGAAATGACACTTGAACAGGCAAAGGACAACCTTAAAACCGAAACCCGTCATTACGCCAAACGTCAGTTGACGTGGTTCAGGCGAAAGGAAAACATACATTGGTTCAATTCGGACGAAATGAGCTTTGAAAAGCTTGTTGATGCGGCAGTATCAACCGTAAACGATGAAAAGGGGGCAGAATGATGAACAAAAAAGAACGTACCGTTTACTCAATAATCGCGGCGGTTGCCTCGGTTTTGCTTGTGTGGTATGTCGGTTACAATCTTTACATGGGCTATCTTTCCAACGTTTCCATTGAACGCGCTGACATTTACACTGTGAACGATGTTATTACTGTTGACGCCTTTGTTGTAAGGGATGAGGTCAGACTTGATTCATCGGGAGACAACAGACTCATCCTAAAAAGTTCAAGTGACGGTGTGTATCTGCCCGCAATCAGCGACGGCTCAAGAGTTGCCGAAAGAGACGTTGTTGCATACAGCTTTGCAGACAGTTCGCAGGCAAGAAACTATGCTCAGCTTGAAATGATTGAAGAAGACATTGCATACTACGAAAAACTGCAGAAGCAGACTGTGCTCAGCAGTGTTGATGTTGGTGCACTCAACAACAGAATTGAACAAGAGGTGCACAGATACACTTCTCTTGTTGAAAACGGTGACTTCAGCAAACTCACTCAAGCGGCAAAAGATATTGAACACAGCATGGCTTCAAGGCAGATTGCAACGGGTGTGAAGCTTGACTTCACCGAAGTTCTTCAGCAACTTTATCAGCAGCAAAGTGCAATGAAGACCTCCGTTGTGCAACCGCTCAGGCTCACAACCTCATACCCCGGATACTTTGTCGGCAACGTGGACGGGTACGAGCAGAAGGCGGCGTATAAAGATGTCAGCAATCTCACGGTAGCTCAGATTGACGAATTGCTCAGCTCTCAGCCTGCCTCTGTGCCGGAAAACGCTTTCGGCAAGGTTATCTGCGCGTATGAGTGGTATCTTGTGTGCAGTGCCCCCGATTCAACACTTATGTATATTGAGTCAGGCTCAAAGGTTAATGTTACATTTGGAGAAACCGACGTGCAGACCGTCAGAATGAAGGTGCACAGCGTTTCCGAAAGTCAGGACGGCAAGGTTGCGCTTGTGCTTTCGTGCTCCGAAATGAATGAGTATCTTGCAGGGCTTCGCATTGAAGAAGTTGACATCACCCTCAGGAGTTATTCAGGCTACAAGGTTGGCAACTCTGCCTTGAGAGAAAATGAAAACGGCGAAATCGGCGTTTACGTTCTTTACGGCAACATTGTGAGGTTCAGAAAAACAAACATCATTCATTATGCCGATAACTACGTTATCGTTGCCGAATACACCGCAGAATCTGCAAATGATGAACTTAAATTGTATGACAGTGTAATTGTGAAGGGAAGGGGATTATATGACGGAAAACTTATCTCTGCATGACAGCTTTTTGCGTATTGAAGATAACCTTAAATATATCAACGAAAACATTGCTCGTGCCGCTGAAAAGAGCGGTCGGTCTGCAAATGACGTAAAACTCATGGCGGTGACAAAAACCGTTGAGCCTGCATTGATTAACCATGCAATCAAATGCGGCATCAACTTAATCGGTGAAAACCGCGTGCAGGAATTTCTCGGCAAAAAGCCGTTTCTCAATTTGGAAAACTGCGAGGCACACCTCATCGGTCATCTGCAGACAAACAAGGTTAAGCAGATTGTGCCTGAGGTTTCAATGATACAATCGGTAGACAGCCTTAAGGTTGCCACGGAGATATCAAAGCAGTCGCAAAAACTCGGTATAGTTACAAATTGCCTCATTGAAGTCAACATCGGTCAGCAGGATTCCAAAAGCGGAATCAGCGCAGAACAAACAAAAGAGCTTGTGTGCGCAGTTGCTGAGCTCGAGGGTATTAAGGTTAAAGGTTTGATGGCAATACCCCCGATTTGCGAGGAAGATGCCGTTCTTCGCAGATATTTTTCAAAAATGTATAACATGTTTATTGACATACGGGCAAAAAAAATAGATAATGTAGATATGTCTGTTCTCTCAATGGGTATGTCATCGGATTATGTGCAGGCGATTGAAGAAGGCTCAACAATGGTTAGGGTCGGCTCGTCTGTGTTCGGTGCGAGAGTGTATTAATAAGGAGGTTTTACAACCATGGATGTAGGTTCAATTTTTCAAAGAGTAAAGGGTCTTGCAAAAAGCGTTGCAAAAATGCCCAAAGACAGTGACTACGATTACGAAGACTACGACGACGAAATTGAAGAAGAGGAAGACAATTATCTTGCTCAGCTTGAAAAAATGGAAGATGCAGGCACACGCGAAACAAAACCCTTCGCAGGCGCCTATTCTCAGGAAAGCAAAGCAACAAGAACCGAGCAGATTCAGCACGATTTCTATGCTCAGCAGGCAACACCCAAAGCACAGAAAAGCGGCGGCAACATTTTCATGATGACTCCGCCCAAGCCTCAGGTTGAAAAGCCTGCGGCTAAGTTCCGTTTTGTATATATGAAGGTTGACAAAATCGAAGACACCGTCTCGATTGCAGAAGAAGTGCTTTCAGGTAACACTGTTGTGCTCATTGATATGCACGGTGTTGCAACAAACAAGGCAAGAAGAATTGCCGATTTCCTTGACGGCGTTGTTTATGCATGCAACGCACGCATGGAGCTTATTGCAGACTTTACCTACGTGACCGTACCCGAAGGGGTTGAGCTTTCAGGTGACTTTTTCAGTCAGGTTGACACAGAATCTTTCAAAATCATCTAAGACGTTATAAACCACGGAAATAAAAGGAGGAACCCGACATGATGACTCCCAATCAGTTCAAAAATCACCGTTTCCAGCTTGCAGGCAGGGGCGTATACAAAGCAAATGAGGTTGATTCTTTTATGGCTTCTGCCGCTGAAAGCTACGAATCACTCTACCGTGAATATCAGAACAAGGTTACACAGATGGGCGTGCTTGCAGAAACAATTGAAAAGTACAAGCAGGATGAGGATATCATCAAAATCACGCTTATCAACGCTCAGCGCCTTGCAGACACAACCGTTAAAGAAGCTAAGGCAGAGGCTGCCAAAATCATTGAGGAAGCCTCACAGCAGGCTGAACAGGAGGTTGCTTCCATCAAAAGCAGTGCTGAGGAATATATCAGCAAAACAACCCAGCAGGCAGAATCCTTCCTCACAAGGTCAAAGACTGAGTATGATGCAAGAATGGAAGTTGCAACAGAAAAGGCAAGAGAGATTTTTGAAGAAGCAAACGCAAAAGCGGATGCCATCGTCAGCGATGCAAAAATCCGTGCCGCTGCTGCAGTTGAGCAGGCAAACAGCCAGCTTTCCGCACTTGAAAGCGAATATGCAAGGATGATTTCTCAGGCCCAGGCAAAGCTTGACACACTTACGTCAATGTCTGCACGCTTCAAGAAGGATATGCTTGACGTTATTGCACGTCAGAGCGCCCTTGTTGAGTCAATGCCCGAATCTGCATCTCAGGAGCTTGCAGGTGTCAATGCAGAAGTTTTTGCACCTGTAACAAGCGAGGTTGCCGAAGAATCTGAGTTTACTCCCGAGGAATTCGATGAAGAAAAGCTCTTTGCAGATGTAGAAGTTGCCGATACTGCAACAGAGGAAGTTATTCTTCCCGTAGAAGAACCTGTTCAAGAAGCAGAAGCAGAGGTTAAGCCTGAAGTTAAACCCGTTGAAGAAGAAAAAGAACCCGAGCAGCCCCGTACTTTTGAGGATATTTCAAGTGAAAAGCCTGCAGAGCCTGCCGTCGGTTATGGTATGAGCCTTGCAGATGCGGAATCACAGACAGATTTCTTCGATCTCCTTGAAAGGGAAGTCAAGGAAGAAATCGGCGCCTCAAAAGCAGCTCAGGCGGCAGCGCAGGCTGCGGCTCAGGCTGCAGCTCAGGCAAAGCTTGAGCAGGAAAAAGTCGATGCTCAGGAAGCCGAAGAAGATGATGACGAGGATGACTATACTCAGCCGTCACTTTTCGAGGGCTTGTCCAGAGGTGAAAGACTCAGACGCAAGCTCACCACGTTCGCAACAAGCGGATATGACGATGATGACGATGAAGACGACGTTGAAGATATTGACGACGATGAAGAAGACGGCGACGATTCTTTCAACGACGAAGCTGTTACACGCAGAGGCGAGCCGCTTAGATTCGGCAAAAAGTTCGACATATTTGAAGACGATGACGACGATTTTGACGACAGCTTCAAAGGCAGAAAAAAGGGTAAAAAATAAACGAAAGGAAACCGATGCATCCGTTAAGCAGTTTAATCTGAATGACGGGTGCAGCGTTCAATAATCATGTTTCAACTCATATCAGCAGTTGTAATTGCTGTTCTTGTCGGTGCGGATCAGCTTTTCAAATATTTTGCAGACACAATGCTTGCTAACAATCAGGTTGCCACGTTCATTCCGGGTGTGTTGCGCTTTGAGCTTGTTTATAACGATGCGGGCATGTGGGGCTTTTTTGACGGGCTCAGACCCGTGCTGAGTGTGCTTACGGCAATTATTTCAATTGCAGGCATTGCGCTTATCATGTCAAAAAAGCTGAAACCAATGTTTTTGAACGTCTGTGCAATTGCAATCGTGTCAGGCGGCATCGGCAACCTTATTGACCGCGTTGCAAGAGGCTACGTTATAGACTATATCGACACGGTTTTCTGCAACTTCCCCACGTATAACTTTGCTGATATCCTTGTAACCTGCGGTTGTTTTGCACTCATCGGGTATGAGCTTTATCTCACTATTGTTGAGATAAAGCAGGACCGCGCAAAAAAGCACAACGGGGAAAACAACAATGGTTAATGCGCTGATTTTTGCCGTGGATGCCGATTCTGCCGGCAAAAGAGTGGATAAGTTCATAGCTGATTCTGCCGAGACATTGACACGCTCGGCAGTTCAGCGTATCATAGAGGAAGGCTCTGTTAAAATCAACGGCAACGTTGCGCAAAAAAACAGCACCGTCAAAGAGGGAGACAGAGTCACCGTAGTAATCGCTGAGCCGAAAGAACTCGAAGTTGTGCCGCAGAATATTCCGCTTGACGTGCGGTATGAGGATGACGATTTGCTTGTTGTTAACAAACCTAAGGGTATGGTTGTTCACCCCGCCGCAGGCAACGATGACGGAACGCTCGTCAACGCTTTGCTGTATCATTGTAAAGACAGCCTTTCGGGCATCAACGGTGTAATGCGTCCCGGCATTGTGCACCGCATTGATAAGGATACAAGCGGTCTTTTGATTGTGGCAAAAAACGACTTTGCTCATGTGCGGCTGGCGGAGCAGATTAAGGCTCACAGCTTTACAAGGGAATACAGATGCATTGTTTACGGCGGCTTCAAAACAGATGAAGGAACGGTGGATGCTCCCATTGGCAGGCACCATGTTGACCGTAAAAAAATGACAGTAACATCCAAAAACTCCAAAAATGCTGTTACACATTGGTTTGTGGAGCAGCGCTTCCGCGATTTCACCTACCTTCGCGTAAGGCTTGAAACGGGCAGAACACATCAAATTCGCGTACACATGGCATACATCGGCCATCCCGTTGCAGGCGATGCGGTGTACGGCCCCAAAAACTGCATCACAGAGCTGGGCGGTCAGTGTCTGCATGCAGGTCTCATCGGTTTCAAACACCCGAGAACAAACGAATATATCGAAATAGTAAGCGAACTGCCTGAATATTTCACACGGTTTTTAAATAAGAACATCAACAGAAATTGAGGAGGATGTGAAGAAATGAGTGAACTTTCAGAATGGCTTGTTGCCTCTGATATAGACGGCACCTTGCTTGACAAAAAACTGTTCCATATACCGAAACGTAATATAGAAGCAATCGACAGATTTATCAATGTTCACGGCGGCAACTTTACTCTTGCCTCCGGCAGAGGTGAGTTTGCTGTTAGGAAGCATTACGACAGTATCCCAGGCAAAAAATGCCCCGCAGTTGTTTATAACGGAGCAGGTATATATGATTTTGAGCAGGAAAAGATGCTGTGGTTCAGCCCCATAAATGAGGAACAGCGTAATTTTGCAAAAATGATTATGCGCAAGTTCCCCAACCTTGAAGCTGAGGTATACACACCTGAAAGGATTTATCAGGTGAATCCCGGTATCAGCGCGGCAGTTATGAGTTTTGTTAAAAGACCGAAGCTCGTAAGGGCAAAAACTCTCAACGATATTCCGCAGGACGATTGGGCAAAAATCGTTTTCTACGGTGTGCCTGCCTTTATCCAGACTCTGCGCTCATACGTCAAGCTCAACACAGAGAGCACAACAAATTTCATGGATTCATCACCGATGACCTATGAAATGGTAAACTCCGAAGCCAACAAGTGGCTCGCAATTGTTAAGCTTGCAGAGATTTTGGGTATTGACAAAAAGAAAATTGCCGTTATCGGCGACCATTACAACGATTATGAAATGCTGAAAAATGCACCTGTATCTGCTTGTTGCGGTCAGTCTCCCAGAGGCATAAAGTACGTTGCCAAAATGCAGACTTGCCACTGTAACCGCGGCGCAGTTGCAGATTTGATTGAGTATCTTGAGGAAAGATATAATAAATAAGCAACTTTCGGTGTTTACCGATAGCAATATATTCACAGGAGGAATTATTACCATGGATGCAGCAAAAAAGAAAGAGCTTAAAATTCTTGCTTGCAAAGTACGTATGGGCGTAATTGAAGGTACACATAACGCGAAGTCCGGCCATCCCGGTGGTTCACTTTCAATTGCTGATATTATCACATATCTTTACTTTGCAGAAATGAAAGTTGATGTACAGAATCCCAAAGCAGACGACCGTGACCGCCTTGTGCTTTCAAAGGGTCACACCGCACCTGCACTTTATGCCGCACTTGCTCACAAGGGCTTCTTCCCCGTTGAGCAGCTTAAAACACTCAGAAAAAGTGATTCCATGCTTCAGGGTCACCCCAGCATGAAGCTCACCCCCGGTGTTGATATGAGCACAGGTTCACTTGGTCAGGGTATTTCTGCCGCAGTCGGCATGGCACTCGGCGCAAAGCTTTCAGGCAAGGATTTCCGCGTATATTGCCCCCTCGGCGACGGTGAAATTGAAGAAGGTCAGGTTTGGGAAGCCGCAATGCTTGCCGGCAACAAAAAGCTTGACAACCTTGTTGCAATTGTTGACAACAACAACCTGCAGATTGACGGCTCACTTGAAGAAGTTAACGCACCTTATCCTATTAAGGAAAAGTTTGAAGCTTTTGGTTGGAACGTAATCGAAATCTGCGGTCACTGCTTTGACCAGATTGAAGAAGCCTTTAATGCCGCACGTGCATGCAAAGGCAAGCCCACCGCAATTGTTGCAAAAACAGTTAAGGGCAAGGGTGTTTCCTTCATGGAAGACAAGTGCGATTGGCACGGCACTGCTCCCAATGCAGAACAGTATGAAGAAGCAATGGCGCAGCTCAAAGCGGCGCTGAGCGAATTGGAGGGTTAAGTTATGGCAGATGTAATTAAATGCGCAACCCGTGATGCTTACGGCAAAGCTCTTGTTGAGCTCGGCAAAAGAGACGATATCCTTGTTCTTGACGCTGACCTTGCCAAAGCAACAAAAACAATCACGTTCAAAAAAGAATTTCCCGAAAAGTTTATCGATTGCGGTATTGCAGAAGGCAACATGATGGGTGTTGCCGCAGGTCTTGCCACAACGGGTTACACCGTATTCGCAAGCTCCTTTGCAATGTTTGCCGCAGGACGTGCTTTCGAGCAGGTCCGAAACACCATCGCATACCCGAAATGCAACGTAAAAATCGGTGCAACACACGCAGGTATCTCCGTTGGTGAGGACGGCGCAAGCCATCAGTGCTGTGAAGATATCGCGCTCATGCGCACAATTCCCGGCATGGTCATCATCAACCCCGCAGACGATGTTGAAGCACGTCAGTGCGTGCTTGCCGCTGCAGACCACGATGGCCCCGTATATATGCGATTCGGTCGTCTTGCAGTGCCGAGAATCAACGACGAAGAAACCTATAAGTTTGAAATGGGCAAGGGCGTACTTCTCAAAGACGGCAATGATGCAACCATCATTGCAACCGGTCTTATGGTTAACGAAGCCCTCATCGCCGCTGAAACCCTTAAGGCAGACGGCATTGATGTAAGAGTAATCAACATCCACACCATTAAGCCCATTGATAAGGAAATCATCACCAAAGCCGCTGAAGAAACAGGCGTGATCGTTACCGCAGAAGAACACAGCATCATCGGCGGTCTCGGCTCAGCAGTATGCGAGGTTGTTGCAGAAAGCTGCCCTGTTCCTGTTCTTCGCCTTGGTGTTGAAGACACATTCGGTCGTTCAGGTCCTGCACTTGAACTGCTCAAGCTCTTCGGCCTTGATGCTGAACACATCGTTGAAAAGGTCAAGAAGGCTGTAGCACTCAAGAAATAAGCCACACTTATTAATACAAAAAGAAGGAGTATCCTAGGCGTTGTACCCGTAAGGATACAACGCCAGTTTTATTCGCCTCACGGCGAATTTTATTGCTTCGCAGTTTTATTGTGCTTCGCACAGTGTTATTCGCTTCGCGAGTTTGCTGCGAATAAAATAACACTGAATCCGCAGGATTCAATAACACTATTGGCTAAAGACAATAATATCACTCTGCCGCAAGGCAGAATAACACTTGATAAAAATTAAATTTTAATAGCGCACTTACTCACCACCGTAGATGTAAGCGCAAAAAAGAGGTAACACGGTTTTATACGTATTACCTCTTTTTATTTATTTGCTATTCCGAACAATTAGAACCTAATTATTTCATTTCAGCAATTGCTGCCTGTGTCGCAATTCTGCTTGGTTGGCAGTTTACCGCCAACCACAGAAACAGAACTGTTTTTTCTCCTTTTACCCTCGGTTTTCATATGCAGAGGGTCATTCGGGTCACCGTCAAAGCGAAGATACCAGTCGAAACCGTCTTGCCTTACTTCAATCTTCACTACAAAGGCTTCAATCACACTTTCGGGGATGTCTTTTTCATCCGCATTTGTGTACTGCTCGAGAGCATATTGAAGCACCGTCAGCTTGTCCCTGTAATCTGTAATCACAGGCTCTTTATTGAGCTTCAGCTGAAGCTCTTCAATCTCTGCAGAAAGCTTTGCAATCTCTTCTTTCACCTCGGCAGTTTTCTTTGTGTAAGATTCTTTATCAATTTCACCCTCTGCCCTCATATCAATGAAATTGCTGAGCTTCGTTCTGTGCCTTTCAACCTCTCTGCACTTTTTCTCAATGATAGCCGCATAATCCACATCATCCTCTTTATCGTCAATGTGAGCCTCAAGCATTGAGTTGGCAAGAGCCAGCACCTTGTCCTTTTCCGAAAGATAATTACGGAAAATATAGTTTGCCATCATCTGCAGCTTCCACTCGGGAATCATAGGTACACGGCATATTCCGTCAAGAGGCAGTCCCTTTTTCTTTCGGCTTTCGTATGACCCGGTACGCACCGAGTCATAGCACTGATAGCCGATAATAGATTTATCTCCCTCTTTTCTCCAGAGCTTCGTATTAAATCTGTGACCGCACTCGCATATAAGGAGCTTACCCCATACTGTCGTTCTCGGTCTTTTGCCTGTTGTGGTTCTTCTGCCTGTGTTAAGATTTTTCATCTAAGCTGTTTTACTTGCCATAATTAATTGCACCCTTTCAAAGTCTTCTTCAGATATAATCGGCTCGTGTCTCCCTTTTACCTGTATCAGTTCAACCTCACCGTAATTTTTAATCTTTTTCTGTGTGAGATAGTCGGGAGTATACTCCTTGTGATAGGTTATGATTCCGCAGTAAAATGTGTTTTTCAGCACGTGACCTATTACGGTTTCGTACCACCTTGTTTTACCCATTGCAGTTTTTCTGCCTTGGCGTTCAAGTTCTTCCTTTATCTTGGTAAGACCGTTGCCCGCAAGATACATTTCGTATATTAGCTTTACCGTTTCCGCCTGCTCAGGATCGATGAAGAAATCCACCTTTTTCTTGTTGTCGGGCAGAAGCTCCTGATGTCTTCTGTAACCTAAGATGTTTCCGTTACCGTAGAATGTGCCGTTGTTCATAGAGGTCTGCTGACCGCTTTTCACTCGTACCGAGGTTTTACGGCTTTCATCCTGAGCGAGAGTCGCCATAATGGTAAGACGAAGCTCGCCGTCACCGTCAAAGGTTTTGATGTTATCGTTAATGAAGAACACCTCAACGCCCTTTGCCTTCAGATCTCTTGTGTACTGCAAAGTGTCAACGGTATTTCTCGCAAATCGTGACACCTCACGGGTGATAATCATATCGAACTTTTTCTGCTTGGCATCGCGAATCATTTTCATAAACTGCGGTCTTTTCTCGGCAGAGGTACCCGTGATACCCTCGTCAATATATCTGCCGACGAGCTCCCATTCAGGTCTTGCAGCAAGGATTGGCTCATACCAATCCAGCTGATTTTCAAGAGCTGAAATCTGCGCCTCGTGCTCCGTAGAAACTCGGGCATAGATTACAACTCTGCGCTTTCCGAAATCAGAATTTATCATGCACATTCCTCCTTTATCTGATTGTGGTTTCCTTTTACAAACTCGGTTTCATCAACAATGTCCGCATACTCGCTTAAGATATTGCGGAACATATACTCGGGAATTTTCCCGTCCCTGAACAACTGCTCAATGAGCTTCAACGCCGCAAAACAGTAATTAGGATTTTTACTTAAATCATTTATATCAATTTTACTCATATAATTCCTCCTATACAAATGTGTGGATTACCGTGCGTCTCGGTCACGGCTTCGCTGTCGCTGAAGATACTTGTAGTAATGCTCACAGGCCTTCAGCACAAAATCTTCAAAGTCTTTATCCTTAACCTTAGGTGCAATTTTCTGAAGCTTTTCAATGGGCACCTTGCACATAGGTTTCTGATTCGGTTTTTCTGATGCAAGTGTGTTTTCCATACTTTCAACAGTAAGTGTACCTTCATTGAAATCCCTGTGCATATGCCACGCCTGAGAATATGAGGGTGTGCATTCTAGTTCTTCAATTACACGAAGCAGGTCATACTGCATCTGCTCATCAAGGAACGAAAGCTCCACACCCACTGATAAAGCAATTTTATCTTCGTCCATCATTTCAAGCAGTTCAGGAATGAGATAAGTCAGACGGATATATCTGCGGACTTGATTTTTACTTTCGTTAATCTGCGCACCTATGATTTCTGCTGTTTCTAACTTCCGCCCAACTTGGGTGGAAGTTAAATCTGTTCTTTGTCCCTGTCTGCTCATAGCATCCATTTTTAATTTGAGCGCAAACGCCTTTTCACTCGGTAAGATATGCTCTCTGTGAAGATTACTGTCAACGAGCATAACTGCCGCTTCATCACGGCTTACGGCATAAATTAAAGCAGGTACTGTTTCCAGCCCTGCTTTTACTGATGCTCTGAGTCTGCGATGACCTGAGATTATCTCATACTCATCGTCTGTGTTTTCGAGTGGTCTTACAACAATCGGTGAGATGACGCCCTTCTGCTGAATACTGTCAATCAGGTTATTCATCTCATCATTGTCCAAGACCTTATAGGGATGTCCCTCAAAGGGACGGATTTTTTCTACCGGGATGTTTACCGGTGATTTCAAATTATTATTCATTTATTTTCCTCCATAATAATATAATCTTTTACTTTCATTTCTCTGCCTACGTTCTTCTTGCACAAGCCTTAAGAATTTTCTGTTAGAAAAGTATTTAGTACCGAAATACATATCAAGATATTCGTGCGATGTCATTTCTCGCTCATACTCCTTCTCTTCAGAGTTATTAGTTTCATTGCTTTCAATAATTCTGCAAAGCTCCTCAGGATGCATACATATCACCTCTCTTCATAATCTTTTTCTTTGCCCCTTTGCCTTTCAGGGAAATACCATTCACGGATAAGTTGTTTTTCCGTTTCAAGCTTTTCCTCAAGTGCGGGACTGTCTTTTATAATTCTTTTAGCGAGCTTCAGCTTTTCACGAAGCTCACCAATTTCAGCCGTTAAAAAATCCTGATGGGCAACAAGGTTTTCCTTTGCCGTCGGGTCTTTGCATCTTCTTATCTGATTGTAGATTTTATTACGCTGACTTTTCAGCTCCTCAATACGAAGCTCGGTCTTTGAAATAAACTTATCAACCTCTGCAAAATCATAAAGCTTTTCATTTATTGCAAGGTCAATCTGGTCCTGCATAAACTCAATCCTCGGAGACGAATATTTCATTTTTGGTGTAAACGGATGTGGGTTACAGTTGTTCTTCTCGGCTATTGCCCCTGCGAAAAGCAAAGCAAGAAACAAAAGTGAAATAACAGGTGCACCAATTACGGCACTGCCTACAATCAGTTTTGTAAAATCAGAAACCATTCGGTTGAAATACTCAGGATGTCTGTAACATTCTCTTGATTCTTTGAATTCATAACCTCGGTAATTAAAAACAAAGATTTGTCTCTGCAGAAAATCATTAGCGTATAAATAATTTCTGAAATTGTTGTTTGCCGCAAATTTATCCTGAGAGTAAATTCGTTCTCTGATTTTTTCATAGGTGTAGTTTTCCCCAAGTGTTGAAAGATTAACTGCGTGTTCATCATTGCGGTAAGCTATCTTTCCGTTATCAAACCAATAACCCTTCTGTGTCATAATTCTGAAAAATTGTTTTTCATTTGCACTTCTTATAATTGCATAATCAATATCGTCACGCATATAATCGTATTTTGTTTTGATGCCTTTCTGCATCGCTTTATAAATGTTATAAGGTATGCGTTTGCCTTTCGGGTTTTCAATAACAGACAAACCGTGTTCAATACAAACCTCATCACTTGTTTTTCTGAAAAGCTGATACATAGCTTTGTTTTCGTTCATCTTTTTTCCGTCAGTCATTGAAACAGAATTAATTACTATATGACAGTGAACACAGTTAGCATTAAGATGAGTTGCAACAATCATTTCATAATCCTTGCCCCACATTTTATTTGCAACTTCCATTGCAACTTGCTGTGCTTCTTCGGGTGAAACCTCACCGGGTTTAAAAGAAATATATGCATGATAGGCAACTACACCGTCAGTCTTTCCGTAAATCTCTTTGGTATCAATCATCTGTCGTGCAGCAATATCGGGATCACAGTTGATGCCTTCAACAAGTAGCCTTTGCTCGTTTTCGAGATTTGTTTTTTCATCATCGGCTGCATAGTGAAGCGCATCAATCAGGTCTGAATATTTCGAAAGGTCTGTTTTATTTTTGTTTGATGCGTAGTCAACAACCTGTGAAAGATTATTTCTGACTGCCCAAATTCTTGTTACAGCCATTCTCTATTCGCTTCCTTACCTGACTTGAAATATTTTGCGATGTCACTTTCAAGCTTTCTGACTTCATTCAAAACATTTTTGCATTCATCTGCATCAATATATCCGATTGAATTTGCCTTTGCGGTTAACTGATTAAGGTTAGTACCGACTCTGCGAAGTTCAATAATAAACTGCTTATAATCAACAGGCGGAGCTTCAATCAACCTTTTACCGAGAATCAAAGCACGGATAAGCACGCTTCTGTTTACTCTTAATCTCTTACAAAGGTTTTCTAATATCTGATTTTCGTCTTTACTAAGATACACATGAAAGTCTATATCTCTCGTTCTTTTACTCATAGGAATTCTCCTTTCTTTATTTTTTGTATTTGGTGTGGTTGTAAAAACGCTCTGTTTTTACGGATTTGAGGATACAAATCCAATGCTTGCTAAACTTCGGACATAGGAAACTCAAGCATTGGTTTGTCCTCGTTTTAATACCGACCGGAAATAAGATTAACTTCCGTATCAGTTGCGTTTCTGATTTTTAAGATTCTTACTGTTTCGCTTTCCGTTTTCGGAAAAAGCCTTTTTGGTTTTTTCAGACTGCGGTTTTATTGTTCTGAATGTGAGCCTTGTAAGCTTAACCGCCGCACGAAGAAAACCCGGTTCTTCATCATCGATTATTACTACATCGTCGGGAACTGTCTTCTGCAAATCAAAGATTGCTTCATTAAGGTCCTTCCAATAGCTCTCAACCTGAATTTCATCATCACCGTTTTCGAACCATAAATGAGTTTCTTTTACTCTCGACATCTCTCTTGCCTCCTTTCATAAATTTTCAATACGCCTGTTTTGAGCGTATTTTTATCGGACCAAGCTCCGTGTTTTTTGCACTTTATCGGATAGATTTTCCCTGAACGATGATTTGTTCAAAGAAAAATTTCTATCGGCTGAACAGAAAATCCGATAAAAAAAGACCAACTTAAAATCAGTCGGTCTTAAAGTTCGGTTATTCTTTTCAACAATGTTTTATCACCCGGCAGTACAGACTCAAGAAAATATCTGCAGATAATGTGACTCGGTGCTATGAGCTGAGGACAGATGTGAGTATCACCGTCAACAAACAACAGACAGTTTTCTTCATAACAGTTACAGCACTGCGTTTTAATAAGTGTTGATACTTTCTCAAATAACCGTGAGTTAAGTTTTAATTTTTGCATGAAGCACGACTCCTTTCTAATAAAATTTGGATATAAAAATACACCCGTCAGAATCTGACGAGTGCTATGTAAAAATAGTGAAACTGAAAAAATGTGACGCAGTATTCATGTACCGGAATTCTTCATTTGTGGGTTCAGTTATCATATAATCAGGTTGTGTTGAAAGTTGTGGTTACAGTGTGGTATAATGAATTAAATATTTTATAAAGGACAAAACAAAATGAACATAGATACAACATTTGATTTTACAACAGATACACCAAAATATTGGGATAACTTTTGGAACGACAATGTTCTTGGCGGTGGTGGTGCAGATCCCGATGCTGTAAGTAAAACATTACAAAATTATCATCAGCTCCTTTGGAGTAAACCCTTACCCAATGGAGAGCATATGAATTTGGCATCCGGCAAGAGTAGCAACTATCTGACTTGGAAAAACTTCAGATTCGGTAGTGATTCAATTCTTGCAAGCTTCAGATATATTAGATACCGTGAAATGTTGGAGGAAGTTTCAAAAACAGTTCCGAAATACAAAGAATTTATCGAATCTTTTATACATAAAACATATACAATTGGTGGTAG
>JAZNQF010000038.1:0-67842 GCA_045590055.1 Acutalibacteraceae bacterium
TCGATAAAAGCACAAGAACAACAATGCTGTTTTTCAAAATAAGGAAACGAAAAACCTTAGACTTATACATACATAAAAAATCGTACAAAGCATCGAACTTTGTACGATTTTCGCATTGTTTTGACCTTTTTTTGCCCACTCGGAGTACCTTTGTACACCTTCGGGGCAAAGAAAAGGTCATCTTGCACCTTTCTCGGCAGTCTGACAGACTGTCAATAAAAGCACAAGAACAACAATGCTGTTTTTCAAAAACAGGGAAACAAAAAAGCTAAGACTTATACACATATAAAAAATCGTACAAAGCATCGAGCTTTGTGCGATTTTCGCATTGTTTTGCCCTTTTTTTGCCCTCTCGGAGTACCTTTGTACACCTTCGGGGCAAAGAAAAGGCCATCTTGTACTTTTCTCGGCAGTCTGACATCTTGTCGAAAACGAGTTTTTGCGTGTGCAGGGTAAGCTTTTCAATTAATCGGCTCGGCAGGGCACACGCGCCGCCCGCCGCATCGGGTTGCCCGCAGGGCAACCCGATTAGTTTTTGCGCCCGTCATGGCTTTTCCTTTAACACAACCCGCATTCCCGTGGCGCAAAAATCCGTGTGCTTGCCCGAGGTTTTGTACCGCGCGCTCCGACGGTATCAACGCTTTAAGGCTACTTACGCGTGCCGTCACGGCAACTCAAGCACACATGCGGCGGGCGGCGGCGCGGCGAAGCCGCGCCCGGCAAACAAATACCCCGAAACTTCAAGCGTGAAACTTCGGGGTTGTACTTTTATTCAGCAATCTCGTTCATATATTCGAAGCTGAGTTTGCAGGCAAGCATGGGATCGTCGTCAATCCAGTCGATGTCCTGCTCAAATACAATGTAAGGCATGCCAAGATCTTTGACTTTTTTGTATGCGGCAGGCAGGTCAACAAGACCTTTGCCCAACTCAACAAACTTGTGCTTGCCGTCCTCCTTGCGCACGTAGTCCTTGAAATGAACAACCTTAACTCTGCCCTTCATGCGCTCAAGACATTCGCATACGTCGTCGCCGCCGATATCAATCCATGCAGTGTCAGGAATAAACCAGAAAAGCTCAGGGTCGGTTTCCTCAATCAGAATATCAATTATGCGCTTGTCACCGTCGATCTTCTGAAACTCAAAGTCGTGGTTGTGGTATGCAAAGTGGCAGCCGCGCGCCTTCATTGCCTTGCCGATTTCGTTGGCCTCCCTGATGAAATTCCTTAATGCTTCTGCACTTTCTCTTGCTTCGGTAGGCATGCTGCCAATGCCCAGACAGTCGCAGTTAATCATCTTGTGTTCATCAATTACTGTTTCAATATCTGCCTTCATTCTGTCAAAGCTTGTGTGTGTAACGCAGACGTCAAAGCCGTATTTCTTCACAAGCTCAGCAACCTGAGGCTGAGGAATGGGACCGATTCCTGAAATCTGTATAACTCTTACACCGAAATCATATAACTCGCGGAAGGTTTTGTCGCAGTCCTCGTAATTCTGAATCCGGTCTCTGAGGGTGTATAACTGTATACCAAGCTTAGGTTTCATGTTTTTACCTCCTGTGCTTAAGTAAGCTTATACTCCGGAATAAGCGTTGAAGCCGCCGTCAACTGCAATTGTTGTGCCGGTGATGAAGCCTGAATAGTTTTCATCGCAAAGGAAAAGAAGAGAGCCTGCAAGCTCGCTTGCTTCACCAAAGCGCTTCATGGGTGTTGCGGCAAGGATTTTGCCCGTTCTTGCTGTGGGTGTGCCGTCGGGATTCCACAGCAGAGTCTTGTTCTGGTTGGTTGAGAAGAAGCCGGGAGCAATGGCGTTAACTCTGATACCCACGTCGGCAAAGTGTACCGCCATAAACTGGGTGAAGTTCTGTACGGCGGCCTTTGCCGCAGAATAAGCGGGGATTTTTGTCAGCGGTCTGTATGCGTTCATGGATGTAATCATGATGATGCAGGTGTTTTCCTTTTCAGCCATGTCCTTTGCAAAAACCTGAGTGGGAATAAGAGTGCCGAGGAAGTTGAGGTTAAATACGAAGGAGATGCCGTCGGGGTCGAGGTCAAAGAAAGTCTTGATTTCATCGTCGTGTGAGGCGAGGTCAATTTTTTCAAGAGTTTCCTTTGAGGTTGTGCCTCTGGGGTTATTTCCGCCTGCACCGTTGAGAAGAATATCACAAGTGCCGAGCTTTTCGGCAATTTCGTCCCTTGCGGCTTTCATGCTTTCTCTGTCAAGGCAGTTGCATGCAACTGCAATTGCTTCGCCTCCGTCAGCAATAATTTCATCTGCGACCTTCTGTGCGGCTTCGCCGTTGAGGTCAAGTACTGCAACTTTAACGCCCTGCTTTGCGAGAGTTTTGGCAAAATCACTGCACAGCACTCCGCCACCGCCTGTAACAACTGCTACTCTGCCTTTGAGATTTTCGTGTTTAAACATTTTCATCAATCCTATTTTATATATTTAGGTTTTGGGTAAACCTATTAACCGTCTGTATTATTGCCCGTCAGCTATTGCTCGCATAACCTTGTTTGCAACGGGTATGGCTTCGCCGCTGCCGCTGCCGCCGTTTTCAATTACTACAACAACTGCATACGGCAAAGCTGAATTCACGGAAAAGCCCGTAAACCAAGCGTGCGGATTACCGTTTGATACCTCTGCGGTACCCGTTTTGCCTGCCATTTCAAGGTCAGCATCAAATTTCGTTTTGTAGTAATCGGTGACATTTGCTCGCAACAGAGTTTTAATCTGTTGAGCTGTTTCGGGTGCGAGAGTGATGTTCGAGTAAACGTTGTCTGTAAGATCAAGTGTCAGCTTGCCTGACATTTTTTTGATAAGCGTTGGCTCAATTGCCGTGCCGTTGTTTGCAATTGCACCCATGAGCACCATCATCTGACACGGGTTGACAAGTGTTGTGAACTGACCGATGCCTGCCCAGCCTAAGTCGAGGTTTGTTGCTGAGGACAGATCAAAGGTGCTGCGGAAGGATTTATTCTTGCCGAACACAACGTTTTTGCCTAATCCGAGGTCACGTACGGTCTGTGTCAGTTTTTCTTTACCAAGCTCAACCGCAATTGCAGAAAACGCGCAGTTGCAGGAATGACTCAGCGCATTTTTGAAGCTGAGATTTCCGTGTGTGGAGTGGCAGATAACCTTGCCGCCGTCAATGGGGTTGCTTCCCTGACAGTTGAACGTTCTGTTCATAATGTCTGGTATGTTTTCCAAAGCACTGATTGCGGTTACGATTTTAAACGTGGAGCCGGGAGTGAAAACGCCTGAGAGGAAACGGTTGATGTAAATGCCGTCGTATTTGCCTGTTGTATCGGTGTTTATGTCGGACGGCTTGTTGAGCGGATCATACGTAGGTGATGATACCATGCAAACCACTTCACCTGTGAGGTAGTTATACACACCGACCGTACCTTTCCTGTTGCCGAGCGCATTCAGTGCCGTGGTGGAAATGTCTGAATCGATCGTCAGCGTAATGTCGCTACCCTTGCCTGAGTTGATTGTTTTGTATATGCCGTGCACGAAGCTGTAGCCGATAAGTTCAGAGCGGTACACCTTTTGCACACCCGTTGCAATATATCCCTGAGAGTCGCCAACTGCATGAAGGGTGGCCTTGCGTACGGTTGCATCTTCGTTGTACGTGCGCTTTCCGTCTACGGTCTGAGCGAGTATCTTTCCGTCACGGTCATACACCGTGCCTGCGGTTGTAAGCTGACGGTATTTGAAAAGATGCTCATTGACGCTGTATGCCGCCCATGAATCACCGTTTGCAATGAAACCGTAAAGCATGAAGCCGAGACCGATGAAAAAAGCAACAATGAGCACGTAAAGAACGCTCGCGCGTTTAACTGTGTTTCTCATTCTTTTCTCCTTAGTTTTTGTATAACTTTGGATAAGTTCTGATATCTGCTGATTTAATGAAGGCGAACAAAGCCCATGAGCAAATCATGCTTGAGCCGCCCTGACTGACAAAGGGAAGTGTAACACCCGTCAGCGGAAGCAAATCGGTGATGCCGAAAATGTTGAGGCTGACCTGAAACAGTAACATCGCCGAAGCGGAGCACGCCGCAATGCCGTAAAAGGTTGACGGGGCGCTTTTTGAAATCCTGATTGCATAAAGTGCGATGAGTGCAAAAGCTACAACAATCAAAAAAGCAATTATCATGCCGAGTTCTTCTGTTACAACACCGAAAACCAGGTCGTTTGTTGCGGCAAAAACACCGCGGAGCCTGCCGTTGCCGACACCGACGCCGAACAGACCGCCGCTTACCATATAAATCAGCGTGCGTGTCTGCTGATATCCGCTGCCGTCAAGATTTTCCCATACGTGACGGTAAACGGCAAAGCGCGAAGCAACGTGCGGTTTGAAGATGATGATGAGCACCGCACCGAGCACTGCAGCAGCGCAGATGAACAGAAGTGAACGTATATCTCCCGAGCGGAGAAATGAAATGACAAGGAACGTGAAAAAGAAAATCAATGCTGTACCGAAGTCTTTCATGAGGAACAGAACACCTATACAGCCCATAGCGTATGCGATGTACAAATAAATGTTGCGTGAGGTTTGCAGTTTGTCAAGGGTTGCCGCACCTACGAAAACGAAGGCTATTTTCACAAACTCAGAAGGTTGAACGGATATGCCTGCAATTTCCATCCAGTTGTAAGCGCCGTTGTTTGAGCCGAAGAACATGCGGATAATAACAAACGAGCCGATGAAAAATACCAGTGAAAACACCGCAAGCGGAATACGGGTTTTCATCACCCACTCAACTTTTTTGAGATACCACACGAGGATATCATAAACGACAACACCGAGCAGTAATGCGAGCACCTGCGTTTTGAGCCCTGACGGTGAAATGCTTGCAATTACTGTCAGACCGATACCGCTGAGAAAAAATGCGATGAATTCAAGTTCAAAGTTTACCTTTTTGAACACAATGTGCATCACGGCAATATACAGCCATTCAAACGCTATGTACAAAAAGAATATCATGGCGTTCTGCCAATATATTTTTTCGCTTGTGAAAACTGCGGGCAGGCAGGTGAGAAACTGAAAAACCGACAACAACAAGAGAATGAGAGTGCGGTCAACATACTTGTATTTTACGCGAAGCTTTTCCGATAACTTTGCGGCCATGTTTTACCTTCCTCCCTTACCTTTTGTTTTTGAAGTTTTCAACGTATTTGAATCTGTAGTCGCAGATTCCGATAATATCATTATCAAACAGAAGCTGAGGCTTTTTGATTATGCTTGCATTAAGTGTTGTGCCGCTTCTTGAATTCATGTCGTCAATTGCCCAACCGTCTTCAAAAAGAGTGAGTACGGCGTGTTTCCTTGAAACGGAGAGGTCACTCAGGCTGATGTCTGCAGCTCTGCCTCTGCCAATGATGACGCGTGTTCCGCACAAAACAAAAACTTCGCCTGTGTCGATGTTGATAACTGCAGGCTCTTTTACCTTTTTCGCCGTGGTACGGGGCGGTGTTGAAACAGGGACTGTTTTCTTTTCTGCTACGGTTGAAAAAGCGGTTTTTTCTGCCTTTTTCGGTGTTGTTCCCGTTGGTGAAGTGCCGAAAGCTGAGCTGTCGTCTGCGTAAATTGTTTTACCGCGTCTGAGACTGTCGGAGTACATCTGCTTTGAAGCGGGCTTATCCTTTGCAGTGGGTTTGCTTTTTTCAAAGTTCAGCGAGAACTTGTCATTGCTGAAGTCATCCGCAGGCTTGGGTGGTGTTGCAGGTTTAGAATTTTGCGGCGGTGGGACTGGCCTTTGCGATTGAACGGTTTGTTTTTGTTGTGTTGGTGCACTCTTTTGAGGCTGAGACGGCTTTTGCGCAGGCTGAGCAGAATTTTTCTTGCCGCGCTTCTTTTTGCCAACTTGTTGAACAGGGTCATCGGCAATGCTGAAAACAAAGCGCATTGAGCCGAATTCAATGATATCTCCGTCGTTTATGATACTGCGCGAATCAATTTTCTGCCCGTTGACCTTTGTGCCTGAACGTGAACGCGTGTCAAACACGTACCATCCGTCAGGGCGTCTGCTGATAACCGCCTGAAACCTTGAAACTGTGTCGTATTTCAGTGCAATATCGCACGAGGTGCTCCTGCCGATTGAGGTTTCCCACGTGTTCAGCGGCAGTTGTTCACCGCTTTTCTTGTCGGTTATATAGCCGTAGGTTTTGTTTATCGGATGGCCCAACAACAGTGTCATTATACATTTTGCTATAACTATAAAGGCAATGATTGGCAGTGCGTATCGGGAGAATCCGATGATGATGCTCATGTGAAGCACCTCCTTTCGCGTTTGCCTGCCTGAGGGCAATTTGAGTTGTTATTATTTTGGACCGTGCGCGTTGCCCTCAGGCAGGCAAACGCGCCGCCGCGCCGTTGTCCTGCGGACAACGCCAATTCGGCTTCGCCGAATTTCTTTCAGCCTCCGGCTGAAAGCGCGGCGGCGCCCTCGCCCGCGCGCGGCGAACCGGTTTCGTTAGTTTTAAGTTTCACCCGCGCGCGGCTCAGATGCCGTCTGCAAGGGTGCACATGTCCGCGGGTAACTGCGCGGTGAAGGTTATTTCCTCCCCGGTTACAGGGTGGTTAAACACCACTTTTTCGCAGTGCAGGGCGTGACGGTTGATAAGCAGCCGCCTTCCGCCGTACATCTCATCGCCCGCAAGCGGATGCCCAATGTAAGACAGATGCACTCTTATCTGGTGAGTGCGCCCCGTCAGAGGTGTAACCTTAATAAGAGAGTATTCGCCGTTTGACTTGAGCGAAACCCAATTCGTCAGCGCTTCTTCGCCAAAATCACCTGCGGCGCGCAGTGTTTTCATCGGGTCGGGGCGGTATATGCGCACGTCAATGCTGCCGTCGCCCGTAAGCTCACCTTGTACAATGGCAAGGTACTGCTTTTTTATCTTTCCCGACAGCTTTGACGCCGCCATGATGTGCTTTGCGCAGATAACTACACCCGAGGTGTCTTTGTCAAGCCTTCCGACTGCGCGGAAAACACACGGCTCACCCTTTGAAAGCAGATATCCCGACACCGCGTTTGCGAGAGTGTCGTTTTGATGGTTGTGCGATTCATGCATCGCAAGCCCTGCCGGTTTGTTGATAACAAGGATGTCGCTGTCCTCATAAATCACGTCAAGCGGATAATCAACAGGCAGAGCACTGCGTGACGTGTCGTCTGGTATGTTGATTGTCACAATGTCGCCGGGCTTGACGGTGTCTACCGTTCTCGCGCGCTCGCCGTTGAGCAGAATTCCGTCGTCTGTGTGCTTGAGTGTGCGAACAAGCCGTGACGAAACGCCCATGTCGCTTTTCAGCAGAAAATAAATTTTTTTGCCGTTATGTTCTTCTTCTGCGGTGAAATTGATACTTCTCATTTATTTTTGCTCAGGTTAAGAAGTGCTTGCTTCTGATCCCACAGTGATCGTGAAAGGTCAACGTAATAGTTGTGGGGATGCTCGAAGCGCTTAACCTCGTCCCAAAGTGAGTCAACCTGCTGAGCGCAGTATTGCTTGATTTCTTCAACTGACGGGCGGTCATAAACGCACTTGCCCTTTTCAAATACGGGCACAAGCATTTCTCTTGCCGTGAAGTCTGTGATTGTTTTTCTCTTCCATGTGTGGTGAGGGTCAAACAGCTCGTACGGCTGACTTTCGTCAACAACCTCGTCTGCGAGTGTGATAAGGTCAGCGGCAGCTTTGCCTGTTTCTTTGTCATACAGACGCCATAGCTTTTTAACACCGGGTGTGGTGATTTTGGCAACGTTTTCACTTACCTTGATTTTGGGTATCAGCTTGCCGTCCTTTTCCATGGCTACGATTTTATAAACGCCGCCGAATACGGGGGAGGATGCCGATGTGATGAGCCTTTCGCCTACACCGAAGGAGTCAACCTTTGCACCCTGAATGAACATATCTCTGATGATGTACTCATCAAGTGAGTTGCTTGCTACAATTTTGCAATCAGGGAAACCGGCATCATCAAGCATTTTGCGCATCTTCCTTGAAAGATATGCTATATCACCGCTGTCGATTCTTACGCCGACGGGACGGCAACCGCGCGGTACAACCTCGCGATTGAAAGCTTCAATGGCATTGGGGATGCCCGATTTGAGTACGTCGTACGTGTCAACAAGCAAGGTGCAGCTGTTGGGGTATTCCCTTGCATACGCAAGGAAAGCGTCAAGCTCTGTGTCGAAAGACTGAATCCATGAATGTGCCATTGTGCCGAGGATGGGCACACCGAAGTCGCGTGCATCAATGGTGCATGCCGTGCCGCAACAACCGCCGATGTATGCCGCGCGTGCACCGTAGATTGCGCCGTCGTAGCTCTGCGCCCTGCGTGAGCCGAATTCCATAACTGCACGTCCCTGTGCGGCGCGCACAATGCGGTTTGCCTTTGTTGCAATGAGACTCTGGTGGTTTATGCTGATGAGAATCATAGTTTCAATGAGCTGAGCCTGAATCAGCGGGCCTCTTACGGTAACAATCGGCTCGCCGGGGAAAATGGGTGTACCTTCGGGTATTGCCTTCACGTCACATTCAAAGTGGAAGTTGCGAAGATAGTCAAGGAATTCTTCGCAGAAGCCTTTGCTCTTGAGCAGTTCAAGATCTTCATCAGTGAAGTGTATATTGTCAAGATACTCGATGAGCTGGTCAAGACCTGCCATGATTGCAAAGCCGCCGTTGTCGGGTATTGAGCGGAAGAACATGTCGAAATAAGCTATCTCGTCTTTTTTGCCGCTTTTAAAATAGCCGTTGCCCATTGTCAGCTCATAAAAGTCAGTGAGCATTGTCAGATTTCTGCCTGATAGTGTGTTGTTTCCCATTTATATTACCTCCGTAACTTTAATTCAGATGAAACCTAAAAACATTTTTACATTATAATTGTAATTTACCTTTTATTATATCACAAACTCAGTCATTTTCAAGGCAAAAAACACCAATACTGAATCAATATTACACGAGGATTATAACCGCGTTCCTTTACGTCAATACTTTTTGATGGGATGTGCGCCCGATTTTCAGCACCTTTGAGCACTTTTCTTCTTGAAAGGCGCGAGCCTTCCTGCGAAGAGGAAGCACTCAAATGCACTGCCACCCATGTACAATTACAGCGGATTTTGAATAATTACACAGAAGCGTTACGTCTCAATGGGTGCAGATTTTTATCGTAGTAAGGCAAAAAGTGAAGTAAGACTTGCGTCTTGCGAAGCTTTTTAACGAAGATACGGTGAAAATATGCCCCATTGACCTTGTTTTAATTGCTCAGAGTAAGCTTATATAGAATACCCCAAAATATAAAGAACGGAGATTTTATTATGAATTCACTTTGGCTTGAAAACACACAACTCAAGAAATACCCGACTCTAAGGGGGGAAAAAAGAACGCAGGTGCTCATAATCGGCGGCGGATTGTGCGGCATTTTATGCGCGAGAGAATTGAAAAGCAGGGGAGTGGATTGCATTGTGCTTGAAGCAAACCGCATCTGCGCGGGTACAACGGGTAACTCCACCGCAAAAATCACATCTCAGCACGGGCTGATATATAACAAGATTACGCAGAAATACGGGGAGGAAAAAGCGAGGCTTTATCTTGAAGCCAACGAAGAAGCCGTTAAAACTTACCGCCGTATGTGCACCGAAATTGAGTGCAGTTTTGAAAACAAAAGCGCCTACGTTTATTCAACTGACAACCGCAAAAAGCTCGAAGATGAGTGCGCTGTGCTGAACAAAATCGGCTTTAATTGCGACATTGCAGATACCGTACCTCTACCTGTAAAAACGGTCGGTGCGCTGAAATTTGAGAATCAGGCGCAGTTTGATGTGCTCAGGTTTGTTTCGGAAATTCTTCGCTCAATTGAAATATACGAGAACACTCGGGTAACAGATTTTGTTTCACCTGATACAGTAATTACGAAAAATGGGCGCATTAAAGCCGAAAAAATCATTGTTGCAACGCATTTTCCGTTTATTGACAGCCGCGGCTTTTTCTTTGCAAAAATGCATCAGCATCGCTCTTACGTCTGCGCACTTGAGGGTGCGCAGAACGTTGACGGCATGTACGTTGACGAAAGCGACAACGGTTTTTCTTTCCGCAACCAAGGGAAGCTTTTACTCCTCGGCGGCGGTGGACACAAAACGGGCAAGCAAGGCGGCGCATGGCGCGAAATTGAAAGCTTCGCGCAGGAGGTTTATCCACACTCTCAGGTTAAATATCGCTGGGCGACGCAGGATTGTATGACCCTTGATTCAATTGCATACATCGGCAGGTATTCAAAGCGCACAAATAACCTGTATGTTGCAACGGGCTTTAACAAATGGGGAATGACAACGAGTATGGTGGCTTCAAAGATACTCGCAGATGCCGTGTGCGAAAAAGAGAATCCGTACTCAGAGCTTTTCGCACCTTCGCGCAGAATTCTGCATACGCAGTTGTTTGTCAACGGTTTGACCACGGCTCAGGGACTTTTGCTGCCAACAACAAAAAGGTGCTCACATCTCGGTTGCGGTCTCAAATGGAACAGAAATGAGCATACGTGGGACTGTCAGTGTCACGGTTCGCGCTTTGACGGTGACGGCAAAGTGCTTGATGGGCCCGCAGTTAAAGATATATAAATAAATAACTCCGAAAATATAAAAAAACAGTGGTAAAATTTTCATATCTGTGGTATAATTCAGTGATTATGTCAATCTGTAACTTTGCAAGAAAGGACGGCACGGCTTTTCCGTGTCGCAGGCTGTTGCGATGATAACCGAAATCAAGTCACTTAAAATAAATTACGAGTGCCGCGGTGAAGGTGAAACGGTGGTTTTACTTCACGGCTGGGGTGCTAACATCACACTTTTTGAAAACGTGATGCAGCTCATGGAAAAGAAGTACCGCGTAATTGCCATGGATATGCCCGGCTTCGGCGAAAGTGAAGAGCCGAAGGAGCCGTGGTGCGTTGATGATTACGTAGATTTCGTTGTTGAATTTCTCAAAAAGTTCAACGTTGAAAGCGCAACACTTCTCGGCCACTCCTTCGGCGGCAGGGTAATTATTAAGCTTTGCAGCCTCAACCCTGCACCGTTTGAAATCAAACGCGTTATTCTTGTTGACAGTGCAGGTGTACTTCCTGAAAAAACAAAACAGCAAAAGGCAAAGCAGAACAGATATAAGCTTGCAAAAAAGGTACTTTCAAGTAGCATTGTGCAGAAGGTTGCCCCCGACGCGCTTGAAAACCTGCGAAAAAAGCACGGCTCGGCAGATTATAACGCCGCTTCTCCGATAATGAGGCAGACGCTCGTTAAGGTTGTTAACGAGGACCTCACACCGCTTATGCCCAACGTGAAAATGCCGGCTCTTCTTGTGTGGGGCTCAGCAGACACGGCAACTCCGCTTTCAGACGGTCAGCTTATGGAAAAGCTCATGCCCGAAGCGGGGCTTGCGGTATTTGAGGGAGCCGGTCACTACTCTTTCCTTGAACAGAGCGACAGATTCAACCGCGTAATAGCTTCATTCCTGAAAATTCCGATGTAAGGTGACGGAACAAACCGAACTTACCACACAGATAAAGAAAGGCAGATATGACAATGAAACCGGAAATTCTCTTGTCTCTCATCGGCGCGCTCACCGTTTTGCCTGCGTGCGTGATGACGTTGATTGATTCTCTTCACTTTTTTCAGCTCAACTCATATAACCCCATAACACACAGACGATGGTTTAAAAACAACCCCAAAAAGTATCTCATTCACCTTGCGCTCGGTCTTTGTGCGGCAATTGCCAGTTTTATTCCGCATTTCATTGCGAGCGTTGCCGCGTGGGTTGTGCTCATGGTGGTTTCTGCCGTTGTTTCCGTACCCAAAAAGGCAAAAAAGCCTCTTGTTTACACACCCCGTGTTAAACGCATGATGGCAACAGCCTTTGTGCTTATCGCTGCAGCTATTGCCGCAGGCATGCTTGTTTCAGGTGCACATGCGCTGTTTGTGTTTGCGGTGTTGCTTGCCCTTTCACCCTATCTTTCACTTGCCGCAAACTTCATCAACAAGCCCGTTGAAAAAGGCATCAACCGCCGTTACACAAACGATGCGAAGCGCATACTCAGCGAGTGCCGCCCTAACCTCAAGGTTATCGGCATAACCGGTAGCTACGGTAAAACCAGCGTTAAATATTATCTCACAAGCCTGCTCAAGGCAAAGTACAATGTGCTTATGACTCCGGAAAGCTACAATACACCCATGGGTGTGGTTAAAACCATAAGAGGTTCCCTTCGCTCAACCCACGAAATCTTCGTCTGCGAAATGGGTGCAAGATGGGAAGGCGACATCAAAGAGCTTTGTGATATTGTAAACCCCGACCACGGTGTGATAACCTCCGTCGGTCCTCAGCATCTTGAAAGCTTCGGCTCGCTTGACACAGTTAAGAAAACAAAGTTTGAACTCGCAGATTCACTTGATGCAGGCGGCATGCTTTTCGTCAACGGTGACGATCAGAACATTAAGGATTTTGCCTACCCGCGCGAAGCCGTAACCTACGGTACAACGGAAGGCTGTGACTATATGGCGTTTGACCTTTCAGTTACCCATAGAGGTACATCCTTCAGTGTTAAGGCGCCTGACGGAGAGGTGCAGGAATTCACCACAAGGCTTCTCGGTAAGCACAGTGTAATCAACATCACGGGTGCCGTGGCGGTTGCCAACAAATTCGGCATACCGATGAAAGACCTCAAAGGTGCAGTTAGGAAGCTTGAGGGTGTTGAGCACAGGCTTCAGCTCACGGAGCGCAACGGTCTTACCCTCATCGACGATGCCTACAACGCAAACCCCAGTGGCACAAAAGCGGCTTTGGAAGCTATCTCCTTGTTTGACGGTATGAGAATTATTGTCACACCCGGTATGGTTGAGCTTGGCGAGAAGCAGGATGAGCTTAACCGTGAATTCGGCAAAGATATTGCAGACGTTTGCGACTATGCTGTGCTTGTTGGTGAAAAGCAGGCAAAGCCCATTAAGCAGGGCTTGCTTGACAAGGGCTACAGTGAAGATAAAATCTACGTTGCTCCCACAATTCAGCAGGCGCTCACATTTGTTTATGCGCTCAATGCAGGCGGTAAGAGGAAGATAGTTCTTCTTGAAAACGACCTGCCTGATAACTATTGATTATCACATTGAAAGGAACGATATAAAATGAAAATTAAAGTTGCCGTTATGTTTGGCGGAAAAAGTGTTGAGCACGAGATTTCAATTATCTCTGCAATTCAGGCAATCGGTCATATCGATAAGGAAAAATACGACGTTATTCCGGTTTACATAAGCAAGGATAACCTGATGTATGTAGGCGAAGATATCGGCAAAATTGAAAGCTATACGGATATCGATAAGCTTCTCAAAAAGAGCCGCAGAGTTATTCCCGTCTACGACGGCAACCGTACCGTGCTGATTAAATACCCGTTCAGCAAATTTTCCAAGGGCATTGTTGACTATGTGGATATCGCATTTCCGATTGTCCACGGCACAAACGTTGAAGATGGTTCGTTGCAGGGCTATCTCAAAACCCTCAACCTGCCGTTTGTAGGTTGCGACGTGCTTTCCTCAGCCGTCGGCATGGATAAATACGTGATGAAAACCGTGCTTAAGGATAACGGTATTCCCGTGCTCGATTGCCGTTGCTTTTCCGGCAAGCAGTTTGACGATGACTCCGACTCAGTTGTTGCCGCAATTGAAGAAGCTGTTGGTTATCCCCTCATTGTAAAGCCCATTAACCTCGGCTCAAGCATCGGTATCTCAAAAGCTGACGACAGAGACGGTCTGCTCGACTCACTTGAAAATGCCTTCCGTTTTGCAGACCGTGTGCTTGTTGAAAGAGCCGTGCAGAATCTTAAGGAAATCAACTGCGCCGTTCTCGGCGACAGTGACGATGCAGAGGCCTCAGAGTGCGAAGAACCCGTTAACAGCGACAGTATCCTCAGCTTTGAAGATAAGTATATCGGCGGTGGTTCAAAGGGTGGCTCAAAAGGCGGTGCAAAGGGCGCAAAGAGCTCAGGCTCAAAGGGTATGGCTTCACTTAAAAGGAAGATACCTGCAGACATAACAGACGAGCAGAGGGCGACCGTAAGGGATTACGCAGTTAAGGCGTTCAAGTGCCTCGGCTGTAACGGTGTGTCAAGAATCGACTTCATGATGGACACCGCAACAGGTGAAATTTGGCTGAACGAAATTAACACCATTCCCGGCTCACTCTCGTTCTATCTGTGGGAGCCTATCGGTGTTAAATACACACAATTGCTTGACAGAATGATTACTCTTGCTCTCAAAAGAGAAAGAGAAAAAGAGAGCATCACATATAAGTTTGATTCAAACGTGCTTCAAGGTGTAAACCTCGGCACGTCATCGGGTGCCAAGGGCGCAAAGCAGTAACGCATAACTTGCAACGTAAAAACCGTTTGGGGTTGATTGCCCTGAACGGTTTTTACGTTGCCGGTATTCTGTTTTTCAATGTGTTCACAAAGCTTATGATAAGCTGAAAGACTGCCGAGAAAGGTCAAAACAAGGCAAAAATCGCACAAAGTTCGATACTTTGTACGATTTTTTATATGTGTATAAGTCTTAGTTTTTTCGTTTTTTACTTTTGAAAAACAGCATTGTTGTTCTTGCGCTTTTATCGACAGTCTGAGAGCCGCCGTGGTTTACACGGCGGCTCAGTTCTTTTGCTTACAGTCCCAGACCCTTGATAAGCTCAAAGAGCATATCCCACAGATCAAGGAAGATGTATTCGAATATTTCACGAAAACTCATGGTTGCTCCTCCTAAATTATAATATCGTCGGAATTATTATATATCCTTTTGGGCTTTTATGCAAGGGGATAAGGAAAATTTTTTCTTTGACAAGGTCAAAAAGCACAAAAATACGTGCCCAAAAGCGGATAAATTGGAATTAAATTGAGCTTTAAAGTTTGAAGGTTGAGATAAATTTTATCCGAAAAGTGCATTTTCTGTATATACAAATATTCATTTGAAATGTATAAAACAAGTGTAAAAGTGTTGAAAACTATGTTAGTAAAGTTAATAACTTTACTATTACAGATAAATATTATCTAAAAATAGCACAAAATAATGAGTTTTCCACCATGATGTAGCACCATGAAACTCTGTAAAGATAAAAACCTTTACAGATAAAATAGCATTTGGCTAATGACTCAAATTCAAAACAAAGTATCTTTTATGCATAATCGGCAGGATAAAATATACAAAGAGACAAAAATGAATTTATGTCTCTGTTCCTGATGCGAAAAAAGTGGTTATATGACGAATGTAAAACATAGCAGAGCATAGGTATGACAGTATTGTGTATCAAATGATACACAATACTCTGCTATAGCTTCATGTTTCTCTGTTATAGTATTTACTCATCAACTCATATATACGGCAAGGAGCTTGTGTAGTCGAAGCCAGTATGGGAATGGGGGAGATGTGCGCATAAAAAAGCAGAGCCTTTTAAAGCCCTGCAAGTTTTATTTCGGTCACCATAACCGATGCGCATTATCCGAAAATAATCGGCATTTCAAAATCGCACATTTCGCCGTCTTTGTAGTATTTGCACTTGAAAACGGTGTCGCCCTTTGTTCTGTTGAACAGTTCACCTTTAATCATGTCAATCTCGTCGCCGTGGCCGTAATTGATTGTAAGGGTTACTGTCTGTGTCTGTGCATCTGCTGTGTAGTTAGTATACACGATTTTTTTACCGTTTTCATCAATTCTTTCTTTAAGCTCAATGTTTTCAAATGCGGTTTCTTTAACAAGCGTACCGTCTGCCGTGCGCTCATATACCGTCATGCTTTTGAGCACCATTTCTGCGGGATTTACGATGATAGCAGATGTGCTTTCTGCGGTTGTGCTTGTGCTTGCGTCGGCAGGATGGGTTGCACCGTCTGTTTTATTTGATGAGCACGCGCACAACATACTCATCATCAGCACTGCGGCGGCAATTAAAGCAAGTATTTTTTTGTTTTTCATATTTTTACCTCCGATTGTAAACATGTGTTTCTCTGCACATTATACCGCCCTCACGTATAAAAAGTCAACCGCACTTTTCGTCCTTTTTCCGTGTATTTCTGCTTTAAATATGTATACTCTGTGCTTTTTTATTTTTTTCGCCGCAGGCGGCGCAAAAATATTTACAACCACGATTGTTTATGATAGTATATCTTTAAAATAAGAAAACGGAGGACACACAAATGAAACTGATCTACAATGTCAAAGACAAACCCAAGTTCGGGCAGCTTGTTGTTTTCGCAATTCAGCAGTTGCTTGCAATCATGGCGGCAACGCTCGTTGTGCCCATTATCGTCAACTCAAGAGTTGAAGGTGCAACTCTCAGCTCAGCGGCAGCGCTTTTCGGCGCAGGCTTCGGCACGCTCACTTACGTTCTGTTCACCAAGGCAAAGAGCCCCGTTTTCCTCGGAAGCTCCTTTGCATTCATTGATTCTATGTGCGCTGCATTTGCAGGCAGCCTTGCAGTCGGTTACCTCGGAATCATCGTCGGTGCAATTTTTGCAGGTCTTGTTTATGTTGTAATCGCACTTGTTGTTAAGTTTGTAGGCGTTGGCTGGGTTAACAAGCTCATGCCTCCCGTTGTTATCGGCCCCACAGTTGCTCTTATCGGTCTTTCACTTGCCGGCAACGCTGTTGGCGATTTGAAGACGGCCCCCGCAGGCGGCTCAACCTACGTTGCAATTGTTTGCGGCCTTGTTACTCTCGCAGTTACAATGCTTTGCTCAACCTACGGCAAAAAGATGATGAAGCTCATTCCGTTCATCATCGGTATCCTTGCAGGCTACTTTGTTGCAGCAATTTTCACCGTTATCGGTAACGCAGCAGAAATTGATGCTCTTAAGGTTATCAATTTTGCTCCCCTCACAAGCCTTTTCACAGATATCAGCATCAAGAGCTTTGTTTCTCTGCCTGATTTCACATTCGTTAAGGCAATTGACGGCTTCAAAGAAATCGGCGGCGCAGATATTGCAAGAGTTGCAGTTGCATATATCCCCGTTGCGTTTGTTGTTTTCGCTGAGCATATTGCTGACCACAAAAACCTCAGCACAATCATTGAAAGTGACCTCCTCGAAGAGCCCGGTCTGCACAACACACTCCTCGGTGACGGTGTTGGCTCAATGGTTGGCGCATTCTTCGGCGGTTGTCCCAACACAACCTACGGCGAAAGCGTTGGTTGCGTAGCTATAACAAAGAACGCTTCTGTTTACAGCATCATCGCTGCTGCAATCGGTGCAATCATCATCTCCTTCCTTTCACCGTTTGTTGCTTTTGTTAACACCATTCCTTCATGTGTAATGGGCGGTATCTGCATGGCTCTGTACGGCTTTATCGCAGTCAGCGGCCTTAAGATGATTAAGAAGGTTGACCTTGAGAAGAACAGAAACCTCTTTGTTGTTTCAACAATCCTTGTTTCAGGTATCGGCGGTCTCACCCTTAGCTTCGGCAAGGTTTCCCTCACCAACATCGCAGTTGCCCTCATCCTTGGTATTCTTGCAAACTTAATGCTTTCAAAGGAAAAGGAAGAAGCCTGATTCGTATGATAACAGGCAGAAGTCACACTTGAAAAATTTTACTGTCGGTGGTATAATGTGAAGCAAATCCGAACGCATTATATCAACGGCAAAGGCAAACAATCACAGTGCCCTGCTGTTGTGCAGGGCACTTTTTTTGGAGGATAACCGATTATGAGCGTAGTAAAAACTTTGTACGGCACAATGCCTGACGGCAGAGATGTGCACCTTTTCACAATTGAAAACAACAACGGCGTTTCGGCAGGTATCATTACATACGGCGCAACCCTTGCCACATTTAATTGCCCCGACCGCGACGGTGTAAACGGCGACATCATCATGGGCTTCGACACACTTGAAGGTCACCTCGCCTGCACATGCTATTGCGGCAGAACCGTGGGCAGATATGCCAACAGAATCGGCGACGGAAGATTCATGCTTGGCGGAGACATGGTGTGTGTTGACAAAAACGAAAACGGCATCACCTGCCTGCACGGCGGCGGAGCCTTCAGCAACGACGTGTGGAATGCAATTATTGTTGACGACAGCGCCGTTGAATTCAGCAGAATAAGCCCCGACGGTGAGGCAGGTTTCCCCGGCACAGTTGAGGTTACGGTGACGTATTCACTCAACGACCACAACGAGCTTGAAATTGATTACCGTGCCGTGAGCGACAAAACCACCGTCATCAACCTCACAAACCACGCATATTTCAACCTCGGCACAACCGCGAACGGCGACATACTCTCACATGAGCTTCAGCTCAACTGTTCACACTTCACACCCACAGACGAAAAGAGCATACCTTTTGGTGAGCTCAGGAGTGTTGAAGGTACTGCTTTTGATTTCAGGCAGCCGAAACTCATCGGCAAAGATATTGCGAATGATGACGTTCAGCTCGCACAGTGCAAGGGCTACGACCACAACTTCTGCATTGACGGTGAAAGCGGCAAGCTTCGCACCGCAGCCCTTGCTTATGATGTAAAAAGCGGCAGAACACTTGAAGTTCTCACAGACCTTCCCGGTGTTCAGCTTTATTGCGGCAACTTCCTTGAGGGCGAATATGTTGGCAAAGGCGGCATTGCTCTCGGTCAGCATTACGGCTTCTGCCTTGTTACACAGTATTATCCGGACACACCCAACAACCCTGAATTTCCGCAGTGCACATTCAAGGCAGGTGAAGTTTTTGAAAGCACCACCATCTTTAAGGTGGGCTGCAGATAATCACATACGTTTTGCTATTGGACTATATTATATATTGAAAGGCGGCATAAAAATGCTTGCAATTATCAACAAAATCATTGCGCTTATTCTTGTTCCCCTCTATTTCTCACCCTATTTCCCTGCATATCACGTTGTGAGGTTGTTCAATCAGCCGCAGGAGCTCATTTCAATTTCCGCAAACGGCATCGGCTCACCGGAGGACCCCGTGTATCTTACCGCACACCGCGGTGTGAGCGCACTTGCACCCGAAAACTCAACCCTTGCCTTTGAGGAAGCCGTAAACCACAACTTCTACTCAGCAGAGTGCGACATTCATCTCACCAAGGACAACGAGTGGGTTGTTATCCACAACAGCACAACAGACGGTATGTTCTGTGAATTCGGCGAGGTTGCAGACCTCACACTCGAGGAAATCAAAACCTTCAGCTACAAATGGGGAGCCAACTTCTGGAAGTATCCCGAGCTGAGAATTCCCACACTTGACGAATATCTTGACATCTTCGTCGGCTCAGATACAAGACCGCAGATTGAAATCAAAGCGGATAACTACGATTTGCTGTACACCGTTGTTGATGCCGTGAAGGAAAAGGGTCTGGCGGAAAACGCAATTGTTATCTCCTTTGACCTTGAGCAGCTTAAGGTTATCAATCAGCTTGACCCCAACATTGAACTGTGGTACCTGATTGATGAAATCACACCCGAAAATATTGCTGAGGCTCAGGCGGTCAGCGAAAAAGTGTGGCTTTCACCAAACTTCAGCAAGAACAATCAGGCAAGCATTCAGCTTGCTCTTGATGCAGGCATCGGCGTTTCATTCTGGACTGTGAACACCATTGAGGATGCAAAAATGCTCTATGACATGGGCGTCAGATACATGGAAACAGATATTCTCTGCAACTGATTCATAAGAAAAAGCATTTTATGCGGTAATGCATAAACTGCTCAGACTGTCGATAAAAGCACAAGAACAACAATGCTGTTTTTTCAAAAACAAGACAACAAAAAAGCTAAGACTTATGCACACATAAAAATCGTACAAAGCATCGAGCTTTGTACGATTTTCGCATTGTTTTGCCCTTTTTTTGCCCTCTCGGAGTACCTATGTACACCTTCGGGGCAAATAAAAGGTCATCTTGCACCTTTCTCGGCAGTCCGGCAGTTTGCCGAAAACAAGTTTTTCGACAAGCTGAGCATTTTATGCGGCAACGCATAAACTGCTTTTTATATTATGGTGAACGGTATAATCCGAAGCGCCGGAAAGGATGTGATAATTCACTCTTTCGGGCGTGGCGGCATTGAGTCTTCTTAAATCAATTCGGACGTATGGGCAACCTTTGAAACCCTTGCAGGTGCGCCTGTGAGGTGAGAAATGTCCTTGTAAGGCTTCACAGAACCATCGTCAAAAAGACCTGCAGGAATCTGTGAGGTCCAGCCTTTTTCGTCAAAATCAGGTGCGGCTATACCAAGTGCATAAAGCACCGTTGCGGCAAGGTCGCGGATGTTCATTTCCTTGATTTCGGCGCTATTTACGGTTTTTCCTGCGGCGGCAAAGGTTACAAGCTTTTCTTCGTCTGTCCAGCCGCCGTGCTTTCCGCCGCCATCTTCGTTGTTGGTGCCGCCGTGGTCGGCAATAACAATAAACAACGTATCCTCAATAATTCCCGCTCGTGCTGTGGTGGCGTGTATGTCGTTTATCAGCTTGTCTACCTCATGTATGCGCTGCAGATGCTCGGATGTGCCATAGCCATATTTGTGACCTGCTCCGTCAACACTGTCGAATTGAACGAAGAGGAAATCGGGCTTTTTGCTGAGTATAAAATCGCAGATAATCGGTGTGAGCTCAGCATCGCGCGCGGTATCGTGGAATACTCCGATGTTGTTTTCAACAATGCCGTGTGTTATGGGATTCCAGTCGCAGTAAGAGCCAAGCACCGCATCGGGGATGGCGTCGCGTATGCGGCGAAAGAGTGACGGAAAAGGTGAATTTGTCGGGTACGGGGTTGATTCCACAATGCCGTTGGTGAGCCCATGAATTTCAGGGCCTACACCGAGAAGCATGGAGCCCCAACATTCCGCGCTGATTGTCGGACGCGATGATAACGCTGAATACGTTACCGCGCCGTTTGCAAAAATGCGGTCAAATTCAGGGGTATCGGCATCTTTTATGAAAGCGCCTGCACCGTCAATTCCAAGCACAATTACGTGTGAGTATTTTCTGTTCATGTAAAGCCCTCCGTTGAAATACTGATTCCGAAGAAATTATAATACATTTTTTCGCGCAATACAACGGAGTTTTTACATTGGTTTTTTTAACCCTTTCTTGAAAACTCGGATTGTGTGTGTTAATATCATTATGAAGTGGGGTGTAATGGCTCATAACCCACTTCATGAAATAAATACGCCCGTTCTCGCGTGCGGATATATTAACGAAAGGCTGAGTTAACATGAAATTTATCAACGTAATGCAAAACAAAGATGTTTACGCCGACGGCATCCACGATGACACAAAAGCGTTGCAAGCTTGCATTGACGAGCTCAGGCAAGGCGGTACGGTTTATTTTCCCGACGGCACGTATCTTGTTTCTGCCGCACTCATCTTTTATTCAAATCAGAACCTGCGTTTTTCAGACAAAGCCGTTATTTTAAGAAGCGACAAAGGTGAGCCGCTGACGCGTTATCTTCTCGCATCTTATTCCAAGCCTGAATGGGCGGGGTACAGCGGTACACACGACGTCGTGATTTCGGGTGGCACTTTTGACGGCAACAAAAACCTCAAAGAGCGTTCAACGCTTGTTAACACGGTGCACTGCAGTAACATCACAATTGAAAACTGCCGTTTTGTTAACTGCGCCCAGTGGCATTTTATTGAAATCAACGGCACTGAGAACGTGCTCATACAAAACTGTGTTTTTGACGGCCCGACATACACTGTGCTCAATGACGGCTTATTCAACGAGCAGGTACAGCTTGATATGTCGCGCCATGGCTCATACGGCCCGGTGTACGACTGCAACGGTGAGTTGATTGACTTTTGCAGTGACGATACGGTCTGCCGCAACGTTGTAATCAAGTCAAATATTTTCAAGTGTGGCGGCTTCCCTGCAATCGGTCACCATGGCGACTGCGACCATCATAACATTGAAATAATTGACAACATCTTTGACGGACCGTCGGGTACGGGTGAAAACAGCAGGGGATACATAATTTTCAGGCCGCACGTTTACGGAATCAAAGTTGCCGGCAACGCATTCATTGCGCCCGAGAAAACGGATTCAACCAATTACGGCATCGTTTCACAGAACCCTGACGCATCTGTGCTGACGGTGGAGGATAACGTTTTTATCGGAGACATAAATAAAGAAGTACTTATCGGATAATAAAATTCATTCTGCTGATAAACATAACAAGAGCATCTGTGTTCTTTACGGCAAAACAATGCCTTACAATTCAACACATATTAAAATCGTACAAAGCATTGAGCTTTGTACGATTTTTATAGCGCTTAATCCGAAACGATTCTTCCGTCTGTGGAAATAACAACAACTCGCCACGGAATGAACTTACCGCTGTTTTGCAGTGCCTGCTCCACGGCGTTTTCAATGCCACCGCAACAAGGTACCTGCATGCGCACAACGGTTACGCTTTTGATGTTGTTGCCACTGATTATGGCGGTTAGCTTGTCGGCATAATTAACGGCATCAAGCTTAGGGCAGCCGATGAGTGTAACGCGGTTGCGTATGAAGTCGTTGTGGAAATTTCCATAGGCATAAGCAGTGCAATCTGCCGCGATTAAAAGGTTTGCGCCGTCAAAGTAAGGTGCGTTAACGGGTACGAGTTTAATCTGTACAGGCCACTGTGTAAGCTGACTGCTTGCAGAAACTGTGGGTGTGTCGCAGCTTTCACGTTCAATTTGTTTTGACTGCGTGCCGGGGCATCCGCAGGGGAGCAGTGTGGAGCTTTTTTGCTTTTTTTCCGCAAGAACAGCGGCTTCGTCATAAGCAGGTGCTTCTCTTTCCTCAAAGGTTATGGCGCCTGAGGGGCAAGCGGGGAGGCAATCTCCGAGACCGTCGCAATAATCCTCGCGCACAAGCTTTGCTTTTCCGTTTATCATTTCAATTGCGCCTTCATGGCAAGCTTTGGCACATGCAGCGCAGCCGTTACATTTTTCTTCGTCTATTTTGATGATTTTTCTTATCATACTTTTTCTCCTCCATTGCTTTTATGATTTAATTATAGTACAATAAATAAAACAAGTATGTTGTAATTACAACGGAGTGGAGAGCTTTATGAAAAAATATATTCCAATTCTCAAAAAAACAAAAATGTTTGCAGGTGTCAGCGAAGAAGAAATTGTCTCCATGATATCCTGCCTCGGTGCAACACTGATTCAGTATAACAAGGATGAATGCGTGTTTCATCAAGGGGAACATCTCAACAATATTGCTGTTGTGGTTGAAGGAAAACTGCGTATTCAAGCAGATGATTACTGGGGTAATCGCAGTATTCTAGGGGAGATATCCGTGGGTGAAATGTTCGGTGAAGCGTATGTTGCGCCTGAAAGCAGCGCATTGTTGCACAATGTGGTTGCAGTGGAAAACAGCACGGTTATATTTTTTGATGCAAGGAGGTTGATTTCAACGTGTCCGTCGGTCTGCCGTTTTCACACACTTGTGGTTCAAAATATGTTTTACGCTATTGCAGAAAAAAACATAAATCTTGTGCAGAAGCTTTGCCACATGTCAAGACGTACCACACGTGAGAAGTTGATTTCATATTTGTCCGAAGAGGCTAACAAGCAGAACAGCCCGGTTTTTACTGTCCCCTTCAACCGTCAAGAGCTTGCGGACTATTTGTCTGTTGACCGAAGCGCTATGTCAAATGAGCTGTGCAAGATGCGAAACGAGGGGCTGTTAGAGTTTGAAAAGAGCAGATTCAAACTGTTGTAATCATAAATTGTGTGGGCTTTTGCAAGCCTACCGTCTTTTGTGAATATACTGTACCAACAAAGGAGGGTACGGCATGAACAACTGTTGCATTGCAGAGCTGAGACAAAAAGAGGTGATTTCGTCAAAAACGGGTTGCCGCCTTGGATGTGTGAACGATGTTGAGGTTAACGTCTGCGACGGAAAAATCACCGCAATCATAATCTGGGGAAGGGGAAGGTGCTTCAATCTTTTCGGTCGCCAGGATGATTTGCGCATCCCGTGGTGTGACATTGAGGTGATTGGTGAGGACACAATCCTTGTGCGGCATGAGTGCGACTGCAATCAATCGCCGTGTGAAAAGAAACCGCATTTTTTTGACAATCTTTTCAGATAATAATGCTATTGAAAACGCCCATACAGAGTCGCTGTGATTCTGTATGGGCGTTGTTGGTTTATTCTTTTGACTTCTGATATTTTGCACCGAGGAAGTACATTTCACTGACAAACAGTGCCATTTCAATTGAGGGCACCTTCATGCCGTCGCGAATCCACTGATATATTGTGCCGAGTATTGCATTGAGTGCGAATGTGGTGAGATAGTATTTTGACGTATCGTTACTGTAGTGCTTTGCAGAGTCGGGTATGCTGTTTCGTATATCTGCAATGAGCTTGTTTGTGAAGGTGTGACCGATATCGTTGTTGACAATTACAGTGACGATACGACTGTTGTTCTTGCAGAAATCAAGGAATCCTACAAGGAAAGTGGCATAGTCGCCTGTGCGGGTGAAGTTGCCTGCATTGTTTATCAGCGGAGTGAGGTGTGTTTCGTATATATCGCCCAGCATTTTGTCGACCATGTCGTAAATATCGTCATAATAAAAATAGAAAGTTGAACGGTTGACGTCTGCGAGCTCTGTAAGCTCTGTTACGGAAATCTGCTTAAGAGGCTTTTGTTCAAGCAAAGTAATCAAACTGTCGCGCAAAATAGCTTTAGTTTTGATAACACGTTTGTCTGTTGATGCACGCTGTGTGGATTTCTTTGCCATAATTTTACCTTCCTATTTATTGGATATAATCTGTTGTATTTGTATTATAACACACAATCGTTGGAAAAAGCAATAGACAAGCACAACATCATACAGTTTGTGATAAAGTTGTTCAGTTGAAAATAAAAAGCTCACCAATGTTGGAAAAGACAAAAATTAAACAACAATCATTTTGCAAAACGCGGTTAAGTCTGTGGCTGAGGGTGGTCGGCGCAAATGGTGCCGACCACCGCACGCGCGCTGTCATCGCTGAAAAATTGCAGGCGGCAGGGCGCGTGCGCCGAGGGCGTGCGGCAGGCAACCGGTGAGTAGAGTATAGCGTTGCAACGCCGCACGCCCTCGGGGAGAACATTGCCATTATTACCGCAAAAAAACGGACGGGGGTATCACTTCAGTGATACCCCCGTCAGACAGTTAGTTGTCGGGATTAATACTTTTTACGTGCAACGTAGGAAGTGTGGAGCAGTTCGTGTGACTTGTGGCCACCGGGCTGACCGAGATATTCCTCGTAAACCTTCTTGATGATGGGGCTCTCATGAGACTTTCTCATGGGAAGGTTAGCGTCTGCCTCATAGAGAACCTTTGCACGTTCTGCCTTGATGTCAACATAGTTGCGAACAGATGCGGGCTGAATAGGCTGACCGCCGCCGTTTACACAGCCGCCGGGGCAGCACATGATTTCAACAAACTGATAATCAGCTTTACCTGCGCGGATGTCATCAAGAATCTTTGAAGCATTTTCAAGACCGGATGCAACTGCAACTTTAACGGTCATACCTGCAACGTCGTATGTGGCATACTTGATGCCTTCTGTACCTCTGACTTCGCTGTAGTCAAGCTTCTTGAGGTCTTCACCTGAAAGAACGTCAGCTACTGTACGAAGAGCAGCTTCCATAACGCCGCCGGTTGCTCCGAAGATAACTGCAGCACCGGTGTAAACGCCCATTGCAGGGTCGTATTCTTCATCGGGAAGAGCGGTGAATTCAAGACCTGCCTGCTTAATCATATCAGCAAGTTCACGTGTGGTGAGTACGATATCTACGTCTGCAAGACCGTTGTTGCCTTCGTCGTCACGCTTGTGCTCAAACTTCTTGGCTGTGCAGGGCATGATTGATACGCTGACGATCTTCTTGGGATCGATGCCTTCTTTTTCGGCATAGTAGCTCTTAATCATTGCGCCTGTCATCTGCTGGGGTGACTTGCATGTTGAAAGGTTGGGAAGGAGATCAGGATAATAATGTTCGCAGAACTTAACCCAACCGGGTGAGCAGGATGTGATCATGGGAAGTGCGCCGCCGTTCTTGACTCTGTCAATGAACTCTGTGCCTTCTTCCATGATTGTGAGGTCGGCACCGAAGTTGGTGTCAAACACCTTGTCAAAGCCAAGACGACGCAGAGCTGCAACCATCTTGCCCTCAACGTTTGTGCCGATAGGCATACCGAAGTCTTCACCGAGGGCGGCTCTTACTGCGGGTGCGGTCTGAACAATGACAATCTTTTCGGGATCTGCAAGAGCTTCAAATACTTTTGCAGTTTCATCTTTAACAACAAGTGCGCCTGTGGGGCAAACTGCAGTGCACTGACCGCAGGATACGCATGCTACGTCAGCAAGGTCCTGTTCGAATGCACAGCTGATAACAGTGTCGAAGCCACGGTTGTTTGCGCCGATAACGCCAACGTGCTGCTCTCTGCATGCGGCAACACAGCGGCGGCAAAGGATGCACTTGCTGTTGTTGCGTACAAGGTGAGCTGTGGTTTCGTCAACGGGATGTGTCGGGTTTTCACCTGCATAACGGTCTTCGTCGTCAACGCCGAATTCCTTGCACATTGCCTGAAGCTCGCAGTTGTTGCTTCTGGGGCATGAAAGGCACTTCTTTTCATGGTTGGAGAGGATGAGCTGGAGAGTCATCTTTCTTGATTCCATGACCTTGGGTGTGTTTGTGAAAATCTCCATGCCGTCACGGTCGATGGGATATACACAGGAAGCTACGAGTGAACGTGCACCCTTAACTTCAACAACGCACATACGGCATGCGCCGATTTCGTTCATTTCACGAAGAAAGCAGAGAGTGGGGATTTTGATGCCGAACTGATGGCAGGCATCGAGAATGGTGGTGTTCTTCTCAACTGAGAAAGGCATACCGTTGATTTTGATGTTAAGCATTTCCATTGTAACTGACTCCTTTCTCTTATTCCTTGGAAATTGCGCCGGGTTTGCAGTTTGCAATGCAAGCGCCGCACTTTACGCACTTGTTAAGGTCAATTGTGTAAGATGCAAGCTTGTGGCCGGGAGCAACGTAGTCTGTCTGGGTGATGGCATTGACGGGGCAGTTCTTTGCGCATCTGCCGCAACCAATGCACTTTTCTTTGTCAATGATGAATGAAAGAAGATCCTGGCATACGCCTGCGGGGCACTTCTTGTCAACAACGTGAGCAATATATTCTTCGCGGAAGTACTTGAGGGTGGAAAGAACGGGGTTGGGAGCCGTCTGACCGAGACCGCAAAGGGAGTTTTCTTTGATGTAGTAGCAAAGCTTCTCCATTTCGTCAATGAGCTCAAGTGTGCCGTTACCGGAAGTGATTTGGTCAAGCATTTCAAGCAGTCTCTTTGTACCGATGCGGCAGGGTGTGCACTTACCGCAGGACTCGTCAACTGTGAAGTCGAGGAAGAACTTAGCCATATCAACCATGCAGGTGTCTTCGTCCATGACGATGAGACCGCCTGAACCCATCATGCAGCCGAGAGCTGTGAGGTTGTCGTAGTCAACTTCGGTGTCAATGAGGCTTGCAGGGATACAACCGCCTGAGGGGCCGCCTGTCTGTGCTGCCTTGAACTTCTTGCCGTTGGGGATACCGCCGCCGATGTTGTAGATGATATCGCGCAGAGTTGTACCCATCGGGATTTCAACAAGACCTGTGTTGTTGATTTTACCGCCGAGTGCGAATACTTTTGTACCCTTGGATTTTTCTGTACCCATGGAAGCAAACCATTCAGCACCGCGAAGGATAATCTGAGGTACGTTTGCAAATGTTTCAACGTTGTTTTCAACTGTGGGGCAGCCGTAAAGACCCTTAACTGCCGGATAAGGCGGACGGGGACGGGGCTCACCGCGGTTGCCTTCGATTGAAGTCATGAGAGCGGTTTCTTCGCCGCATACGAATGCGCCTGCGCCGAGTCTGATGTCAAGGTTAAAGTCGAAACCTGAATCAAAAATGTTTTTACCGAGGAGACCAAGCTCTTTTGCCTGGTTGATGGCGATACCGAGACGTGCAACAGCGATGGGATACTCAGCTCTTACGTAAACGTAACCCTGGTTTGCGCCGATAGCGTAACCTGCGATTGCCATTGCTTCAATAAGAGCGTGGGGGTCACCTTCAAGAACGGAACGGTCCATGAATGCGCCGGGGTCACCTTCGTCAGCGTTACATACAACGTATTTCTGAGGACCCGGATTGGGAGCTGTGAGAGCCCACTTGCGTCCGGTGGGGAAACCGCCGCCGCCACGGCCGCGAAGACCTGAATCTGTGATAACCTGAATAACCTGCTCAGGTGTCATTTCTGTAAGAACCTTGCCGAGTGCGGCGTAACCGTCCATGGCAATGTATTCGTTGATGTCTTCGGGGTCGATAACACCGCAGTTGCGAAGAACAACACGGTTCTGAGTCTTATAGAAAGCAGTATCATTAAGTGAAACGTCAGTTTTGGCAACTTCAGCGTTTTCTTCACCTGTGTCGCTGTAAACAAGACGCTCGACCTTACGTCCCTTGAGAAGATGCTCGGAAACGATTTCTTCGACGTCACTTACTTCAACACGGCTGTAGAAAGTGCCTTCGGGATGGATGATAACAACGGGACCGAGGGCGCAGAGACCGAAGCAACCGGTCTGTACGATTTTGACTTCTTCAGCGATGCCGTACTTTTCAAGATTCTGAGCAAAAGCTTCCTGAATTGACTTGCTGCCGGAAGAAGTACAACCTGTACCGCCACAGATAAGAACATGTGAACGAATCATAATTTTATACCTCCGATATTACTTCAGTTTGCCGCTGATGGTATATTCGGTTACCACCTTGCCGCCTTTGATGTGTTCTTCAACAACCCTCTTTGCTTTTTCGGCTGTCATTTCAACATAGGTGACTTTTTCTTTGCCGGCTTCAAAAACTTCAGCAATGGGTTCATACTGGCAAAGACCGAGGCAACCTGTCTGAGAAACGATTACATTTCCTGCAAGACCGTTGTTTGCAACCTCCTCAACAAATGCGCTGAGAACGGGGCGTGCGCCTGCAGAGATGCCGCAGGTTGCCATGCCGACAACGATTTTGATTTCGTTGCTGCCTTCACGCAGAGCGACCTTGTTCTGCATTTTTTCTTTAATTGCCTGGAGTTCAGCTAAAGACTTCATTTCATTTTTCCTTTCTGAGAAATATTTATATTGATTTTATTTCAAAGCGTTATATTGTTCTTTCAGGTATTCCTCAACCCACACAATTACTTCGTACGTGTTAAGGGGAACGTCACCGAGCTGAGCGCGAAGGTCGCGTGTGTCAACTCCGACCTCGCCGTTCGGTGTTGTGTGCCTGAAAAGAAAGTCCACATCGGGATCACCCTGAATGAGTGTTGTTACCGAAGAGGCAACGTCACCAAGCGGAGTGAAATCTATGTGATTTTTTTTAAATACTGCGATAACTCTTGTGCCGTGAGAGTCGGGATATTCCTCTTTTGATTTTGAGTGGATCTCAAAGGATCCTTCCGTCATTTCAGCCGCAAGCTTGAGCAACGGTATGCCCATACCTACGGGGCGCGTTGTTCTTGTTGTGCAAAATGGGTTTGTTACGGATTCAACCATTTCCCTGCTCATGCCGCAACCGTTGTCCTCGATTGTGAGTGTGAGGGCGTCATCGGTTTCGTCAATGAGTATGCTTGTGAGACTTGCGCCTGCTTTAACGGAGTTTTTTGAAATATCCAGAATGTTAAGTGAAAGCTCTTTCATTGCCTACCTCAGAAGTTCAAAAATACGTTTTCTCACAAGTGCTGAGCTGTACGGCTCGTCATCAATGAGAAAAAAACGGTTTTCATCTCTCATGTTCCACAGATAGTGAGCATCCGAGCTGACGATTGCCAGCCTTTCGCCCAAGGGGTAGAGGTTTCTGTATTCTTCCTCCTTTTCCCCGTCGTGAAGCTCAAAGCATTTGAAGCCTTCAATGTCGGGGAAAGTACCCAATGTGGCGATGATACCGTTTGACTGCCTGTCAATGTGTGCAGGGTAGCACACCGCACCGTATTTTTCTGCAAGTGAGGGGCACTCGTCAACACTCAGCATTGTTGCGTTTGAAAGCAGATGTTCTTCTTTGCTCACAAGCTCGTCGTTTTCGTCAAGCACAAGCTGCTCGCCGAAAATATCGGGACGGTTTGCAATCAGAATACGTTTGCTTTGCAAATCTTCTTCAAACCTGAGCGCTTCCTCAAGCTCTTCAAACAGAAACACAACGTGGATATCCTCTGCGGTGGTCAGTTCCATACCCGCAATCGGTATAATACCGTGTTTTTTTGCCGCCGCGAAGAAGGCGGGGCAGTTTTTGCAGGTGTTGTGGTCTGTCAGCGCAACAACGTTCAGCCCGCACAAGGTTGCCATACCGGCAATGTTGTTGGGTGTTGAGTCGTCGTCACCGCAAGGGGAGAGACAGGAGTGAACATGAAAGTCGTAGTAATACTTGTTCATATCAGAGCATCTGTGACAGCTTCACTGCAGCTTCATACGTTGAAAGCTTTGTGGAAAGCACGTTGATGCCTCTGTTTTCAGCAGTTGTTTTCACTTCATCATCAAGCGTTACACCTTCTGCGAGAATGACGCAAGCAGTGTCTGCAAGGGTTGCAACAGCAACCGTGTTGATATTTGACATGATGGTTATCCACGCATCGCCGCTGTTGGCTTTGCCCATAACCCAACTGAGAAGGTCACCGATATATACGCCTTCAATTTCACGGTCTTTTTCTGCGAGAACAACGGGTGTGAACACCTGAGTTTCGCAAAGGTTATTTACTGTCATCGCTTTCATCCTTTGAATTGAGATAATCAAGAAGCTTACTGCGGTGGCGGATGATACAATCCTGTTCGTTTGCGTTGCCCCTGATGACGTCTTCGGCAAATGCGCGGCAGTTCGGTGCGCCGCATGAGCCGCAGTCAATTCCCGGCAGGGCTTCCCTCAGCTTTTGGATTTCGGAAAGCATACGCATGCTCTCAGCCATACTGTCTGACAAGCGTGAAATCGGGAAATAGGTGGGAACTTCTTCAAAGAAGAAATCGTCAGGAATATATCCTTCTTCTTCTTTTGAAAGGAAGTTCTGCGAAACGGGGAGGTATCTCCTCAAGGTCTGCAGTTTTGCCTTTGCTATGAACGGGTTTTGCATTGTCAGCACACCGCCGACGCAACCGCCCGTGCAAGCGTTGAGTTCGATGAATTCAAGGTTGTGGATGTTATCGTTTTCAAGCTCGTTGAGAACGTGGTTCACGTTTTCAATTCCGTCTGCCGCAAGGTAGGATTCGTTGAACAGAGCGGTGGCTTCACCGCCTGAGCTTGCCCAACTTATGCCGATCATACCTGACTTAAGCATTGTATCAATGTTGTCGCTGCGGTTAATTGCGTTAATGAGCTCGAAGTAGATGTCCTTCATTGATACCACGAGGTCAACCTGACTTCTGTATGTCCCGAAGCCGTTTTTGACGTAGCTCGCTTTTGCGGGGCACGGCGAAATGAAACATACGCCGATTTCTTCGTCCTTAAGCTCGGGGTGGTCCTTCTTTGCTTTTTGCCTTGCAAGTATTGCCGCAATCTCCATGGGTGGAAGCATGGGCATGATATTGTCTTTCAAAGACGGATATCTCAGACATATCAGACGCAGAACGGCGGGGCAAGCAGAACTGATAACAGGCTTGTTAATGTTTGCTCTTTTGAGATAAGGGCGAGTGTATGCAGAAACGAGCTCTGCTGCTGCCGAAACCTCAAACACGTCGTCAAATCCGATGCGAAGAAGTCCGTTCAATACATAGTCAACATCGTCCAAGTTTTCAAACTGACCGTAGAGGGTGGGAGCGGGCAGTGCAATTTTCCACTTAAAGCGCTCCATTTCCTCAAGCTTGTTGCAAACGGCCTTTTTGGCGTTTTTCGGGCAAATCCTGATGCATTCGCCGCAGTCGATACAGCGGTACTCATTAATGACGGCGTGACCGTCTCTTATGCGGATTGCCTCAGTGGGACAGTGCCTGACGCAAGTGGTACAACCGATGCATTTGCTGACATCCAAGCAAACAGAATGTTCGTAGCTGTTCAATCTTCTATGCACCTTCCTTTTTGTACGGCAGTCAGATGTTGACTTTCATCGTGATGGTGGTACCCTTGCCTACTTCGGAGCTGATGTCCATGTAGTCGGTGTACCTTTTCATGTTGGGCAGACCCATGCCTGCACCGAAGCCAAGTGAACGTATGGCGTCGGGTGCGGTTGAAAAGCCTTCCTGCATGGCTTGCTCAATGTTGGCGATGCCGGGGCCATCGTCTTTGAGAACAATGGTAATTTCCGTTTCGGAAACGGTTACGTCGGCTTCGCCGCCGCCTGCATGAATGACCATGTTGATTTCGCCTTCATACATGGCGATGGATACTCTTCTGATTGTGTCGGGGGAAATACCAAGCTGCCTGAGACTTTTTTTAATCTGAACAGATGCCTGACCTGCAGAAGTAAAGTCGTTCCCGTCGACATCGAAATGGAAAGTCAGCAGTTCGTTCATGCTGTGCACTTTCCGCCTATAAGTCCGTTGCTGTACAGTATGCCGCAGGCATCGTACATACGCTTTTGGGAGCTGAGGATTGCAATTCCGCTTTCCTTGGCAAGTTCAACCATCTCAGGTGTAGGCAGCTTTGAACGAACCAGTACGATGCATGCCATATCCATCATCATGGCGGTTCTGATAACCTGAGAATTCACGAGCCCCGTGAGCAATACGGCTTGATCCTTGACAAAGGCGAGTACGTCACTCATCATGTCGCTTCCGCAAGCGGAATAAACATGACGTTCAAGGTCTTCTTCGCCGCAAATTACCTCTGCTTCAAGCAGATCTCTGATTGTACTAATTTTCATACAGAACGTCCTCTAAAAAAATCAGTCGGTGTATTTTGCGAGGATGCCGGGCACGTCGTCAACAGTGAGACGGCCGTAAACATCGTCGTTGATGGTGATTACGGGAGCAAGGCCGCAAGCGCCGATGCAGCGGCATGCTGTGAGTGAGAACTTGCCGTCTGCGGTGCATTCTTCTGCGCCGATGCCGAGAATTTCGCTGAGCTTGTTGAGAATGTCGCCGGAACCCTTAACGTAGCAAGCAGTGCCGAGGCAGACAGAGATGTTGTATTTTCCCTTAGGGGAAAGTGAGAACTGTGAATAGAAGGTGGAAACGCCGTAAACTTCCTCAAGCGGTACGTTGAGACCTTCAGCAATCATGGTCTGAACTTCGATGGGAAGGTAACCGTAGATTTCCTGAGCTTCCTGAAGTACGGGCATAATCGCACCCGGATCATCCTTGTGTGCTGCAATTACCTCTTTGAGCTTTGCTTCCTGCTCCGGTGTGCCGGAAAAGGGCAATGTGCCGATTTTCTTTCGCATTTTTTATCCTCCCTAAGAATAAATTGAGATGTGTGTTTATCTATGAAAATCATAGTCTGACAAACAATGTAATTTTATCATAAACATTCGGGATTGTCTATATTTATCGACGGGTTTTTTGAAATATTATTTGGAAAAAGTGTAAGATTATGAATATATACTAAAATCAATATTCAATATAATAACTTAATGTGCATTTTTTGTGCAGCGTAATGAGCAATATGATATTGACGGCTTAGGAGCGATATGCTTTTTTGAAATTATTTTCGAAAAAGCACTTGACTTTAGCGATTAAAAGTGCTACAATGCTAAACATCAGACAGCTTTTATACGGAGAAGCATTATGAAAAATTATACTTTTGCATCAACAGCATATTTTTATTACCTTACCGTTTGCGGCAGGGTCAGTTTGTGATGCAAAAACAAACCTGTTAACCAACGCCGCACAGCCTTTTGTGCGGCGTTTTATTTTTAAAAAACAGTTTAGGATGACCGATATAAAACGGATTAGGATTATACCGGTTATTCCACGGAGGTAAGCAAAATGATAGTTGTATTAAAGCATTCAGCACCCGAAGAAAAAAGAGAAAAGCTCATTCAGTGGCTTAAAGCTTCGGGATTAAACGTCCATGTTTCCGAGGGCGAGTTCCAGACGGTACTCGGACTTATCGGTGACACAAGCCGTGTGGACACGGATTTGATTTCCAGCCTTGAAATTGTCAGCTCTGTCAAGCAGGTTTCCGAGCCGTTCAAGTGCTGCAACCGTAAGTTCCATCCGGACGATATGATTGTTGAAGTGGGTGACGTGAAAATCGGCGGCGGCAACTTCTGCATGATTGCAGGCCCGTGCTCTGTTGAGAGCGAGGAGCAGGTGGTTTCCATTGCAAAATCTGTGAAGGCGGCGGGAGCGAATCTGCTCAGGGGCGGCGCATTCAAGCCGCGCACCTCACCTTACGATTTCAGCGGTCTTAAGGCAACGGGTATTGAACTGCTGAAAATTGCACGCGAGGAAACGGGACTTCCGTTTGTAACGGAAATTATGAGCATAACCGACCTTCCGCTTTTTGAAGACGTTGACGTGCTTCAGGTAGGTGCCCGCAATATGCAGAATTTTGATTTGCTTCGTGAGCTCGGAAGCATCAAAAAGCCCATTCTGCTCAAGCGTGGTTTGTGCAATACGCTCAAAGAGCTGCTTATGAGTGCAGAATACATTATGGCAAGCGGTAACGAGCGGGTTATTCTGTGCGAAAGAGGCATACGCACTTTCAGTGACTACACGCGCAATACGCTCGACCTTGCGGCAATACCTATGCTCCGTGAGCTGACACATCTGCCCATTATCGTTGACCCCAGCCATGCAACAGGCATCGCGCGTCTTGTTTCGCCCATGGCTCTTGCGGGTGCGGCAAGCGGCGCTGACGGTCTTATAATTGAAGTGCATAACGATCCTATGCACGCATTGTGTGACGGTGCGCAGTCACTTTTACCCGAAGATTTTGAGAAGCTTGCCAAAAAGGTATTTGCTGTCAGGGAGGCAATTTTATGATTAATGTAGGCGTTGTCGGTCTCGGTCTTATCGGCGGCTCTTTTGCTAAGGCATACAAGAAAGCAGGTAACCGTGTGCTCGCTTTTGATAAAGACAAATCGGTGCTTGATTTTGCCGTGCTGTGCGGTGTTGCAGACGGTGTGCTTACTGCTGAAAGCATGAGGGAATGTGATATAATTCTTGTAGCAATATATCCCGAAGCGGCAATTGAATTTGTGACGGAAAATGCAGAGAGTTTCGGCAAAAATCCCGTGGTTATTGATTGCTGCGGCACAAAGCGTAAGGTGTGTGATGCATGCTTTGCCCTTGCAGAGAAGCACGGCTTCACTTTCGTCGGCGGACATCCTATGGCAGGCAGACATACCGCAGGCTTCAAGCATTCAAAAGAGGATATGTTTGTGGGTGCACCGATGGTGATTGTGCCGCCCGATTTCAACGATATTGAGCTTCTTGTGAAGATAAAAGAACTGCTTGCGCCTGCAGGTTTTGGCAGCTTTTCCGTTACGGATGCCGAAAAACACGACGAGATGATTGCTTTTACATCCCAGCTTGCTCACGTTGTATCAAACGCTTACATCAAGAGCCCGACCGCCGGTCAGCATGAGGGCTTTTCGGCAGGCAGTTACAAAGACATGACACGTGTTGCCTGGCTTGAACCGCTGATGTGGGCTCAGCTTTTCATGGAGAACAAAGACTTTCTTATAAATGAAATTGACACTCTGACCGATAATCTGCAGAAGTACAAAACCGCCATGCTCAACGGTGACAAAGCCACACTCATTGACCTGCTTGACGAGGGCAGAAAACTGAAGCAGAAGGTCGACGGAATAGCTCTGTAAGATATGATTTTTTACAGTCGGTTGTGCAAAATCACAAGTGCATTTTTGCTACAATTCACCCATGTATTTTGTGCATAACTTATAGGTGCTTTATCGGTTAAAGCACCTTGTTTTGATACCGGTTTTGTGCTACAATCAAACAAAAACTGCAAAGGAGCGCGGCTTTTCTGCCGCCGTGACAACTGCCATGCCCGTAATCGACAACCTTGAAACAACCATGCAAAAAATGCACAGCGGGGAGATATATTACCCCAGCTCGGAGGAGCTGATGAATGAGCAGCTTCGCTGCCTTGACCGACTCTGCGACTTCAACGCAACAAGACCCACGGAAATGGAAAAACGTGAGGCTCTTTTAAAAGAAATGTTTGCCGAAATCGGCGAGAACTGCTATATTGAGCCGCCGCTTCGTGCCAATTGGGGCGGACGCCACGTGCATTTCGGCAACAACGTTTATGCAAACTTCAATCTCACCATGGTTGACGATACGCATATCTATGTCGGGGATTGCACGATGTTTGCGCCCAATGTTGTGATTGCAACTGCAGGTCACCCCATCAACCCCGAATTGCGCAGTCAGGCTTACCAGTACAACATGCCCGTACACATCGGAAAAAACTGCTGGCTCGGCGCAGGTGTGCTGGTTATGCCGGGTGTGACAATCGGTGATAACAGTGTCATAGGCGCGGGCAGTGTTGTTACAAAAGATATACCCGCAAACGTGGTAGCTGTGGGCAACCCGTGCAGAGTTCTGCGCGAAATCAGTGAGCATGACAGGGAATACTATTTCAGAAACAGACGTATTCCCAATGAGTTGTTTGAGGAATAAATGTAAAATTATTGTACAAATCGTTTAAAAGCTGACGGATTTCTGCCAGCTTTTTTTCTGCCTTCCAAAATCTTTTACATTTAAATCGGTTGAAAAATTTATCTTAAAGAGTTATAATAGGATGAATAATATTATTTTGATCTATAGTTTCGGGAGGTTATTCCTATGGCACAGGTAAATTTCGGTCTGGTTGAACAGGGCTATTCACCTTATGAGGTCGACCACTACATAGAGATGCTTCAGCAGGAATACAAAAATGCTGTTGGCTGGAGTGAGGAACTCGAGGGTCAGCTTGAAGCAATTAAGCTTGAACACGAAAAGACCAAGGCCGTTCTTGCAGAAATGAAAGCAAAAAACGAACAGTTGCTCAGGGACTGCCGCGCGCTTGCAGTTAAGCTCAACGACTTTTCAACAGGCAAGGTGCGTGTTGAGGATCTTTATAATGAAAGAGACCGTCTCAGAACAGAAAACGAATATCTTAAAGGTCAGCTCCACGTCGGCGGCAAGAATTCCGAAGACGTTGTTGGCAGGCTCTTTGATGATATGATGGATTCAATTGAAGCAATGAAGAAGGATGCAAGCCTCAAAGCCACCGAAACAGTTGCAAAAGCCAACGAGAGAGCATCCGCAATCATCAGGAATGCTAACCAGCGATCCGTTGAAATCAACGCTAAGAGCGATATTATCATCAAGTCACTTGAGAACATCTATGACGTTATCGGTGACGTTCTTGAGGAGCTTGAAGAACAGCCCCAGTAATCCCAACTTTTTTTCATGGAGTGATTTAACTTGTCCGGTTTCAGCAGACCCAAGAGTCTTGACGAACTGAATAATTTATACGGGCGCGATATAAAGAACTTCCAAGCAGGTATGGCTAAGGTGCGTGCTTCGCATCTTCCGCCCGCAAGAGACCCTAATGCGCCGGACTATGTTCCGCAGTATGCAAACGCACCTGCAGGCGTATACGGTCAGCCGGTCTATCCTGCTCAGGACGTTCAGTATGCCCAGCCTTATGCTCAGGGCTACGCTCAGCCGCCTTATTATGACCCCAATGCTCAGCAGGCGGGTGCTTATTACGTGCCCCAGCACAGCACTGAGGGTTATGCACCGCCCGTTCAGCAGCCGTATCAGCAGCCCATATACTATGCAAGATACGTCTACGGTCCGCAGTATGCGGCTCAGCAGCAACCCTACGTTGCGGTTGCACCCGATGCACCTCAGCAACCCTACGCACCTCAGCCACCGTATACCGCGGTTGCACCTGATGCACCTCAGCCGCCCGTTTACGCCGCGCCTGAACAGCCATACGTTCAGCAACCCTATCAGCCGTACAACCCCGTGCCTCCCGCGGCACCTCAGGGTGTTGTTCAGCCGCCCGTTGCCGAGCCTGCCGTTCAACCCGAGGTCAGTGTTGATACCCCCGTTGTTGAAGCGGTGCCCGAGCAGCCTGCTGTTCCTGTTGCCGAGCAGCCCTCAACCGATACAGCCGCACCCGTTGTTCAGCAACCTGCGCCTCAGGTTGTAACTGATGAAAAAGAAGCACCTGCAATTTCCGATGACTTTTTTACCGCTATGGGTGAAGGAGACGATGACGGAGATTTCGAGCACGAAATAAGCTTTGAACTTAAAAATGCCGAAGAGCCTCAGCAGGAAACCTCTTCTGAGAAAACGGAAGAACAGCCTGTTGATAAGCGCCGCGAAAAGATGCAGGATAAGGCTGAAAAAGAGCTCAGACGTGCAGACGAAAGAATTGAGCGCGCAACCAAGAAGGTTGAAAAGCGTAGCAAGAGTGTCCAAAAGAGCGGAGCAAGCCGTGGCTTCATGTTTGGTTTTGCCGCAGTATTTGCAGTACTTGCTCTCGGTGTCGGTCTTATTGCAAACCTGATGTCTCCCAACACGCAGACAAGCGTTGGCGGCAAGATGTTCTATACGGCAGACGCATCCGTTGCAGAGCTTAACATCAATGAGGGTGACCTCATCGTAGCAGAGGAATCCGACGATATTCAGGTAGATGATTACATCATCTACGCTGACCCGCTCAGCAGAAGCTACCTTTGCAACAAGGTTGTCAACTTCACCGTTGCCGATAACGGCGATGTGATTTATTACCTTGACGGTGCAATGGCAGATAACAGAATCCACGAAAACAATGTCGCCGGTGAAGTAACCGGAAGCTACGCAAAAATCGGTTTTGCGGTTGAATTCCTTTATGAAAACATGAAGGTGATTCTCACGGTACTGCTTGCCGTTACAGCTTTGCTTATTGTTTTCGGTGTGTTCAACACCAAGTCCGGCAGTAAAAAGAAAAAGAGCAAAACAAAGCAGAAGGCACAGTCCAAGCATACACCTACAGTTACCATCTTTGATATGCCTGCTGAAAAGGCGGTTGAGGATGAAAAAAATGATGCCGCTGATAACAACTCCGATGAACAGTCAAACAAAGTGAGTGCCGAAAACGCTTTTTCGCTTGAGGACCTTTTCAATGAAGTTGTTGCAAAAGAAAAGGCAGCGGAAGAAGAACGAATTGCGAGAGAAAAGGCAGAAGCTGAGAGAATCGCAAGGGAAAAAGCTGAGGCTGAAAGACGCGAAGCGGAAAGACTTGAAGCCGAAAGAATAGCCGCCGAAAAGGCAGAAGCTGAACGAATTGCGAAAGAAAAGGCGGAAGCCGAGAGAATCGCAAGAGAGAAAGCTGAGGCTGAAAGACGCGAAGCGGAAAGACTTGAAGCCGAAAGAATAGCCGCCGAAAAGGCAGAAGCAGAACGAATTGCGAGAGAAAAGGCAGAAGCTGAGAGAATCGCAAGGGAAAAAGCCGAGGCCGAAAGACGCGAAGCAGAAAGACTTGAAGCCGAAAGAATAGCCGCCGAAAAGGCAGAAGCTGAACGAATTGCGAGAGAAAAGGCAGAAGCTGAGAGAATCGCAAGAGAGAAAGCCGAGGCTGAAAGACGCGAAGCGGAAAGACTTGAAGCCGAAAGAATAGCCGCCGAAAAGGCAGAGGCAGAACGAATTGCGAGAGAAAAGGCAGAAGCTGAGAGAATCGCAAGGGAAAAAGCTGAGGCTGAAAGACGCGAAGCAGAAAGATTAGCAAAAGAAAAGGCTGCCGCTGAAAAGGCCGCCGCCAAGAAAGCTGAGGCTGAGAGAAAGGCTGCAGAAAAAGCCGCCGCTGAAAAGCGCAAGGCAGAAGAAGCTCAGGCGGCAAGACTTGCCAAGGAAAAGGCAGAGGCAGAAAAGGTAGCCGCCAAGAAAGCTGAAGCTGAGAGAAAGGCTGCAGAAAAAGCTGCCGCTGAAAAGCGCAAGGCAGAAGAAGCTCATGCGGCAAGACTTGCCAAGGAAAAGGCGGAAGCGGAAAAGGTAGCCGCCAAGCAGAAGGCAGAAGAAGAAAAAGCTCGTCTTAAAGCGGAAAAGGAAGCCGCAAAGCTCAAAGCCGCCGAGGATAAGCAGAGATACCTTGCCAAGAAAGAAGCCGCAAAGAAGCAGGCCTATGCCGACAGAAAAGCCGCTGAAGAGCGTGCAAGGCAGGAAGCCGCCGAGGCTAAAAAGAAGGCTAAGGAAGACAAGAAAAAGGCAAAAGAAGAAGCTAAGCTCGCAAAAGAAAAAGCCAAGCGCGATGCCGCCAAACAGAAACAGGCGGAGAAGCGAAAGAAGGAAAGAGCAAAGCAGGAAGCTGTGATTGCAAAGGAAAAAGAGCTTGCACAAAGAGCCAAAGAAAAAGAGGCCGCCAAGAAAGCCAAACACAGAGAAGAGATTCAACGTGAAAGGCAGAGGGCAATTGCCGAGCACAAAAAGCAGCAGCAAAAGCAGCAGAAAAAATGAGGACGACGAGTCGTCTGAACACAGAGTTAACACCCGTGTGCCGGTATATGCTGACACACGGGTGTTTTTTGCAGTGGTTATATTTGAGCGATCGTACTTTTTATTTGCCCTATACAAATATTAAATTAATAACCGTACCGCTTTTGGATTGACTATTGTGTGTTGGGGATATATAATTAAAAATAGTAAATAAAATGGGGGATAAGCGGCGGATGGTTAATCAGTTTAAAAATCGTTTGAAAGCCTTACAAAACAGGCAAATCGTGTTTTTTGCAATCAGTTCCTTTGCAATTCTTCTGTTTGCTGTTCTGGCATGGTTCTTCCCTTACACCGGTGACGATTGGGCGTGGGGGTAACAAATCGGTATTGACCGATTCAATGTATTTTTTAAGGATTACAACGGGCGTTATTTCGGCAACTTTCTTGTACTTGCTCTCACAAGAAGCAAACTGCTCAACGTGATTGTAATGTCGCTTTCGTATTACGGTTGTTGCTCCCTTTGTTGCAGGTATTCCGAAAAGAAAACGAGCGCGGTTCTGTTGTTTTCACTCATCACGTATTTCGTTATACCCAGGGAGATATACATGCAGTCTGTTGTGTGGACCTCAGGTTTTGCGAATTACGTACCGCCTGCACTTATGAGCCTTGCTTACCTTTGCATTGTTAAAAACATCGCAGGTGATGAAACACCGGAATATAAAAAGTTTACGTGGATAATAACTTTTGTTCTCGGCTTTTCTGCGGCGCTGTTTATGGAGAATATCACACTGTTCAACATCTGCCTTGCCGTTGCGGTCATCGGATACGCGTTAATCCGATTCAGGAAGGTTTTTGCCGCGCACATCGGTTTCCTTGTCGGAGCCGTAGGCGGTGCGGTGTGGATGTTCACAAACGGCGCATACCTTGCAATATCCAAGGGTGACGACGGCTACAGAAACACGGCAGACAGTGTGTCAGGCTTGTTTGAAACAATTGAAGATCATCTGTTTATTTCTCTTGATAACATTCTTTTCAATAATTATATACTTTGCATCATCGCATCCGTGCTTTTGTTTGCACTTGTGTTAGGTTTTGTCAGAAATGCAAGGAAGTCACAAGTCGGCGTTGCGATTGCCGCGCTTGCACTCAACATTATCTCCGTGGTATTCGTTGTGTTGAAAGGTACCGTTAAGGAGGAGGGGATGTTTGCATTTCTTCAAAGCAAAAAGGCATGCCTTGCAATTGCCGCAGTTTATGCGCTGAGCATGGTGGTTGTGTCTTTTGTGTGCATTGAAAAAGGCAGACGTTTCAAAACAATGTTGCCGCTTTATTGCGTACCCGTTGTTGTTGCCCCCTTACTTGTGGTCAACCCCATCGGCCCGCGTTGCTATTTCGTCGCTTATCTGTTTATGATGGCATACCTTGCAGATGTGTTTGCTTATGTTATTGAAAAGAACTCAATTTCAGGCAAAAAGCTGGTTGCGTTGGTTTGCGCAGGCTGTGTTATTTTCATTCTGCAGGCGGGCATATATCTGAGCATCTTTGCTCCGATTCATGCTTGCGATACAAAGAGAAACGAGTTTGCAAAGCTCCAATCGGATAACGGCGAAAAAACCGTGTATATTTGCGAGCTTCCCAATCAGGAGTATCTGTGGACAAGCTCACCCAAATGGGAGCCGTGGATAGAAAGATACAAGCTCTTTTACGGTCTGAACAAAAAAGTAAAATTTACCTTCGTCAGCGAAGAAGAGCTTGACGTGATGATTTCGGAATATCAGAATAATGAATGAAAACGGGGGATATGTGAAATGAAACTGTCATTGGTTGTGCCTTGCTATAACGAGGAAGGCAACGTAGAAAAATTCTTTGATGTCTTTACAGAAGCCTTTAAAAACAAGGTGGAGGATTACGAGTTCGTTTTTGTTGACGACGGAAGCAAGGACAACACAAGGAAAAAGCTTAGGAAGCTCTATCATGAAAAGAACGAAAAAAAGAATATTCAGGTGCTTTCATTCAGCCGCAACTTCGGCAAGGAAGCTGCAATTTATGCAGGTATTTCAAAGGCTGAGGGTGACCTTCTTTGCCTTGTTGACGCCGATTTGCAGCAAAGACCCGAGGTTGTGCTTGAAATGCTTGAAGTAATGGCGAGCGACGATGATATTGACTGTGTTACCGCATATCAGGAAAAGCGCAAAGAGGGCAAGGCAATCTCTGCTGTGAAGCACATGTTCTATGAAATTATAAACAAGGTGTCCGACGTTGAGTTTGTTGACGGCGCATCTGATTTCAGACTGATGAAAAGGAATGTTGCCGATGCGCTTCTGCAGATGACAGAGTACCACAGATTTTCAAAGGGCATGTTCAGCTACGTTGGTTTCCACACGGAATACATTCCCTATACCGTAGCCGAAAGAGAAAGCGGTGAAAGCAAGTGGGGCGTAAAAAAGCTTATCAAATATGCATTTGAAGGCATCTTTGCGTTTTCTGTTGCACCGCTCAAAATTGCCACTTTAATCGGTGTTGTGTTTGCGCTTCTTGCAGTTTGCGGATTGGTTGTTTCACTTTTCCTTGGCAACGCATTTGCAATCAGCACACTTATTGCCGTGTCTGCGGTGTTCTTTGTCGGCGGTGTTGTGCTTGTATGTCTCGGTGTTATCGGCGAGTATCTGTCCAAAATGTACGTACAGGGCAAGAACAGACCCGTTTATATCCTTAAGGAGCATCTTCACGAGGATTGATAAAAACAGCATATAAAAAGGAGAGGTTAAGCAACCTCTCCTTTTTTGCTGATATCTTGTGAATTAATCGAAGTCGAATTCGTCCTCATTCTTAATGCGGAAGATTTCAAAGATTTCATCAAGCATAGCATCATCCGTTACGGGCTCGTAATTCTCGTCGCCGTTGTCTAAAGGTATGATTCTGAAAATTTCAACCATGCCGTCGTCTGCGCTTTCAAGCGGCAGAAGCACTGCATATTCGTTATCCTTGAAGTTGACTATATCCAGAAACTCATAGTCAGCGGTGAGCCCTGAAGTGTCTGTGACGGTGACGGTAAAATCAAGTTCTTCATCGTTGAGATTGTCAAGCAGCTTTGACATTGTTCTTCCTCCGTAAATCAGTTTTGTAATAATTGCGCCGGATAAACCGCATTTGCGTTTTATCCGGCGGATTGCTTTGATTATCTGCCGATTTTTCTCATCGGCTTGCTTCTTCTGTATTCTCTCTTGTCAATCTGGATGGGGTGCTTGATGATGTAATCGCAAAGCACGAGCCACAGGGGGATGATGATGAACATGCCGAGCATAGCATAGAAGCCTGCGCCGAGACCTGCTCTTGTGAGTGAAATGAAGCTTGCGCCGAGTGCAAGCAGCTCACTTGATGAGAAAGAGGTAACAAGCTCAGCGAGTGAGATTTCCTCACCTGCCATGAGAATGCCGAAAGCAAAATTGCTTGCGATAACAGCGGCAAACATGCTTACAAAGCCTGCAACACTGAGAATGTAAACGGGCTTTCTCTTATCGGAAAGAGCCGCAGTGAAAATAACTGCGAGCATGATGAGGAAAGCGATTATGAGGAAAACAAAGAAAGTGATTGTTGAGGGAAGCATAGGCTTCACAAGTTCAAAAAGGTTTGTCTCTTTGTCAGCTGAGCCTGCTGAGGAAAGGCGCTGGAGTGCTTCCACGATTGAGAACTCGTATGTACCGCCGTACTGTGTGTTGAGCACGGAAGCGGTGAATGAGAACATCTTGAGCAGCAGGCCCATTGCAACGGCGCCTGCGGCAAGGATGGGGGTAACGATTCTGTAAGCGATTTTCATTTTTGTCAAATCCTTCCTGTTTTATCCTTATTTCCAAGAGGAGTTAAGGGCAACTGTTCTGTTGATAATGATGTGGTCTTCTGTGCTGTCCTTGTCTGCGCAGAAGTAACCCTGACGCATGAACTGGTATGTGTCGCCGGGCTTGATGCCTTTGAGACTGCCCTCAAGCAAGCAACCGTTGAGTATTGAAAGTGAATCGGGGTTGATGTCTTCTGCGAGGTCTTCGGGCGTTTCGCTTTTGAAAAGTCTGTCATAAAGGCGGACTTCGCATTCTACGCAATCGTCCTTGCTGACCCAATGGAGTGTGCCTTTGACCTTTCTGCCGTCGGGAGCGTTGCCACCGAAGCTTTCAGGGTCGTAGGTGCAGTGCAGGGCAGTTACCGTGCCGTCGTCATCTGCTTCGTAACCCGTGCATGTGACAAGGTATGCACCCTTGAGTCTTACCTCGTTACCGAGGAACATGCGGAAATACTTTTTGGGCGGGTCGAGCATGAAGTCTTCCTGCTCAATGTAAATCTCGCGGGAGAAAACAACCTTGCGTGTGCCGAGCTCGGGCTTATCGGGATTGTTTTCAACTTCGATTTCTTCGGCTTTGCCCTCGGGGTAGTTGTCAATGATAACCCTGAGAGGACGAAGCACGGCCATGGCGCGCGGCGCGTTCTGGTTGAGGTTGTCCCTCACGCACGCTTCAAGCAGACCGTAATCGCAGACACTGTATGCCTTTGCAACGCCGACGCGGTCGATGAAATCACGGATTGCCGCCGCAGGATAGCCTCTGCGTCTCATGCCGCTGATGGTAACCATACGCGGGTCGTCCCAGCCGCTGACGGTGCCGTCTTCAACAAGCTGAAGGCATTTTCTCTTGCTTGTAACGCAGTAATTGAGGTTGAGCCTTGCAAACTCAATCTGCCTTGAGGGCTTTTCAAAGCCGAGCTCCCTGAGCACCCAATCGTACAAAGGACGGTGGTTTTCAAACTCAAGTGAGCAAAGGGAGTGGGTTACACCTTCAACCGTGTCTGAAATCGGATGTGCAAAGTCGTACATGGGATAGACACACCATTTGTCACCCGTTTGGTGATGTGTAACGTGAGCTATTCTATAAATTACGGGGTCGCGCATGTTGATGTTGGGTGAGGACATGTCTATCTTTGCTCTGAGTACCCTTGCGCCGTCGGAAAATTCGCCTGCGGTCATTCTTTCAAACAGGTCGAGGTTTTCTTCAACCGTACGGTTTCTGTAGGGGCTCTCCTTACCGGGCTCGGTGAGTGTGCCGCGGTATTCTCTCATTTCGTCGGCGGTGAGGTCGCACACGAAGGCTTTGCCTGCTTTGATGAGCTTGATTGCACATTCGTGAATTACGTCAAAATAGCTTGAAGCGTAAAGCACCTTGTTCCACTTGAAGCCGAGCCACTCAATGTCCTCCTGAATGGAGTCAACGTATTCAACGTCTTCTTTGGTGGGGTTTGTGTCATCAAGCCTGAGGTTGCAGGTGCCGCCGTATTTTTCTGCAGTGCTGAAATCTATGCAGATTGCTTTTGCATGACCGATGTGCAAATAGCCGTTGGGCTCAGGGGGAAACCTTGTCTGCACGTGGTCATACACACCGTCTTCGAGGTCCTTGTCAATGAAATCGTGTATAAAATTAGAGGTGGTGATTTCGTCCATGTATATCGTCCTTTCGTTGCGGATTATCAGGCGTTGAATGCCGCGAGAGCTGCGTTCAGTCTTTCGTCAACCTTTGCCTGACCGAGAACACTGATGATCGCGTGCAGGTCGGGGGTGTTGCGTCTGCCTGTTACAGCAAGACGGATGACTGTTGAAACGTCACCGATGTGACCTTTGAACTGCTCGGGATTCTTTTTGTATTCTTTGACGTTGGGGGTGAAGCCGAGAGGCTCACAGATGGATTTGAGCTTGTCAAACCAGGTGTCCTTGTCGTCCTCGGCGCTGTAAACCGAAATGTATTTTTCAACAATCGCGGCGGCATCTGCTTTCGCGATATTTTCGGGCAGGTCGAGGCAAGGTACGAAGAGACTGTCGAAGAAATAGCTTACGTAATCTTTAAGCTCGCTGAGCTTTGCAATGTCCTTACGCGGCTTGGGTACGTCCCTGTCGATTGCGATGATTGACTTTGAATATGCTTCGTCAGCGCTCAGAAGGGTGTAGAAATCGCCGTCATTTTCTTTTGCCCATTCGCATGCGAGTTCATACACCGTGTCGGAATTCATCTGTGAAATCACGTTTTTGCTGACGTCGTTGAGCTTGGTTAGATCAAACAGTGCGCCGCTCACACTCATTTTCTTCATGTTGAAAGGATATTCGCTTTGTGCGGCGGTGGGGTTGGCTCTGCGCCAATCCTCAAATGAGGAGTTTGCAAGGGTGAGCAGATATTCAATTACGCTTTCCTTCGGATAGCCCTGCTCGGCGTAATAGGTAACTGCGGCTTCGGGGTCCTTTCGCTTGCTGAGCTTGCGTTTGCCGCCGTTGTCCTCTTTCATAATGGGGGAGATGTGTGCATACTTAGGCACTTTGAAACCGCACACCTTGAAAAGTTGAATGTGAAGAGGTACGGATGAAATCCACTCGTCGCCTCTGATTACGTGGGTTGTGCGCATGAAGTGGTCGTCAACCGCATGAGCAAAGTGGTAGGTAGGGATGCCGTCTGTTTTGAGCAATACAACGTCTTGAACGTTCTCGGGCATTTCAATTTTACCTTTGATGAGGTCGTCGAAGGTGATGCGGCGGCTTTCGTCGCCGGGGGAGCGGAGCCTGAGTGTCCAGCTTTCACCGGCTTCAATGCGCTGCTTCTGCTCTTCAAAGCTAAGCTCGCGGCATTTTGCCCACTTGCCGTGGTAGCCCATGGTGTCGCATCCTTCTGCCTGCTGAGCTTCACGGATATCGGTGAGCTCGTCTTCTGTGCAGAAGCAAGGATATGCAAGACCCTGAGCAACGAGGTTCTTTGCAACAACGTGATAAATCTCTCTGCGGCGGCTCTGTGTGTAGGGACCGTAGTCACCGCACTCCGTGCCGAAGCCGGTTACGCCTTCGTCAACAGTTACGCCGAAAGAGTTGAGACCTCTGATAATTTCGGAAACGCCGTCGTCGATTTCTCTCTTTTTGTCGGTGTCCTCAATTCTGAGCATGAAAACGCCGCCGTTAACGGCGTTGAGCTTTGCAATCATTGCGGCAAAAAGACCGCCTATGTGAAGAAAGCCTGTGGGACTGGGAGCAAACCTTGTTACCCTTGCGCCTTCTTTGAGTTGCCTTTGAGGGAAACGTGCTTCAAGCTCGTCAATGCTGAGCACGGAATCGGGAAAGAGCAACTGAGCAAGTTCATTGTATTGCGACATCAAATCACTCCTGTTCATCAAATCGCACCTATAATAGTATGCAGAAAATATCAATCTACATTATCGCAGAAAAGGTGAAAAATAGCAAGAGTTAATTGATAAAAATCTGATATTTTTTCGTGCGGAATTCTATCAGGAATTTTCGCGTGGTAAATTATTGAAAACAGGTATTTACTTTTTCTGTTTAGTGTGTTAAAATGCTGATGTATATCCGCAGTTGTGCGGGAAACTCTTCAGAAAGGATGGTGCCGCTTCTGCGTGCACCGAAAACCATCATGGCTGAAAGAAACAGTGAAAACAATCTCAATTTACTTTACCGTGCCATCCTTGCTTTAGAGACCGTTGAGGAGTGCGACAGGTTTTTCTACGATTTGTGCACAGACACGGAGCTTGAATCAATTTCTCAGCGCATTGTTGTTGCAAAAATGCTCACAGAGGGCAAAGTATACAGCGACATTGTCAAAGACACGGGTGCGAGCACCGCAACAATCAGCAGAGTAAACCGTTCGCTCAAAAAGGGCAAAAACGGCTACGAAAAAGTGTTCAAAAAACTTGATGAGGAAGATAAATAATAATGGATACTGCATTTGAAGTTCTGTCAAGAGTTCTGTCAATTTTTCTCACTGTAATCACCGCAATCACCGGCGCGGCAGAGAGCTTCGCTGGTGAAAGATACGAGTGCGTTTCAAAAGAGGAAACTGTGCTTGTTGATGCGTGGTTCCGCTCGCAGGACGTGACGACCGACGGTGAAAACTGGTATTACAGTTGCAAAACAAGCCTTGAAAAAACCACCATCGACGGTGAAAGGGTTGCAATGAACCTCGATGCAATTCCTCAGCAACTCAAGGAAATCGGCATTGCACACATCGGCGGTATCAGCTATTACGACGGCAAAATCTACGCCGGCCTTGAAGACAGCAAGGTGTGGAATTATCCCATGGTAGGTATCTACGATGCCGAAACACTTGAAATAATTGACTGGTTTTATATTTCAACCGAGCACATGACAAGAGGCTGTCCGTGGGTTGCGGTTGACGGCGAAAGAGGTCTCATCTATTTTGCCGAGTGCAAGGTTTCAACTTGCCTTGTGGCGTATGACCTTTACACTCACGAGTTTGTGAAAACAATACCTATGAGTCAGGAAGTAACCGTGATTCAAGGCGGCGAGGTCTGCGGTGACGTGCTGTATGTTGCCACAAACGATGAAACGCAATCCGTGTGGTCAATCAATGTTGTAAGCGGTGAAACAACAAAGCTTTTCGACCGTGAGCTCACGTGGCCCGGCGAGGGTGAGGGTATCACCGTGCTTGAAACTGAGGATGGCGCCTTCCTTCACGCGCTTGACGTGGGTGCGCTTTTCATCAACACCTACCTGAGACATTACGCTTTACCTGCATAAAAAGGGGGAGTCTGCATGGCAGGCTATGGTGATTTTGCATATTACTACGACGAGCTGATTGAGGTCGTCGACTATGATTCGCTTTGCGATTACGTTTGTTCACTCCTTGCCGATAACGGTATCGGCAAGGGGATTTTGCTTGATGTTGCATGCGGTACGGGCACTCTCAGCCTTGCACTCAGCGGCAGAGGGTATGAAGTCATCGGTGTGGATGCCAGCGAAGAAATGCTCAGCGAAGCGCAGAACAAAATGTACGAGCAGGGGAGAAATGTTCTGTTCCTGTGTCAGGATATGCGCGAGCTTGATTTGTACGGCACGGTTGATGCATGCGTGTGCACACTCGACGGTATCAACCACCTTCTGAGTGAAGCCGACGTACAGAAAACGCTTTACAGAATCTCGCTTTTCATGAACAAGGGCGGTGTGTTTGTTTTTGACGTAAACACCGTGCACAAGCATCTCAACATTTTGGCGGACAACACCTTTGTTTACGACCTTGATGACATATACTGCGTGTGGATGAACACGCTTGACGAGGAGACGCTCACCGTTGAAATGACGCTTGATATCTTTGAGCGCGACGACGATGCCTATTACCGCATAAGCGAGAGCTTCAGTGAGAGAGCATACGAAGAAGCAACCCTCAGGCGTATGCTTGAAAGGGCAGGCTTTGAGGTTGTTAACGTGCTTGACTGGCTGACGAAAGACACGGTGCACAGCGAAAGCGAAAAGGCAGTTTTCGTCTGTGTGAAAAAATAACATATATACTCACAGAAACTTACCCGCAGGTGACAGATTACCGTCACTTGCGTTTTTTGTTTTCACCAATTTAAAATTCGTTGCAGAATTGTTAAAACAGTTAATAAAAATACAAAAGCTATTGCCATATTTTTGTTGTAGTGGTATAATTAATCGATAATATTTTGATTTATCCACAAATAACTGAAACTAAAAGGAATTTCCGTCAATGAGCATTTTTAAACGTTTTACAAGCATATTTTGTGTTATACTTCTTGCCTGCAGCTTCTGCTTCTGCGCCTTTGCGGCGGCTGATGAATATACCGCTGCATCGGGCGATGTGCTGAGCGTTGCACATTGGGGCGCGTGGGAAAAATATCCCATCGGCTCACTTGAAAACGTTGAGGAGTGTGTTTCACTCGGCGTTGACATGGTCAGCATACCTGTTGCGCGTACCTCGGACGGAATGCTTGTGCCGCTTAAAAGCAACGAGCTTGCGCTGAGCTGCGTTGATGAAAACGGCGCAGAGCTTGACAGCCTTGTGAGCGAAACCGAGTTTTCCGCACTCAGTGAATATAAGCTCCTTTTCTCTGATTTCACCGTCAGCGAATATAACCCCGTTGCGCTTGAAACGGTGTTTGAGCTCACACAAAAAGGCATCGTTATCATCCTTGACAATGCGTGGGAATACCGCGACGAAATATACGCCCTTGCGGCAGAAAAAGATGTGCTTTCAAGTGTCGTTATCCGCACGGATGCTTCTGCTTCCGAAATTGTTGAGTGGGTTTCATCAAAAGACACTGCACCTCAGGTTATCGGCGTATATGAGGGTAACGTTGTTTTTATGGCAACCTCAAAGGCAAACAAGTTGCTTAACAACGGCATGGCTTGCGTTCAGTACGCATCAAACAACTTCTTTGCCACTGTGTTTGAACCGCTTGCAATGAGCCGTTTCACAAGTGGCAGGGGCAGAGCGCTTGTTTCTGCTTACGATAAAGCTCTGTGCGGTCAGCGTGAGGATTCACGCGAGGGCTGGGACGACCTTATTGCACGCGGATACACCGTGATTGAAACAGACAACCCGGAGCTTCTTGTGTCCTACCTTGCAGAGCTTGACAGCCAAAGAGAAAGGCTGGTATCCCTTTGCGAAAAGGCAGAGCGCGTTGACCTCAGCAAGCTTTCTGCGGCAAGCTCAAGAGGTCTGCTTTCTGCAACCGAAAACGGCAGAGAAACGGCTGAAAACAACTATGCATCATGTCAGAATATTGAAGATGCAATTTCTGCAATCAACACCGCGTTGTCTGCACTTGTGCCCGGTGAGGGTATTGTTGACACACAGCGCAACAGCCTCAACATCACCGCAGGTAAGGTGATTGCCGTTATTCTGTGCGGTGCAGGTGTTGTTGGTGTGCAGGTGTTTTTTCACAAAAGGCAGAAACCCGTAAAGAAAAAATAATTTACCGCAGAGTTGAATTTAATAATTTATAAATAAGGAGGAATTTCTGTGGCAGCAAAAAACAAAAAAGATCTGATTTATGCCGAAACTCCCGAATCTGTCGGCGTTGATTCAAAAGAGATTCAGGCTCTTTGTGACGATTTCATTGAGCACGGGCAAGAGATTCACTCTCTTATGGTTATCCGTCACGGCAAGGTTGCATGTGAAGTGTACCGCGAGCCCTTCAACCCTGACAGCAGACACATGATGTATTCAATCAGCAAGAGCTTCTGCTCATGCGCCGTTGGCTTCTGCATTGATGAAGGTTTGCTCAGCATGGAGACGACCTTCCTTGAAGTTTTCCCCGAGCGTAAGCCCAAAAAGCCTGACGAATACCTCGAAAAGCTCAACGTTTACCATCTGCTTACCATGCGCAGCGGCAAGAACGTCAGCGTTATGCTTGACAGAACAAAAGATCAGTGGATGGATGACTTCCTCAACTCACCGTGGGGAAGCGAGCCGGGCACCGAATTTTTGTATATCAGCGAAAATATGTACATCCTCAACTGCATGGTGCAGAAGGTTACGGGCATGACGGTTATGGATTACCTTATGCCGCGTCTGTTTGAACCGCTCGGAATTGAAGAGCCGTTCTGGGAAACCTGCCCGGGCGGCGTTGAAGCGGGCGGATGGGGCATGATGCTCAAAACAAGGGACCTCGCCAAATTTGCGCTTTGTATTCAGCAGGGCGGCAAATGGGCAGGCAAGCAGGTGCTTCCCGCTTGGTGGGTTGCCGAAATCGGCAAGCCTCACGCAGATAACCGCGAACACGGGGATAATATTGACTGCGTTGAAGGCTACGGTCTTTGCTTCTGGCGTTGCGGCGGATACAAAAACTGTTTCCGTATGGACGGTATGTATTCACAGTACGCGTTTATTTTTGAAGACATTGACGCCTGTATCATCACAACCGCAGGCGAAGTGTGGCAGACACATTTCCGCGACACTGTCTGGCGTCACGTACCCAAGTGCTTCATTGATGATGACCCCGATGCCAAGCCCGAAAAAATCACGCTCAAGCCGTTTGAAAAGCTGCGTGTTACACCCAGAAGCTTTCTCGAAAACAAAATCGAAGGCAGAAAAATCACTTTCAGCAAGCAGGTGCTTCACAACGTCCTCGGCTATCCCACAAGCATCATTCCGCTTCCTGCGGTTTACATGGAGAAGGACAAGGCGGGCAACATCAACGATGTTACGCTCCGCTTCCTTGAAAAAGAAGCTCTGCTTACGTGGACGGAGGGTGACGAGGTCAACACCGTACACATCGGCATGGACGGCGAATACCGCTGGGACGAGATTGTGCTCGGTCAGATTAAATATCAGACCTGCTCACACGGCGCATGGCTTGCAGAGGACGAGCTTGAAATCCGCATAAGGCCGATTGAGGTTGTGTCCGAAAGACGTTTGATTTTCAAATTCTCGGGCGAGAAGGTCACAATGCGCACCGCTTGTGTGCCTGCGCTTGACCAGATGTGCGACAACCTTAAGGATTCATTCAAATCCGTTATGAAGGCAAGTGTTGTGCAGTCTGTGGCAGACCTTGTTTTTCCGTATATTCCTGCAATCGTCGAATTTCCGTTTTACGGTAAGTTTGTTGATTCATCAAAGTAAAATTAACGCCGCAGAATCTGTGCTCTGTTACTGATTCTGCGGCAAGGCACATATAAATATGAAGGATGAAAAAAGGAGGGGTGCGGTTTACCGCACGGTATTATTATGAGTATCTATCCCGTATGCTTTGTTTTGACTTTTGTGTTGCAGTTGGCTTTCGTTCCGCTGTTTCTCAAATATTCATGGCCGGAAAAATGTTGGAAGTCATTCAGGCTGAAAATGGTTTGCGCTTCACTGTTTTTGCTTGCGGCGGTTTTTGCCATGAAGCTTTCGGGCAATTACGGCGAGTTTGCAAAAACAATGCTGTTGGGCCTGATCTTCGGCTGGTTCGGTGATTTGTTCCTGCATGTTATCACCAAAAACGTTATTTATTTTGCAATCGGGCTCGTATCTTTCCTTGTAGGTCACGTCTTTTACGTGCTTGCATTCATCAAGGTTCAGGCGCATTTTATGCCTGATGCACCGGCAATCAGCGTTGCTGAAATCATCTGCGTAATTCTTATGGTTGCAGGCTATGCAGCTTATGCCATCGTAACGAAAATGAAGTTCGGTATAGCACTTGTGCCCGTTATCCTCTATGCTTTCACAATTGCGTTCATGCTTTTCAAGGGACTCACTCTTTGCACAAGGCTTGCGCTTCTCGGCAACGAGATGACCTCATGGGCAATTGCAACAATCGGCATCGGCGCAATTCTCTTTGTTCTTTCGGACACAACCCTTGCCCTGCTCCTTTTTGGTGGCAAAGCAAAAGACAGAACTATGAAAATCTTTAACATCGGCACGTACTTTGCCGGACAGATGCTCTTAGCCAGTAGTATTCTCCTCTTTAACATCTAATGGGGCGTTAATGGGGCATATTTTTACCGTAGCTGCGTTAAACCCGCTTGAAAGGCCCGCGCCTTCCTGCGCGACTTTGCCTTGCTACAGCAAAAATCTGCACCCATTAATTAATGGCATGCAAAGGGCATATTTTCACCTGCGTTAAATCCGCTTGAAAGGCCCGCGCCTTCCTGCGCGACTTTGCCTTGCTACAGCAAAAATTTGCACCCATTAATACATATTTATTGCTATTGATAGACCAAACTAATTGCTCTTAATAAAGCAAACTCAAATAACTTAATAGGCAACCTCGCAAATTGTCACGAATTTGCGAGGTTTGTTTTATAATCAGACTTCTGTTAAAGCCAACAGTGCCATAAAAATTTTTAATACACAACAAATATATTTTGTGCTCTTGTATGTTGACAACTATTGTGTGAGGTGAGTATAATGTTAGGAAACTAACAGTTCGAAAACTAACTACTTTTATTGACGAAAGGAAGGGTAGATATGGATTCACCCCGTTCAATCGGCAAGGAGCTGAGGATGGTATCAAACATGATGCGGCGCAAAATACACAACAGTGAAACCGCGCGCGAGCTTGAAAACGTAACGGGTATGCATGGCTGGGCGTTGGCTTTTTTGTGTGACCACCGCGACCGCGACGTTTTTCAGCGCGACATTGAAAGCGAGTTCAGGCTCCGCCGTTCTTCAGCAACAAACCTTCTTCAACTCATGGAGAAAAACGGGCTTATCACTCGTACCGCAGTTGATTACGATGCAAGGTTGAAGAAAATCAACGTCACCGAGAAAGCGCTTGCACTTCACGGGCGGTTTGCCGCAGAAGCGCACAGCATTGAAGATAAGCTGTCATACGGCATAACTGAGGCGGAAATGGAAACTTTTTTTGCGGTTATGGACAAAATCAAAAATAATATTGAGAGAGGTGAAAACGATGGTTTACATGGTTAAAAGGCTGGGCAGGTGTGTTGGCGCTTATAAAAAAGAGAGTCTGCTTGCTCCGCTTTTTATCATCCTTGAGGTGCTCATGGAAGTCATCATTCCCACGCTTATGGGTTTTCTTATTGACAAGGGCATCAACGGCAACGGCGGCGAGGGAGACTTGCGGTATCTTATAAAAATGGGCTTGTTGCTTGCGTTGTGCTGTGTACTTTCACTCGTCTTCGGTGTGCTCAGCGGTAATTTTGCGGCAAAGGCATCGGCGGGATTTGCAAAGAATCTGCGCAAAGAGATGTTCTATAACGTGCAAAACTTCTCATTTTCAAACATTGACAAGTTTTCAACCTCGTCAATCGTCACAAGGCTGACAACGGACGTCAGCAACATACAAAATGCGTTCATGATGATAATCCGCGTTGCAGTCAGAAGCCCCATCATGCTCATTTTTGCGCTGATTATGGCATTCAGGCTCAACCGCAAGCTTGCATGTGTTTTTTTGCTTGTTACTCCGCTGCTCGCGGTGGGTATTTACACCATCATGTCACACGCGCACCCGATTTTTGAAAAGGTGTTCAAAACCTACGATAAACTCAACAACGTCGTGCAGGAAAACCTCAGAGGTATCCGCGTTGTCAAGGCCTTCGTACGCGAAGACAAGGAACGCGAAAAATTCAACGAGGTTTCCGATTCAATCTATCAGCGCTTTGTTAGTGCAGAAAAAATCATCAGCTTCAACGGTCCGCTCATGCAGTTTTGCATGTATCTTTGTATGCTTCTCATTGCATGGTTTGGTGCACGCTTCATTGTCAGAGGGAATATGACAGAAGGTCACCTTTCAAGCATGCTCACTTACACCATGCAGATACTTATGAGCCTTATGATGCTTTCAATGATATTTCTGCAGCTTGTTATATCCATGGCATCTGCAAGGCGAATTGTTGAAATCATTGACGAAAAGAGCGACCTGACCAATGGTGAAAACCCTGTTTATGAGGTTAAAGACGGAAGCATCAGCTTCGAAAACGTCAGCTTCAGCTACGCGGCAAACGCCGATAAGCTCTGCCTTTCAGGTGTTAATATCGAAATTAAATCGGGTGAGACAGTAGGCATTATCGGCGGTACGGGCTCATCAAAAACAACCTTCGTTCAGCTCATCCCCAGACTTTACGATGCCACTATCGGCTGTATTAAGGTCGGCGGCGTTGACGTGCGCGACTACGACCTCGATACGCTGAGAAACAATGTTGCAATGGTATTACAGAAAAACGTTCTTTTCTCAGGCACAATCAAGGAAAATCTGCGCTGGGGCTGTGAGAGTGCAAGCGATGAGCAGCTTGTCAATGCGTGCAAAAGCGCGTGTGCAGACGAGTTTATCCGTGAATTCCCCGACGGGTACGACACTTACATTGAGCAGGGTGGCAGCAACGTTTCGGGCGGACAGAAGCAGAGGCTTTGCATTGCAAGAGCGCTGCTCAAAAAGCCGAAAATTCTCATCCTTGATGACAGCACAAGCGCAGTTGACACAAACACGGATGCCATGATCCGCCGCGCCTTCCGTGAGGATATACCCAACACAACCAAGCTCATAATTGCTCAGCGCATCAGCTCAATTCAGGATGCGGACAAAATCATTGTGCTTGATTCGGGTATGGTCAACGGCTTCGGTACACACGAAGAACTGCTTGCAAACAATGAAATCTACAGAGAAGTATATGAATCTCAGATGAAAGGCGGTGACGACAATGGCTGAATCTGCAAAAATGCCCCCGAAAGAACCGTCGGGACCGAGAGGTCCTCGAGGTCTGGGCAGACGACCTGAGGATAAATTTGACCCCAAAACCTTCAAGAGACTGTTCGGTTACATCATTAAAGGCAACCGTTTCCGTCTTGTTGCCGTGTGCGTTTGCATGCTTATAAACACGGCGGCAACAATTGCAAGCTCCTTGTTTATGGGCAGGCTGATTGATGATTATATTGCCCCGTTGCTCAAAACGGGTTCAACGGATATTTCGGGTTTGATTCCGTTTATTCTCGGTGTTGCCGCAATTTTTGCGCTTGGTATACTTGCAACCTTTGCATATAACCGCATCATGCTTGTTATTTCACAGGGCGTGCAGAAAACAATCCGCGACGAGATGTTTTCTCACATGCAGACTCTTCCCGTCAAATACTTTGACACACACACTTTCGGCGACGTTATGAGCCGATATACAAACGATACCGACACTCTGAGGCAGATGATTTCGCAGAGCATGCCTCAGCTTGTGTCATCACTTGTAACAATCGTTTCAGTTTTTGTTACCATGGTTTACAAAAGTCCTCTGCTGACCTTGTTTGTTGTTTTTACCGTGGTTTTTATGTTCTTGTTCACGGGCAAAATTCTTGGCAAAAGCGGACAGTTCTTTATCAGGCAGCAAGAGGCAATCGGTGACGTCAACGGCTACATTGAAGAGATGACCAACGGCCAGAAGGTAATCAAGGTTTTCTGCCATGAGCAGAAAAACAGGGAGATTTTTGACCGTAAAAACGAGGAACTGTTTGAGAATGTATACAAAGCAAACATGTTTGCTAACACCCTCGGTCCTCTCACAAACAACCTTGGTCACCTGCAGTACGTGCTTATTGCTATTGTCGGCGGCGCGTTTGCCATGTATAACATCGGTGCTTTCAGCATTGGAAAAGTCAGTATCGGTGCGCTCACACTCGGCGGCGTTGTGGCATATCTTCACCTTTCCAAAAATTTCACAAACCCCATCAATCAGGTGTCTCAGCAGTTTAACTTTGTAATTATGGCACTTGCAGGTGCAAAGCGCATTTTCAAGCTGATGGATGAAGAAAGTGAGGCAGACAACGGCTACGTTACCCTTGTAAACGCAAAAGAGGTTAAAGGCGAAATTGTTGAAACCCCTGAACATACGGGTATGTGGGCATGGAAGCATCCCCACGGTGACGGAAGCGTAACCTACACAAAGCTTGAGGGTGACGTTACACTCAACGAGGTGGATTTCGGTTATACCGACGATAAAATCGTGCTCCACGACGTTTCACTTTACGCTCAGCCGGGACAGAAGGTTGCTTTCGTTGGCGCAACGGGCGCAGGCAAAACAACCATCACAAATCTTATCAACCGCTTTTATGATATTGACGACGGCAAAATTCGTTACGATAACATCAACATCAACAAGATCAGAAAAAGCGACCTCAGACGTTCACTCGGCATGGTTTTGCAGGACACAAACCTTTTCACCGGTACCGTTATGGAAAACATCCGCTACGGCAAGCTTGATGCAACGGACGAGGAAGTGTATGAGGCAGCACGTCTTGCAAATGCATACGATTTCATCAGCAGACTGCCCGATGGCTTCAACACAATGCTCACAAACAACGGTGCAAGTCTCTCTCAAGGTCAGCGTCAGCTCATAGCTATTGCAAGAGCCGCCGTTGCCGACCCACCCGTTATGATACTTGACGAGGCAACCTCGAGCATTGACACACGTACGGAAGCGCTCGTGTCACGCGGCATGGATTCGCTGATGAAGGGAAGGACCGTGTTTGTTATTGCACACAGACTTTCAACGGTAAAGAATGCCGATGTAATAATGGTGCTCGAACACGGAAAAATAATTGAAAGGGGAACACACGATTCTCTTATTGCGCAAAAGGGCAAATATTATCAGCTTTATACGGGAGCGTTTGAGTTGGAATAAACTTTCATCAAACTGTTGACTAAATCAGCAGAAAAGAGTAAAATATTCGGAGCGACAGTTTTAGTTGAATTTCTGATTTTTATAGGGGGTGAGCCTGTGGACAGCGGTGACAGTCGACCTAAAGCTAACAACACAACATCAGCGCGCAGGCAGGCTAAACCTTACAGTATAGCATAACTGTACCCTTTCGTCCGCTTTTGCGCAAAACAAAAGCGGGCGTTTTGTTTTTTCGCCCGCAGTCACGGCTTTTGCCGTGTAACTGAAGAAAGGGGGAAATAACAATGGAAGAAATGGAATTTTCAGAGCTTTTTGAGCTTCTTGAAAGTAACCGCCTCAGGGAACTGAGGGAGAAATTCAGCGAGATGCCGTTTGCCGACACGGCGGAATTTATCATGTCTGTTGAAAGTGAAAAAACGGCTGTTAAGCTTTTCCGCATTTTGTCCAAGGATATTTCTGCCGAGGTTTTTGCATACCTTGACGCAGACCGTCAGGAAGCCATCGTCAACTCAATCACAGACAGTGAAATCGCCATGCTTATGGACGAGCTTTTTGTTGACGACGCCGTTGACTTCCTTGAAGAAGTGCCCGCAAACGTCGTATCAAGGGTGCTTCGCAACACAGACAGAGAAACAAGAGAGATAATCAACCGCTTCCTTGAGTATCCCGAAAACTCAGCGGGCAGTGTGATGACGATTGAAATGGTTGAACTGCACGACAGATTGACCGTTGCCGAAGCCATCACCTCAATCCGCAGAAGCGGTGTTGATAAGGAGACAATCTACACCTGCTACTGCATTGACGACAAGCGTCACCTTGTGGGCACTCTGCCGCTTCGCAGGTTGCTTCTCAATAGCCTCGAAACAAAAATCAAAGATATCATGCAAGACGATGAACAGCTCATTTTCGTCACCACCATGGACGACAGAGAAACGGTTGCTGCGCTTGCAAAAAAGTACGACCTTCTGAGTGTACCCGTTGTTGACAAAGAGGGCAGACTCGTCGGTATCATCACCATTGACGACATTGTTGACATCATTGACGAGGAGGCAACAGAGGACTTTGAAAAAATGGCCCTTATGACTCCCTCGGAGGATGAATATCTTAAAACAGGCGTTTTTTCACTTGTTAAAAACAGAATTTTCTGGCTTCTTGTGCTTATGATTTCGTCCACCTTCACGGGCAGAATCATCGAAAACTTTGAAACGAAGTTGGCAATGGTTGCCGGTCTCACTGCATGCATCCCCATGCTCATGGGTACGGGTGGTAACTCGGGCAATCAGGTTTCAACGCTTGTAATCCGCGGTCTTGCCCTCGGTGAAATCAAGCCTCGCGATTATTTCCGTATTCTGTGGAAGGAAATCCGCGTTTCCATTATCTGCGGCCTCATTCTTGCGGCGGCAAACTTTCTTCGCATGCTTGTCCTTCGCTGGACTTCGGGCTCGTATGAGGATACGACGGTTATTTTTGTTGTGTGCCTCGCCGTGCTTTTCACGGTTATGTTTGCAAAAATTATGGGTTGCACCTTGCCCGTTGTGGCAAAGCTGCTTCACTTTGACCCCGCGCTCATGGCAGGTCCGTTGATTACAACACTTGTTGATGCGGTGTCTCTCGTAATTTATTTCGGTTTCGCAAATCTTATCATAGATTTCAGCGCATTGTAAAAAACATTTGACCGGGAGGTTATGTATTGTTTAAAACATCATTGAAATTCATCAAGGGGAACGTCATATACACAATTCTGTGTCCGCTTCTTATCATTCTTGACGTAATCATTGAAATTGAGCTGCCCAACCTTACGGGCGGTATTGTTGACGCGCTTTATGCAATGGAAAACGGAGGCTCTCACGGTGATGTGCTCAAGCAGGTCGGTATTATGATGCTTTATACCGTTGCCACGCTTGCCGTCGGCGTTGTGGCAAACTTCTGTGCAACGAAGGCAAGCTCAGGCTTCGGCATGAATGCGCGTAAATATATGTTTGATAAGGTGCAGGATTTCTCCTTTGAAAACATTGACAAGTTCACCTCAGCTTCTCTTATCACACGCGTAACAAGGGACATTAACTCAATTCAGACGGTATTCCGCTCCTTCCTTGTCAGTTTCATCAAAGCGCCTATCCTTATTGTCAGCGCATTGATTTATGCAATCAGAATCAGCCCTGAGCTGTCAAAAATTTTCATTTATTCCGTGCCCGCGCTCACCGCGGCGCTTGTTGCTATCGGTTGTATCTGCGTTCCCATGTTCAAAAAGCTACTTGAAAAAATCGACCGCTTCAACGGCACAATCAGAGAAAACGCAAACGGTATCCGCGTTGTTAAAGCGTTTGTGCGCGAAGACCATGAAAGAAAGAAATTCAAGGACATCAACGACGAAGTTCTGCACTGGAATATCAAGGCGCAGAATCTTATGCTTTTTGTAACTCCGTTCATTATGGTGATTATGTACGCTTGCCTTATCATCACCCTTTGGGACGGCAGTAACATCCTTATTTCACGCACCTTTGACGACGGAAAGTTCAGCGCCATCCTCGCACAGAAGTATGCAACTGAGGTCAATCTCACCCCCGGTAAGCTGCTGAGCCTTACGTCATACATAATGTCCGTGCTCACCTCACTGATGACGATTATGATGGTATTCGTCAGCATCATCAGTGCGAAAGCTTCCATCAACCGCGTTAAAGAGGTTATCATGGAAGAGCCCTCAATCAAGGATGACGATGCAGACGAAAGCCTGCTTGTTGCAGACGGAAGCATTGAATTCAAGGACGTTGTTTTCCGTTACAGAAAAAAGGCGGTTAAGCCTATTCTTGACAAGGTCAGCCTGAAAATCAACTCGGGTGAAACCATCGGTATCATCGGCGGTACGGGTTCATCAAAATCCACGCTCGTTAATCTCATACCGAGACTTTACGATGCAGATGAAGGCGAGATTTTCATCGGCGGCAGAAACATCAAGGATTACAAGCTCTTCAATCTCAGAGACAGCGTTTCAATGGTACCTCAGCAGAACACTCTGTTTTCGGGCACAATCAAAGAAAACATAAGCTGGGGCAAAGAAAACGCAACCGATGAGGAAATCATCGAAGCGTGCCGTATTGCCTGTGCGGACGAATTCATTGAAGGCTTTGTTGATAAGTACGACACCGTACTCGGCTCAGGTGGCGTTAACCTTTCGGGTGGCCAGAAGCAGAGACTGTGCATAGCAAGAGCGATCATCAAGCACCCGAAAATCCTCATTCTTGACGACAGCACAAGTGCTGTTGACACAAAAACCGAGGCTCTTATACGCGAAGGTCTTGAGGCTGATAAGTTTGTCGACACCACAAAAATCATCATCGCTCAGCGAATCACATCGGTTATGCATGCTGACAGAATTGCAATCATCGACGGCGGTAAAATTGATGCGGTAGGCACACATGAGCAGCTTCTTGAAAGCAATAAGATATATAAGGAAATCTACGTTTCCCAGCAGGAAGGAGTGTTGGCGGATGTCTGAGAAAAAAACAACTGACACAACCCCCGAAATCAACGCCGTGAACACCGAATCCGTTGAAAAGGGAAACAAAAAAGAGAAAAAACCGAAACTCACAAAAGAAGAAAAGAAGCTCAAAAAAGAGGAAAAGAAAAAAGAGAAGATCGGCAAAACCAAGCCGAAGAACGCAAAAGCTACGGCTACACGCCTTCTGGGTTACCTCAAGCCCTACAAGGGCAGGCTTGCGCTTGTTGCCTTCATGGTTGTTTTTTCAACCGTTATTGCCGCGGTTGCCGCAATTTTGTTTGAGCCGATTTACAACTCAATCGACGGTGCTGTTACGGGCAAAATCGCAAGAGACGTTGCCGTCGGCACAATCGGTAAATATTTGTTGATTCTTTGCGGAATCTACGCCGTATCGGGCGTTATGACGTGGGGCTATCAGAAAATCATGCTCAACACAACGCAGAGGCTTCTCAACCAGATAAGATACGACTTGTTTGATAAGCTTGAAAATCTGCCGCTCAATTATTTTGACACCCACAAAACGGGCGACATCATGAGCCGTTTCAACGCAGACGTTGAAGCGGTGAACAGCCTTATAAGCAACGGCTTTATCTCACTTATCAGTGCATGCCTCACACTTATTATTGACTTGACGCTGATGATTTTTTATAGCTGGCGCATCACACTCACACTCACCGTTACAATCGGTGTGATTATTCTTGTTGTTATTGTAATTACCTCAATCACCTCAAAACTTTACAAAAAACAGCACAAAATCGCAGGTGACTTCAACGGCTACGTTGAGGAATATATAAGAGGACAAAAGGTTGTTAAGGTTTTCAACCATGAGAAAAAAGCCAAGGAAGGCTATGAAAAAATCAACAGAGAATACCGCGATAACATTGTTAAATCAAACGTAATCGGCGGTCTTATGTCACCGCTGCTTGCTCTTATCACAAGGGCAAACTACGCCGTTTCCGTTGGTCTCGGTGCATATATGATAATGAAAGGCATCGGTGGTCTCAACGTCGGCAGGCTCATTGTTTACACAGACAAGGCAAAGAGCTTCGGCAGCCCCATTGCCTCAATTGCATCAAGATACAACTCACTTATGGCAGCGCTTGCGGGTGCTGAAAGAGTGTTTGAAGTTATGGACACAACGCCTGAGCTTGACGAAGGCAAGATTACACTTGTTAACGTAAGCCGCAACGCCATGGGCGAGCTTGAAGAAACAACCGAGGCAACACATCTCTGGGCATGGAAGCGTCCGCTTGAAGACGGAACATACGACCTTGTTGAAGTAAAAGGTGACATTGAATTCAAAAACGTCAGCTTCTACTATAAGGAAGGCGAGCCTGTGCTTAAGAACCTCAGCATCAGAGCAAATGCAGGTGAAAAGCTTGCGTTTGTCGGCTCAACGGGTGCAGGTAAAACCACCATCACCAACCTCATCAACCGCTTCTATGACGTGCAGGAAGGTGAAATTACCTACGATGGCATCAACGTTAAGGATATCCGCAAGGATGACCTTCGCCGTTCACTTTCCATGGTACTGCAGGAAACCAGACTTTTCTGGGGTACCATCGAGTATAACATCAAATACGGTAACCTTGATGCCACACGTGATGATGTTATCAAGGCGGCAAAAATTGCCAATGCTCATGATTTCATTGAGCAGTTGCCCGACGGTTATGACACACAGCTTCGCACTGACGGACAGAATATCAGTGCAGGTCAGCGTCAGCTCATTTCAATTGCACGTGCGGCAATTGCAGACACGCCCGTACTCATCCTTGACGAAGCGACAAGCTCTGTTGACACAAGAACGGAACGTCTCATAGAGCTTGGCATGGATGGCATTAAAGAGGGCAGAACGGTGTTTATGATTGCACACAGGCTTTCCACCGTACGCAACTCAGATGATATCATTGTGCTTGAACACGGTGAAATTGTTGAGGAAGGCAGCCATGCTGATTTGCTCAGCTTGCAGGGCAAATACTATCAGCTCTACACGGGTCAGTTCAAACTTTCATAAAAATCAGCAGGGGAGCAGACGTAAAGTCAGCTTCCCTGCCTTTGCAGTATTGTGCTGAAAAATCGGCAAATCCTGCCAAAAAAGTCAAATCTTAATAAAATTGTAAGCTTTATGGTGCACTATTCTTAAACAATGCCATGTATGATACAGACATCACACGGAAAGAGAGGAGTTAATCATGTATCGAGTTCTTGTTTGCGATGACGACAGAGCAATCGTCAACGCAATAAGCATTTATCTCAAAGCAGAGGGCTACGAGGTGCTTGAAGCCGGAAACGGTGTTGAGGCACTCAGAATAATTGAAGAAAACGAAATACATTGCTTGATTCTTGACGTTATGATGCCGGGGCTTGACGGACTTACCGCAACGCTGAGAATCAGGGAAAAGTACCATTTTCCGATAATTATGCTTTCTGCCAAAAGTGAGGATACGGACAAAATCACGGGCTTGAGCTTCGGTGCTGACGACTATGTGACAAAGCCGTACAATCCGCTTGAGTTGATGGCAAGGGTGAAATCACAGATTCGCCGTTACGTTTCCTTCGGAAGCATTGAAGTCAAGGAAAGTCTGTTGGTGACGGGAGGTCTGTCTGTTGACACGGAAACGAGAGAAGTAACACTTGACGGAGTGCCCGTGCGTCTCACCGCGCACGAATACGGCATACTTGAATGCCTGATGAAAAACATGGGGCATGTGCTGTCAACCTCACAGATTTATGAGGCGGTGTGGAACGAGCCTTCTTTCTCAAAGGAAAAAACCGTTACTGTACATATCAGGCGCATAAGGGAGAAGATTGAAATTAATCCCGGTGATCCGAAATATTTGAAGGTGGTGTGGGGCATTGGATACAAAATCGAAAAGCTACAGTAATGTTTTTGCAAAAAAGCTGATATGTGTGTTCCTGTCGCTGGTGCTTGCGGTCGGGTCACTTCTTTGTGCAACGTTGGCGGCGGCGTGCTTTGCCGTTGAGGGTACGTTAGACAGTCTGGCGGGGGATACGTCGCAAACATTCAATGAAAGCGGCATGTTTTACGGCAACATTTACGGCTACCTTTCTTCAATGGAGAAATGCATTTATTCGATCGAAAGAAGCGCGCAAAAATCGCAGTTGGTGCAACACAAGGAAAAAATCACTCAGGATGTCCTTAACAGCTTCCTTTTGAAAAAGGCTGAGATAATAAGGGAAGAGCTTTTTTGGGCATACAGACACATGGACTATGACATTGTTAACTCCGAGGGTGAAACCCTTAAGGACATTGTTAACAGCAATCAGGGTATAGAGTTCCTCAAATATGAAAATATGGTCAGGCAGGAAGCTTTTGAGGAGCAGGTGTTCCACATCTCATATTCTTTGCCTGATACTTCAATCGATTTTACTTTGGAATACACATGGGATGACAAAGAGGCCATAATTTCACTTGAAGAACAGTTTGACTTGGCGATAGAGACGAATTATTATGACTATATAATTGAGATTGAGGATGAGCTGAAGAAGGTCAGAAACGTCCGATGCTATTTTTCATACAACGGTGAAGTTTCAACAAACATGGAAAACGCCGAAGAAGAGCTGGCAAGCATCAGAGACAGGGATATATTTGTTTGCTTTGAAGACGGAAAATACGAACACAGCGGCATGGACTCTTTTGAGACGGACGTTGATGCAAGAAGGTACGTGTTATATAGCTTTATGTCACTCGAACGATATGCCGACAGTCTGCCTGAAGGTGCAAGCGTGTATCTTTACGTTGAGGATACGCTTGAAGCGGGAGATTCCTATGCTAAAGCAAATGACGGCTTTTATATGTTGAGCGGTATTTCTGTGCAGATGGCAATTGTGCTTGCGGTACTCCTGTTCTTGCTGGCAATGGTGTTTGTTTTCTTCGCTTGTTGCCTTAGCGGTCACAAAAGCGGCGTCGAGGGTATTGTGCTCAACTCGATTGACAAGGTGCCGACAGATATCCACTTCATTCTGTCGTGGGCACTCTGCCTCGGCTTTGCAACGCTCATGCTGTTGTTTGTTGAGGTCTTCGGCTTCAGCGGTGTGGACCCTTATGCTTTCACGGACGTTCCGTGGTATAGCCGTTTTGCATATTCGCCCTTGGCTTTTTTCGGCACGTTACTGTGCGGCGCAATTTCATGGCTGTTTTTCTATGAGTGGGTCTGCTCCGTGGCGCGTATGGTAAAATCCGAAAAATCATATTTCCGTTCAAGCATCATAGGCTGGCTGGTTGTTGCTGTTCTGAAGCTTCTCAAAACGGTATTTGTAAACCCGTTTGTGTTACTCAAAAAGGCTATAGCTTACCAACCCGGTCAGTTCAAAAAGAAAAGTATAATTATTTTCGGCATTGCATTTTGTGCGTATCTGTTGATTGTTGAAATGGGCATATACAACAGAAATCCGCTTTTTACGGTACTGTTTGTGCTTGTGTGCAATCTGGCGGCGGCATGGTTTTTGATAAAATATATTGCTGAGCTTGACGAAATAATTACCGCAAGTGCCGAAAGACGCGAACCCAACGTTGATGTGGCAAAACTGCCCAAGTCCTTGCGCGTGCTTGCAAACAGCATGTCCGTCACAACGCATGAGCTCAACCGTGCAGTTGAGGCGGCAGTGAGAGACGAGCGCATGAGAACTGAGCTTATCACAAACGTGTCGCACGACCTCAAAACTCCCCTGACGTCAATTATCTCCTACGTTGATTTGCTCAAGCGTTGCGATATCTCAGATGAAACTGCGTTGTCATATATCAGTGTACTTGAGGATAAATCGGCAAGGCTCAAGCGTTTGATTGAGGATTTGGTTGAAGCTTCAAAGGCTTCATCGGGCGCGGTGAAGCTGAATATTGTGCGGCTTAATTTTGCTGAGCTTATTAATCAGGCTCTCGGTGAAAACTCAGAAAGCTTCCGTGATGCCGACGTTGACGTAGTTTTCACTCCCGAGCAGGCAGAGACAACCATTTTTGCAGACGGGCAGAAGACGTACCGTATCATTGAAAATCTGTTGGACAATGCGTGCAAGTATTCTGCGCCACATACAAGGGTGTATATGAGGTTGTTCAGGCAGGATGACATGTGCGTGTTTGAAATTAAAAACATTTCCCGTGCGCCGCTGAACATCACGCCCGAGGAGCTGACTCAGCGCTTTGTCCGCGGTGACAGTTCACGTACAGACGGCGGTAACGGTCTTGGCCTTGCAATTGCAAGTGATTTGTGCGCACTGCACAAGGGCGAGCTTAAACTGTTCATTGACGGTGATTTGTTCAAAGCCCAGGTGTGGTTACCGACGAACAACATACATGTGGAATAAACGCCGTTTTCATGCCGCCTGCGCGTTAGCGCAGGCGGCATGTGCGTGTGCATGAACGTGTGTGATGATTCTGAGCTTTGCGTGCACACGCACCGCCCGCCGCCGCAGGCGCGCGAAGCGCGCCACGCTTTTCGGTTTTGCCGAAAAGCAAAGCCGCGCAATCCTCCGGCTCAACCGTGCACGCGGCATGCGCCGCCACAAAGTGTGGCGCGCCGCGTGCACCCAATCGCATCCCTGCGCGGCTTTTGCGGCGGCGGGCGCCGATTTTGCGAAGCAAAATCGGCATCAAAGAAAAAGCTCTCGAGATTCAATGTCCTGAGAGCTTTTTTCACATATACCCCACCGAAAACAAACAATACCCCACGCCGCTTTCGTTAAGATACGCAATCTGCCGTTCAATAACGTTGTCGTTTTCAAGCCACTCGTTTTTGCCTGTGCCTGCAAAGCTGTCCTCTTTGCCCTGTTTGTATGCCGCAAGACCCACACACAGCTTTTCTCCGCAGATATCTCGCCACTTTTCAACCGTTTCAATAAACGGTTTGCTCTCATTTTCGAAGCCGTAATAAATCTGCGGAATAATGTAGTCCGCATATCCGTCACAGCTTCCCCACAGTTTAACGTCAGCATAAAGCTGATTCATATTTTTGTCAATGTCTCCGCACGGGCTGACGGTGAAAAGCAACCCTGTGCTTTTGGCTTTCACCACACGGTATATCGCACCAACAAGCGCACTCACATGCTGACGTC
>JAZNQF010000039.1:0-17702 GCA_045590055.1 Acutalibacteraceae bacterium
CTTCGACCTGAAAGTGCGAATTTTTGCATGATTTTCGGATGATGAGGCTGCAGGAAGGCTTCCGCCTTTCAAAACCGAAGCGCCGAAAAGCGTGTGAAAATTCACGCTTTCAGGCGGGTTCGGGTTATACTCGCCACCCTATCGTGATGAGCATAAGAAACAGTGAACGCATGTTGCCTGCCATCAGCACAAGACGGCGCGCAAGAATTGTGAAAAACTTGATGTTGCGCAAAGCGCACACAACCGCGAGGGTTATAAACAGGCAAGACAGAGTCCGCCAGTCAAAGTATTCCAAATATTCCGCGTCAGGCGGTACAAAAAAAGCTGTAACCGTTGCCGCAACGGCCGCGATACAAAGCACCGCATTCTTCTTTATAAAACGTAAAATCTTGTGTAGAATTTTCACTTTTGTCACCTTTTAAAAACCTGATTTTTTGCAACCCCGATATTATAGTTGACGAGTACCGCCTTGTCAACAGAAAAATGCACGTTCCGCCAACATAAATTCAACGTGCAAAACCGGCGGTAAACACTGGTTAAAAAATAAATATTTCTTTATCAAATTGTGGATTTTAGAAATACGGTGTGATATAATAACGTCAATATACACACTTGAAAGGGAAGTGAATCCTATGGCATATTACATCGGAGTTGACGGCGGCGGCACAAAAACCGCTTACGCTCTTTTTAACGAAAACAAAGAAATGCTCCACATGGTAAAAACCAAGGGCAGCAACCACGAAAACCTCGAAGGCTCTTTTGAAGAAGCGGCAGATATCATCATGTCGGGCCTTGAAGCTCTCGTCAGCGAGCAGAACATCACCCTTGATGACATCAGCGGCATCCTCATGGGCCTTGCAGGTATTGACCATCAGTATCAGCACGACGCGCTGTATGAGATTCTCGAAAACCGCGGTCTCAAAAATTTCCGCATCTATAACGACGGCTTCATCGTAACAAAAGCAGGCACTCCCGACGGCACGGGCATCGGCTACAATTGCGGCACGGGCACTTGCTGCAACTCAATCGGCTCCGACGGCAAAATGCTTCAGGTCGGCGGCTTCGGTGAGCTTTCAGGCGACCTCGGCAACGGCCCGTGGATTGCCCAGCAGACTTACCAGGCAGTGTACGATGAAATTTGCCTCAAAGCAAGCGAAACTTCCATGACTGCAGTTGTATGTGAAAAATTCGGCATCAACGCCGACCGTGACGGTCTGCTTTCCGTAATTGCAAGCATTGAGCAGGAAAACAACGACGTTATCATGTTCCTCATTGCAACCTTCTTCGATGCACTCAACAACGGTGATGCAAGCGCAATGAAAATCTGCAACAGAATGGCTCTGCGCGGTGCTCAGTTTATTGCCGCACACGTAAAACAGCAGAAGTTTGACGGCGAGGCTGTTAACGTTGTGCTTTCGGGTTCAATCCACACAAAGCTTCCCTCACAGGTTTACACAACCGCGCTCAAGGCAAAAGCAGAGGAGCTTTGCGGCAGAGAGCTCAACTTCATCATGCTTGACAGCGCACCCGTAACGGGCTGCATCAACTGGCTTCTTGAAAATAACTGATTGAAAGGACGAGACGGATATGAAAGAAATTAACGTAACTGTTATCGGCTCAGGCAGCACGTATTGCCCCGAGCTTGTTGACGGCTTCATCAAAAAGGCAGATTCACTCAAGCTTAAAAAGCTTGTACTTATGGATATCGACGACAGAAAACGCACCATCGTTGGCTCACTGTGCGTAAGAATGCTCAAGCAGGCAGGCGTTGACTGCGAGGTTGTGATGACAGACAGCCTTGACGAAGCCCTGCCCGGTGCAGATTTTGTTGTAACACAGATTCGTGTCGGCAAGCTCCCCGCAAGGCATCTTGACGAAACCATCCCCGTCAAGTACGACCTTATCGGTCAGGAAACAACAGGTATCGGCGGTTTCTTCAAGGCTCTGCGCACCGTGCCCGTAATGGCAGAAATTGCCGCAAAGATGGAAAAGCTCTGCCCGGATGCATGGCTCATCAACTTCACAAACCCGTCGGGTATCATCACCGAGTTCATGCTCAACCACACAAACGTTAAGTGCATCGGTCTTTGCAACGTGCCCATCAATATGGTTGACGACGTTAAGGAAGCCGTTGGCGAAAACGCTGACATTACATATCTCGGCCTCAACCACCTCAGTTGGATTACCTCAGTTGTCAAGGACGGTGAGGAGCTTATTGAAAATCTCTTTGACGAGGGCTTTGCTCCTGCAGTTATGGCAAACATTGAAGACGACGGCTTTGAAATCGACTGCCTCAAGGCCGCAGGCGGTGTACCGTCATCATATCTGCAGTATTATTACTGCCGCGACGACAAGCTCAAGCACCTCAAGGAAGGTGAAAAGTCAAGAGCTCAGGTCTGCATGGAAATTGAAGAACAGCTTCTTGAAATGTATTCAGACGAGTCCCTTGTTGTCAAACCCGCACTTCTTGACAAGCGCGGCGGTCACAAGTATTCACTTGCGGCGGTATCTCTCATTGATTCAATTGCAAACGACATCAATGACGTACACATCGTCAACATCAAGAATGCAGGCACCCTGCCCTTCATGGCTGACGATGACATTGTTGAAATTGCCGCCACAATCGGCGCAGACGGCGCAAAGCCGCTTTACGTCAAGCCGCTTGACAACAGACACATCATCGGTCTGATGAGAATCGTGAAGGAATATGAAAAGCTTGCAGTTGAAGCCGCCGTCAACGGTGACGACAAAGCCGCACTCAACGCTCTCATGCTTCATCCCCTCGTTGGCGACTATGCAAGAGCAAAGGCTTGCTATGAAGAAATGAAAGAAGCCCACAAGGATTTCCTTCCCCAGTTCTGAGCAGACGGCGCGGCGGCTGGTGCCGCTCACCATACCAACCAACAACTCTATAATAAAACAAAAATGCACCCGAGACAGAGCGTGGAGAATAATCCCACTTCTCGTCTCGGGTGTAATTTTTAAGTTTTATCTATGTTCGTCGGCTTGGTGAGCGCGACCTCGCGCCGCCGGCAGGTGCCGCAGATTACGTGCCAATTTTCATAATAAACAAAGGCTTTTTACTCTCTTTCGCAAAGCGTATAAGAGATGCCGTTCCTTTGCTTTTACCGTCCCAAAAACAAATTACAGCATCACATAATTCAACCATCACTTTGTTTCTTCTGGGACCTGCAGATTTTCCGTATTTTTCCCACTCTGCAGGATATAACTCACATTTCCAACCCTTTTCGCGCGCCATAAGTTCACCAAGTCTGTCAGCACCGCGGCAAGCACCTGACATAACAATTACTGTGTCAGCTTCACCGATTTGCTTCAAGCATTTTTCCACAAACCTTTTGGCTTCATCATAATCTGAATAATGTCTGTTGCCGGCAATTATAATACGCTTTTGCATGTTTTCACCTCACTACAGTTAAATATAACGCGAGCTAATTAAAATTGCAACCATTTTTGGTTATATAAATAAAGTTATTTTTGACCATAATAGTGTAGTGGGAGTTGATATTATGTTTAAAATTGATAAAGAATTTAAGTCAGCAAATATTTCCCGCACAATACGTTTTACCGAACCTCTTTTTGAACGGTTGAACAAAACGGCAGCCGAAAACAACATTTCATTCAATCTGCTTGTTCTTCAGTGTTGCAAATATGCGCTCGACAATCAGGAAAAAAGTGAAACAGAATGATGCAACGGCAACATTAGCCGCCCTAAAGCCCGTCTTTGAAAAAGACGGGCTTTAGTTTCACCGCTGAGACGAAAAGCGCAAAAACACCCCCTCTCCGACGGCTACGCCGCCACCTCTCCCAAAGGGAGAGGCTTTTTCAGGCTCTCCCCGAGGGAGAGCTGTCACGCAGTGACTGAGAGGGCAAAGCTCGGCTTCGCCTCGCAGTGATATATGCTTCGCATGTGATATACGCTACGCGTGTGATATTCGCCTGCGGCGAGTGATATATGCCTGCGGCATGTTACAGCCTCTCCGACGGCTACGCCGCCACCTCTCCCAAAGGGAGAGGCTTTTGAAGGCTCTACCTTTGGGTGATTCCCCTGATAAGGGAAATGTCACGAAGTGACAAAAGGGTGCCGTTCACGGAGTGAAAGCCGGCAGCGAAGCTGATTGAGGGAGCACACAACCACTCTAAAATCAAAAAATCACCCGAGACAGTACGTAATCTTACGCTCCGTCTCGGGTGAAGCTTATTAAGTTGTGAATCTGTTAATCGGCTTGGTGAGCGGCACCAGCCGCCGCATTATCTTACGAGGTCGAAGATGGTGGCGCGGTCAGGGGGAAGATCAATGTTGCTGTCGCCGTAGATTGCAGTCTGCAGTCTGTTTGCGGCAAGCGGGAAATCCATAAACACCGCCGCGGCAGTGCCAACGTAGCCCGTACCGAGCACGTCACTGTCACTGAGAACCGTTTCGGTGATGTCGTAATTCATCCAGCCGAATGCAACCGCCTGAGATGCGTAAGTTACAATCTGTGTCTTGGTCAGGTCGGTCTTGACGTACTTGAGCAGGGTTGTGATAGCTGAGTTGATCTGCGCGGGAGATGCGGTTTTGAGCCTGTCAATCAGCGCGGTGATAACCTGCCTCTGCCTGCGCGTTCTGCTCAGGTCGCTGTCTGCGTCGCTGTGACGGATGCGCGCAAAAACAAGCGCCTCGTAGCCGTCAAGCGTTACCGCCTCACCGTACTCAATGTTGTGCACGGTTGTGCGGTTGATGTATTTTGCCTCGTACTCCTGCACTTCAAGGGTTATGCCGCCCATGGCATTGATGATATCTGTGAAAGAGCTGAAGTCAACCGCAACGTAGAAGTCGATGTCAACCTTGAAATTCTTTTCAATCGTCTGAACAATGCCGTCAGGTCCGCCGTAGAAATATGCGGCGTTGATTTTTGAATATCTGTCTGTGCCGTCAACGTTCATGTAAGTCCACGTGTCTCTGTAGATTGATGAAATGTTGATGGTCTTTGTCTTTTTGTTGAGTGAAAGGAGCATGTTAACGTCGGAACGGCCGCCGTTCTGGAGTCCGTCGTAAGAGTCAAGACCGAGAAGCAGAACGTTGATTACGTTCTTGCTTTCCATCTGCTGACCGTCGTTGTTTGCCCACTTGTAAAGATAATCTTTGAGTGAAGATGCGCTTTCAATCGCGCTCATCATTTCGTAGTCGTCTTCATCATAAATAATCTGCTCGTTGAGAGAAGATGTTTCGCTTTCCGGCTCATCGCCATGCTGGAAATCAATGAGGCTGAGCTTTGAATAAACAAAGCCGAACACTGCCGCAAAAAGAACAAGCAGAATCAAAACAATGATGAAAAATGCTCTCGTCCTCTTTTTTCTGTCATGCCAGACCACGTCACCGAAACTCCTTTTGTTGTAATACTTTTCATACAATTCCTTGTATTCGGGGTCCATTTCTTCTTCAGCCGTGTTTTCCTGTGCGGCGGTTTCCTCGGCTGTGTCAACCTGAGGTGCAATTTCCTCAGCCATTTCCGCATCTGCGGCGGCCTGCACGGTTGTTGCTTCTTCCGCGGTCTGTTCTGCAGGAGCTTCTGCCTGCGGCACTTCTTCGGGTGCGCTTTCGGGCTGAGCATCTGCAATATTCTCATCCTCGCTTACGGGCATGGCCGAATAGTCAATGTCGGGGTTAAGCTCAACAAAAATATCGTTTTCTCCGTTTGAATTTTCCGGAGTGTCTGTCATGTTGTGGTTGTTCTTTGTATCCATGTTAGACTTCCTTCCGTGTTATTCTTCATCGGCAGCTTCGTCTGCTTCTTCTTCGGCTGCTGCTGCGGCTTCCTGCTCTGCCTGCAGAGCTTCAGCGGCTTCCTGCGCGGTTTCGCCTGCACCGTCTGCGGCATCCTCGCCTGCCTGTTCAACAGCTTCTTTTTCTTCGTCGGGGTCACTTTCAACCGCAGTTACACCAACAAGGCGCTCGCCTTCTGAAATGCGCATGACTCTGACGCCCTTTGCAGGACGGGAAACTATGCTGATATCTGCGGCGGAAATACGGATGATGATACCGTCTGACGAAATGAGAATAAGGTCGTCATCTGTGTTAACAACGCCGATATATGCAACCTTGCCGTAGGTGGCGGTGCGGTAGTTGATTGTACCCTTACCGCCTCTGGATTGCAGACGGTAGTTATCCGCGTTGCTGAGCCTACCGTAGCCCGTTTCGCTGACGGTGAGCACAAGTGAATCCTCTTTGAGCACGTCAAGACCAACAACCTTGTCGCCCTCTTTGAGCTCAATTGCCTTAACACCCCTTGCAGTTCTGCCGAGAGGTCTTGCATCGTTTTCATTGAAGCGGATGCTCATGCCGTCCTTTGTGGCAACAATGATGTCATCGTTGCCTTCGGTGAGCTTGACCCATGCAAGCTCGTCGTCATCGTCAAGGTTGATTGCGATAACGCCGTTTTTGCGGATGTTTTTGTATGCGTCAAGGGCAGTTCTCTTGATAACACCGTTGCGTGTGACCATGCAGAGATAATAACCCTCGCCGTCTTCGGGTACGCGTATCATCGCGCTTACCTTTTCCTCATTTTCAAGCGGAAGCAGGTTAACAATGTTCATGCCCTTGCTGGTTCTTGTACATTCGGGCACTTCATAGCCTTTGAGCCTGTAGGTTCTGCCTGCCGTTGTGAAGAACATAACATAATCGTGTGACGAACATGTGAACATGGTGTCAACAATATCTTCCTCACGGCGTGTCATACCCTTGACACCCTTGCCGCCTCTGTGCTGAATTGAATAAGTTTCAACGGGCTGACGCTTGATGTAACCCATGGTTGTCATGGTGAATACGCAATTCTCTCTCGGAATGAGGTCTTCAATGTCAACCTCGCCGCTGACGTTTTCAATTACGGTACGTCTTTCGTCGGCAAACTTGTCGCGTACGGCAATAGCCTCGTTTTTGACAATTTCAAGCACCTTTGCCTCGTCTGCAAGAATCTCATTATATTCAGCAATCTTTGCTCTGAGCTCATCAAGCTCGTTTGTGATTTTGAGAATTTCAAGACCTGCCAACTGACCGAGACGGAAGGCTACAATTGCGGCGGCCTGCGGGTCGTCAAAACCGAAGTTTTCCATAAGGGCAAGCTTTGCCTCTGCCTGACCGCCTTTACATGCGCGGATTGTGGCGATGATTTCATCAACGATGTCAATTGCCTTGGCAAGACCTTCAAGAATGTGTGCTCTGTCCTGCGCTTTTTTAAGGTCAAACCTTGTGCGGCGAACAATAACTTCCTCTTGGAATTTGATGTAGTGGTTAAGAATCTCTTTAAGTGAAAGCTGCTTCGGTTCGCCGTTAACAAGGGCAATCATAATGCAGCCGAAGGTGTCCTGAAGCTGAGTGTAATTGAAAAGCTGGTTGAGCACAACCTGCGGATTAGCATCTCTTTTCAGGTCAATTGAAATGAGCATACCCTTCTTTGAGGAGTAGTCGTTAACGTCGGAAATACCCTCAATGCGCTTGTCTTTAACAAGGTTAGCAATGCTTTCAATCAGCCTTGCCTTGTTGACCATGTAAGGAATTTCGGTAACCTGAATTTCAAATCTGCCGTTTTTCTTTTCAACAATTTCCGTTTTTGCGCGCAGAGTGATTTTGCCTCTGCCCGTGCTGTATGCCGCGCGGATGCCTGCGCGACCCATGACGATGCCTCTTGTGGGGAAGTCGGGGCCTTTGATGTGCTCCATGAGTCCGTCGAGGTCGATGTCGGGGTTGTCAATAAGAGCGCACATACCGTCAATAACTTCGCCGAGGTTGTGCGGAGGAATGTTTGACGCCATACCTACGGCGATACCGACTGAGCCGTTGACAAGCAGGTTGGGGAACCTTGAAGGCAAAACGGTAGGCTCTTTAAGACGGTCGTCGTAGTTTGTGGTGAAATCAACGGTGTCCTTGTCGATATCGGTGAGCATTCTGAGCGCAATTTTGCTCATTCTGGACTCAGTGTAACGGTATGCGGCGGGCGGGTCGCCGTCAACGGAACCGAAGTTACCGTGGCCGTCAACAAGGGTATATCTCATTGAGAAAGTCTGCGCAAGACGTACCATTGCATCGTAAACTGATGCGTCACCGTGGGGATGGTAACGGCCGAGCACTGAACCAACCGTGTCGGCGCACTTTCTGTATGCCTTATCGGGTGTGAGGTTGTTTTCGTGCATGGTGTAAAGTATTCTGCGGTGAACAGGCTTGAGACCGTCTCTTACGTCGGGCAGGGCGCGCGAGGTAATAACCGTCATCGAATAATCGAGGAACGATTTGCGCACTTCTCTGTTAAGGTCAACATTTATAATCTTTTGGGTATCTCGTGCATCTCCAAAACTCATTTGTGCTTATCCTTTCCGAAAAATCATATATCCAGATTTTCAACGAATTTTGCGTTCTTTTCAATGAACTCGCGGCGCGGCTCAACCTTGTCACCCATAAGTATGGAGAAGGTCTGGTCCGCTTCCATGGCATCGTTGAGCGTTACGCGAAGCATAACTCTTGTTGCAGGGTCCATGGTGGTTTCCCAGAGCTGTTCGGGGTCCATTTCACCAAGACCTTTGTATCTCTGGATATCGCAGTTTCCGCCGAATTCTTCAATTTTGCGGTCTCTCTCCTCGTCTGAGAAGGCGTATGCAAACTTTTTGCCCTTGCTGACTTTGAAAAGAGGCGGCTGAGCAAGATAAACGTGGCCGTTTTCAATCAACGGACGCATATAGCGGAAGAAGAAGGTGAGAAGCAGCACGCGGATGTGCGCACCGTCAACGTCGGCGTCAGCCATGATAACAACTTTTTCGTATCTGATTTTGCTGATATCAAAATCGTCACCGATGCCCGTACCCAGAGCCATAACAACGGGCTGGAGCTTGTCATTGCCGATAACGCGGTCAAGCCTTGCCTTTTCAACGTTGAGCATTTTACCCCAAAGAGGAAGAATTGCCTGATAAGTTCTGTCTCTGCCTTCCTTGGCAGAGCCGCCGGCTGAGTCACCCTCTACGATGTAAATCTCAGTGCCTGCAGCCTGCTTTTCGGTGCAGTCTGAAAGCTTACCGGGCAGAGCGTTACCTTCAAGGGCGGATTTACGTCTTGCAAGCTCACGTGCTTTTTTTGCGGCTTCACGCGCTCTTGCGGCGTCGAGAGCTTTGCTGAAAATTGCTTTTGCAACGGCAGGGTTTTCCTCAAAATAGTCCATGAGATGCTCATAAACCGAGGAAGACACAAGCTGGGTGATTTCGGTGTTACCGAGCTTGCTTTTGGTCTGACCCTCAAACTCAGCTTCCGTGAGCTTGACGGAAATAACAACTGTGAGGCCTTCTCTTACGTCGTCACCGGAAAGCTTTTTGTCGCCGTCTTTGATGATGTTGTATTTTTTGCCGTAGTCGTTGAACACTCTTGTGAGGGCGGTTTTGAAGCCCGTTTCGTGTGTACCGCCGTCTACGGTGCGTACGTTGTTTGCAAATGAGAGCATGAACTCGTTGTAGCTGTCGCTGTAGAGCATGGCGATTTCAGCGCTTCTGTCTCCGTTGACGGTTGAGAAGTGGATGGGAGTGTCATGCAAGGGGGTGAGACCTCTGCTGTTGCTGAGGTATTCTGCGAAGCTTGAAAGACCGCCCTCGTAGCAATATACGTTTTCTACGATGTTTTCGGGGTCGCGGCTGTCCGTAAGGGTGATTTTAAGCCCTGCATTGAGGAAAGCGGACTGCCTGAGCCTTGTTTCAAGTGTTTCAAAATCGAAAACGGTTGTTTCTGTGAAAATCAGCGGGTCGGGCTTGAAGCGGATGAAGGTACCCGTTGTGTCTGTTTCGCCAACAATTTCAAGGTCGGTTTCAATGTTGCCGCCCTTTGAAAAGCGCTGGCGGTGAACCTTTCCGTTCCTTGAAACCTCAACCTCAAACCACTCAGAAAGCGCGTTAACAACAGACGAGCCTACACCGTGCAGACCGCCTGAAACTTTGTAACCGCTGCCGCCGAATTTACCGCCTGCGTGCAGTACGGTGAGAACAACGGTAACAGACGGAAGACCCATTTTTTCATTGATGTCAACGGGGATACCACGTCCGTTGTCCCTTACGGAGATAACGTCACCGGGCTCAATGCCGACTTCAATGTGGGTGCAGAAGCCTGCAAGTGCCTCGTCAATTGAGTTGTCAACAATTTCATACACAAGATGGTGGAGACCTCTGGGTCCCGTTGAGCCGATGTACATACCGGGCCTTTTGCGTACTGCTTCAAGGCCTTCAAGCACCTGAATCTGACTCGCGTTGTATTCCTCGGAAACCGCAGTGTCCATTGTTTCAATGTTTTCCGTGTTGACGTCCTGCACGGTTTCCATTGTTTCCTGTGTGGTGTTCATTTCCTGATTATCCATTTTTTCCTCCGTTGTTGATGAGTCTTATATAAAATGTCTTGTTACTGTTGGTGCAAACCTCTTAACTTTCCCTTTCGAGAAAGTTAAATGCAGAGTGCAGAACGCAGAACGGGGTGAGCCTTTGCTTGCCTTCACCTTCAGGGAAAGGTGGCGGCGAAGCCGTCGGAAGTGGCAATCAAACCGACAACCTTGTGAACGAATTTGCACGTTTCATCAGCGTTGACGGTGAGAGCTGTGAGATATACACCGTGAACTGTCCGTCTTTGTTGCTGCAGACGATAAAAGACTTGGGCAACTCGCCCGACACGTCAAAAATTCTGCCGTCTTTCTGCGCCTTTGAAATGTAATCTCTCGTTATTTTTGAAACGGTTGTGTTGTCCAAATCAAAAATACCGATGATTTCATCATAACTGATAACCGTGTTTTGCCCTAAGTGCAGATACATAAAACTGCTCCTTTAAATCTCAGTTATAACTCCCCTGTCCACCTCAAAAGCCTTGCCGTACTTAAGGTTTTTAACCGAGGACGGGTCGCAGCAGGTGATGAAAACCTGCCAGTCTTTGATGTGGTTGAGAATATAATCCTGACGTGAGGTGTCAAGCTCACTCATAACGTCGTCAAGCAAGGCTACGGGTTGTTCGCCCGTGAATTCCTTGACAAGCGAAGCCATGCCCAATTTGAGCGCAAGCGCGCAGGAGCGTTGCTGACCCTGAGAGCCGAACGTTCTTGCAGGCAGTGCATTTATTCTTATATCGAGGTCGTCACGGTGAGGACCGAAGCAGGTTACACCTGCCCTCTGTTCCATGTGACGCGAGCCTTCAAGCAATTGCCACAGACCGTTTCTGATGCGGTCCCTTTCTTTGAGATTCGCCGTCGGGCTTTTATAAGTGATTGTAAGCTCCTCTTTGCCGCCCGAAAGACCGAAATAAATTTCACCTGCGGCTTTTTGCAGACGTTCAATGTATTCTTTTCTTATCAATATAATATCTGCGCCGTATTCGCAGATTTTTTCTTCCCAGATATCGAGCATTTCGAGTACCTCGGGATGATAGAGCGAATCTTTCAGCCCTGCGTTCCTTTCGGACACACAGTGGTTGTATTTAACCAACAGCTCGGCATAGCCCGGCCTTTGCTGGCTGATTGCAATATCAAGGAATTTGCGCCTTTCCGCAGGGCCGTCTTTAATCAGCGCAATATCAACGGGTGAAAACACAACCGCCAAAAATTCACCCACAACCTTTGACATAGGCTTCAGCGGTACGCCGTTGTGCGTGAACTTTCTGCCGTAAATAAGGTCGAGTGTCATGTTCTGATCTCTGTCTTTACCGTAGTAATCAAGAGAAATTTTTGTTTTGATGGATTTGAAAGCTTTAAGGTCAGTGTCTTTTGTGCCGCGGAAGCTCCTGCAGCCCGTCATCAGCCATATACTTTCAATAAGGTTGGTTTTGCCCTGAGCATTCTGACCGTAGATTACGTTCATTCCGCTGCAAGGCTCAATAACCTGCTGCTCGATGTTGCGGAAATTTGTTAATTCAAGGCGGGTTATTTCCATCTGTTATGCCTCCATGCTTTTCAAAAGCCGCATTGCAACTTCTGTAAGAAGGTTTTATTTTACAATATATACAACCCTCATATATTCAAAAGAATCGCCGCTATGGAGCTTTTTGCCCCTTTGTGTGCAGATTTCTCCGTTAACCTTAACCTCACCGTCCTGAATTACGGTTTTGGCGTGGCCGCCGGATTCAACCGCGTTGCACAGCTTAAGCGCTGAATCAAGGCGGATAAAATCCGTGGAGATTGAGATTTCTTCTTTTTTCTTTTCAGCAACTTTAACGCTGAGCTTAACTTTGCCGTTCATTTAAAAATTCACCTGTTTATTCTGATTTGAGCCTTACGGGAAGAACGAGGAAAAGGAAGCTGTCACCTTCAACCGGCAAAATGAGAATGGGTGTGATTGAGCCGTTGAATTCAAGCTTGACTTCGTCTGAATCGCAGACCTTGAGTGCATCAAGCATGTAACGGTTGTTGAAGCCGATTTCAACGCGCTTACCTTTGATATCTGCACCGAGCTTATCGGAAGCAGTACCAATTGAAGTAACGCTTGAAAGCTTGATGATGCCGCTGTCAACAATGCAACGGATAGGTGACTTTGTTCTGTCTGTAATAATAAGTGAGGTTCTTTCAATGCTTTCAATCAGTGAGCGCACGTTTACCTCAGCCGTGGTTGATGCAGAAAGCGGAATTGCTGCGTTGTAGTCTATGAAATCACCCTCAAGCAGACGGGAGATGATTTTGTATTCATTAACCTGGAAAAAGATGTGCCTCTTGCCGACATTGATTGAAAAAACGCCTTCATCGTCGCCGGAAAGTTTCACAATTTCATTAAGAGTTTTTGCAGGTACAACAAAGCTCATGTTTTCGCCGTCATAATCAATTGCTTCGCGTCTTACTGCAAGGCGGTAACCGTCAACTGCGATGAGAACGAGCTTGCCCTGTGAGATTTCAAACTTAACGCCTGTGTGTACGGGCTTGTTTTCATTTGTGGCCACTGCAAAAATTGTTTTTTTAATCATATCCTTGAGTATTGTTTTGGGTATAACTACGGGGTAGCCGCCCGTAACTGAAGGAAGCTCGGGGTATTCCTCTGCACTTGTGCCGATGAGTGAATATTCCGCCTCGCCGCTGATGATTTTACACATGTTCCTCTCGTCAGATTCAATGGTAACCTTGCTGTCCGGTACCATTCTGAGAATGTCGCAAAGGTGCTTTGCGTTGAGAATGATTGCGCCGTTTTCTTCAACGTAGGCAGGCATGTACGTCTCGTTACCGACTTCAAGGTCGTAGCCCGTGAGAGTGATACTGTCTCCAAGTGCTTTGATGAGAATACCCTCAAGAGCGGGGATGTTTGTTTTTGATGTAACTGCCCTTTGTACGTTCTGGCAGAGCTTGTTGAGCTGTTCGCTGTTGCACACTATTTTCATTGTGAAGTTCCTTCCTCCTGAATGAATTTCAAACGGTAAATGAGTGATTATGATATAAATAATTAGTAGTAGTAGTAGACGGTGTTAAATTTGTGTAATTCTGCCGCAACCCTTGAAATATATGGGGTTAAGGCGTTTTTTTCTCTGTTGAAAACCATGGGTGGAAATCAACAGTTTTAACACCGCTTTTTTTGCGGATGAAAAAGCGAGAGATTTTTCAGCTTTTTTGTTTCTTCAATGTTGAAAAATGTTGAAAACCTGATGTGGAAAACTAAAAACTCTGTGGAAAACTTTTCCGTGAATAAACTTGTTTTTTACGCCTCGCGGATGTTTTTGATTATGTCGTTAACTCTGTTTTTAAGGGTGGAGTCAAGCTGAATTTTTGTGCTGATTTCCCTGAGCGCGTAAATGATTGAAGAATGGTGCTTGCCGCCGAATTCTTCGCCTATGGCTTTGAGCGGCAGGGTTGTTACTTCGTTGACGATGTAAATTGCAATTTGCCTTGCCAGAGAGATGTTGGCGTTACGCTTGTCCGAGCGGATATCCTGAGGTGAGACGTTGAACGTGCGCGATACCTCTTTGATGATGTTTTCAACCGTAACGGTTGCAGGCTGATTGTCGTTGATAATGTCGCTGATAGCTTCCCTTGCAACGTTGATGTCGGGCTTTATCTCTTTGATTTTTTTGATTGCCTGAATCTTTTTAACCGTACCCTCAAGCTGACGTATGTTGCGCTTGATGTTTTCTGCGATGTAGGTGATTACGTCATCGGAAAGCTCAAGGTCAAGGTCGTCGCACTTCTTTTTGAGAATGGCAATTCTTGTTTCAAGTGAAGGCGGCTGAATGTCTGCAATGAGACCGCATTCAAAGCGTGAGCGCAGCCTTTCTTCAAGGGTGATCATTTCTTTGGGCGGCCTGTCTGACGTGAGAACAACTTGCTTTTGTGAATTTATGAGCACGTTGAAAGTGTGGAAAAACTCTTCCTGTGTACTTTCGGTTTTTGCAATGAACTGAATGTCGTCAAGTAAAAGCACGTCTACGTTGCGGTACTTTTCCTGAAAAGCGTGGGTGTTGTGGTTTTTCAGGTAAAAGATGAACTCGTTTGTGAAAAGCTCACCGCTTGTATAAATAATTTTCATGTTGGGAAACTGTCGCTCAATGTCGTGCTTGATTGCGCTGAGAAGGTGGGTTTTGCCCAAACCGGAATGACCGTAAATAAACAGCGGATTGTAATCCTTGCCGGGATTTTTTGCAACGTTGTAACATGCGGCGTGAGCAAAGCGGTTTGATGAGCCGATGATGAAATTATCAAACGTGTAATCGTAGGGGCTTGTTGCTTCAACGGTTTTAACGGGCTCTTCTTCTGGCTCGCGTTTGATGACAAATTCAATTTCAACGGGGAAGCCGAAAACCGCCTCGAACGCTGATTTAAGCGTGGGCATGTATATGCTTTCAACAGTTTTCCTTTTGAGCTCTACGATTGAAAGGTATGCCTTGTTATTTTCAAAGCCTTCAAAAACAATAGGGTCGAGCCATACGTTGTAGCCGGCTTGAGTGACGTGGGAGCGCAAATATTCTTTGACGAGATCCCACAGTTCAATAAACGAATCCATATTGAAACATCCTCCTTTTTTATGTAAAAACGGCACGTGCCGGACTGAGAATCAAAGGTTAATATATTTATAAGTTATAATAAACCTAATATATATTATATAACTAATTAATTGTACCATATTTCAATAAAAAATGCAACATGCATTTTGTCGTATTTTGACGTGATTTTCTCTTAAAACGCAATAAAACCCCCGTATCGACGAGATACGGGGGTAACGGGTAGGGTGACGAATATGAATATAACACGGCTTAAAAAGCTGAATTTCGGGGATTTTGGGTGGAAAGGTGATTTTTGGTGAATGATAGATGGCGGATAAGAACACCGCCTTGCATAGCCTTCCTCTTTGAGAAAGGTGGCACGCGGCAGCGTGACGGAAGGAGAGCGCGAAGTCGCGCAGACCATGCCGGCGGCTGGTGCCGCACACCAAGCCGACCAAAAGAGAGAAAACTTTCAGGTTTTCGCCGGGACACAGTATGGACAATAAAAGTATAATTAATATTCGGATGTTTCCGATGGAGGCCGAGGGCGCGAAGCGACCGAGGCAAACGCGGGGTGAAACACCGCGAGGTTTGCGGCTGCAAACCGAATCCACCGCCACCTTCCCCTGAAAGGGCAGGCTGACCAACGTGTGTGAAATCACACCCCGTTCTGCACTCTGCGTTTAATATTGCACTATATACTACATATTATATTTATATTCACCATTATGTATAATCAACCACCATTTCAACGAAAGGAAGCGGTGATCTTCCGCCGCAACTTATAAATATGGAACATCCCATTGCCGCAATTGCAACACCCAATGCTCCCGGCGGAATCGGCATAATTCGAATTTCAGGCGAGGGTGCGTTTGATATTGCGGACAAAATATTCCGTCCCGTCAGCGCAAAAAAGGTTTGCAACATGAAAGGCTATACCGCCGCTTTCGGCAAAGTTTTTGATCAAAGCGGTGACATCGACGAGGCGGTATGCCTCGTTTTCCGCGCACCGAAAAGCTACACGGGCGAAGACGTTGCGGAGCTTTCCTGCCACGGCGGTATCAACGTGCTTCAGCGCACGTTGCGTGCCGCAATCTCAGCAGGTGCAAGACCTGCTGAAGCCGGTGAATTCACCAAACGCGCATGGCTCAACGGCAGAATGACCCTCAATGAAGCTGAGGCAGTTATGGATATCATCGGCGCGCAGGGTGAGCAGGCCGCAAAAGCGGCTCTCAACGCGTTGGAAGGCAACCTCAGCAGAGAGATGGATTCAGCGTGCTCTGTACTGCTTGCCGCCGCCGCTCAATTGAGCGCTTGGGTGGATTATCCCGACGATGACATTGAAGAGCTTTCACCCAACGTTTTGTGCACAACACTCAACGAGGTAGAAAACATGCTCAGCAGTCTGCTTGCGCGCTTTGATACAGGCAAGGCCGTCACCGCAGGCGTCAACGCGGCAATCGTCGGCAGACCCAACACGGGCAAATCAACGCTGATGAATCTGCTGGCAGGCTGTGAAAAGTCAATTGTAACCGACATTGCCGGCACAACCCGCGACGTTGTTGAAGAAACAGTACGTCTCGGTGATGCGCTTCTCAAGCTCAGCGACACCGCAGGTATACACGAAACGGACGACGCGGTTGAAAGTATCGGTGTAGGCAGGGCGGTACGTCAGCTTGAAAGGGCTCAGCTTATTTTTGCGGTGCTTGACGGGTCACTTGAGCTCAGCACAGACGATATTCAGTTGCTTGAGCGTTGCAAGGGTACACCGAGTATTGCTGTTATCAACAAGAGCGACCTTGGGCAGAAGCTCAACGTGTCAGAGGTTGAGCCGTACGTCAGCGCAGTTGTTGAAATCAGCGCAAAGCACGGTGACGGCATTGAGGCGCTCGAAAAGGCGGTTGGTGCACTTCTCGGCACAGACAGTTTTGACCCCAACGTTGCAATGCTTGCCACGGAGCGACAGCACAACTGTGCTCTCAGTGCGCTCAACAGCACACGTGAGGCAATCAACGCGCTCAATTGCGGTGTTACGCTTGATGCGGTGAACGCGTGCATTGATTCAGCCATTGACAGTCTGCTTGAGCTGACGGGCAAAAAAGCTTGCCAGGCCGTCGTCGACGAAGTATTCTCCCGCTTCTGCGTCGGCAAATAGCGGTGCGTGGCCGCACAGGCCAAGCCGGTGCGTGGCCGCACAGGCCATGCCGACGGACAGATTCACAAATTATAAAGTTACACCCGAGACGGTGCGTGGGATGTTTTCCACATTCTGTCTCGGGTGGTTCTATCTTTTGTTGCAGAGTCGTTGGTCGGCATGCCTCTCCCTCCGGGAGAGGTGGCGGCGTAGACGTCGGAGAGGGCTGTAACATGCCGCAGGCATATATCACTCGCCGCAGGCGAATATCACACGCGTAGCGTATATCACATGCGAAGCATATATCACTGCGAGGTGAAGCCGAGCCAACCGCCGACTTCAAAGAGAGGTTGCAGACGAAGTCCGGGATTTTCCCCTTTCAGTCACTTTGTGACAGCTCTCACTCCGTGAACGCGCACCCTTTTGTCTGCTTTGCAGACATTTCCTCTGACAGGGGAATTTCCCATAGGGAGAGCCTGAAAAAGCCTCTCCCTCCGGGAGAGGTGGCGGCGTAGCCGTCGGAGAGGGCTGTAACATGCCGCAGGCATATATCACTCGCCGCAGGCGAATATCACACGCGTAGCGTATATCACATGCGAAGCATATATCACCGCG
>JAZNQF010000040.1:0-34811 GCA_045590055.1 Acutalibacteraceae bacterium
TTTTCTAAAATATGAAAACAAAAAAGCTAAGACTTATACACACATAAAAAATCGTACAAAGCATCGAGCTTTGTACGATTTTCGCATTGTTTTGACCTTTTTTTGCCCTCTCGGAGTACCTTTGTACACCTTCGGGGCAAACAAAAGGCCATCTTGCACCTTTCTCGGCAGTCTGACAGCTTGTCGAAAACAAGTTTTTCGACAAGCATAAAACCCGCAAGCAAAGCTTGCGGGTCTGCTGACGTAAACTCAGTCAATTTCAACAGCGATTCTTGAATCACTGCGGTTTGCGGCGGCGCGCATAACCGTCCTGATAGCTTTCGCTATGCGGCCCTGCTTGCCGATAACCCTGCCCATGTCTTCCTGTGCGACGTGAAGTCGGAAAACTACGGTTCCGTCGTCATCCTGTGTTTCTTCAATGTTGACGGCATCGGGATTTTCAACAAGGCCTTTGACGATTGTGTAAAGTAAATCCTTCAAAGTCCGCGTCCCCCGTCAATCAGATAATTTCCGCTTTCTTAAGCAGAGCCTTAACAGTGTCGGTGGGCTGAGCGCCGTTAGCAATCCATTTCTTTGCCTTTTCGCCGTCGATTTTTACAACTGCGGGTGTTTCCATGGGATTGTAGTAGCCGAGTTCTTCGATGAAGCGGCCGTCACGGGGATATCTTGAATCCGCAACAACAACACGATAGAACGGTGCTTTCTTTGCGCCCATGCGGCGAAGTCTGATTTTTACTGCCATTTTTCTTACCTCCAAGAATTGTATATAAATTTTATTTTAACACAGCTATGTGTTATGGCTTACATTGGGAATCCACCGGGACCGAAATTCATCGGAATCTGCCTGCGGCGTTTTTTCTTGCTACCGGTTTTGCCGGTCATCTGCTTGAACATTTTTTGCATCTGCCTGTACTGTGTGAGCAGACGGTTGACATCTTCAACCTCCATACCGCAACCTGCGGCAATCCTGCGCTTGCGCGAGGGATTGATGATGTCGGGCTTCGCTCTCTCCTGCGGTGTCATGGAAAGGATGATTGCCTTTGTTTTTTCAAAAGCACGCTCATCAACGTCAACGTTTTCAATCTTCCTGCCAACACCGGGTATCATCGAAAGCAGGTCTTTGATGGAACCCATTTTCTTTACCTGTTCAAGCTGGTCGAGAAGGTCGTTGAGGTCAAACTTGTTTTTCCTCAGCTTCTGCTCAAGCTCAAGTGCCTTTTTCTCGTCAAGCTCGTGCTCCGCCTTTTCAATAAGAGAAAGCATATCACCCATGCCGAGAATTCTTGATGCCATTCTGTCGGGATGGAAAACATCAAGGTCACCGAGCTTTTCACCGGTACCGGTGAACTTGATGGGTTTACCCGTTACGGCTCTGGCGCTGAGCGCCGCACCGCCTCTGGTGTCACCGTCGAGCTTGGTGAGAATCATGCCGTCGATACCGAGTGCTTCGTTGAAGGAAGCAGCAACATTAACCGCATCCTGACCTGTCATTGAGTCAACAACAAGCAGAATTTCGTGCGGATGAACGGTTGACTTGATGTTTTTGAGCTCATCCATGAGCTGTTCGTCAATGTGCAGACGGCCTGCCGTGTCGAGCAATACATAGTCATATCCCTGATCCTTGGCAAGCTTGATTGCCTCTGTTGCAATTGTGACAGGGTTAATCTGACCCATTTCGTACACGGGTACGCCTGCTTTTTCGCCGACAACCTGCAACTGCTTGATGGCGGCGGGTCTGTAAATATCGCACGCAACAAGAAGTGGCCTGTGATGCTGATTCTTAAGCATCAGCGCAAGCTTTGCGGCATGGGTGGTTTTACCTGAGCCCTGAAGACCGCACAGCATAACGATTGTGGGCGGATGGTTTGCAACTGCAAGCCTTGTTTTTGTGCCGCCCATCAACTCGGTAAGCTCCTCGTTGACGATTTTGATAACCATCTGTGTGGGGGTGAGGCTTTCCATTACATCGGCACCGATTGCACGCTCTGTAACCTTCTGCGTGAAATCTTTGGCGACCTTGTAGTTTACGTCTGCCTCAAGCAGTGCAAGCCTGACTTCGCGCATTGCCAATTTGACGTCTGCGTCGGTAAGTGCACCTTTACTTCTCAGCCGTTTAAACGCGGCTTCAAGCTTATCTGAAAGACCTTCAAAGGCCATGAAGAAATCACCTCACTGCGTTTTATTCGCACATCATGCGGGCAACAACCCTGATTCGCGCCAGCGCATCGTTAATATCGCGCGAAAGCACTGTGCGGTTGTTGACATCCTTGATAACGTCGGTGAGCTCGAGAATCTCGTTGAAGCCGTCTCTCATTTCACCGAGCTTTCTGGAGAGACCGAGATGAGCCTCGAAGTCATAAAGCTGAGCTTCAGCTCTTTTGATGGCATCCCTCACGCCTTGGCGCGTGATGCCTTCATTTTCTGCAATCTCTGCAAGGGACAAATCGTCGTTGTAGTAATAGTTGATGAACGCTTTTTGCTTTTCCGTGAGCATGTCGCCATAGATATCAAACAAAATGGTAACATCAATATTCTTTGCCATCAACGCGTCCCCCTTTCAACGTGTGTGTAAAGATATTTAACTTTACAGCTTGCACATTGTACTACATAAACCTCCCCGTGTCAAGTGAAAAATGCAAAAAATCTCTGCTATTTTTAAAAAGCAACCGGCGGCACTCCACTTAACTCATGGAGTGCCGCCGAATTTGAGGTTATGTCATTCTTTTAATGCAGTTCACTTGCATCTTCAAAGAGCTTAACACGGGCATATCCTGCCTCTTTGCTGAAATAGTACACTTCGCCCTCATCGTTGCCGTTGACAACACTGTATGCACCGTTATCGTAAACGAGCGCTGCGCCGTCGTCTGCGGCAACGCCGTCAAGCCCTGTTGCAGACACATAGTTGCCGAAGTTGCTCCAATGGCCGTTCTCATAGTGCGGACAGAAGCAATACGGCAGAAGGCCCATACATTCAATGAAGACGTATGCTCTGTCTTCTCCGCAATCGTCCCAACCCATTTTATTCCAGCACATTGCGCCGCTGCTTGTGCCACACAGAACAGTGCCGTTCTGCGCCGCCTTGGTGAGATACACGTCAACTCTTCTGCGCTTCCACGTATCCATCAAAAACTGAAGATTTCCGCCGCCGACAAACACAATGTCTGCACCGAGAATCGTGTTTTCAATTTCGGCATCGGTGAGCGTTTCATCTGTGAGCAACAAGGCTGAAACCGTACAGCCGAATGATTCAAACATATCGTAAATCGGCTTCACGTCACTCATATCGTCAAAGCCTGCAGTTGGCAGATAAACCATCTTAGGTTTTTCACAGCGTGCCATTGAAACAATTTTTTCAATCAGGGGCTTCACTTCACCGTCATCAAAACGGCCGCCGCCCATCGCAACAATTTTCATATTATATACCACCCGATTACTCTTCGTCATCCGCGGCATTTGCTCTTGCAGTTGCATTAGCCGATGTTGCGGCTCGTGTTTTTTCAAGCTCAAGGTACATTCTATCACGGGTACGCTTGTCGATATTATAGAACATCATGGGGACAAGGCTGATAAGGTCGAATACCAGATGCGGTGCAAAAGCCGCAACAAACATTCTCCACTGTGTCTGGTCGGTAAGAATAACGTTTTCGCCGATATCACCGACGTCGAACTTAGCCCATCTTTCAACCAGCCACGCGTTGATTACCGTCAACAGCATGCCCTGCACCTTGCTTATGTAGCCCTTGAGTAGGTTGAGTGTAGCTTCAACTCGGTATCCGTTCTGCCACTCGAAGTAGTCAAGCACCTCATAGTTGATTTCATCACCGATAACCTGCTTTGTGGCGTAGAATACCATCTCTATGCAGTTGCCTAACGCGAATGCGATCGTCATTGGTATCTTACGTTTATAGAAACCTTTTTTAGGACCGCCTATACATCCGACAAGGAAGAACAATGCTTCAGATGCAATGATCGAGCTGCTTTCCATTATTGACAGCGCCTTGGTAGAGAAGCGTTTTCTGAACTTGGGTACGAAGGCATAGCTCGCGTATGAAATGGGCATACCGGGAATACCACCGATGATGTTGATACTGTTGAACTTGAGGATGTTGTTGAAATACAGAGCCTCGCTTGTGCCGATGTCAATGCCGCCAACAAAGCCTGAAAGCATGTGGATAAGCAACGGCTTGTTCTTGAACACGGCAATTACACTCTTGAGCGGAGGCGGAGCTTTTTCCGACTGCGCTACACGCTCCTTACTTACAAATGCCCACGTAAGATTGGGAATTGTCTGGATAAGCCATACAATTGTTTTGAGGATAACAAACACTTTGATAAGGTCAAGCGCAATTACGTTGTTGCCGACCATATCGAAAATTACCGTACATATCTGTTCGGGTAGCTTTTTAATCAGATCCGCCACAAGTTTTGAGGCAGTCAACAGGCTTGTTCTTTCGTTCGGGTTGGGAGTAAAGACGTTGTCGATATATCCGCCACCGCCGAAAAATGCGTTGATGGTTTCAGTAATATATGAAAGAGCCATATATACCCACAGTCTTTTTGCCTCACCGAAACCCAGGGCAATGCAGAGCATGGGCAGAATGCAGTTGATGAAGCCGACCGCAAAGCTCGGCACGGCAGACAAGAACAAAAACGGCTTGAACTTGCCCCAACGCGAGCGCATGTTGTCAATAATCATCGCTGACAACGGGTCGTTGATAAGGTCGTACGCCACAAGACCGACGTTTGCTTTTGCGCGGTCAAGCAGGCTGATGTGGAGAATGTCCGTAAAGAAAATGTCCGTACCTGTGTCGTACTTACCGATAGACATGCCGGCAACAGTCATTTTGGCTATGTAAGTAACACGCTCCTTGGTTGAGCAGAAAAGTCTGTTCATATAAGCAGACTCAGAATCGTAGCACACTTCGCGTGCGGGCTCAGCCACAACAACGTTGTTTTCGTTTATATCACTCACACCGTACACCTCCCGTTGATATAATCATTTTTCTCATATACCTGATGCCCCCTTTTCAAGTGCCGCTTCCTGCTCAAGCTGAATGGCCTTCAGGCGTTTGTACATTTCTGCGCGGATTTCTTCGTGCGGCACACCGTCTTCAAGCATTTTGAAGTATTCCTCAGCCGGTATTCCTCCGACATAGCACTGCTTGTGTACGATTTCCTTTGCAAATCTGAATGCAAGGTATTCAGAAACAAAGCAAAGTACAACTGCAAGAATCTCAACGTATGCTCCGATTGAAACAGAGCCCGTGCAGAAGCTGTTTTCAGGCAAAAGTGAAAAGCACACAATTGCTGCAACGGTGAAAACGAGCATCAATGAGCAGATCGTATAGTTGCGCACCTTGCCTTTTGGTGAACACGAAAGCGTGAGCAAAATGAGATGCACAAGCGCAGTTACAACCACAAGAAGCAGCATAGCAATTGAAACAAGCAAAAGCAATGCGGCGGTTTTGCTTTCAGGCTGAGAAATCAGCTCAAAAAGCGCGCCGAAATCGAAGGTGCTTTCTGCCACGGCGGTGTAAATGTTGATGAGACCGACCTTGCCGCTGAATTCACCCAAGGGTGATGACAAAGTAAGGTCTGCAAAAGGAATAAGCAGAGCAACAATTGGCAGCAGGCAGGCAAAAATACGTATTACCGCAAATTTTGAGCCTGCGAACGAGGCTTTGAGACGATCTATTTTCTTTTGAAAATGATAATGCTCCACCTCGGCTTTATCAGCTTCCTTCATCAGCCTTTCCTGTTGGTCATACAAGATGATGTTCGCTCCGCAATACGGGCAGATTTGTCGCCAATCGGTTAGCTTCAGCTTGTGGTTACATTTCGGACAGTTTGCCATCCGGCAACCCCCTCTTTCTTTGTATAATACTGTTGCGATACAAACAATTATATATTATATTAACATATTAAAATAACATTGTCGATATATTTTGTGATAATTTACCTTAATTTAACAAATTCAGTCATATAAAAACAATATTGCAGTTGCTTGCAACAAACATAAACTTATGCCAAAAAGATACGGGCTTATTCTTTCTTTGTGCTCAATTCAAACAAAAAGGTGCTTATAAATAAAAAAGTCAAATAAAACAAAAAATCGTACAAAGCTCAACGCCTTGCACGATTTTTTATGCACATGAAAATTAATATTACTATTTCGAAATTAAAAAACGCAGTAACGTTGTTCCGATGATTTTATCGACATCCCTGACAACGATTGTTCGCTTTTAGATTACATCATAGCTGAACTTGAAATCGGCACTCTCGCCTGCAATACGTAAGGAAACGGTGCCCTTCACATTTTTGAGCGTGTAGGTCTGCATAAGCTCATTGAGTTTGAACTCATGTACGATTTCATCGTTATATACAAGTGCAATTTTAAAGTTACCCGAATTTACAACGGTGTTATAAACAGTTATATCATATCGGTTTGCAACCATATTCTCAACAAAAATCTCGGCAACTCCCGTGAATTTATCTGATGAATAAGTCGGCATATCAGAAAGAAGCGTTGTTGCTTTTTTGAAATTCAAAGCACCGACATCCATATTGATTATGTTCTCATCCGTGATTTGCTGCAGGCTGTAATTCTCTGCGCCGTTGGTGTCCTCAATATGTTCAAGGTTCGGGTTAAACATCCATACGCATGCAACAACAACGAGCACAACCGCCAATATACCTAAAAATATTTTTTTAATCTGTGCCATAAATTCACCGCTTTCATTTAAAAATACCGCCGTGGATTAACCGCGGCGGTGTGCTGGTTTTATTAAAGTGATGCACCAAGCTTAACAGCCTGCATATTCTTTTCGATAAGGTGAGCCTTCTTTGCAGGGATAATCTTTGCAAAAGTTCTTTCCATATCTTCAAGTGTAAAGCAGCCGGTAACAGCCATCATCTTACCCATGATGATCATGTTGGCAAGACCTTTCATGCCGTTTTCGTCTGCAAGTGCAGTTGCGGGCACGTAGTAGGTTTCAACATCTGTGCGCTCAACCTTGTTGTCAATAAGGGTTGAGTCAATGATAACAACGCCGCCTTCTTCAACGGTGTCAATGAACTTTTCAAAAGAGGGCTTGTTCATGGCAACAAAAACATTGGGAGTTGTAACAAGGGGTGAGCAGATAGCTTCATCACTGATGCAAACACCGCAGTTGCATGTGCCGCCGCGCATTTCAGGGCCGTATGAAGGCATCCATGAAACCTGTCTGTCAGCATAGAGACCCGCATAAGCGAGGATTTTGCTCATAAACTGAATACCCTGACCGCCGAAGCCTGCAAAAAGAGCATTAATCTCATTCATTGCTTGTTGCCTCCTTGTCTTTATATACGCCGAGAGGATAATAGGGAAGCATGTTTTCGCGTACCCAATTAAGTGCGGCGTTGGGCTCAAGACCCCAGTTTGTGGGGCAGGCTGAAACAACCTCAACGATTGAGAAGCCTTTGCCGTCAATCTGATTCTGGAAAGCCTTTTTGATGGCCTTTTTTGCCTTCATAACGTTTTTAACACAGTCAACCGCAACACGCTCTGCATAGGTAACGCCGTCAAGGGTTGAAAGCATTTCGCAAACTCTGATGGGATAGCCTGCAACATTGACATCACGACCGTAAGGTGTGGTCTGTGTAATCTGGCCGGGCAGTGAGGTGGGAGCCATCTGACCGCCGGTCATGCCGTAAATTGCGTTGTTGACGAAAATAACGGTGATGTTTTCGCCTCTTGTGGCGGAGTGTACTGTTTCTGCAGTACCGATTGCGGCAAGGTCGCCGTCGCCCTGATAGGAGAAAACGATGCGGTCGGGACGGGAGCGCTTAACGCCCGTTGCAACTGCAGGAGCTCTGCCGTGGGGAGCCTGAATAAAGTCGCAGTTGAAGTAATCGTAAGCCATAACTGCACAGCCTACGGGTGCAATACCAACTGTTTTGCCCTGAATACCGAGCTCATCAATGCACTCGGCAACAAGACGGTGAATGATGCCGTGAGGGCAACCGGGGCAATAATGCAACGGCACATCTGTGAGTGAAGCAGGTTTTTTGTAAACAGCCATTATTTGATTTCCTCCTTCATCTTTTCAAGTTTTTCAACAATTTCAGCCGGGGTGGGAATGATGCCGCCCGTATGGCCGAAAAATTCAACGGGTTTCTTGCATTCGGTTGCAAGACGGATATCGTCAACCATCTGACCCATGCTCATTTCAACACTGAGGAGTGCCTTTGCGTTTGCAGAAGCTTCCATGAGCTCTTTTTTGGGGAAGGGCCAGAGTGTGATGGGGCGGACAAGACCAACCTTGATGCCCTTTTTACGTGCAATGTTGATTGCTGACTTTGCAATTCTTGCGCATGCGCCGAAGGCAACAATGATGAATTCTGCATCTTCGGTCATGTATTTTTCGCACATTGTCTCTTTTTCTTCGATTACGGCATAACGCTCATAGCGTGCTTTAACCATATCTTCAAGCTCCTGCGGCTTGAGGTAAAGTGAGTTGACAATGTTGTGCTTACGTTTGCCGCCATGACCCTGAGCCGCCCAATCCTTTTCGGGCAGGTCTTCGGGGCTGAGCTGCTTTTCAGGAAGCTGAACGGGCTCCATCATCTGACCGAGAAGGCCGTCTGCAAGAAGCATTGCGGGCATACGGTATTCGTCTGCCTTATCAAAAGCAAGACCGACAAGGTCAACCATTTCCTGCACGGAGCTGGGAGCATAAACAAGCACGTGAAGGTCGCCGTGACCGGGAGCCTTTGTTGCGAGGTTATAGTCAGACTGTGAAGGCTGAATTCCGCCGAGGCCGGGACCGCCGCGCTGTACGTTGATGATGAGGGCAGGCAGGTCGGATCCGCACATATATGAAATGCCTTCAAGCTTAAGTGAGATACCGGGTGATGAAGAAGACGTCATTGCTCTGACACCTGCTGCAGCCGCACCCTGAACCATGTTGATTGCGGCAATTTCGGATTCTGCCTGAAGATATGTTCCGCCGACTTTGGGCATTCTTTTTGCCATATATGCGGCAACCTCAGTCTGAGGTGTGATGGGGTAACCGAAGAAATTGCGGCAGCCTGCGCAGATTGCAGCCTCAGCAAGAGCTTCGTTACCTTTCATAAGTACTTTTTCACTCATTGTAACCGTCCTCCTTTTCTTATCTTTCAACGGTAATTGCACAGTCAGGGCACATTAAGTAGCAGCTTGCGCAACCAATACATGCACTCTCGTTTTTAACTGTGCAGGGGTGGAAACCTTTTGCGTTGAGCTCCGTTTCGGAAAGAGCGAGAACGTCTTTGGGACAAGCTTTAACGCAAAGCTCACAGCCCTTACATACGTTTTTGTCAATTGTAACCTTTGCCATCTATTATCAGTCCTTTCAGAATGGATAAACTTTTTATGCTTCGTCAAACGGAGGCTTGACGATTATTTCAACCGCCTGAACGTCAGGCACTCTTCCTTCAACCTCAGCAACAAGGTGCTCGGGCACTGCAGTAAATGCAAGCGGAAGCCCGCAATGCTTTGCAACGCTCTGTGCATACTCATAGCCGGCATAAACATCCCGAGCTGTTGTGAGTGAGCACAAGTGCGAGTTGTTGACAAGAGCAGTTATTTTAAGCTTGCTGACCGCTTCAATCTCGCGTAGGATTCGCTCAGCACCCTCAGGGGTTGAGATATCGGGGCGGAAGCGGTTGATAACGTAGAGAATCTTCACGTCGTCAAGCTCTTTGATTCTTTTTGCAAACCTGCCCAATGAGGTTGCACCCGCATCATCGCCGCCGACATCGAAAAACACCGTGCCGTCAAAAGCGAAGGTGGAAAAAATTTCCGCGCTTAATGAGGGAGAATCAAGCGTTGAGCCTGCAAGTGACGGTGAAATAACATGCACACCTCTCTTTTCAAGCTCTGCGGCATAGTCGGTGGAGCGGAAGTAGGGATTAACAATGTCAAGGTCAACAACCCTGACCTTCTCGCCCTTTGAAGCGGCAGAAAGAGCAAGATTCAATGTCAGGTTTGTTTTGCCGCAGCCGTAGTGACCGCAAACTATTGTGAACGCAGACAAAGCTCTCTCCTCCTTCTAAGTTAATGGAAGTCGACTCAATGTGTTATCCCCCATAAACTATACCTTTTAATTACATGAGTTTATCACAGTTTTTTGGTGTTTTCAAGAAAATGTCGCATTTTTTGTCGAGTGTTTTCAACTTTCTGCAAAAGTGCTTGAAATAGAAACTAACGCCGCGGATATTTATGCAAATTCACAACACCTCAGGTTAATATTTACACACAAAAAACGACTCCGAACAAGCCGAATAAAGGTAGCCGTTCAGAGCCGTATATTCATTTTTTATATCCGCAGGCGGCAAAGAGCTGCTCTCTCTCCCTGTCTGTCAGCTCGCGGCAGTCACCCTCGCCAAGCGAAGCGTCAAGCTCAACGCCGCCGATGTTGACTCGCCTGAGCTGTTCCACGTGGTTTGAGCAGGAGGCAAACATACGCTTGACCTGATGATATTTTCCCTCGTGCAGAATAACCTCAACGGTTTTACCGTCCTCACTCAAAGCAGACACAGCAGCACTCATACACTCCGTACCGTCTTTAAGCAAAGCGCCGTTTTTGAATGCTCGCACGGTATGTTCATCAAGCGGATAGGAAAGCACCGCGTGATATATTTTGTCAACGTGGCTTCTTGGCGCAAGCAGTTTGTGCGCAAAATCCCCGTCGTCGGTAATGAGTACAAAACCTGTTGTATCCGCATCGAGCCTGCCTGCAGGAAAAAGATTCTGCCTTTTAAACTGCGGAGGCACAAGGTCGATAACTGTTTTCTGCTTTGTGTCGTTGGTTGCACTCACAACCCCCTGCGGCTTGTTGAGCATGATATAGATATACTGCTTATAGTTGAGGCTTTTGCCGCATACGGTAATTTCGCAGTTATCTGCATCAACCTTTTCGTCTGCTGAGGTCAATACCCTGCCGTCGATTTTCACTGCACCCGAACGTATGAGCTTTTTGATTTCGCTTCGGCTGTATTCTCCCTGAGAAGCAATTATTTTATCTATGCGCTGAATCATTTGATCTGCTTGATTTTGTTGCCTTTGACAAGAAACACTCTTTTGGCATAAGGCATAAGGAAACGGTCGTTCATAGAGTCAGTGTAAAAATCATCAATAACTCCGTCGGGGCAGACTCTGCGGAAGGCTTCGATTTTGCTCTCCCTGAAGCACGGTCTGCCGACCCTGCCTGTTTCGGTGTCAAACTCTGTGCCGACGATGGTTTTGATGCCGAGCTCGTCGCAGATTTTCTTTACGAGAAATTCGGGTGAAGCAGTAACAACCACGTCATCGGGCTGCCTGACCTGATAATAAAACGGGCGGATTTTTCTAAGCCTTTTTTCACTCCAAAATTCTTCGGTGAAATCGGCAAAATTGATGCCTTCTTCTCTTACGTAATCCTCAAACTTTGATGCATACTTTTCAAGGAAATAATCAAAGCTGATTTTCTGCTGCTTGTAAAGCAGATAGGTTTTGATTATCTCGGGAAAATTGACGGCAAGCTTGGGGTACTTTTTAAAGAAAAACAGCGCGAAATCTATGCAGCTTTCGCCTGCATAGATAGTTTCGTCAAAATCGTAAACGTTCATTCTGCGGTTTCCTTTCGGGGTAATTTGATGTGCGGATGTCTTTATTAATTACGCTTTGCGTCTTTTTCTGCGAGGCTTCTTTTCGCCTGCAATTGCTTCAAGTCTGAGATATTCGTCCTTAACAAGACCGATTTTTTTGAACAGAAGATGGAATAGGAAGGACAAAAGCGCAGGCGCAACAAAATGCATGAGAAGAATCTGGACAACGGTGAGCAGAGCGCCTTTATCTGCGTTCATTGCAGAGAATGCACCGAACTGACCGACAAGACCGCTTGTGCCCATACCAGCACCCTCAGGGGTGTTTGTCATTTTAAGCAGACACGTTGAAATCGGACCGAGGACAGCACCTGCGAGAGTTGGTGCAAGCAAAATTTGCGGACGGCGCATGATGTTGCCAAACTGCAGCATACTTGTGCCGAGGCCCTGGGATACAAGGCCGCCGAAGCCGTTAGCTTCAAAGCTTGTAACAGCAAAGCCGACCATCTGAGCGCAACAACCGACAGCCGCCGCACCTGCCGCAAGGCCGTCAAGTCCGAGCATAATGCAAAGCGCCGCAGAGCTGATTGGTGCGGTGAGAGCGAGACCGACAACAACGGAAACGATGATACCCATGGGGAAGGGATGCATTTCGGTTGCATTCATTATGAGAGCACCGACACCGTTCATAAGCTTTGACACCCACGGGCCGACAAATGAGCTGACAAGTCCGCCACTGATGATTGCAACAATCGGTGTTACAACAATGTCGATTTTGGTTTTGCCTGCAATAAGCCCTGTGAGCTCAGCGGCAACAACTGTTGCAATAAATGCACCTGCAGGACCGCCTGCCGCGTATCCGTATGCACCGACTGCAACGCATGAAAAAATAACCAGCGGTTTGTGTTTAAGACCCCATGCAACAGCACAGCCGATTGCACCGCCGACTACGGGAGACGAAGCGGAAAGCACAGAGGTGTAATCTGCAAGAAAAGAAAGGAAGCTGATTTTTGAAATCTGGCTGATGATGAGACCGACAATGAGTGAAGCAAACAAACCTAACGCCATGGCACTCATTGCATCAACAAAATAACGTTTGAGATACTTTTTTACTGTTTTCACCTTTTAAACATCTCTTTCCATTATGATTATGGGGCTATTATATTTCAATTTAACAAATTAATCAACATCTGACACAAAATTAATTTGACAAACATAGTTTACAATGATATCATATCTTTGTATGTATGTTTTTTGAGAGGAGGAAGAATCATGAAAAAGCTTATCGTACCGATTCTGATACTCGCCATGGCAATTCCGCTTTTTGCATGCGGTAACAGCGGCTCTTCGGCAACCGATACAACAGTGAATTATTCATGGCCTGCCGAGCAGTGGCTCAAGGGTATACCCAAATACACCGCGGGTAACATCAGCTATGCAACCGAAGGCGATGCCGTCACTGTCTCTGTTACAGACACCGACTATGAAGACTTCACAAAATACATCGGCAAGCTCAAAAAAGACGGCTTTGTTTTCTACAACAATACGGGTATCGAGGACGTTGAAGAAAACTATGAGCTCAAGGGCGGTCGTGCAGAATGGACGTGCACAAACGAAACCGTTTACATGTCAATTCAGTTTATTGATAACAGCTACAAATACTTCGACCGTTACAACTGCAACGTCAGAATCTACACATACAGCCAGAAACCTGCAACATGGTAATTTAAACAACAAAAATCAACGGGCGGGATTGCCCGAAAGAACGGAGTAATACAATGTCAGGACATTCCAAATGGAGCACAATCAAACGCAAGAAAGAAAAGACAGATAACGCGAGAGCAAAGATTTTCACAAAAATCGGCAGAGAAATTGCAATCGCAGTGCGTGAAGGCGGCAGTGCAGACCCCTCAGCAAACTCAAAGCTGAAGGAAGTTATTGCAAAAGCCAAGGCAAACAACGTACCCAACGACAACATCGAAAGAATCATCAAAAAAGCATCGGGCGAAAGCTCCTCTGCTCACTATGAAGAAATCGTATACGAAGGCTACGGTCCGTCAGGCGTTGCTGTTATTGTTGAAACCTTGACCGACAATCGCAACCGTACCGCAGGTGAAATGCGCCACTACTTCGACAAGAACCACGGCAACCTCGGCCAGAGCGGCTGCGTTTCCTTCATGTTCCAGAGATACGGCGTTATCGCCATTGAAGCAGAAGACGTTGATGAAGAAAAGCTCATGGACGATTCACTCGAAGCAGGCGCAGTCGACTTCATCAGCGAAGACGGCGACGTATTTGAAGTGCGCACCTCACCCAACGAGTTGTTTGTTGTCAGTGCCGCACTCGAAGCCAAGGGCTACAAATTCCTCTCCGCAGAGGTTGAGTACATTCCCGACACATACACAAAGCTCACCGACGAGGAAGACCTCAAGTGCATGAACCGTCTGCTTGAAATGATTGAAGAAAACGACGATGTTCAGGGCGTATGGCACAACTGGGAGAGCGAAGATTAATATTTGATGCATATTAATTCAAAACGCGAAGTCAACAAGGCTTCGCGTTTTATTATGCAATCTGCCCATAAATAATGTGAAAGCAGCCCTTAATTTTGTCATGCTATCACTTTACTTTTGCGCTTTTTTGTGATAAACTGTGCAAAAATAAACTTTAAGAGGAACTCTCGATGATGAATTCAGCACGCATAAACAGTGCAACTTCATACCGCTTTTTTAGCTTTGCTTTCTTTTTTAGCAAGGCTTTTTTCGGTGTGGCTGATGCAGTTTAATGTGCTGAACATATTTTCAAGCATATAAAACCACAGTCAACCGACTGTGGTTTTTTCAGTTTTCTGCGATTCACGGCCGGTATCACAGAAAGCCCCAAATATACAATTTATATTAAGGAGATAAAACAATGGTAGTAGTATTAAAGAAAAATCCGCAGAAAGAACAACTCGACCGCCTCATAAGCTGGCTGAAAGAGGAAAACATACACGTACATGAAACCGTTGGTGCAACAACCACCATTCTCGGTCTCATCGGTGACACCTCCAAGCTTGACATTGATCTTATCAATGCACTTGACATTGTTGAAAGAGTTACACGTGTTCAGGAACCTTACAAAAATGCAAACAGAAAATTCCACACAGACGACACCGTAATCAAGGTTGGCAACACACAAATCGGCGGAGGAAACCTCACTGTTATTGCAGGCCCGTGCTCGGTTGAAACTGAGGATCAGATGATTGAGGTTGCAAAGGCTGTCAAAGCTTCAGGCGCCACCTTGCTCAGAGGTGGCGTATTCAAGCCCCGCACCTCACCCTATTCATTCCAGGGTCTCGGCGCAGAGGGACTTCGCCTTCTGTCTGCCGCAAAAAAGGAAACAGGCCTTCCCACAGTAACAGAGCTTATGGATATTTCTCAGCTTGAGCTGTTTGACGACGTTGACGTAATTCAGGTCGGTGCACGCAACATGCAAAACTTCGCACTCCTCAAGCTCCTCGGTGAGCAGGATAAACCCGTACTCCTCAAGCGCGGTCTTTCATCAACATACGAAGAATGGCTCATGAGTGCAGAATACATCATGGCAGGCGGCAATGAAAACGTTATTCTTTGCGAGCGCGGCATAAGAACATTTGAAACCTATACCCGAAACACCCTCGATGTTGCCGCAATTCCCGTGCTCAAAAAGCTCTCTCACCTGCCCGTTATAATTGACCCCAGCCACGCAACAGGCAGATGCGACCTTGTCTCTCCCCTTGCAATCTCCTCCGTTGCTGCAGGCGCAGACGGACTTATAATTGAAGTACACAACAACCCCGAAAAAGCACTGTGCGACGGTCCGCAGTCACTCAAGCCTGCTGATTTCGACATTCTCTCAAAAAAAATGTTTGCCCTTCATGACATGATAAAAACAATATAAAGAGGTTATTATATGCAAAGAATCCACGTCAATGTCGGTGACGGATACTTTGTACACATCGGTAAAGGTCTGCTTGACAGTTGCGGTGAAATTGTAAAAGGCATTGTTACGTCTTCGCGAGTGCTCATCGTTACCGATTCAAACGTACAAAAGCTGTATCTTGACCGTGCTGAAAAAAGTCTCGCAGACGCAGGCTTTGAGGTGTTCAGCTTCGTTTTCCCTGCAGGTGAAAAGTCAAAGAATTTCTCCACTCTTGCGGATATACTTGAACACTGCGCTGAGTGTTCGCTTGACAGAAAAGATTGCATCGTCGCCCTCGGCGGCGGTGTAACAGGTGACCTTGCAGGCTTTGCGGCAGGTTGCTATATGAGAGGCATAAGCTGCGTGCAGATACCCACAACCTTGCTTGCGGCGGTTGATTCATCCGTGGGCGGCAAAACCGCAGTTGACCTCAAAGCAGGCAAAAATCTGGCAGGCGTTTTCCTTCAACCCAAGGCGGTCATCTGTGACACGGATTGCCTGAAAACACTTGACAGCGACAATTTTGCCTGCGGAATGTCCGAGGCAATAAAAACGGGTATACTCAGCGGTGACGAGCTTTTCAATCTGTTTGAAAATGAAATTGACGAGGATATCCTCGCGCAGATAATTGCACTTTGCGTTAAGTACAAAGGAAGCATTGTTGAAGCTGACGAAAAAGAAAGCGGAATACGCAAAGCGCTCAACCTCGGGCATACTGCCGCACACGGCATTGAAAAAGCTTCGGACTATACGATGCTTCACGGGCAAGCGGTTGCCGTAGGTACAATGATAATCGCCCGTGCGGCGGCTGAGCTGTGGGGCGTTGACGGCAGTTTTATAAAAAGGCTTGAGGCTGTTTTCAAAAAGCACAACCTGCCCACAGAAACAGAGCTTGACGCGCAAACAATTGCAGAAATTGCTCTGTCTGACAAGAAAAAGCACGGCAACAGCATTTCACTTGTTGTGCCGCGAAGCATCGGTAAATTTGAATTCAAAGACGTGCCTACAGACGAACTGACACACATTTTTTCACAAGGAATCAACTGATTATTAAGGCGGTGAGCTTATGGATATCATCACTGTGCCCTCCAAACCGAGCGGCAGCATAAAAGCAATACCATCAAAATCTCAGGCACACCGCCTGCTTATATGCGCGGCACTTTGCAAAAAGCCGACACGGCTGATTATTGATTCACTCAGTGAGGATATTGAGGCAACGATGGGATGCCTCAAGGCAATCGGTGTTGAAATTCAACGCGAAGGCAACTGCTTCACGGTTATACCGCCTGAAAAATACACACTCTCCCCCACCCTCGACTGCGGTGAAAGCGGTTCAACATTACGTTTTATGCTTCCCGTGGTCTGCGCCTTGTGTGGCAAGGCTGACTTTGACGGTCACGGCAGACTTCCGCTTCGCCCGATGACACAACTTGTTGACGAGATGGAAAAGCACGGCGTTTCCTTCAGCAGTAAAAAACTGCCGTTCAGCACAAGCGGCAATATGTGCGGCGGTGATTTCACTCTGCCCGGCAACATCAGTTCGCAGTACATAACCGGGCTTCTGCTCGCACTGCCATTGCTTGAACAATCAAGCCGTATTACAATTACAACACGGCTTGAATCTTCCGCTTACGTTGACATTACACTTGATGCGCTCAGCATGTTCGGCGTTAAGGCGCAAAAAAATGCAAACTCATATATTATAGAAAAAGATTGCAGATACATCTCCCCCGAAAGCTTAACGGTTGAGGGTGACTGGTCAAACGCCGCGTTTTTTATTGCCCTCGGCACGCTCTGCGGCGGAATAAGCGTTACGGGGCTGAACACAGCTTCAGTTCAGGGGGATAAAAACATCATCTCCCACCTGAAAAAAATGGGCGCTGAATTTGAAATCCGCGGTGATGAAATCATACCGCAAAAGTGCAGTTTGCACGGTTGTGTTATAGATATCAGCGAAACGCCCGACCTTTTGCCTATACTCGCGGTTGTTGCCGCTTTTGCTCAAGGGCAGACGCGCTTTGTAAACGGTGAAAGGCTGAGACTCAAGGAAAGCGACCGGCTTAAAACAACCTGCGCCATGCTCAACTCCCTCGGTGGTGTGTGTGAAGAAACCGCTGACGGTCTCACAATTGAGGGTAAGACACTCACGGGCGGTACGGTTGACGGCGCAAACGACCACCGCATTGTTATGGCGGCGGCAATTGCAGCGTTTTTGTGCAAAGGTGATGTTACAATCACAGGTGCACAGGCCGTAAACAAATCGTACCCCGACTTTTTTGAAGATTATAACAAGCTTGGAGGCAAGGCAAATGTCATCTGAATTCGGAGAAAAAATCAGAATCAGCATTTTCGGTGAATCACACGGCAAGGCAATCGGTGTGCTTGCGCAGGGTATGCCTGCCGGCGAAACGGTTGACATGGATAAACTCAACGCCTTCCTCAGCAGAAGAAAGCCCGGCAAAAATCCTCTTTCAACCGCAAGGAAGGAAGCGGATGAACCTGTTTTCCTTTCGGGAATTGTTAACGGAGTAACATGCGGCTCCCCCCTTTGCGCCATAATTGAAAACACAGACACACGCTCGGGTGACTATGCAAACCTAACCGACACGGTGCGTCCCTCACACGCAGATTACACCGCATACGTGCGCTACAGCGGCAATGCCGACATGCGCGGCGGCGGACATTTTTCAGGCAGACTCACCGCACCGCTTTGCATCATAGGCGGTATTGCCAAGCAGATACTTGAAAGGCGCGGCATATACGTTGGTGCACACCTTGCATCCGTTGGCGGTATCAACGATGCAAGTTTCCCCTTGATGCCCGAAAAGGAGCTTTTTGATTGTGTTGCTCAAAAGGATTTCCCCGTCATTGACGACGGCTGTGCAGAGAAAATGCAAGCACTCATTCTTGCCGCGGCACAAGACGGCGACTCTGTTGGCGGCACCGTTGAATGTGCAATCATCGGTCTGCCCGCAGGTTTGGGCGACCCGATGTTTGACGGCATTGAAAACCGCCTTGCAAAAGTGATTTTCGGCATACCCGCAATCAAGGGTGTTGAATTCGGCGCAGGCTTTGCATCCGCACAGATGCGAGGCAGTGAATGCAACGACGCTTTCACTGTGGCAGACGGCAAGATAACGACCGCCACAAACAACAGCGGCGGTATTCAGGGAGGAATCACAAACGGCATGCCCGTGGTCTTCCGCGCGGCAGTCAAGCCGACTCCGTCAATTTCAAAAACGCAAAACACAGTAAGTCTTGTTAATATGGAAAACGCACAACTCAGCATCAAAGGCAGGCACGACCCCTGCATTGCTCACCGCGCCGTACCCGTGGTTGAAGCCGCCGCCGCATGCGTTGTGCTCGATTTAATGAGTGAATATAATCTTTTGTAAAAGAGGTTAATGGCATGGATATAAATGAACTCCGCAAGGAAATTGATAAAACGAACTCGGATATGCTCAATCTTTTCATCAAGCGCATGGAGCTTTCGCAAAAAATTGCCGAATATAAAAGAGAAAACTCTCTGCCCGTGACGGACAAAAAAAGAGAACGCGAGATTCTCAGCAACGTAACCGAAAATGCAGGCGAATACGCAAACTACGTACACCGCTTTTTTTCAACGTTGTTTGAGCTTTCCAAGGCGAGACAAAACGAGCTTAATCAAGGCGGCACAAAGGTGCACGCGCAGGTTGAAAAAGCCTTGCAGGCAGGCGAAGCCGTGTTTCCCAGACGTGCAACCATTGCATGCCAGGGCATTGAGGGTGCAAACTCACAAGCCGCATGCGAAAGGCTCTTTCCTCAGGGCAACATAATGTTTTTCAGCACGTTTGAAGCGGTGGCTCAGGCGGTTGAAAGCGGAATTTGCGAGTTTGGTATTCTGCCTATTGAAAACAGCTCAAACGGCTCTGTAAGGGCAGTTTTTGAACTGCTCAGGCAGTACGACGTTTCAGTTGTGAGAAGCACAAGAATCTGCATACGTCACGAGCTGCTTGCCGCAAAAGGCACAAAACTCAGCGATATAAAAGAAATCTGCTCACATGAGCAGGCGCTGGGTCAGTGCAGTGCTTTCCTCTCAACGCTCAAAAACGTTGACATCAAGCCGTGCGAAAACACAGCGGTTGCCGCAAAAAAAGCGGCTGAAAACCACGGCGTTGCCGCAATTGCATCGCACGACTGCAAGGAAATTTACGGCCTGGAGACACTCAATGACCGCATACAGAACAGTGAAAACAATTACACCCGTTTCATCTGCATAACAAAAGAGGCAAAGATTTATGCAGGAGCAAACCGCATCAGCCTCATTTTTACATGTGAAAATAAACCCGGTTCACTTTTTGAAATTCTTTCAAAGCTTTCTGCGCTCGGGCTTAACATGACGAAGCTTGAAAGCTACCCCGTGGTGGGCAGAAGCTTTGAGTTCATGTTCTTTGTTGAATTCGAGGCATCGGTACTTGAAAAAGGCGTACTCGGTATGCTTGACGACATGGAACGAAGCTGCGATGAACTGCGTTTCACAGGTTGCTATTCGGAGATATAAAAATGGATAACAGAATCTACGGCTTAATCGGCAGAACGCTGAAGCACAGCTATTCCGTGCCGATACACAAAATGCTCGGCAATGAAAAGTACCGTCTTTTTGAGCTTGAGCCTGATGAGGTTGAAGCTTTCATCAAGCAACAAAACCTCGGTGGAATCAACGTCACCATTCCGTACAAAAAGGATGCGCTCAAATGCTGTGACGTACTCTCCCCTCTTGCGCGCGAAATCGGATGCGTGAACACGGTTGTGCGCAAGGCTGACGGTGTGATTCACGGATACAACACCGATGCGTACGGTCTCGGCTACATGGCTGAATATGCAGGCATCAGCTTTGAGGGCAAAAAGGTGCTCATTCTCGGCAGCGGCGGCTCATCGCTGACGGCGCAGGCGGTTGCAAAAAACAACGGCGCAAAAAGCGTAACGGTAATTTCACGCTCGGGCGAAGACAATTATACAAACCTCGAAAAGCACAAGGATGCACAAATCATTGTGAACACAACACCTGTGGGTATGTACCCCAACGTTCAGGTTGCACCAATTAACCTAAGGGACTTCCCTATGTGCGAGGGCGTGCTTGATTTAATTTACAACCCCATGAAAACCGCGTTGCTTCTGCAGGCTGAGGAGCTTGGTATCAGGCACATTGACGGGCTTGTGATGCTGGTTGCTCAGGCTAAAAAAGCAGACGAATTCTTCTTTGGCAGAGAAGTTGACGACAGTGAAATCCACCGCATTGTAACCGCGTTGCGCCGCGAGAAATATAACATTGTGCTCATCGGTATGCCCGGCTGCGGCAAAAACACCGTTGGCGAAGAGCTGCAAAAGCTGACAAAGCGCGAGTTGATTGACCTTGATGCAGAGATTATCAAGGTCGCAGGTAAGCCGATACCTGAAATCTTTGCAGACGGCGGCGAGGACACTTTCCGCAGAATTGAAGCTGAGGTTGCACATTCGGCAGGTATGCAAAGCGGCAAAATCATCGTCACGGGCGGCGGGATTGTTACAAGAGAAGAAAACCGTGCTTCACTCAGGCAGAACGGCATTGTTTTCCACATTGAAAGGGACATTGACTCGCTTGCACGTGACGGCAGACCCCTTTCGCAAAACGCTGACCTCAGGGAGATGTATAACACGAGAATTGCGCTTTATGAGTATTTCAGGGACAAGGTTGTTTATAACAACACCACAGTGCAAAACACGGCGCAGAAAATACTCAGCCTTTTCAACGGGGAGGAAGAATGATGAAAATACTTGTTATCAATGGACCTAATCTCAACATGCTCGGCATAAGAGAGCCCGAAATTTACGGCACGGCAACGCTCAGCGACCTTTGCGAAGCAATTGAAGCTGAGGCAAAAAAGCACGGTGCAGGGGTTGAGTTTTTTCAGTCGAACCATGAGGGCGCGCTGGTTGATGCCATTCAGGGGGCATACAAGCGCGTTGACGGCATCATCATCAACCCCGCGGCGTACACGCACACAAGCGTTGCTTTGCTTGATGCGGTGAAGGCAACGGGCGTGCCTACGGTAGAGGTACACCTCAGTGACCCCGACACGCGCGAGGAATTCCGCAAGGTGTCGTATATCCGCTCTGCGTGCATTGCAACCGTAAAAGGAAAAGGCTTCGGAAGTTACACCGAAGCGCTGGATATTCTTGTTGATTTTTTTAAGAGCAACAAAGGCTGATTGAACAAAGATGCCTCAGCTTTTCATTTGCAGAATACAAAAACACACACCCCTCGAATGAGGGGTGTGTATATTTCTTAATTAAGAAATTTAGGAGTAGAAAATTATTCGCCTTCTACTTCAGCTTCTGTGGTGTAACCAGTTTCTGCATCAAAGAGCTCAAGAACAGCCTTCTTAATCATGTCAAAGATCATAGCAATGATGTCAGTGATTGAGCTGATTTCTACATCGCCAAGGATTTTGTTAAGAAATTCCATTTTATGTTCTCCTTTCAAAGATTTTTTCTGTTAAGTAAATTAAGCAATGGGGTCGAAAAGGTTGTCAGCAGTTGTAACTTCACCATCTGTGGGGTTAACAACCTGATCGTGCTGACCGATGAAAGCGTCAGTGATGAGCTTCTCAAGCTTGTCAAAAAGAGCAATAAGGAACTCTCTGATCTTGCCGAATACTTCGTTCATGATAATTTCTCCTTTCGTATATTGATTCAAGGCACGAATATAAACTCGACCTTAAATCTCACCGATATTCTACCACTATGTTAACCACTTGTCAATAGGTAATTCAAAAAATATTAATATTTAAGCTGAAAAAAGCAATTAAAATGCTTGTAGAGTTTATTAATGAAAATTAAATAGAATCACTCCGTCGGGTTCGCCGACAGATGTGACTGTCTCACAGCATAAAAAGAGCATGCTCAAAATCCACTCGATATAACATGCTATATATTAAATTTCACTGTGAGGAAATATAAAAAAAGTGAGTATTCACTTGTGTTATGAATACTCACAATATTGTGGGAAGTGTTCATAAGGAATTTCATTGCCCGTAAGGGCACCTCATTTGCCGTATGGCAACTTCATTCATTTATGTCCGCAGGACATAAATGAAAATCGGCAAGCCTGAGCTTGCCGATTTTGGTGCGAGAGACGGGACTTGAACCCGTACGTCATGAACACACGCCCCTCAAACGTGCGCGTCTGCCTATTCCGCCACTCTCGCGAGTGCTCCTGAAGTATAGCAGAGCTTAAGGCGATTGTCAACCCCTTTTTTGAAAAAAATTCAATTTTTTTCAAAAAAATTTTGCGTTCTGATTTCAGTGGTACTATTTGTTATTTTACGCTTCAAACGGAGCGATTTTCTCCCCTATTATTATCAATTTTCACATGATGTTATTTTTCGTACCACATATAGACCGCGGCGTTTTCACGGACTTGAAGTAGCTTTCAACGCGGTAGAAAAAGCACAAAGAAAAAAGCAACCGATGCTCAGCTTCACTGCACGTCGGTTGCTTTACGTTTATTCAATATATGCTGAGAACGCTCTGTTGGCACAGGTATCTGTCACAATTGCATCGGCAGGGAAGGTTATCACATAATAGAAGTTCTCAGGGTCATGAGTGAAGTCTTCAGCCGTGAGGTCCACACTGCACATAATGTAAGACCCGTCGTCAGCCTCGCTGCAGACAACATCCGCATCAACACTGTATGACACCTGACCGCTGTGGAAATACTCCGTGATGACGGCCTTTTTGTTTGCCTTGGGAGCAGTACCCATGTATTCGTCAATTACCACGTTCACGCCCGTAATGAGTCCCTCGTCTGAAGAATATGAAATTACGGGGTTGACGGTTACGTATCTCAGCCCTTCTTCGTTGAACACGTTGGTGTTAGGCTCAGTTGTAAGTGGAGGTCTTGTGCTCGGCTCGGTGGTTGTGGGCGCAGTTGTTGCAACAGTTGTTGGCTCAGTGGTTGTAACAGTAGATTCCTCGGTTGTAGGCTCGGTGGTTGTGGGTGCAGCCCCCCATACGGTGAGCACAACCTCTGTACCTTTGTCGTATTGCTCACCAACGGTAACAGACATGGTTTCAACCGTTTCCTGAATATGTGTGCCGTCGTTTTGCAAATCGCTCCTTATAACGCTGAAGCCAAGCTGCCTGAGCATCTCGTACGCTTCATTGTAGCTCTTGCCCACAACGTCAATTGCAATTATCTTTTCGGGTCCCTTGCTGACAGTGAGCTTGATTGTTGAGCCTGCAACAGCCTTTGTGCCCTGAAGTACATTCTGCTTGAGGATAACATCGTTTGCAGTTTCGCTGAACACATACTCTGCTTCAAACACAAACACACCTTTGTAATTCGGGTCGGCAGCAACTGCAGAATAATAATTGTTGACAAAATTGGGAACTTCAACCATTACCGTCTGCTGAGTTGTCGGCTCTTCCTCGTTACCTCTGCCGCCAAACGTACGCCACACCAGCCATGAACCGATAAGCACAATAAGCGCGCAAAGCACTGCGATGATTATGATGCCGAGCTTGTTCTGCCTTTTCTCTTTTTCCTCGGGTGTTTCGGAAATAACAACGTGCTGTTCCGGCTCTTCAACAGGCAGCATCTCCTGCTCATATACAACAGTGGGAATAACCCTCGTCACCGCGTCATCAACAACGGGCAGCGGCGGTTTTACCGTTGTGTATTCTTCCTCAGCAACGGGCGATGCCTCAACAACAGGCGGCGCGACCGGCGGCATCTGCGGCTCAATTTCAGGGAAAAGTTTACCTGCTGCCGCAAGAATCAGGTCATTCGCCATTTCGGACGGATTTTCATATCTCATGCGCGGAGAAAACTCACACGCTTTGAGTATAACGTGAGAAAACTGTTCGCCGGCATTTGCAGGCGGCAACATCATTTCGCCCCTTACACGTTTTTCAAAGGCAATTTCACGGTCTGCAAAAGATATCGGATCGGGGAACGGCGGATAAAACGGCAGTCGGTTGCGGTTCATCAGCTTATACATCAGTATACCGAGAGAGTAAATATCCGCACCGATGCTTGCCATACGGCTCGTGTAGCTTTCAGGTGCAATGTAACCCGAGGTATCGCGCTGATGTCCGCCGCTTGAAAGAGCGGTGCAGATTTCAAAGTCACCCAGCTTGAAGCTGCCGTTTGCATTCACAAAGATGCTCTCGGGATTTATTGCACCGTGAGCGTGGCCGGCGGCTTCAAGCCCTTCAAGTGCGCGGCAGATGTCAACACCCATGCGGCAGACGGTCTGCTCGTCGGCATTTTCTGCATTGATTGCTTCACTCAGCGGAAAAAGCTGCTCACACAAAAGCATCAGCGTGAAACCTTCGCCCGTTATGTCGTCGTGTATCATATAGTTGTGCACCGCCATCATATTCGGCGTAGCACTCAGATGCACAAGAAGCTCAGCTTCCGCCACAACCGCTTTTTTGCAAGCATCTATATACTCCTGCACAGACTCAAACGAGTGCAGGGAAAGAGCATCGTCAACGTCTACCCTTGACCTCGGAAAGTGCAGGGTTTTGAGTGCCGCAAACGAAACCTGACCGTTCATATCCTCACGGCGCAGTCTGTAAACCTTAGAATACATACCCTCGCCGATTTTGCCGATGACGTACCATCCGCCGAAAAGCGGCTCAAGAGCTCTGATTTCGTTAATTTCCAAAATGAATCACTCCTTAAATGTGCCTGCAACACTTTTGCTGCGGACATCGGAAAATATCAAACCGATGATACTATACCACATCTTTATTCAAAATACAATAACGCCGATGATTAAGAATATAGTACATATATCTATAAAAATTTACAATAAAAGAATAATTACAAGGTTGACTTTACTGTGCTGAGGTTGTATTATATATTTGTTTTATAATGTGTTATTATATGTTCTTTACATACAGTATCTTTAAAGGAGAAATGTAAAAATGAAAGCAAAAAGGTTTTTCGCTTTTCTTCTCGCTTTTCTTGTTACGGTCATTGCCTGCACCGCAAGCACGGTTGGCAGTGCGGTTATAACTACATATACGGGTACGGTTTCCGTGTTGCCGGGTAACACACGCTCACAGAATCCCGATTACAGCCACGCATGGCTTGACACCGTAATTGTGAGAAGTGATGCCTCTGCTATCCTGCCCGACGAACTTGAGCCTGTTGACAGTTATCCCTACAGCCTCACATACGATGAGTTCGTGCACGAAGCATCACAGTACATGGTGCTTTTTGACTTAGACACTAACTCCGTCACCGTCGGCTTTGACCAGCTCATTCAGGTGCTCTACTATTCGTTCACCGCGCTCGGTCTCACAGACGACGCCGGCACAATGTATGACTACCTCGTTGAATACGGCATTGACTGCAACGCAGGTGCGGATTCCGAGCAGACCAAGCTCATGCACATGTCGATCATATACGCCTGTCTCAAAAACAATGCGTACTATGCAGTATACGGCGAAAACATCACCATCCCCAAGGGCGTTACACTTGAACACGCAATTGTCATCTGTCTTTCTCAGGCACTCGGCATCAGCCTTCCTTCAGGTGTGAACACCCTCTCAGGTCTCAGCCTGCTTGTGATGAGAAGCTACATTACTGACGCTGACCTGCCCGTAAGTGCCAACCCTGACGAAGCTGAGGCAGAATACTGGGCAAAAATCTCCGTTGCCGCTGCACAGGATTATCAGGTACCCACCGTTGCATTCAACGAAGCCACGGGCGCACAGAAGGAATATGTTGATTATGCATACTGCGCATCGGTCATCAAGCTCAAATACGATATCACGGTGAATCCGCTGAAGCTCTACGAGGCAGTCAACAACGCTGACACCTACGCGGTACACAAGCTGATTCTTAAAACAATGCTCGACGAAAAGGGCATCAGCTATTCTGCCGATGAGACAACTCAGGCTCTTTTTGAAAAGACATGTAATAACGGATATTTCGAGCTGGAAAAAGAATTCTACTCCGACATTTTCTCATACAATATCTATACCGATTATGCCTGCGAAAAGGTGTGGTTCTCCCCCTTCTCACTGTGCGAACAACTTGACGGTGACCTCAGTTATCTCACAATGACACTCAATGGCACACCCATCAAGCACGGAGCCACGGCAAGTGTGGATTTCAACAAGGCAAACTCCACGCAGGCAGTTGAGCTTAAGGTTACGTATAACGACGGCGGATTCGAAAACGACACTGTTGTGTATAAATTCAACCTTATAAGGAAATCTCCCGAAGAATCAACCACACAGACAGAAAACGACAACGGCTCACTCGTAGGCACAATTGAGGGCTTCATCAGTTCAGCTCTGCCCGAAGACAACATCGTTGCCCAGCAAAGGGTTGAGGAAGTTTTCAGCGGCATCAACGAAATGATGAGCACAACTCATGGTGACGGTGTTCTCACAACATACAACACCCAGACAACAGCCTCAAGCAGTTCAGTTTTCACAACCTTCCCGAGCACAACACAAGCTCAGCTCACAACAAGCGATGCTTCTACCTCGTCACTTTTCACCACCTACCCTGCTGAAAAGACACAGGGCGGAATCGGTGCAACGTTTGCCGCAATAACAGAAAATCCGATTGCTGTTGCAACACCGTTCAGTCTTGCCGCAATCGGTACCGCAGTCGGTCTCATCATCAACAGCAGAAAACGTAAAGACTATCTGCGCGATGAAGAAGAACAAGCAGAAAACAACTTTGAAGAATAAGTTTTAAGGAGATATACATGTCACAGGTTATCCAGAATTTCAAAACAGTTCTCACTCAGCTTCAGCCCACATTCAAAGCTCTCGGCTTCGCTCAGCTTTCCTCAAACGAGGAAAACGGCGGTGCAACCGTATATTTCAGCGGTGAAAAAGGTACTCTCAGGTTTGATTTTGCCGACGGAAAACTCTCTGTTTTCGGCACAAACGTTGAGCATGAATCCGCTCAGGAGGGCGACTATAAAAAGCTTTCCACCTCTTTGATTGAAGAAGAGAGCACCTCAGGTGACATCAAATTCGTTGCCGAGGACATTGCAGAAACACTCACCGCAAAGTTTGGTGAAAAGGCAAAAGCAATCACCAAAGGCGGCAAAAACAGCTACCAGACAGTTTCAAAAGCGGCGGCAAAAAGCGGTGTTTCATACGATGCCACAACCTTTGCAAGCAGACTCTGCCTTGTTTTCCCCGAGCTTCGTCCCGAGTTTAAAGCAAACATTGACACCTACGGTGAATTCCTTTGCGAAGAATTCTTCGTCAATTTCGGCACACCTGCAATTATTGAGGCTATCAGGCAGAACAATCCCGCAGTTATGAAAAAGCTCTTTACGCTTCTTAACGAGATGTTTGATGACGGAAGCAACGAGGTTCAGGATATCATCGCAGTTACCGTACTCGGTGAGCTCAACAACGACACAATGCTCCTTGCAAACTGCGTTGACTACATGAGCACTGCAATGGCACCCACAGTAATTGAAGTTAACCGCATCCTTGCTGACAACAAACCTTCAGGCAGAAAGCTTCGTGCAAAGCTCAAAAATCCGCCTGCGTATAAACCCAAGAAAAAGAAAAACGGCGGTCTTATGCAGACACTTATGGGCGGCGGCGCCCAGCCGGGTATGTAAAGTAAATAATATACACCCCGATATGCTTTAACTCAATGCATATCGGGGTGTTATTATTGGGGTTTTCTTCCTATAAAATAAAAAGCATTTGAAAGATTGCCGTTAATGGTCTTGAATGTCTGCCGTTGATATTCAAGCTTTTCAAACGGTGACAACAAACGCGATATATACTTTTGGGTATGATGCCTTAATATACCACCGTCAGTTGTTTGGAATGTGCCGTAGTTTTTAAAACTCTTTTTTCCTCTGCAGTATTTGATTACAGATTTGATATCTTTATTTATCAAAAAGTCATTGATATAAACTATCCCGCCCGGAACTAAAATTCTCAGTATTTCGGAGACAAGCAATTCTTGCTGTGAATTATCTTGTGTGCAGGTGAGAACTCCAAAGAGAATAACAGCGTCAATACTGTTATCTTCCAAAACAGACGTAGATGCAATTCGCAAATCAAGAAAAGGAAAACTGCGTTTGCCGCGTTCTATCATATTTTCAGATAAATCAATACCAATCAGCTTTCTGTAACCTAAGCTATGCAGTTCTCCCAAAGTACGTGCATAACCACAACCAATGTCAACTATTAGTTTATCAAATGAAACATACTTTTCAAAAACGTCCGAATTGAACGGGGTTGTAAATTTTTTCTCAGGCGGAAATCGATTCCAATACTCAACTTGGCTCATTTGCAATCTCCTAAAATCAACCTAAACGTTATTCCGTATACCCCGTAATCTGCTCTCTGTTGCGGAAGATATAGCCGTTGTCCTCGAGGAACTGCATGTTCCTGAGCGCGAAGCCCGTGCCCTTGGCAACACAGTTTATCGGGTCGGGTGCAAGGCGTACGTTAATGCCGAGCTTTTCGCTCAGCGCCTTGGGCAAGCCGCGAAGCATTGCCCCGCCGCCCGTGATGAGCATGCCGGAATCAAAAATATCCGCAACAAGCTCGGGCGGTGTCTGCTCAATAACGGCACGTATGCTCTCCCCTATTGCTTCAACCTGCTCACGCAAAGCAAGGTAGATTTCGGTTGTTGTGAGCTCAAACGTAACGGGCATACCCGTCAGGTAATGCTTCCCGTTGACACTCAGCGCAATTTCCTCGCCGGGCATGTGCGCGCAACCGACGGTGCATTTGAGCTTTTCAGCAGTGGGCAAACCAATGAGAATGTCTCTCTCACGCTTACAGTAGCGTTGTATGGCTTCATCAAAGGCGTTGCCTGCAATTTTAACAGAGCTTGACACCGCAATACTGCCCATGGTGATTACGGCAATATCCGCCGTACCGCCGCCGATATCAGCAACAAGGCAGCCTCTTTTTGCGTTGACGTCAAGACCCGCGCCGATTGCCGCCGCCAGCGGTTCTTCAATGATACAAGCCTTGCCTGCACCCGATGAAGTAACAACGTCAAGCACTGTGCGCTGCTCAAGGTTTGTGACCGTACTGGGCATGCTTACAATAATATTGGGCTTGAAAATACGGTTGCCGCAGATTTTGCGTATATAATAGCGCAGAATCTGCTCTGTAACGTCAAAGTTTGAAATTACACCATCTTTCATCGGGCATATAACTTCAATACTTTCAGGGTTGCGCTCAATCATGCTTTTTGCATAGTCACCCATCGCAATAAGGTCGCCCGTGTCAACGTCATAAGCCACAACGGACGGTTCTGAAAGCACAATACCTTCGCCTTCAACGTAAATGATGATTGACGTTGTGCCAAGGTCAATGCCTATATTTATGCCAAGCATAGCGCTCCCCCCCTTTTTCACATTCTTTAATTAATAGTAAACCAAGAAAATATATATGTCAATATCAATACCTCAGAGAATTTCCACTGATTGCAATACATATACAGTATACCCTTTCAGCGCCTGCATTTTCAAGCGCTTTGCAGCACTCTCTGAGCGTTGCGCCGGTTGTTTTTATGTCGTCACACAACAAAACTGTTTTGCCGCGCACAAAATCACGCGCACTGAATGCATCTTTGAGGTTTGTGAGCCTTTGCGCCGCGCCTAACGTGTGCTGGCGTTGTGTCTCAACGTTTTTCATCAACACATCGGGCCGGTATTCAAGGCCCAGCAATTCCGATATTTCGCAAGCAAGCTGTTCACTTGGCACGTACTGCCTTTCCTTGCGCTCATCCTTTGTTACGGGCACGCAACACACAAAATCAAAGGTATCCGCATCCCATTCACGCACAACAACCTGCGCCATTTTCTCGCCGAAAAAGGACGTGAGGTCATGCACACCGTCAAACTTATACTGATGAATCGCTTTTCTAACCGCGCCTTTGTATTCGTACACCGCCGCAAAGTTGCTGAGTGTAACGTATGAAGTTTCGCACTCGCACTCAAGCACGTTCTTGCCGCAGAAGTTGCAGACGGGCGGCTCAATAGGTGTGAGGAAGCTTTTGCACTTTTCACAGAGCACATCACCGCTTTTAACTGCGCGTTTGCATGAGGCACACCGAGGCGGAAAAAACATATCAACCAGAAAAGAAAACATGCCGAAGCGTTCCATATTTCACATCTCATTTCAAAAAATGCGCAAGTGCTGAATAGCGCCTTGTTTTTTTGTCGTTATCAACCATTAGCTGTACCTGCTCCTTTGTACCGACGATGATGAGCCTTGATTTTGCGCGGGTCACCGCGGTGTAAAGCAGATTTCTGTAACTGAGCTGAGGCACGGTTGCACACAGAGGTATAACAACAGACTCGAACTCCGAGCCTTGACTCTTATGTACGGTGCACGCGTATGCAAGCTCAAGTTCATCAATGTTTTCCATCGGATAGACAACCTCTTTGTCGTCAAAGCGTATGCGCAGAGTAGACGAACGCGTATCAACCTGCGTTAGTATACCAATGTCTCCGTTATACACACCTGAACCCTCTTCGCCGTCCTTCGTCCAGGTGATATTATAGTTATTCTTTATCTGCATAACCTTGTCTCCGCAACGAAAAACCATACCCGCGCGGTTAATCTCGCCCTTGTCCTTTGACGGCGGATTGAGCACCGCCTGCAAAAGACGGTTGAGGTTATTGGTGCCCGTTTCGCCCTTCCTCGACGGACATAACACCTGAATATCACGCAAAGGCTGATATCCGTAAGCATTGGGAAGCCTTGAAGCACAAAGCTCAACAACGGTGTTTGCCGCTTGATACGGTGAATGTCTTTGCATAAAGAAGAAGTCGTTATCTGTTTTATCAAGCACAGGCATTTCACCGCGAACGATACGATGTGCATTTGCAACAATGAGGCTCTGCATAGCCTGCCTGAAAACCTCAGTCAGCGCCACAACGGGCAGAAGACCGCAGGATATCAAATCGGCAAGCACGTTGCCCGCGCCTACCGGCGGCAACTGGTCTGAGTCGCCCACAAGCACAAGGCGGCAACCAAGCGGCAAGGCATCAAGCAACGCAGAAAACACACTGACGTCAACCATTGAAAGCTCGTCGACGATAATGGCATCAGCTTCAATGGGATTCTGCATATTGCGCATGAACACAGGGCGGTTGCCGTCTCCCCACTCAACTTCAAGCAGGCGGTGGATTGTTTTGGCTTCACAGCCCGTAATTTCACTCATTCTTTTTGCCGCACGCCCCGTAGGCGCCGCAAGCACAACATCAAGCCCGTCTTTTTTGAAGAGCTCCAATATACCGTTAACGGTGGTGGTTTTGCCCGTACCCGGTCCGCCGGTGAGAATCAAAAGCCCTTTTTGAATCGCCATGGTGATTGCACGCTTTTGATTTTCTTCATATTCTATTGAATTTTTCTTTTCAATCCGCTCAATTTCTTTATCGAGTGCCGGTCTGCCTGCAGGCGGAAAACGAAGCATGGCTTTGATGCGGTCTGCAATATTCTTCTCTGCCAGCCAGATTTGCGGCAGGAAAATGAACTCCTTGCCGCCTATAACCTCACAGCAAAGCTGTCTGTCCTGCACAAGACCGTCGACGGTGATATCTGCAACGTCGTTTGTGATGCCGAGAAGCTGTGCGGCGATGGGCAGAATCTTCTCGCGAGGTAAACAGGTGTGCCCGTTGCCGAGGTTGTGCCTGACAACGTGGACAATACCCGCCCTTATACGAAGCCCTGCGGCAGGCGGTGTGGGCAGATTTGCGGCAATTGTTTCAGCACGTTCAAAGCTCACACCAACCAAGTCGTTGCAAAGTATATACGGATTTTCGGTTATTCTGTTGACTGCATCGTTGCCGAGAGACTTATATGCATGCAGGCACTCGCTCGGTGTCATACCGTAGCGTTCAAGAAAAATCATAACCTGCCTTACGGCAACCTGAGCGCAAAAGCTTTTGGACATTTCGCGCGCTTTTTCCATTGAGATACCCCTGATTGATGCAAGCTCTTCAGGGCGGTTTTCAAGCACGTCAAATGTAGATTCACCAAAGCGCTCAACAATTTTTTGCGCAGTGGCAGGGCCAATGCCTTTAACAGCGTGCGAGCTGAGATATCTGAGCATTTCAGCGGCGGTTTCGGGCATACGGCGGTCGCAGGATTCTGCCCTGAACTGCCTGCCGAAAGAAGCGTGAAAATCCCAATGGCCGCTGACACACACCTGCTCACCCACAAACACCTCGGAAAGCAGACCGACGACGGTGACAAGCCCCTCAGCTCCGCTGTTAAGCTCAAAAACAGTAAACCCTGTTTCGTAGTTATGAAATGTCACGTCTTCAACAAGACCGCTGAGTACTTCAAGCTTTTCGTCATCCATTGAGTTTCACCTCCTCTGTCTATATTAACAGGAAATCAAACATGTTGTTCAATAAAGTTTGCCACACCGTTTTCGGTGTTTGTGCCGATTACTGCAGTAGCGGCATTCCTCACCGCTTGCACGGCGTTGCCAACTGCGTAAGCCTCGTCGCAGGCTCTGAACAATGCAAGGTCGTTAAAATTATCACCGAATCCGACAACCCGCTCAAAGCCGTACATGTCCTTAAGCGCACAGACAGTGCTGTACTTTGATGCCTCGCAGGAGCAGACTTCCAAAAACCAATAACCATCATTGTATGTATCGTGGTAAAATTCTACGTGCAGAGAATCAAATTGCTTAAGAAGCTCAGCGGCTTTTTCAAGGCGCTCCTTTTTGTCACACACGGAAAAATACACGGGCTTTTTTGCAACGCACTCTTCAAAGGATGCAACCTCGCAAAAGCTTTTATCGTACCGTTGTTTTCTTTCATTCACAAAGCGTTTTGCAGGCGCAGGGTCAAGGTTAACGTAATAAGCGGTAAGCTCACCGCCTTCAATGCAGTACATGAAGCCACTGTTGCCGAATAAAGCTGTAATATCAATAAGCTTCCTGAGTCCGTTTTCGCAAATGGTAAGCACGCGCACGTACTCGTTTTCTCTCAGGTCAAATATAACAACACCGTTCATCAGCACGGCAGGTACGTTAACGTCAACCGCACTCATTATGTGCCGCACGGTTGCATCCGTTCTTGCGGTTGCAACCGTGAAATTCACGCCTTTTGCAATTAAAGCATTAAGCTTCTGCGCAGTTTCTTCGGACAACATACCGTTGTTGTTAAGCAACGTACCGTCAAGGTCGGAAATATACAGTGTTTTTTCTTTCATGAGAGCACCTCTTTTCAGTTGGTTGACCGAAAATATCCAATTTTAAGTATAACATAAAACACTCTTTAATTCAAGGATTTTACACGCGTTTCGGCTATTGAAAAAGACATCCGGCTATGATATAATCTGCAAAGAATTGCACAAAATAAAACAAACTAACGTTTCAGGCAGGTTATCAACATGAAAAAAGCCATCGCGGCAATTGCCGCAGTTTCTCTTGCCGCCGCAGCAATATACGCCATTGCGGCAAGTGTTAACAACAAAACAAATCCCACACAGAACACCACACAGCCACAAACGGACAGAGTTGTAAAAATCCTTTGCATAGGCAACAGTTTTTCGCAGGATGCAACAAGGTATCTTGAGGACATATCCGACGGCAGAATATTTGTAAGAAACCTTTATATCGGCGGTTGCACACTTGAGATACACAACGAGTGCATTGAAAGCGGCAAGGCACTGTATGAATACCAGAAGGATGCTGAAGAAATTGAAAAAATTGCGCTTGAAGATGCCCTCAGGCGCGAAAAATGGGACTATATAACCGTACAGCAAGTGAGCAACCTTTCAGGCATTGAGGAAAGCTATGAGCCGTATCTCAGCAATATAATTGAGTTTGTGAAAAGCATCTGCCCCGATGCAGAAATTGTACTTCACAGTGTGTGGCCTTATGACCACAACACAAAACACCACGGCTTTGCAGAATACAACAACAGCCAGAGTGAGATGTTTGAGCGCATGCAGAAATGCACCAAAAAGTTCTCCGAAAAGCATTCCCTGAGGGTTGTTAACACAGGTAAGGTTGTGCAAAGGCTCAGAAGCACACCCGAGTTCAACTATGAAACGGGCGGTCTTTCGCTGACGAGAGACACCTACCACATGTCCGACTACGGCAGATATCTGACCGGGCTTGTGTGGAATGAGTTTTTCACCGGCACAAAGCCGACCGACGTGAAATACGTACCCGACGGCTTTGACGAAAAGCTGGTTGATGTGCTGAAAACGGGCGCGGCAGGTTAATCCGGGGCGCCCGCCGCCGACGG
>JAZNQF010000041.1:0-3702 GCA_045590055.1 Acutalibacteraceae bacterium
GCGGCTACGCGCTTATTTTGCGAGGTCACCGATCATGAGCATGTAGCCACCAATCTGTGCGCCGAATTCGGGTGCACCGTCCATGATGAGCTTGCCTGCTCTGGTTGCCTCAAGCATGTCGTCAATGCCGAGGAGAGTACCGAGTGCACTGTCGAGGCTGTCGAAACGGAGGGTGAAGAACGGCATTGCGCGCTTGTATTCGCCTCTGCCTGCTCTTGACTTACCAGCCTTAACGCGGATATATGCGGAAAGCTCAGGATAACCGTTAACTGCCCAACCGTAAACTCTGTCGGGGCTGTTGAGTGCCCAGTTGTGAATGTCCTCGTGGCCTGCCTTGTTGAGCTGGCTGATGCCGCTTGAAAGCAGGTAGAAATAGCACTTAACAAGAAGCTTCTTTGTTTCTTCATCCTTCGGAGGTTCTGTTGCACCGAGAAGAGATGCCATTTTGAGAAGAACCATCATGAATGATACGAAAACGCCTGTCTTCTTGAGCACGCCCTTCATCTTGGGCAGAGTTGCGGGTGAAATCTTGCCCTTGAAGAATGCGTTAAGTGCTTCAACGCTCTTGAATTCAAGCTCAATGTGCGGATCTTCGGTGAGGCTGGTGTGAACAAGCCATTCACCGTTGTTAACAACAAAGTGCATACCGAGCTTTCCGTCGGGTGCCTCAGGATAAACTGCGCTTACCTGAATAACAGCGTGAGCGTTTTCAAACTTCTTCGCAAAAGACGGAATGTCGTTGGCGATAACCTTAACAAGAGGCAGAGCGGCGTTGAGGAAAATGCGTATAGTATATAAATCTACTTGTGTTGCCATAATTGCTCCTTTCTGAGTTTATATACCGCTTACAAGCGGCAGATTAAAACTCATCGTCCCAGTTATCGTCTTCTTCGAAGTCTTTGTTCATAACTTCGCGTACAGCGTTGATGATGCCGTTTGCGTCGATGCCTACGATTGACATGATGTCTTCGTGCAGACCGATGGGTGCAAACTTATCTTCGTGGCCGAGCATCTTGAATGCACAAGCCTTACCGGAATCAACAACAACCTCTGAAACTGCTGAGCCAAGACCGCCGATGGTGCTGTGATCCTCAACGGTGATGATGCGGCGGGTTTCAAGAACAGCCTTGATGATTGCTTCGCGGTCGATGGGTTTGATGGTGTGCATGTTGAGCACTCTGACCTTCAGACCGTCAGCACTTTCAAGGAACTTTGCAGCTTCACGTGCCTGGAATGCGCAGGAACCGCAAGCGATGATTGTGCAGTCTGTACCTTCGTGGAGTTCAACTGCCTTGCCGACTTCAAAGCCGTAGTCTTCGTTTTCATAAAGAACGCGGTCGAAGCCTCTGTTGATGCGGATGTAGTAAGGACCGAAGTTTTCGTATGCTGCCTTAACTGCGTTTGCGGTTTCGTAACCGTCTGCGGGGCAGATAACGGTGAGGTTCGGCATGGAACGTACAACTGCAAGGTCAACGATGGCGTGGTGGGTTGAACCTGCCTGACCGAAGGATGTACCTGAATGTGTTGCGATGATTTTTGCGTTTACGTTCTGATAGCAGATGTCAGTGTGGAGCTGGTCTGCTGAACGCAGTGAAGCAAAAACTGAGAAGGTTGAAAGGAAGGGAACAAGACCTGCCTTTGCCATACCTGCGGCTACGCCGAACATGTTCTGCTCTGCGATACCGACGTTGAAAAGTCTCTCAGGGCAAACGCTGATGAAGTCAGCGAGTTTTGTTGAAGTTGCAAGGTCAGCAGTAAGAGCAACAACCTCTTTGTGATCCTTTGCGAGCTGGGCAAGTGTTTTGCCGTAAATTTCTGCTGTGGACAGAGAAGGGGTGTCAACAGCTGTGTAAACAAGTCCTCCTGCCATTATTTGCACTCCCTTTCTACACGAGCTACGCGCTCTTTGTAATATTCGTCAAGCTGAGCTTTGAATTTTGCGTGGAGACCTTCGTCAATTGCACCGTAGTGCCACTTGTAGTTGCCTTCGATTTCTGCAATACCTGCACCCTTCTTGGTGTCAGCGATGATGCAGACGGGCTTTTCTCTGTTTGCGTATGCATAGTCAATTGCTTCGCAAAGCTCTTTGATGTTCTGACCGTCAACAACGATGACATGGAAGCCGAAAGCAGTCCACTTGTCAGCGAGGGGCTCAAGAGCCATAACTTCTTCTGTGGGACCGTCGATCATGCAATGGTTTCTGTCAACGATTGTGATGAGGTTTGTGATTTTGAACTGGTTAATTGTCATTGCTGCTTCCCAGTTGGAGCCTTCGTCAAGCTCACCGTCACCTGTGACGCAGAATGTCATATAGTCCTTGCCGAGAACTCTTGCGGCAAGAGCGGTACCTGCTGCGATGGGCAGACCGTGACCGAGTGAACCTGTTGAAGCGTCAACACCGACAACCTTGTTTGAGTCAAGATGGATGCCCATCTTTGAGTTTGTGAGGTTGAAAGTCTTAAGCTGCTCAACGTCGTTGAAGCCGTAGTCGCAAAGAGCTGAAGCGTATGCAACGCCTGCGTGACCCTTACTGAGAATAAAGCGGTCTCTGTCTTCCCAGTTTGGTTCCTCAACCTTAATGTGCATATATTTATGGTAGCACACTGTCATAATATCCATAACGCTCATACCGCCGCCAATATGGCCGCTGCCTGCCCAGTATGTTGTATCAAGGCAAAGGTTACGGAGTTCGTTTGCTTTCTTTTCAAGAGCAAGCCACTCCTGCTTTGAAAGTGCCATTGTAATTCCTCCCATTTGTGTTTTATAGCACCGATAAACATCGGTTAATTTACATTTTTATGAAAGCTCAGGATGAAGCTTCTTAACAGCCTTAAATGCATCCTCTGCAATTTCAATTGAGCGGTTAATATCCTCCTGAGTAAGGGATGCATTGATAAAGTGGTTGTGGTGAGATGTGATGAACATACCTCTGTTAACGCACTCTGCAACCCAATCCTGGTGAAGAAGAAGCGAATCATCATTTGCTATTCTTAAGTAGAAGAGAGCAGGTGCACCTGTCACTCTGAGGTCGAAGCCATGCTCCTTACCTGCCGCAACAAAGCCGTCTGTAAGCTGAGTGCCAAGCTCCTTGAAAAGCTTTGGAGCATCAATAGCCTTAAGCTTATTGATACAAGCAATACAAGCAGCGAAAGGAACTGCGCTCATCCAGTAAGAGCCTGTATATGAAAGGCTTGATGCAGCATTTCTTAAGAACTCTTTACCGCAGAATGCAGACATATTGTATCCGTTTGCAAGAGCCTTACAGAAGCAGATAATATCTGCCTCAAAGCCAAAGAAATGGTCTGAGCCTGCAAGGTCAAGACGGAAGCCACAACGAACATCGTCAACAATAAGAACAATACCGTGCTTTGTGCAAAGCTCGCGAACCTCTTTCCAGAAGCCGTCTACAGGGAAAGCATTGTCAATAAAGTTACCGTGGTTATACGGCTGTGCAATAATAGCAGCAATTTCATTTTCGTTTTCTGCAATAATCTTTTTAAGGCCTTCAATGTCATCCCAACGGGCATAAAGGTTATTTGCAACATCCTCAGGTGTAACACCGGGATAGTCAATCTTCTGCACCATTGGAGAAACGCCGTGGTAGAAGTTATTGAAGAAAATAAGCTTTTTTCTGCGGGTATGTGCACGAGCAGTAAGGATAGCGCCCTGAGTTGCATCGTTACCATTCTTTGCAAAGAATGC
>JAZNQF010000042.1:0-9872 GCA_045590055.1 Acutalibacteraceae bacterium
TTGGGAGAGGTGGCGGCGTAGCCGTCGGAGAGGGCTGTAACATGCCGCAGGCATATATCACTCGCCGCAGGCGAATATCACACGCGAAGCGTATATCACATGCGAAGCATATATCACTGCGAGGCGAAGCCGAGCCTTGCCCCCTCAGTCACTTCATGACAGCTTTCACTCCGTGAACGGGCACCCTTTTGTCACTTCGCGACATTTCCCCTATCAGGGGAAGGTGGCGGCGAAACCGTCGGAAGTGACCTCTCCTTCCCTCCCCTTGTCTTCTTTGTTTCACAGCACAAAAAGCACCCCGACGCTCACGTGAACGTCGGGGTGCAACGGTGGTTATTCAGTTATTGGTTGTATGCATCTGCATTAAAACAGTGTTGTTGCGCCGCTTACAACCGGTGAATATGCGCCGTAGGTTGTGGCATCGTCAGCCTTAACAACTGCTCTGACCTTGAAGTAGTATGTTGTTCTTCTGCTGAGACCGCTGACTGTTGCTGATGTTGAGGTTGCGTTGATCTTGCTGTATGTGCCGTTTGCTGAGGTTGAGTAGTAAACCTCGTAGCCGGTTGCACCTGCAACTGCGGTCCAGCTCAGTGCGATTGAAGTGCCTCTCTTTGTGCCGACTGTAACGCTGCTTACCTTGCCGGGTACGGTCGGTACGGAGAGAACGCTTGAGAATTCACCGTAGGTCTTGCCCTTGACAGCTCTGACCTTGTAGTTATAAACAGTGCCTGATTTGAGGCTCTTATCGGTGAAGTCTGTGCCTGTTACGGTCTTGTAAAGCTTGTAATTTGTTGAGCTGCCTACGCTTCTGTAAATCTGATATTCAGTTGCGCCCGTAACCTTTGACCACTTGATTCTGATAGAGGTTGTCTTCGGATATGAGCTTGAATAGAGCTTGAGACCGCTAACCTTCTTGAGAAGTGTTGTTGCGGAAACCTCTGAGCTGTATGAGCCGTAGAAAGTGTCGCCTGCGTCATCCTTAACGTATGCACGAACCTTGAACTTGTATGTCTTGTTTGCGCTGAGACCTGTGATCTTTGCTTCGCTGGAGGAAAGGTTGTTCTTTGCTCTTGTCCAATCGCCTGTGCCGGTCTTGTAGTATACCTGGTACTTTGCGCCGGTAACGTTCTTCCAATCAAGCTCTACCCATGTTGAGCCCTTGTCTTCAACTTCAAGGCCGCTGACCTTCTTGGGTGTTGTTCTTGTGGTGAGGGTTGATGAATATGAGCCGAAGAGCTTGCCGTAGGTGCTGCTGTCTTCGTATGCGCGCACAGCAAACTTATACTCTGTGTTTGAGGTGAGGTCGCTGATCTTTTTGCTTGTGCCGGTTGTACTTGTCAGGCGAGTGTAATTGCCCTTTGCATCAACTGCGTAAACCTCGTATCTGTCTGCGTTTTCAACTTCATTCCACTTGATTGTGATGTATGAAGTCTTGTTTGTGCTTGCTTCAAGGCCGCTTACCTTTGCGGGACCTGTCTTAACCTTTACGGATGTGCCGTATTTTTCAGCATAGATCTTATTACCGTCTTCGGTAACAATGAAAGCCTTAACTCTTACGTTGTAGGTCTTGCCGATACTGAGGCTCTTGATTGTGGCAGTAGTTTTTGTTACGTCGCCGAAATCCTTCCATGAATCTGCATTTGTGCGCTTGTACTGCACCTTGTAGCCTGCTGCGCCGTCAACTGCATTCCATGTGAGCTTAATTGATGTACCTGTTGTTTCTGTTGACTTGATGCCGCTGACTGCATCAATTGTGCCAATGTAGAAGCGCTTTACAAGTTCGCCTTCAAATGCGCCGATACCGCGAATAACAACTTCGCCGAAGCCTTCATTTACATTGTTTCTGTAATCAGCAAGGTAGTGTACGCCGTTCATGAGAAGCTGGCCGTCTACAGTTACGGCGATTGCAGGCATAACTGCTGAACCTGTATAATCATAGATATCCTTATCAAATTCAACGTCTGCTTTGGAAATATCGTATTTGACTGTGTATGTGCCTCTGTAGTTACCGATACCCTTGATGCGTACGTAACCTTCATCTGATTCGGCATACTCTGCAACAAAATCCTTGCCGTATACGAGAGTTCTTTCACCAAGAGTGATTGTTGTTTCGCTAAGAGGATTGCCGACGGTGACTTTCATTTTTGAAACGTCGGTTTCTGCCGCATACTGTTCTTCACCGAGAACGAACGCAAGAAGGAAATAGCAGGAGCGGAACATGGTGTTAACTCTTGCAGAGAGAACTGAGAGCATGTTAATAACAAAGTTCTTGAGGTTTGCACCGTTCAGAGCATTGTCAAAGGGATTATTTGCTGTGAATTCGGGAAGAATTTCTGCATCGAATGCGTTGTCCAGCAGGTTTTCAACTGCGGAGTATACAACCTTAACGGCTGAGCTCTCCTGAACAGCGTCAAGAGCTGCGATGACAGTGATATCAAGTACGTTCTGAATATCAAGTGAGAATACTGAGTTAAGAAGACCTTCTTCACCGAACAGGAAGTTCTGTGAGTTGAAGTGTGTTGTCTGCTCATCGTCAAAGAGCATTGCGATGATGCAGTCAAGCTTCTTGAATACGGAATCTGCTCTGGTGCAGCCGTCAACGCCAAAGGATGCAAAGCCTGTGGTTTTGATTGTACCGCTTGATACGTACTTAAGGTCGAACATGTAGAAAGTGAGGATATAATTGAGAACGTCCTCAAGCTCTGCACCGCCGCCGTAGGTGTATTCTTTACCGTTGAGGTCATAAAGCGGAACACTGTCTCTTACTGCGTATGCAAGAAGGTCACTGACAACGTCAAGGTAGTCGTCTGTTGCTGTGTAGGTGAGACCGAGACCGAGGTCACCGTTTACGTAGTTGATAAGAACCTGCTTTGCAATTTCCTGTGTGGTGGTTGCGGCCTGAACTGCAGCAGTATTGTAGTCACCTGCAAATTCTGCAACAATAACCTTGAGGCAAAGAAGCATAACTTTGTCAAAATCAGGTGTACCTGAAAGAACGGCCGCTACGTCGTCAGCGTATTCTGTGCCTAAGAAATCAGCATTCTGAAGGATGAAAATGATGGCATCCTTGAGGTTCTGACCGATAACGTCTGAGCTTTCTGATTTTGTCCATTCATAGTCATCATCAATGATGAACTGTTCAACAACAAAGCCGATGAAGTTGTTGAGCTGTGCGCTGAAATCTTTGTTTTCATCAAATGTGTATTCGCTGACGAAGCTTGTTGTGCCTGTTGCTTCATCATAGAAGTCGAGCTTTACAATGTTGCTGAAGGACATTGTGAGAGCGTCGTCTGCATCATACTGAAGGTTGAGTTTTTCAAGCTCGGGAGCAAGATACTTTTCCCAGCAGATGTTGAAAAGGCTGATGAGAAGTGCGTTGAAGGAAGTTGTTTCGTCAAATACGAGACCGGGAAGAACGTCATCTTCGCCTGCAAGCTCTGCGGGAAGTACGATGTCGAAAAGGATATCGTCAACAGACTTTGAGCATGCATTTATGTATTCTGCGGTGCCCTCTTTGTATACGGTACCGACAAGGATTTCTTTGAGCATACCCTTGATGCCGCCTTCACCGAAAAGATCTTTTGCGGTAAAGCCGAGGTCGCCTGCGTTGAAGGTATTGTCAAGCACCTTGCCGATAAGGCCGCTGTTTTCGTTGATGAGGTCGAGGACGTTTCTCAGCTGAAGGTGAACGGAAGCAGTTGCACGGCCGGTTACCCACTTTGACATTTTGAAGCTGGCAATGTCACCAAGGTTTACGGCAGCTTTAACTGCGGCAAAGATTGGGGTGTCTGTACCGACGGTGGTGAAAAGGATACCCTTGATAGCGTCAACGGAACTCATTACGGAGCTGAGGCTTCTCAAGTCGAGAGTGAGGTTGACAAGCTCAGGGGCAGCCGTTGCAATAACACCAACCAGTGCAGGCTCTTCGCCTTCGGGTGTATTTTCGTCTGCAAGCAAATCAGCAAGCAGCGCACGTACTGATACATAGATATCAGTGTCTGCCAAAAGGTCGTCGATTGCGGCGCCGATGGTGTCGGCATTGTCGCTGAGGTTGAAGAAGTCGGACTGGCCTCTTACGCTGTATTCAAGTCCTTCGGCAAAAGCTGTGGTGAAGCAGCTGAATACCATAAGAACGGAGAGAACAACAGCAAAAAGGCGTTTAGAGAATTTTTTCATTTGGTGTGTACCTCCTTATAATTTGGAAGCATCCGAACGGCGCATGCCTCCATATTAGTTGTGTACATTTTACAATATTATTCCGCACTAAGTCAATACTTCTATATAAATATTTGAAATCTCACAACAATTTTAACACAAGTTTCGCAATACCGTGTTGATTTGTAGACAATGTTCGGTTTAATGTGGCAAAAACCGCTGCCGAGGGCGGCTTTTTAAACTGCAGAGCCGCACCGTGGGTACAGCCGCGGCGGTGCGGCTCGCCCTGCGAGCCGCCGTTGCGTATGCGACCTTCCTTGCGGCTCCGACTTAAAAAAAGCAGACCCCTGCGGCCGTTTCACCTGCCGCTCACCCTCGTATCCGCATACGCACCACGGGCACGCGCAAAGTTGCTTCGCCCATGCGCGCGTGGTGTTCAACTGCTTCCCGTCACGGGCACGGCTTTTTAACTTGCAGTTCTGCCGGTCGACCCGACGAGTGCAACCACGCGCACGGCTCGCTCACCCGCGTGCCCGCCGCCGCGGCGCTGTGCTGCCGCAGACCTCCCCCGTCTCTGCCAAGCATAAAAATACAAAAAAGCTGCGCGAGCCAAGGCTCGTGCAGCGGTACAAATACGGCATATTGTGCAAAAAATCAAGTTCCGCTGAAGACAGACAACACACCCTGTCCTCACGCAATCTTATTCTTCCATTTGCTTGCTGAGAAAACCTGCGGCAACCTGCACAAGCTTTACATCAGTCTGAGACGGGGGTGCAGACTTTTCATCCTGAAGCAGAACAACTGCACCCATTACGTCCCCCGCTCCGATGATCGGTGCCATAACACCCGCTTTGCGCTCCACGCCTTCAGCGCAGGTCAGCTCATCGTCGTCACGTCCGCTGACAAAGCTTGCGCGTCTTTCCATGTAGTCCTCGAGCATAGGTGTAATTCTGCGGTCAATAACATCGCGCCTTGCAAGGCCGGAAACTGCAATAACGCGGTCTCTGTCGCAGATGATGACGGGCATACCCGTTGTTCGGTTAAGCACGTCGGCATACTGCTTTGTGTACGGCTCAAGCTCACCGATGGGTGAATATTTTTTGAAGATGACCCCGCCGTTGGTGTCGGTGTAGATTTCAAGCGGGTCTCCTTCACGGATGCGCATGGTCCTACGAATCTCTTTAGGAATAACAACCCTTCCCAAATCGTCTATTCTACGAACAATACCTGTTGCTTTCATATATTCATTTCTCCTTAAATTACAAATTGTGTTGTTAGTATCTGTAATTTGAGGAGATTTATACTGTGCAAATCATTTTTGAACCTTTTCAATATCACCACGGCTGTAAGCAATTTCAGCTTCAAAGAGCCGTTGTGCTTCGGGATGGTTTGCAAGAGAAGCAACAACCTTCTGTGCCGAGCCGGGAACGGTGTAAAGGTCTGTCATATCAAGGAAAGGAGCCTTTCGTATAAGAGGCTCGTTGAATTCGGTAAAATTGTCCATGAAATACGCCTTCTTCTGAAAATAGCCTTAAATGTAATTTTTTATTATACTACAAACAATGGCTAAATGCAATTATTTCAAAAAACTTAACCCGAGACAAGGGGCGGTTGTTTTGACCACGTTCTGTCTCGGGTAAAGCTTTTAAGTTTTATCTTTGTCCGTCGGCATAGCCTGTGCGGCTACGCACCGGAATGGCGTGCGGTGCCAATCGCTCACATGTTTGCAGCTGCCTCCGCATAAAGGCGTGCGATAAATTTTGAGCCGTTTGCATTGGGATGCACGCCGTCGTCGGAGAAATAGGACGGCGCATTGTTGATGCATGCGGCGGCAAACAGACCGTCAAGCGGAATGAATGCGTCAGCATACTCACGTGCAAGACGGCGAACAACGTCGATTTTGGGGTTGAGGTCGTCACGGAAGCAGTATTTGTTCTTGTCACTGTCGAGCAGGAAAGGCTCAAGAATAAGTATCTTCGCGTTGGTGTTTGCCTTGATGTCCTCAAGAAGCGATCGGTAGTTTGCTTCAAACTGCTCAACGGTTGTAACACTGTTGCTGTCGTATGCACGCCATGTGTCGTTGATACCGATGAGGATAGAAATGAAGTCGGGCTGCAGTTTGATGCAGTCCTCCTGCCAGCGTGCCATAAGGTCGCACGTGCGGTCTCCGCTGATGCCGAGGTTGATGTATTCAGCATCGGGCCAGAGCTTCATGAGAAGCTCTTTGCTGTATTTGGGATATCCCTCGCCCATTTCATGATAATCAGCGCGGTCTCTGCCTGCATCTGTGATGCTGTCGCCCTGAAAAAGAATCCTCATAATATTTCTCCTTTCAAGTTTGCTTTTAAGAACCGAAACACCGTAAAGGATGTGAAAAAAGTCTTCCTTTAGGGTGGATTCGGCTTGTATATAACTCTTTATCCTTTTGCCGCGTTTTTGGGGTCACCGCAGCATTTTTTGTACTTTTTACCGCTGCCGCACGGACACGGACTGTTGGGTGAAACCTTCTCGTTTGCAGCCTTCTTGACGGGGCGCTTCTTGTCGCTTCCGTCACCGCTTCCGCCGCCGGTACCGGTGATTTTTGCAACCTGCTCGCGCTTCATCTCCGCTTGCGGCCTGAGCGGTATTGCGAGGGTGTACTGCGCGGTCTGCTCTCTGATGAGACGGTTCATTTCTTCAAACATATCGAAGCTTTCCATACGGAAAACAACAACGGGGTCCTGCTGACCGTATGCTCTGAGGTTTACGCCGCGTTTAAGCTCTTCCATGGCGTCAATGTGCGCCATCCAGTTTGTGTCAACCGCCTTCAGAAGAACGATGCGCTCAAATTCACGCATTTCTTCACCGAGGATTTCCTCGCGCTGCTTGTATACTTCGTCGGCTCTGTCAAGCAGGAATTCAACAATCTGCTTTTTCTTCATGCCGCTGAAATCCGTTGCAGGGTCAATCAGCCAGCCTTTGTATTTATCCACAATACCCTGAATATGCCACTCGTCACGTGACACTGCATCGGGGCAGAAGAAATCCACGTTGTCAACAATACTGTCGTGAATCATCTTTTCAATTACGGGGTGTACATCTTCACCGTCAAGCACCTTGTCGCGCTGAGCGTAGATAACCTCACGCTGACGGTTCATAACGTCGTCGAAGCTGAGCACGTGACGGCGGACGGCAAAGTTGTTGCCTTCCATCTTCTTCTGTGCGTTTTCAATGATGGTGGAGAACACCTTGATGTCAAACGGCTCGTCGGCTACGGGCATGCGCCTTGTAAGTGCTTCCACTCTTTCGCCGCCGAAAAGTCTGAGCAGGTCGTCCTGCGTGCTAAGGAAGAAGCGGCTTTCACCGGGGTCACCCTGTCTGCCCGAACGTCCTCTGAGCTGGTTGTCAATTCGGCGTGACTCGTGCCTTTCCGTACCGATGATGAAAAGACCGCCTGCCTGACGTACCGCGTCTGCCTCGGAGCTGATTTCGGCATCGTATTTTGCCTCAAGCTCCTTGAAAGTCTTTCTTGCGTTGAGGATTTCCTCGTTGTCTGTTTCTGCAAAGCCCGTTGCCTCTGCAATAAGCTCCTCAGAGAAGTCCATACGGCGCATTTCAGCCTTTGCAAGATACTCAGAGTTACCGCCGAGCTTGATGTCGGTACCGCGGCCTGCCATGTTGGTTGCAATTGTAACCGCGCCGAGCTTACCTGCCTGCGCTACGATTTCCGCTTCTCTGTCGTGGTGCTTTGCGTTGAGCACGTTGTGCTTTACGCCTGCCTTTTTAAGTGCGGCAGAAAGCTTTTCACTCTTTTCAATTGAAACCGTACCGACAAGCACAGGCTGACCTTTTTTGTGGCATTCAACAACCTGCTTGATGATGGCGTTGAATTTGTACTGCTCGTTGAGATACAGCGCATCGTTGTTATCCTTACGTGCGAGGGGCTTGTTGGTGGGGATTTCAACAACGTCAAGGCTGTAGATTTCCTGGAATTCGGTGGATTCCGTCATGGCGGTACCCGTCATACCCGAAAGCTTTTTGTAAAGGCGGAAATAATTCTGGAAGGTGATTGTTGCGAGGGTTTTGCTCTCGCGTTCAATTTTTACGCCTTCCTTGCTCTCAATTGCCTGATGAAGACCTTCGTTGTAACGGCGGCCTATCATGATACGGCCGGTGAACTCGTCAACGATGTAAACCTTGCCTTCCTTAACGATGTAATCAACGCCGTTTTTCATAACACCGTGGGCTTTGATTGCAATGTTGATATGGTGTGAAAGGCTGAGGTTTTCCGGGTCGGTGAGGTTTTCAACGTTAAAAGCGCGCTCCGCTTTTTTAACACCGTTTTCGGTCAGCGTTGCAGTCCTCGCCTTTTCATCGATGATGTAATCGGCCTCAGCGGAAATTTCTTCGATGTTTTCTTTGGTGTTTACCTCAGTGATTTTGTACGGTCTGAGGGTGCGCACAAAGGAATCCGCGAGGTTATAAAGTTGAGAGGATTCGCCGCCCATACCGGAAATGATAAGCGGTGTTCTTGCTTCGTCGATGAGGATGGAGTCAACCTCGTCAACAACTGCGAAGAAGTGACCTCTCTGCACCTTGTCTTTCATGTACTGTGACATATTGTCACGCAGGTAGTCGAAGCCCATTTCGTTGTTAGTGCCGTAGGTGATGTCTGCGGCATACGCGGCGCGGCGCTCATCAGTGTCAAGACCGTTGACGATGAGACCAACCTCAAGGCCGCGGAAGCGGTACAGCTTGCCCATCCATTCGCTGTCGCGACGGGCAAGGTAGTCGTTGACGGTGACGATGTGCACGCCCTTGCCCTCAAGCGCATTGAGGTACGCCGGCAGGGTTGCAACGAGGGTTTTACCTTCACCTGTTTTCATTTCGGCAATTCTGCCCTGATGCAGAATAATACCGCCGATGATCTGCACGCGGAAGTGCTTCATATTGAGCACGCGCCATGCTGCCTCACGGCAGACGGCAAATGCCTCGGGGAGAATATCGTCTGTGGTTTCACCGTTTTGCAGTCTCTGCTTGAACTCGTTGGTTTTTGCTTTGAGCTGTTCATCGGTGAGCTTCTGATACGCCTCGTCGTAGCTGAGAACCTTGTCAGCCAGCGGTGAGACACGTTTAACTTCCTTGGTGGAGTAATCTCCGAAAAGTTTTTTAAACAAACCCATTTGCTGTTCCTCCGTATGAAAAAAATATGAAAAATAGACTTGATAGTGATTATAATTAGGCTATTATAGCTCATTATAGCACAGTTGAAAAGAAATTGCACTATGTTTGAGGAGAATTAATTTGTTACGTTTTGTTGAAAGGTGGGAGATACAATCTGAGCCATTACCCGTCATTTTATATAAACTCTCCCTCGGCGGTTGGCACCGCACGCCAAGCCGCCCGACAGTGCAATAACTTCAGGGTCAACGCCGAGACAGAGCGTGGTTGTAAATCCCGCTTCGCGTCTCGGGGTGGTTGGCACCGCACGCCACACCGCCTAACAACTCAATAAATATAACAAAATCACCCGAGACAGAACGTGGTCATAATCCCACTTCGCGTCTCGGGTGTAACTCTTAAGTTTTATCTCTGCCCGACGGCATGGCCACGCACCGGCACTCACTGCAGTGACCTGTTGATTGCGCAAAGCACTGCGCGGATGGACGCGTAGTTCGTGTTGTGGCTCATACCCACACCGAAGCTCGGCTTGCCATTGCTGTCTTTCAACTGAACGT
>JAZNQF010000043.1:0-27741 GCA_045590055.1 Acutalibacteraceae bacterium
AGGGGCGGCTCGCTCTGCGAGCGAGCCGAAAGCTTTTCGCGCAGTAATCAAATGCATCAACCGGACACACGCTGTGCGCGAAAAGCGGTGTGCGCAGGGCTTAATGTGCAACGCTTGCGTCGCACCTCAGTTCCCCTGCGCACATTCCCTGCCGCGTTACACGCGCATCAGCGGCTGTATGCCAGCTTGTAGAAATTCGGGTACGCCGCAAAAAACTGCGCAAGTGTTGTTCTTGTGGATGAGCCCGGGTCATTAATTGTGAAGTTTGCCGTGTTCAAGCCTACACCGTTGTAACCGGTAACAACAACCCAATGCTGTGAGCCGTTTGCCTTTTTCGCACCCACAATCACAGGCTTGCCGCTTCTGAGCTGAGTGAGAATTGTGCTCAGGTAACCACTCGAAGCCGTTGACGTTACGTAGTTTGACGGCCAATAGAGCATGCCCGTTGACGAGTAACTCAGCCTTGATGCCATCACTTTAGGCGTAATTGCGGTACCTGTGCGGTGGCTCTCCGTCATGGCAAGGCAGGTTGTTGTGCAGCCTGCACTGCCGATTGTTTCATACGACAAGCCGAGCTTCACCGATGCCCAGCGGCTGTCTTTCTGCTTGTAATCTGCAACCGAAAGCCTGACCGCAGAAGACGGTGCCTTTTCAGCAAGATACCTGCTGCTCACGTAACCCGTTTTTGTGCCGTTGTAAAGCACCTTGCTCCATCCGTCAGAGACAGAAAGCTGAACAACCGTTTCGCCGCGAGAAAGCGTTGTTTTCACCGCATAGCCCGTACCTGCACCTGAGCGCACATTGAGCTTGCCGCTTACGTTTACATACATCACCTTGTCTTTTTTCAGCTCGCTGATATAATCGGCGTGGCAGTACCCGTAAGCACTTTTGCCGTATTTCACCTGCCACCAGTTGCCGCTTTTATTAAGCAGAGTTACTCTGCCGCCGTTTTTGAGTGTTGTGAGCACCTGAGAGTTTGTTGAGGCGGACCTTCTTACGTTGAGATTGCCCGACTCTGTGACGACCTTGCCTGCACCGCTGATTGTACCGCTTGCCGACACAACGGCAAAAAGCATCAATATAAGCACCGTCAGCACCGAAAGGTACATTGCACTGCGTTTTACAGCGCTCGCCGTGCGTCGTCGGTTTGTTTTGTTCATTGCTATCACCTTTTTGAAGAGATTTCCCCTCACGGCAATTATAACATGCAACACGCGGTTTCGGACAATCCAAATTCTTCAAGCGGTTAATGCGCTCAGCATTATTTGATTTTGGGTAAATGAGAAAATGACATGTTGTGTCGCTATTTCCGCCTGAAAATTAACACATTGTTAATTTTTGGAGGTTGTATTGATATACTTCGGTTTTTGTGCTACAATTTGAAAATAGATATAACTCATTATCAAGGAAAGGTGTATGGGTGACAGAAATGATTGACCAAGTCGAAAGAAAAATTGAAGAATTTGAAAAATATAAAAGAGACTTATACTACAAAAATAAAGAGGCTGACCTCATTGCATGGGGTCTCACCACAAAAACTCAGGGCAAAAAGGAAGTGCCCATCATCGTAACCGATGAAGAATATGAAGCTCTCAAAGAAGCCGCAAAGGGTACGGATATCATTGTCAGCGGCAAAACAAAAATGGCTCAGATTCTCAACGTTCTCGCCATCATAATTGCAGTTTGCGGTCTTATTGCAGGTGCTGCAATGTATTTCCTCGGTGAAGGTCTCAGCTTCGTTACACTCTCACTTTGCTGGGGCGGCTCACTCGCACTGTGCTGCCTCTTCCTCGGAATTGCAGAAATTCTTAACCTCATCACGAGAATGATGAACGACAAATAATTTTGTTTCAATTTTATGGGAGTCAATGCAGTTTTTGTGTTGACTCCCATTTTTTATTCTCCGACACTTGAAAGTTCGGACAAAAAATGGCATAATAAAATGATAGATATTTTACTGAGGAGGCTGAATGGTATGAAACAGGAAGTTTACAATGAGCTTTCGGCAATAACCGAAAACAACAGGCTCTCCAACATCGAAAAACTCCGTGCAGACGGTGTACTCATTCCTTGCACAGACGGTGTGATAATCGGCAACAGCGTCACGGTTGGAGCCGGTACCCTCCTGCTCAAAGGCACAGTACTTCTTGGCACAACACAAATCGGCACGGGGTGCTTCATCGGCCCCGACTGTCTGCTTTACAACACGTACGTCGGCAACGAGGCAAAGCTCAATGCCGTGCAAAGCTTTGATGCAAAAATCTGCAACAAAGCTGACCTCGGCCCCTTTGTTCACATCAGACCCGACAGTGTTGTTGGTGAAGAAGTGCATCTCGGCAACTTTGTGGAAATCAAAAACTCCGTTATCGGCAAAAAAACAAGCGTTTCTCACCTCACCTACGTTGGCGACAGCGACGTGGGCGAACACGTCAACTTCGGCTGCGGCTGTGTCACCGTCAACTTCAACGGTAAAACAAAATCGCGCACAACAGTCGGCAATCACTGCTTCATCGGTTGCAACACAAACCTCGTCGCACCCGTAACCATAGGCGACTATGCCTACACCGCGGCAGGCTCCACCGTAACCGAGGACGTACCCGAAAACGCACTTGCAATCGCCCGCGCCCGTCAGGAAAACAAGGACGGCTGGGTAACAAGAAAAAAGCCGTACAGAAATATGGATTGAGAGAGGTATTATCAAATGTTTTTTCTCAAAAAGAAACCCACGACCTATGAATATCTGCTTGTCGGACTCGGAAACCCCGGCAATAAACACACCTTCACGCGCCACAATGCAGGCTTTCTGTTCACCGAGGCGCTTGAAGAAAAGCACGGCTTCAAGGTCAACAAGCTCAAATTCCATTCGCTTTGCGGTGAGGTAAAAATCGGCACTCACCGTTGCCTTGTTATGCGTCCGCAGACCATGATGAACAACAGCGGCGAAGCTGTAAAAGAGGCTGCAAGCTTCTACAAAATCCCGCCCGAAAACATCATCGTCATTTTTGACGACATCTCACTTGAGCCGGGCAAGCTTCGCATCAGACGCAACGGAAGCGCAGGCGGACACAACGGCATCAAAAGCATCATCGCCCACCTTTCAACCGAAAACTTTCCGCGCATCAAGCTTGGTGTGGGCAAAAAGCCCAACCCCGAATATGACCTTGCAGACTGGGTGCTTTCCAAAATGAGCAACAACGAGCTTAAGCTTCTGCGTGAAGCAGTGGATAAAGCCATTGACTCACTCATTTACATGCTTGACGGCAAAATTGAGGAAGCAATGAACAACTGCAACTGATTTTTAAGCTGACAAATATAATCCGAACTCTGTGTGGGGGTATAACCGACATGTCTTGCTTCACAAGCGTACTTCATTTAACTGCAGAGCTCAACACCGTCAAAAAGGGCATTGAGCGCAAATGCCCCGTCGGTGTCATTGGACTTGGCAACGTACACAAAGCACATTATATAACAACCCTGTGTGAAGAATTTTCGCGCAGGGCTATTGTGGTTTGCCCCGATGAAAATCAGGCATCAAAGCTGACGGGTGACCTCAACGGCTTTGGTGCAGGTGCGGTACATTATCCCGCCAGAGATTTCCGCTTCAGCACGGGTGAAAGTCAGTCGCGCGAATATGAGCAGCAGAGAATCGGTGTGCTCAAGCGTTTGCTTGACGGTGAGTGCCGCATTGTTGTGTGCAGTGCGCAGGCGGCAAGCCAGCTCACACTGCCTCAGCACGAATTGAAAAAGCGCTGCCTCACAATTGAAAACGGGCAAACTGCTGAGCTTGCAGATATAATCTGTGCGCTGACGGCGGCAGGCTACACAAGATGTGAGCAGGTTGACGGTACGGGTCAGTTTGCCGTACGCGGCGGCATACTTGACATCTGTGTACCACACATGGAAAACCCCGTACGAATTGAGTTCTGGGGTGACGACGTTGACTCAATCTCGCTTTTTGACATTGAGAGTCAGCGAAGGACAGACACACTCCAAAAAATCAGCATCTCCCCTGCAACAGAGGTGCTTTTTGATTCCGATGAGCTTCTGCTTGAAAAGCTGCGAGAATTCCATGCAGGCATAAAAGGCAAAGGCTCCGTTAAAGCAAAGGCAGTCATCGGTGACGACATTGACAAGCTTGAGCACGGTCTGCACCCAAGCTGTGTTGACCGTTACCTCTCACTCGCATACGACAAACCCGAAACTCTGTTTGATTACATGGACGGTGCACTTCTGTTTGTAAGCGAAAGCGCGGCTGTTCGAAAAAAATATCAAACCGTTTTTGACATGCACACGGTTGAAATGAAGTCGCTTTTTGAATCGGGCTATCTGTTCAGAGGGCTTGACCGTTTCATGCTCACCCTGCACGAGTACATGTCAAAATATGAAATCTTCGGCGCTGTCTACCTTGACACGCTTGCAAGGGGCAGCTTTGACACTCCCATCGGCGAGCTTGTGAACGTCAAGGCAAACCAGCTCCCGTCATGGAACGGTACAATTACCACCCTTGTTGAAGACCTTGAGCCGAAAATACGCCGCAAATGCACCTGCGTTGTTATGGCAGGCACTGAAAAGAATGCAAAAGAGCTGAGCTATGACCTTGAATCGCAAGGCATCAAAAGCCACTTTTTCCCCGTACCTCCTGCGCAGTTTCCGCAGAGCATGGTCAGCGTAATTACGGGCGCACTTTCAACGGGTATTGAATATCCCGACCTTAACTTTGTTCTGTTCAGCTACAGCAAGCATGCACCGCAGTCCAAAAAATCATCTGCGGCACGCGCGGTCAAAAAAGGCAGAGGTCTGCACTCACTTGAAGAAATCACTCGCGGTGACTATATCGTGCACGCCGTACACGGAATCGGCATTTTTGACGGTATACACAAGATCGAGTCAAGCGGCATCACCAAGGATTACATCAAAATCAAATACGCCAAGGAAGATGTGCTTTTTGTGCCCGTTACCCAGCTTGACCTTGTTTCAAAATACATTTCCCCGTCCGACGCGGATGCAAAAAGGGTGAAAATCAACCGTCTGGGCAGCGGCGACTGGCAAAAGACAAAGACACGTGTCAAAGGCGAAGTCAGGGACATGGCGGCTCAGCTCACCTCTCTTTATGCACAGAGGCTCAACTCCAAGGGCTTTGCTTTCTCGCCCGACATTGACATGCAAAACGACTTTGAGCGACGCTTTGAGTTTGAGGAAACCGAAGACCAGCTCATCGCAATTAACGAAATCAAGCAGGATATGGAGCGCCCCTGCCCCATGGACCGCCTGCTTTGCGGTGACGTAGGCTTCGGCAAAACGGAAGTTGCCCTGCGCGCCGCGTTCAAGTGCATTGCAGACGGCAAGCAGTGCGCAATCCTTGTACCCACCACGATCCTCGCATTTCAGCACTATCAGACAATCAAAAAACGCTTTGACGGTTTTCCGATTGAGATTGAAATGCTTTCACGTTTCCGCAGTGTGTCCGACCGTACGAAGATAAAAAAGAACCTCAAAAGGGGCACGATTGATATTGTCGTCGGCACACACAGCATCATCGCTTCAAGCGTTGAATTCAAGGACCTCGGTCTCCTGATTGTTGACGAGGAACAACGCTTCGGCGTTGCGCAGAAGGAGAAGCTGAAAGAAAAATTTCCGCTCGTTGACGTGCTCACGCTTTCCGCAACGCCCATACCGCGTACGCTCAACATGGCGATGACGGGTATACGCGACATGAGCATACTTGAAATTCCGCCCTCGGACCGTCATCCCGTACAGACCTACGTACTGGAACACGACATGGACATTCTGTGCGAAGCAATTGACCGTGAGGTAAGGCGCGGCGGTCAAGTGTACTACCTGCACAACCGTGTGGAAAACATCGAGCGCCCCGTGGCAGAAATCCGCAAACGTCTGCCTGACGTGAGAATCGGTGTCGGTCACGGCAAAATGAACGAGGACGAGCTCAGCGAAGTATGGCAGAAGCTGCTTGAAAATGAAATTGATGTGCTTGTGTGCACAACCATAATCGAAACAGGCGTTGACGTGCTCAATGCCAACACATTGATTATTGAAGATGCAGACCGTCTCGGTCTTGCTCAGCTTCACCAGATAAGAGGCCGTGTCGGTCGCTCAACAAGGCGTGCCTTTGCATATTTTACCTTCACGCGAGACAAACAGCTGACGGAAATTGCACAACGCAGGCTCAGCGCAATCAGGGAATACACCGAATTCGGCTCAGGCTTCCAGATTGCAATGCGCGACCTTGAAATAAGAGGCGCGGGTAACATCCTCGGCGCACAACAGCACGGTCACATGGAAGCGGTGGGTTACGACATGTACCTTCAGCTTCTCAACGAGGCCATCACGGAGGAAAAAGACGGCAAAGAAACCGTCGACAGCAAGGAATGCCTCATCGACCTGCAGATTGACGCCTTCATCCCCGACGAATACATTGATACGGTACGCCACAGAATTGCGATGTACCGCCGTATTGCCGAGGTGCGCACCCCCGAAGACGCGCTTGACGTTACGGACGAGCTGATTGACCGCTTCGGTGAACCTCCCGCAAGTGTGCGCGGTCTGATTGACATTTCGCTACTTCGCAACATGGCGGCAAATCTCAACATTTATGAGATTGCTCAGCGCAACAACGCTCTGCTGCTTTTCAGCAATAACATTGACATGAAGGGTGTTGCAAGGATGGGTCAGCTCATGCGCGGCAGAATTATGGTCAGCGCAGCAGGCAAGCCGTATATTTCGGTGAAGCTTGCAAACCAGACTCCGCTTGAAGCGTTGAAGGATGCGCTGAAGATACTGTCGCTGGAGGCAAAGCAGAGTCAGAAGAAAACTTAACGATAATTGAAGAACCCCATCTATTGTCCGTTTTTAACGGACTTGTGCATTTGATTATACCATAGGAGGTTGTTCTTTTTCATTGTCCGTTTTTTACGGACCTGTTCAAATCCGCTTCATATCGAAGCGGATTCTTTGCATACTTTTTTGAAACATAAAGCCGTGCAATAAGCGCAAAAACAGAGCACCCTCTTTTGAAGGTGCTCTGTAATTCTTTAACCTATAGATATATCCTCACCCGTGTCCTCAATCAGACCCATGAAGAAGGTCATGAATGCCTTTTTGTTTTTGCCGTCAACGGTCAACGTGCCTTGAGGAATAACGCTGTCAATGCTGTCAACGTAAATCACCTGCTTGCACTCACCTGTTTCGAGGTTGTATTTCTCAATCTGGATAACCTCGTCGCCCTTGGTGTAAAGCACAATGCCGTTTTTGCCTGCGTTGTACTTCGTGCGGGTTACTGTCTGGTCGGCAATGGTGGTTTCGTCAACCGTGGCTTCCGAGTCGTAATTGATGAGCGACGTGAGGAAGGATGAATCGAACTGATATTCCGAAAGGTCAATGCCCACGGTGCTCATCAGTTGCTGGCTGAGCTTGCAGTAATCGTTGCCGTACACCATGTAGATGTCGCCGTCGATTATCATCATCGAAATCTCAACACCTGAAATCTCGGTGTACACCTGTGAATTCGGACCGTTTGCGGCAAATTTCAAATCCAGACTCTCGCCGTCGGAAATCTCCGTGCCCTGAATATAAAACACACCGCTTTTGAGAGCCTTTGCCTCGGCAGTATATCTGCCGTCAACAAGACCTGCATTTTCACCTGCGGGTGAATTGCTTGCACCGCCCGGATTCTGTGTGCCCTGCTGAGGCTGTGTGGGTTGAGTTGAAGCTTCACCGCTGATATTCTGTGAGGGCTGCTGAGTAGGCTGAGTAACGTTTCCGCCGGGGGGCGTGGGGTTGCTCTGCGGTATGTAATTGCCCGAAGGTAAGTTTGAGCTGCCGGAGTTATCCGTGCTCTGCACAACCTCACCCTGAGTGCCTGTTATCACTTCAGAAATTGCCTTTCTGGTTGCAAACTCACCTGCAAGTGCACCCATAAAGAACAGCCAACCTGCCAGAATGATGCTAATAACGATTTTATATTCGTTAGCCAACTTGTTCATCCTTTCAAAAAAGCATTAATTAATATGCCTTGCCCCAATAAACAAGGTGCTTGGCAGGCTTGCCGCAACAAACACATACGTCGGAAAGCTCCTTGCCTTCAAACGGAATGCAGCGTGAGCCAACTCCGGTTGTTTCCTTAACCTTGTCTTCACATTCTTCTTCGCCGCACCACATGGCTCTGATGAAGCCGTCACCGTTTTCTTCAAGAGCTTTGATGATTTCGTCCATTGTTGTGCAGTCGTAGGTTTTCTTTTCGCGGTTTGCAAGTGCCTTTTCATAAAGAGCATCATGCACCTGCGTGAGCTTTTCATTTACGCTTTCAATCAGCGTATCAAGGCTGATGAAGGTCTTTTCGCGGTTGTGCCTTGTGACGATAACACAAGCGTTGTTTTCAATGTCGCGCGGACCGATTTCAATTCTCAGCGGTACGCCCTTCATTTCATATTCACTGTATTTCCAGCCGGGGCTGTTGTCGCTGTCGTCAAGCTTAACCCTGATGCCTGCGCTTTCAAGCTGAGCTTTCAACTCTGCCGCCTTTTCAAGTACGCCGGGCTTATGCTGGGCAACGGGGATAATAACTGCCTGAATGGGTGCAACTGCAGGCGGAAGAACGAGACCGTTGTCGTCGCCGTGAGTCATGATGATTGCACCGATAAGACGGGTTGTAACACCCCATGAGGTCTGGTGCGGATATTCAAGCTTGTTCTGCCTTGAGGCAAACTGAATGCCGAATGCCCTTGCAAAGCCGTCACCGAAGTAATGTGACGTACCTGCCTGCAGAGCCTTACCGTCGTGCATGAGAGCTTCGATGCAGTAGGTTGATTCTGCACCTGCGAATTTGTCGCTTTCGGTCTTTTTGCCCTTTACAACGGGCATTGCAAGTGCGTCTTCGCAGAACTTGGCGTAGACGTTGAGCATCTGCTCGGTTTCAACAATTGCTTCCTCAGCAGTTTCGTGGATGGTGTGACCTTCCTGCCAAAGGAACTCTCTTGAACGAAGGAAGGGGCGTGTTGTCTTTTCCCATCTTACAACGCTTACCCACTGATTGTACAGCTTGGGCAGGTCTCTGTATGAATGGATGATGTTTGCATAATGCTCGCAGAAAAGAGTTTCGGACGTGGGTCTTACACAGAGTCTGTCTTCCAGCTCCTCGCTTCCGCCGTGTGTTACCCATGCAACCTCGGGTGCGAAGCCTTCAACGTGATCCTTTTCCTTCTGCAGCAGGCTTTCGGGGATAAACATGGGCATGCATACGTTCTCGTGACCGAGGGCTTTGAACATGCCGTCAAGAATTTTTTGAATATTTTCCCAGATTGCGTAGCCGTAGGGCCTGATGACCATGCAGCCTTTAACACTGGTGTATTCAATAAGCTCTGCTTTTTTAACAATATCTGTGTACCATTTTGCAAAATCTTCCTCCATTGAGGTGATTTCTGCAACAAGTTTTTTCTGTTCTGCCATAATTATTGCCTACGGTACGGCAGAAAACTGCCGTACCGTCCTTTCATTATTATTATGCTTTTTTAACTGAGAGCACGATGCTGTCGTCACCGATTTCAACGGTCTTTGTCAAATCTGCTTCGATTTCGCCGTTGATGATGATTGCATCAGCAAGAAGCTCTGCCGCCATGTGTGCTTCGTTTTCCTTAAGAGTCTGTGCAAGGAATTCGCTTTGTGTGTTGAGAGCAAGCACAACGCGCTGTTCAACCTTGTAGCCTGCTTCCTTACGGATGAGCTGGCACTGTCTGACAGTGTCTCTTACAAGACCTTCCTTGATAAGCTGTTCTGTGAGAACAACGTCAAGTGCAATAACAATGCCGTTTTGTGCTTCGGCTGAAACAATGCCTTCCCTGTTCTTTGACATGATGGAGAAAACTGTGGGTGAATATGCCTCGTCAAAGCCCTTAACAAGCACGTCTTCGCCTGCAACTGCCTTTGCGGTGTATTCAGCCATTTCCTCTGCGGTAGCGTCAAGAATTGCCTGCTTCATCTTGTTTACGTTTTGGCGAAGCACTGCACCTGCGGTTTTGAAGTTAACTGCAAGATACTGCTCTTCAAGCATTGACTTATCAGCAACGTACTGAATCTCTTTGATGTTAAGCTCGTCAAGGATGCAACGCTCATAAATTGTAAGCATATCCTTGGTAGCCTCATCACAGCATACAAACAGAGTGTTAAGCGGCTGACGTACCTTGAGCTGATGCTCGTTACGAAGACGCATTGCAACTGCAATGATGTCTCTTGTTGCGGCAACCTGATTGATAATGCCGTCATCCTCAAAGCCTTCAAGCTTCTCAGGCCAGTCACTCAGGTGTACGGAAAGCTCGCTGGAAGTATCAACTCTGCGGATGAGCTTCTGCCAGATTTCCTCTGTCATGAAGGGGATGATGGGAGCCATAACCTTCACGCAGGTTTTAAGAGCGTTGAACAGCACCCAATATGCAAGGGTCTTGTCTGCCGCATCGCCCGTTTTCCAGAAACGGCGGCGGTTGGTGCGGATGTACCAGTTTGAAATATCGTCAACGAAAACTTCAAAGTCTTTAACAAGGTTGAATGCCTTGTAATCGTCCATGTATGCCGTTGCGGCTTCGATGAACTGATTTGTTCTGACAACAAGCCACTTGTCTGTGGGAGTCATTGCCGCCTTATCGGGCACGTAACCGTTGAGGTCGGGCTTGTCAATTGCGGCGTATGTTTCAAAGAAGGTGTATATGTTCCAGAAACCGAGGAGCTTTCTTCTTGCCTCGTCACCGAGGTTGAAGCCGAAACGCACGTCGTTTGCAACGGGTGCTCCGAGGTAGAGATAACGTACGGTGTCTGCACCGATTTTTTCTGCCGCCTCGTCAAAGCGGATCATGAAGCCCGTTTTGGAGAACTTGGAGCCGTCTTCACAAACAACTGAGTTGTGGCACAGTACGCGCTCGTAAGGTGCTCTGTCTTCAAGCACAACACTCATGAAAAGCATTGAGTAGAACCACAGACGTACCTGCTCGCGCATTTCAACAATCCACTCTGCGGGATAGTTCTTGCGCCATTCTTCCTTGTCGGTGAAGTAACCCGTTGTTGAGAAGGGTACGATACCTGCGTCGAGCCATACGTCACCCGTTTCGGGTACACGTGCAACCTCTGCACCGCAGGAGCACTTGATTTTGACTTCGTCAATCCACGGCCTGTGAAGCTCGGGCAGAGCATCAACCTTTGCAGGATCAACTGCCTTTTCACGCAGTTCCTCTTTTGAGCCGATAACGGTGACCTTACCGCAGTCTTCGCAGACGTAGAAAGGCAGGGGCAGGCCGTAGTAACGCTTACGGGAGATGTTCCAGTCGCCCATGTTGTTGAGCCAGTCAGCCATACGCTTTCCGTTTGATTCGGGCTCCCACTTTACACTTTCAGCGGCTCTGATGAGTCTGGGCTTGAGCTCCTGTGTGGAGATGAACCATGCGGGTACAAGGCGGAAGATAACTTCGCTCTTGCAGCGCCAGCATACGGGATAGCTGTGCTCGTGGGGTTTAACCATATAGAGCTTGTTACGCTCTTTGAGCTGTTCGAAGGTTTCGGGTGCGATTTCGTGGCTGTCCTTACCTGTCATGAAGCCGAAGCCCTTGAGGAAGATACCCATATCGTCAACGGGCATAATCTCAGGCAGACCGAGGCGCTTGCCGAGCTCGTTATCTTCAATACCGCAACCGGGTGCGATGTGAACAACACCCGTACCTTCTTCTGCGTCAACGTCTTCCCATGCAACAATTTTGTGTGTGAAGCCCTGCTGTGCTTCAAATTCGGGGAAGCAGGTTTCATATTCGAGACCGACGAGTTCTTCGCCCTTGAGAAGTCTGAGAACTTCGAGCTTGTCGTCGCCGAGATATTTGATTGCGTTCTTTGCGAGGAAAAGAGTTTTTTCGTCGCTCTTGATTTTAACTTCAACATAGTCGATTTCGGGGTTGACCGCAAGGGCTACGTTTGAAGAAAGAGTCCACGGTGTTGTGGTCCACACAAGGATGCGTGAATCCATGCCGACGATGGGCAGTTTGAAGAACACTGAGTTGTGAGTGAGCATTTTGTATGAACCGGTCATTTCATGCTCGGAAAGTGATGTGCCGCAACGGGGACACCAAGGCATGGGCTTATATTCCTTGCGGATCCAGCCATTGTCATCGCAGGTTTTGAGGAAATGCCAGATACCTGTGATGTTGAGGTCGGTATTGGTGTAATAGGAGTTTTCCCAATCCATCCACTGACCGAGTCTCTGCGACTGCTCGCCGATTATGCCCGAGTACTTCTTCACGCGTTCAACACAGCCGCGTGTGAATTTGTCCATACCGTAGGTTTCAATGTCTTTTTTTGTTTCAAAGCCGAGATCCCTTTCAACCTGAACCTCAACCCAGAGTCCCTGACTGTCAAAGCCGTTCTGACAACGGCAGTCATAGCCTCTCATTGCCTTGTATCTGATGAATGTGTCTTTGATGCTTCTGCCCCATGCATGATGGATGCCCATCGGGTTGTTTGCAGTGATGGGTCCGTCGATGAAGCGGAACAAAGGCTTGCCTGCAAGCTTCTGCCTGCGTTTGTTGAAGCAATCGTTCTCCTCCCAGAATTTAAGGATGTCATGCTCCATTTCGATAAATGATACGCTTTTTTCTGTTTCTGCCATGGCACTTGCCCCCAATATAATATATACTTTTTGATTATACATAAAACCGCCGCATTTTTCAAGTGGTATTAGCACTATTTATGCACATATTATCGGCATAAACTTCATATAAATCTGTTGACACCTGCACATCAGTTTGTATTGGAGTGACCGTATGAAAGACAATGTCAGCGAACGGGCAGTTGAACTCGGCAATTACATAGTTAAAAACGGTGCAACCGTACGTGCCGCCGCAAAGGTGTACGGGGTGAGCAAGTCAACGGTTTTCACGGACGTTTCAAAGCGGCTGAAGGAAATTGATTTTGATTTGTATGAAAACGTGCAGAAAATTCTTGACAGCAACAAGGCTCAGCGCCACATACGCGGCGGACTTGCCACAAAGGAAAAATATCGCATGCGCAAAGAAGGCTGACAAGCCGCCGAATGAAGCACAAAATTTGACAAAGCACTTGACTTTTTTGCGGCGTACGGTTACAATATTTAAAAATATCACTATATTAAACGCTTTGACGAAGAGTGTATGCGCGGTTCACGCGGCAAAGAGAGTCCCGGTTGCTGAGATGGGATGCGCGGCGTTCATACTGTCACTTCCGAGCGAGGACGAGAAAGCTTCGGCCGTAGATGTCCGCGTGTGGCTGCGTTAAAAGCCTATGCTTATTTGAGCTGAGGCCGCTTAGGCGGCGAATTTGGGTGGTACCGCGGGTTATTCCCGCCCCGAGTTTCCTTTCGGGGCGGTTTTATTTTGTTTGAAAGGCAGGCTGTGTTTTATGGAATACAACTATGCAGATATTGCAAGAAGAATAAGAGAATTGCGCGACATTCAGGAGTTCACACCTGAGGAAGTTGCAGAATACTGCGACTGCTCTGTTGAGCAGTATCTCAAAATTGAAAACGGCGAAATCGACTTTCCTTTCTCTTTCATTCAGCGTTGCTCAAAAAAACTCGGAGTTGACCTCATCACTCTTGTATCGGGTGAGAGTCCCCGACTTAAGAATTACTCCGTTGTCAGAAACGGAAACGGCATGCCCATCAAAAGACGTTCAGGCTTCATCTACTATCACCTTGCAGAGAATTTCAAGGACAAGATGTGTGAGCCGCTTTACGTCACCGCACCCTACAAAGAGGAAGAACAGAATGCACCCATCGCCCTTTCCGCACACGAGGGTCAGGAGTTTGACTACGTGCTCAAGGGCAAGCTGAAATTTGTGATTGACAGCCACATTGAAATTCTCAGCGAGGGCGACAGCATAATTTTTGATTCATCAAAGCCCCACGGCATGATTGCCATTGACGGTGAGGAATGTGTTTTCCTTGCAGTCACAATCAAAAAATAAATTCACCGTCAGTAAGGAAAAACACACATGGTTAATATACACAAAAAATATATCGACGAAAAATTTGACGGCAACGGAATGATAATGGATTATTCCTTCCGTTACCCCGAAAACTTCAACTTTGGCTACGACGTTATTGACGCAATTGCTGAGGGTGAGCCCAACCGTCGCGCAATCATCTGGTGCAACACCAAGGGCGAGGAGCACGTTTTCACATACAGTGACCTGAAAAAATACAGCGACAAAACCGCAAATATGCTCCTTTCTCTCGGTGTAAAAAAGGGCGACCGTGTTATGCTTATTATGAAGCGCCACTATCAGTTCTGGTTCACCATTTACGCCCTGCACAAAATCGGCGCAATTGCCATTCCCGCAACCTTCCTGCTCATGAAGCATGACATTGAATACCGTGTAAAAGCCGCCGGTATCAGTTGTGTTATCTGCACGGGTGACGGTGAGGTTGCCACGCACATTGATGAGGCTATGCCCGAATGTCCCACTCTCAAAACGCGCATTATGGTCAACGGTGAGCGCGAGGGCTGGCTTGATTTTATGACAGAGATGGAAAAAGCAAGCGATGTGCTCCTGCGTCAGGACACAAAGGCAAACGAGCCCATGCTCCTTTATTTTACATCAGGCACAAACGGCTCACCAAAAATGGCACTGCATCCGCACACCCTTGCACTCGGTCACCTCACAACTGCAAAATATTGGCACAACATTGACCCCGAAGGCATACACATGACTATTTCAGACACCGGCTGGGCAAAGTCTGCATGGGGTAAAATCTACGGCCAATTCTTCATGGAAGGCTGCAGTTTCATTTACGATTTTGACAAGTTCAGCGGCAAAGAGATACTTGAACACATTGAAAAGTACCGCATCACAACTCTCTGCTGTCCGCCCACGATGTTCCGTTTTATGCTGCTTGAAGACGTAGCATCATACGACCTTACCTCACTCAAATACTGCAACATTGCAGGTGAAGCACTCAGCCCCGACGTTTTCAACAAGTGGTATGAAGCCACGGGCGTCAAGCTGATGGAGGGATTCGGTCAGACGGAAACCACCGTTATCATTGCAAACCGTTTCGGTATGGAACCTAAGCCCGGCTCAATGGGCAAACCGATGCCGCATTACGACGTTCACATCGTTGACGAGGACGGTGAGGACAGACCTCGCGGCAAGGTTGGCGAAATCATCATCAAGACGGACAAGCAGGTACCCATCGGTCTGTTTTCGGGCTACTACCTCGACGAAGAAAAAACGCGCGAGGCATGGCACGACGGCATGTACCACACGGGCGACACCGCCTGGATGGACGAGGACGGCTATTTCTGGTACGTTGGCAGAACAGACGACGTAATCAAGTCCTCGGGCTATCGCATCGGTCCGTTTGAAATTGAAAGCGTACTCGCTGAGCACCCCGCTGTGCTTGAATGTGCCGTAACGGGCGTGCCCGATGAAATCAGAGGCTTCATTGTCAAAGCAACCATCGTTCTGCGCGACGGATACGAGGGAAGTGACGAGCTTGTGAAAGAGTTGCAGATCCATGTTAAAACACGCACCGCTCCGTATAAATACCCGAGAATGATTGAATTTGTTGATTCTCTGCCCAAGACAGCAAGCGGCAAAATCAGACGAATTGAAATCAGGAACAGAGACATGGAACGTTTTGCTAAATAAGAATTATACAAGAGGTATCATGCGATGCCTCTTTATTTTTATATTTCTTAATTGACAAATAGATAATATTGATGTAACATTTTACCAACAACTGTTTAAAAAGGAGCTGTTTAGCTATGAAAAAAATCATTTCACTCTTGATGTGCATTTTTGTGCTTGTATTCACTTTTTCAGTTGCTTTTTTTCCTGCATCAGCGGTGAGCATAAAAGAAGGTAAAGACGCACTTGTAAATCAATGGCGCACCGGTGATGCATTCGGCTTCGATTACAGATTCTACTCCCCTGTCAAATATTCCGATGACACAACAAAGTATCCGCTTGTTGTGATTCTGCACGGAAGAACCAGCGGTTCAAAAGAGGGTGAGCAGCTCACAACCTCCGACTTTCATCTGTGGTCAAGTGAGGAATATCAGTCACGCTTCAAGGACAGCGGCGGCGCCTACATCCTCATGCCCAGAACACCCGGCGGTGACGTGAACACATGGACAAACACTGCATATCACGACAAGCTGATTAACCTCATTGACAGCTTCTGTGCTGCACACAGTGTTGACACTGAGAGAATATACCTTGGCGGCTGGAGTATGGGTGCAGCAGGTGCAATCAGCGTTGCAAGCAAAAACAGCAGCAAATTTGCGGCTCTTCTGGTTATGGCTCCGTTTGACTCCGTTTCACAGGGTCAGATTGATGCGTTGAAGAACACGCCCATATGGCTCATCACCTGCACTCAGGATGTAACGGCTTCATACCACACCTTTGCAAAGCCGTTCTGGAACAAGGTCAGGGACACATCCAACGTGCCCTCACATTGCAGAATCACAACCTTTGACAAATACAACTACTATGATGCAAGCCATCATCTTGTTCATCACGCAGTTGCATATGACCTGCTCAACCAACCGGGTGACTGCGGAATGAAAACCGAAACCGCAAACGATAGCAAAATCTACACAAGCGAAAGCGAATCCATCATCACGTGGCTGAGTGAGCACAGACTCGGCCAGGCTGAAGAAGAAACGGCCCCCTGCCGTTGTGAGTGCCACAGCGAAAAGGGATGGACAAAGTTCATCTGGGCAATCAAGTGCCTGCTTTACAGGATTTTCAGTCCCGCAAAGAGAGTTTGTGCCTGCGGTGCAAATCATTGGTAAAAATCTATGCCGGGTGCAAACGCCGGCATCCGGCTTTTTTGCATGCAGAGGTTAAACCCGACGTACCGCCCGCCGTGTGTGCTCGCGCGCCAAAGGCGTAGGATAAAAAACATCGGGCGCTACCCGCGCGTGCACACAAATTCGCAACTGCGCCACGCCGAAGTTCACTTCGGCGCGGCGCAGTTGCGAATCATCAGCCCGCCAAAGCGGGCTGATGCGGCGGGCGCCCTGCCCAAACCGCCGCGTCAAAAATTTAAATCGCACAAAGCCCGTGGCTTTGTGCGATTTTTCATTGATGTTCCTGCGCGTTTATCAAAGATCAGTAATTATATCCAGCACACACTCAAGCTCGTCAGGCTTGAACTTGTCAACAGGTGTGTTGTTGAGCACACACTGTGCAAAATAGTTGATTTCGTTTGCATAGGCGTCGCTGTCGGGCAGGTTGATGTCGCCCGTATCGCCCTGAGCCTGCTGTGAGAGGTCGATTTTAACATCGTCTCTGCAATAGATCATCATCTTGCCGTTTTCATTTGCAACAAGTGCGTTTTCAAACTGGAAGCGGAACTCTGCAGTGAACGGATAGCAGGTTGAATACCATGAAGCCTCTGTGTTTACGGCAAAGTCACCGAAGTTGTAGCTGATGCTCAGGAAATCCTGGTCGGGCAGCTTTGAGCGGAACTTGTATGCTACCTCGGGTTTGCCAAAAGCATAAACGAGGAAGTCAAGGTCGTGAATGTGCAGGTCAAACGGCACAAGACCGCTGCGCTTTTCATCCATCATCCAGCCGTCCCAGCTCCATCTGGGATAGCAGCCGAGCCTTGTCATTGTGCCCGAAAGCAGCTTGCCGTATTTCTGAGTGTCGTAGATTTCCTTGAGAAGCTCATATTCGGGCCAGAACCTGAGAACGTGAGCCACCATGAATTTGACGTTGTTTTTTTCTGCGGTTGAATATACGCGCTGAACGTCTTCTTTTTTCATTGAAATCGGCTTTTCACAGATGACGTTGATGCCGCGTTCCATCGCCTTAACTGCAAAATCTGCGTGCAGATAAGTGGGCAGACAGATATCGATGATGTCAAACTCCTCATTTGCAAGCATCTCATCAAAATCTGTGTAATGACGCTTGGCGCCGTATTTTTCCATTCTTTCGGGGCGGATATCGCAAAGAGCAACAAGCTCGGCACATTCCATTTCATCCCATGCAGGAATGTGAGCACCGCTGATTCCGCCAACACCGACAAGACCTACTTTTAACATAAATAACACCTCTGTGCAAGTTTTTTTACATTTTACCACAATACCGCAAAAAATCAAGAAGACAGTAGAATATTCTTTCCCTCACTTGATTAATGCGCCGCGTTGTGATACCATGACAGACAAATGTTTATCATTATTTCTAAGGAGGTCGAAATATGAATACTGCAGACAAAAAGGCTCTTGCCGCAAAACTCAGGGAAGAAACTCTGGCAAGCTTCACTCAGCTTGATGACAACGTATGGACCCTTGTTTATAAAAGCCCGTACGGACTTGACGCACTGCTTGAAAAAGGCGCAAGCTCAATTATGAGCGCGGTCAATTTTCTGCAAAAGGAAGTGAAACTGCCGCATCTTCTGCCAAACCCGACACACGGCGGCTTCGCCTGTTCAACCTTCAACGCGCAGACACCTGAGGGACAGTTTATTTTTGGCAGAAACTTTGACTACAAGGCAGCACCATGCGTTGTTCTTTGGACAACACCCGAAAACGGATACCGCAGCCTTTCGGTTGTGGACAGTACATTTTTCCTCCACGGTACAAAGTATCTCTCGCTGAAAAATGCAAAAAGACCCCTGAGAGTTATGGGCGCACCGTATATGGCAATGGACGGCATCAACGAAAAGGGCTTTGCCTGCGGAATACTTGAAATCAAAACAAAGGCAACCAAACAGAACACGGGGAAGAAGCCGATTATCACAACGGTTGCACTTCGCGCCGTACTTGACAAGTGCGCAACGGTTGACGAAGCAATTGAGCTTTTCGCGTCCTACGATATGCATGACTCGCTTTTCATAAACTACCATTATCAGCTTGCAGATGCTCAGGGGAACAGTGCAATAATTGAATACGTTGACAACAAAATGCACGTTATCCGCCGGGAGAAAACTGACGAAAGCCTCATGCTCACAAACTTCTTCCTCACTCCCGGCGGCGACAACCACGACGGCAGAGGTCAGGACAGATATGAGAGAATTGAAAAGGCCCTTGCAAGTAAAGATTCGAAGCTCACCGAAGACGAGGCTATGCAGTTACTTTCCGAATGTACGCTCAAATACCGCCACAAAACACTGAAGCATATGGTTATCACGCTGTGGAGCTCGGTTTATAACTGCAACGAGAATTCCATGCTCATGTGCGCAGGCATGGACTACGGCAAAAAATACAAGTTCTACATCGACAAACCCGGTCAGGTTTTCACGGTATAAGCAGATAAAAACGGTCGTTCAAGGCACAACGCCTTAAACGACCGTTTAGTTTTACAGGACCCGAAGCCTTGCGTCCCGGGTGAAATGTTTAAATTTCTTCTCTGCCCGTCGGATTATAATGTGCCGTTACCGGCAGTTGTACAGACTGTTGAGAATGGTGCAGGATGGTATTTTCTTTGCCCCGAAGCTGTGCAAAGGCACTGCGAGCGTGCAAAAAAAGGTCATAATGCGCCATTATCGACAGTCTGGCAGAATCGGACGCCTGACATGGCATCTTTGCCGTAAAAATTTGCGCCTATCATATCGGCGTAGGTCTGCGTAAGCACCGCGCCACCAACCATAACCTTGCAAAACGGAGCTTTTTCATGGATGAGGCTGACGGTCTGCGCCATAGCGTCAACGGTTGTTGTCATAAGTGCGCTCAGACCCACAATTGTGATGTTTTCCTCAAGCACCTTGTCAACAATTGTCTGTGCGCTCACGTCTTTGCCGAGGTCAACCACCTCATAGCCGTAGTTTTCAAGAAGCATGGCAAGTATGTTTTTGCCGATATCGTGCACGTCACCCTCAACCGTAGCAAGCAGAACCTTGCATTTTGTTGCCGCAGCTGAAGACATATAAGCCTTAACCACATCAAAAGCAGACCTCGCCGCACGGGCGCTTGTGAGAAGCTGAGGCAGGAAAAGCGTACCTCTTTCAAATCCTGCGCCGACTTCGTCAAGTGCAGGGATAATATCCTCATTGATAACGGCGAGTTTATCTTTGTTTTTAAGCAGCTCGTCCGTCAATTGCGCCGCTTGTGAGCAAAAGCCTTTGACAATAGCTGACTTAAGTGTGAGCTGCTGAGTCTGCACCGTCGGAGCATCCTGCGCCTGAGCATACTGCGCGATGTATTCGCTGAAGCCCTCGTCAAAGCCTCCGAGCACACAGTATGACCTGTATGCGCTCATCATAGCTTCGCTGTTTGGGTTGATGATGCCTGCCGAAAGCCCTTTTGTGAGCGCATAAAGGAAGAACGACGTGTTGATTCTTTCCCTTTGCGGCAGACCGAACGAAACGTTTGATACACCGAGCACGGTGTGCACACCCAATTCATGCCTGATGATGCTGAGTGCATCAAGAGTCGTCAGCGCGGCTGACGGGTCTGTGCTGACGGTGATTGTCAGCGGATCAATAATCAGGTCTTTTTTGTCAATACCGTATTGTTTTGCTGTATCAATGATTCTTTTGGCTATGGCTACCCTACCATCAGCTGTTTCGGGTATGCCGTTTTCATCAAGCGTAAGGCAAACTACCACGCCACCGTATTTTTTCGCAAGAGGGAACACGGTTTCCATGCTCTCTTTTTTGCCGTTGACGGAGTTAATCATCGGCTTGCCGTTGTAGATTCTCAGCGCACCCTCCATTGCGGCAGGGTTTGTTGTGTCAATCTGTAACGGAAGCACAGACACACCCTGAATTGCCTCTACCGCTTCAACAAGCATAGCACACTCGTCAATTTCAGGCAGACCGAGGTTGACGTCAAGCACCTGCGCGCCGCATTCCTGCTGGCGAACAGCTTCGTTTAGAATATATCCGATATCACCGTCACGCAGAGCCTGCTTGAATTTAGGCTTGCCCGTGGGATTGATTCTCTCACCTATAACTATGGGTTTCTCACCGAAATCAACCGTCATACAATGTGAAGAAACAACCGTAAGCTCTCTTTTTTCCACCTTTGCCGCCTCAACGCTTTTGCAGCATTGTGCAACACGCGCAATATGCTCCGGCGTTGTGCCGCAGCAGCCGCCCACATAATTTGCACCGAGGCGCACAAGCTCTGTTACCTCATGCGCAAACTCCTCAGGTGTGAGGTTGTAGACAGTTTCGCCGTCAACAAGGCGCGGCAATCCTGCGTTGGCGTTGCAGATTATAGGTGCTGAGCACACACTTTTGAGCTTCGGCAAAATGCCCTTGAACTGCACGGGGCCAAGGCTGCAATTAAGGCCGAGTGCGTCTACACCGAGGCCCTCAAGCATGGCCGCCATGCAAAGCACGTTACCGCCCGAAAGCAGTCTGCCGTCCTCATCAAAGGACATTGTGGCGGCAACGGGAAGTATGCTGTTTTCTTTTGCGGCAAGCACGGCGGCTTTAAGCTCAAGTGTGTGGGTGAAGGTTTCAAATAAAATAAGGTCAGCACCCTGAGCCGCAAGCACAATTTCCTTGAACGCACCGTATGCCTCGTCAAATGAAAGCTCGCCTACGGGGCGCATCATCTTGCCGAGCGGACCGATGCTCACCGCAACGACCGCATCTTTGCCGTAAACTGAAACGGCTTCTCGCGCGTTGGAAATTGCCTTTTTCACGGTTTCTTCAACGCTCATGCCGCTGAGGGCAAGCTTGAAGCGGTTTGCGCCGAACGTGTTTGTTGAAATAACGCGGCTGCCTGCTTCAAGGTATGCAAGGTGAATCTTTTTCAGCTCATCGGGGTGGGAAAAGTTCCACTCCTCAGGCAACTCACCTGCCGTAAGACCGGCTTTATGGAGCATTGTGCCCATTGCACCGTCGAATAAAACGGTTTCATTTTTCGGTAAATCAAAAAATTTCATAGCTTTTCACCTCGGTATAACCGATATATTCAGGTTCGTTTTACTATCCAAATCGCCCGAAAGCTATAGTTGGCTGTTGTCAACTATAAAAGACTTTCAGGCGGTCTTGTTTTCATATTCAAATTATGTGTGAGATGTTTTCAAAAATCCTGCTTGTTATATCAGGCTTATTCATTGTGTAAATATGTATGTTTTTCACACCGTTTGCAATAAGGTCAATTATCTGCTCTGTTGCATAGGCGATACCTGCCTGCTTCATTGCCTCGGGGTTATCTCCGAAGCGGTCAACAATTGCTCTGAATCTCTGCGGAAAGATGGAGTTCGACAACGCCACCGTACGCTTGACCTGAGCCGCAGTTGTGATGGGCATAATGCCTGCAACAACGGGTACGTCAATACCCTTTTTAATCATGCGGTACATGAAGGAATAAAGTGTGCTGTTGTCAAAAAACATCTGCGTGGTGAGGAATTCACATCCTGCTTCAACCTTGATTCTGAGGTGTTCAAGGTCAGCATCGATGCTCGGCGCCTCGGGGTGCCCCTCCGGGTAACACGCGCCGCCAATGCAGAAATCACCAAGGCTCTTTATCTGCTCAACAAGCTCGCTCGCATAGCGGTATTGCTGAGGAAGCGGAGTTTCGGGATTGGCAGGGATATCTCCCCTGAGCGCAAGGATGTTTTCGATTTTGTGCTCTTTGAGCGATTCAACCACGCTTTTTACCTTTTCCTCCGTTGAAGAAACGCAGGTGAGATGAGCGAGCGCGGGCACACCGTTAACGTTCTGAATCTCATTCGCAAGGTCAACGGTATATTCACTTGTGCCGCCTGACGCACCGTAGGTTATGCTCATAAAGGACGGGTTGACTGACGCGATGTCCCTCACCGTCTTTTTGGCATCTTCAAGCTGCGCCCACTGCTTAGGGGGAAACAACTCACACGATACGCTGATTTTGTCTTGCTTTAAAATATCAACAATTTTCATATTTTTCTCCGTCACACAAACAAAACATTCCGTTTTATACGGCAGAGTTCCACCGTTACTGCGTTAAGATTTTGTCGGTATATTTCTGCTGATGCTGAGCTTTATGTCAAAATGCTTTTGCCGACACTGAGTTTTTTCAGCATGTTTCTGCCAAGGTTAAACTTTTTGGTCGGGAGCTTTCCGCCAATACTGCGTTAAAAGCTCACAAAGCCTCAAGGATTTGCTTCGCTTTTTGCCTTGTCTTGACGAAAATCTCCTCGACAAAACTACAGTTTTTTATCCGCTAAAATTCTTTGCAGCTCCAAGCTTCAAAAATCGCAATCGAAACAAATCTCCATCACTTGAAAGTGCGAGTTTTTGCGCAGATTTCGGTTTTTGAGACAGCAGGAAGGCTCGTACCTTTCAACGCTCACAACGGCGGAGGCGCGTGAAAATCACACTTTTCATAAACCGCTGCGTCAAAACTACACAACCTGAAAGTGCGAGTTTTTGCGCAGATTTCGGTTTTTGAGACCGCAGGAAGGCTCGTGCCTTTCAACGCTCTCAACGGCGGAAGATGCGTGAAAAGTCACACTTTCAGCGCATTAAAGGCCACGTGCCGCTCTAATTCTTTCCACAAACAGCTTACCGGTTTCGGCAATTTTCTTGTAGTCACCCGTTTTTGCGCCTGCGGTGAGTGAACTGCCTGCACCAACGGCGATTGCGCCTGCCTTAATCCACTTTTCAACGTTGTCAACGTCAACTCCGCCTGAGGGCATCATCTGTGCCTGAGGCAGAGGACCGAGAACGCTCTTGATGAAGTTGGGAGTTGCAACGTCACCGGGGAAAACCTTGAGCACGTCTGCGCCTGCTTCCATTGCGGCAACCGCTTCTGTGGGTGTGAAGATGCCGGGCATTGAGGGGATGCCGTATCTGTTGCAAAGGCGCACTGTTTCGGGGTCAAAGTAAGGCGAAACAATGTATTCAGCGCCGCAGAGGATTGCCATTCTTGCGGTTTCGGGGTCAAGCACCGTGCCTGCGCCGATGATGATTTCGCCGCCGTTATATTTTGCGCTCATAGCTTCGATAAGTTTGTCTGCTCTGGGTACGGTGAACGTAAGCTCAATTGCGGCAACACCGCCTTCAATGCAGGCTTCTGCAATTCTTTCAGCCTGATCAATGCTTTCTGCGCGGACAACCGCTACGATGCCTGCTTCTTTGATTTTTGCAAGTGTTTCTATTCTGCCCATATCTGTCACCTTTTCCTTAATTTATCTCTGTACACGTGCGCCTGCGCCGCCGACGATGTTTTCAACCTCTTTGAGGCTTGCCATTGAGGTATCGCCGGGTGTTGTCATTGCAAGTGCGCCGTGAGCAATGCCGTAATTTACTGCTTTTTCGGGGTCCTGAGTTGTCATCAGGCCGTAGATAAGACCTGAAGCAAAGCTGTCTCCGCCGCCTACGCGGTCAAGAATTTCAAGGGCAGGGAATTCCATGCCTTTATAGATTTTGCCGTCTGCGTGAACAATTGCGCTCCAGCCGTTGACGGTTGCGGTTTTAACTGTACGCAGAGTGGTTGCAATTACCTTGAAGTTGGGGTATACCTTTGTAACCGCGCCGAGCATTTCAAAATAGCCGTCGAGGTTGAGTTCTTTGAGGTTTTCGTCGTTGCCTTTAACTTCAAAACCGAGGCAGGCGGTAAAGTCTTCTTCGTTGCCGAGCATAACGTCAACGTATTTTGCGATTTCGCGGTTTACCTGCTGGGCCTTCTCCTTGCCGCCGATTCCCTTCCACAGAGACGGACGGTAGTTGAGGTCGTAGGATACGATTGTGCCGTACTTCTTTGCTGCTTTAACCGCTTCGATGGCTACTTCAGCGGAGCTATCCGACAAGGCGGCAAAAATACCGCCGGTGTGAAGCCAACGGGCACCGAGGGTGCCGAAGATATAATCCCAGTCAATGTCGCCTGCTTTGAGGGAGGCGATGGCGGTGTGACCTCTGTCTGATACGCCGACTGCGCCGCGGATGCCGAAGCCTCTTTCGGTGAAGTTGATGCCGTTGCGGACGCTTCTGCCCGTACCGTCATAGGGAAGCCATTTGATAAGTGACGTATCCACACCACCCTGAAGAATGAAATCTTCAACAAGTCTGCCGACTTCGTTGTCTGCAAAAGCGGTAACAACAGCGGTTTTCATGCCGAAGCAACGGCGCAGACCCCTTGCAACGTTATATTCACCGCCGCCTTCCCATGCGGTGAAGGAACGTGCGGTTTTGATTCTGCCCTCACCGGGGTCAAGACGAAGCATAACCTCACCGAGTGAGATTTCATCAAACATACATTCTTCTTTTGGTCTGAGATTGAGTTGCATATATATACCTCCGAAAGATTATTCAACTGATTTAAGGGATTCAACCATATCTATTTTTTTGAGTCGCCTTATGAGTATGAGGTTGACAAGCAGGGAGAATACCATTGAAAGGAACGCCGAATAAACAAAGCTTACCCAGCTTATTGCCCTGCCGAACATAACGATGTCAACGTCTGCAACGCCGATGACGACCTTGTGCAGAAATACACCTGCGACAAGACCGAGCAACGTGCCGATAACGGAGAGAATGAGGTTTTCCCTGAAGATATAAGCGGAGACTTCGCCCTGACGGAAGCCGAGCACCTTGAGGGTTGCAAGTTCTCTGTATCTCTCGTTGATGTTGATGTTGGAGAGGTTGTAAAGCACAATGAGGGCAAGCAGACCTGCCGACAGAATGAGCACAACCACAACCGTGTTGAGACTGTTGACGATGTTTTCAAACACGCTCTGTGTATCTTCCGTGAATGAAACCGCGCTGATTTCATAGTTGCCCATGAGTGATTCAGCAAGAAGCTGCTTCTGCTGAGGAGTAACTCCGTCCGCCATAACCGCGGTGACATAATTGAACAGCGGCTCCGTACCGTAAAGTGAAGCATAGACGGTGCGCGTCATGTAAATGTAATGGAACGTATAATTTTCAACAACCGCGCTTACTCTTACGCTGACGGAAGAGCCGTTTGACTCGCGTATCATTATCATGTCCCCTGCTGAGAGTTTCAGCTCTTTTGCAAGCTTTTCTGTAATAACAACGCCCGTGTCGTCAAGAGTGTATTCTTCCCCTGTTACGCGGTTTTTAAGCTGGGTTACGTTGTGAATCTGCGCGCTGTCCTGAGGTACAACAACGTAAACTTCCATGGTTTTGTCAGTCTTTTCGGATGCGCCCTCGCTTACGGTGATATACTCAAGCATAGCCCCCGTGATTTCGGGGCGCTGATAGACAGTGCGAAGCACCTCGCTGTCTCCCTGAGACAAATCCTGATGCGCCTTGAGACCGACAAGCACGTCGTATTTACAGATACTGTCGCGGTCGGTAAACTGCCTTGTGAACATTGCACTTACGGAATCGGAAAGCCCGAAGCCTGCAAGCATGAGCGCAGTACAACCCATAACGCCCATGACCGCCATGATGAAGCGCTTTTTGCTTCTCACAACGTTCCTGACGGTGACCTTTGAGGTGAAGCTGAGCTTCGACCAAATGAGGTCGATTTTTTCAAGAAAGATTCTCTTGCCGATTTTGGGAGCCTTGGGGCGCATGAGTGAGGCCGCAACACTGTTGAGCGTTGAAAAACACGCCAGAAATGCTGCAAGCACGGTTGAGCCGACTGCAAGCACTGAGCCTATGACGGCGTAGCCCCATCTGTAGGCGGTGACTGTGGCCGGCAAATCGTAGAGAATACCGTATGCCTTTGTGATTGCTGTGGGGAAAATGTAAAAGCCGAGCACCGTGCCGACGGCACAGCCGATTACACTTGCCGACAAAGCATATATGATATATTTGAGAGAAATTTCAACGTCAGTATAGCCGAGAGCCTTGAGTGTGCCCATCTGCGTGCGTTCTTCTTCAACCATTCTTGTCATGGTGTTAAGGCACACAAGTGCGGCAACGATGAAGAATATCCACGGGAAGATTGCCGCCAGAGCCTTCGTTCTGTCAATGGTCTGGCCGTACTCCTCGTAGCCGTAAAGCGCGCCGTCGCGACCGTCAACGTAGGCGGTTGCAACGTCAAGCTCGCTGAGCAGAGCTTTCGCCTCGTCAAGACGCTCCTTTTCCTCAAGAAGCCTTGCGTTTGTTTCGTTCACCGCCGCCTCATATTCGGCATCGGCAGTTTTCATTTTTTCCTTTGCAAGTGCCAGGTTTGTTTCAGCGTTTGTAATCTGGAACTTCATATCCTGAAGTCTGGAAAGAACTTCGATTTCGCTGAACTGAATGTCGCTGTTTGCGGCTTCAAGTTCTCTTTCAGCAGCATCAAGCTCCACCTTTGCAACGGCGAGCTTGGCTTTGAGCTGCTTGAGCTGTTCAACAGCCCTGCCTGCTTCATCAAGCTCCTTCTGGGCGGCATCAAGCTCGCGCTGTGCACTTTCAAGCTGGGCTTTTGAAGTGGCAAGGGATTTTTCAAGGTTCTGCAGACTAGGCTCGAGAGCCGCAGAGATTTCCATAGCAGAGTTTAACGCTGTAAATTTTTCTACACTGCCGATTATAGCGTCAAGATTCTCACCGACAACGCCCGCCTGAATAAATCTCTCAATAATTGTATCAGCTGCAGTGTTCTGATTCTCATTGAGCATATCAATGGCGGAGCGGGTTAGAGCAATTGTATCCTGCAGATAAGTTACGGTTGCAAGGGTTGAATTGACCTGCAGCGTTGCAACGCTGTGTGAGTTGAGTGCGTTCTGATACTTAGTTTCAGCGCCCTCATACTTTTGCACAAGATCAGCCGCTTCGTTATATTTATCGTGCTTTTCCTGCCATGCCTGATATTCGGTGCTGTATTGAAGCTTGCTGCTGTCTATGGTGGTGTTTGCCTGCATTGCCGCCTCGTT
>JAZNQF010000044.1:0-66896 GCA_045590055.1 Acutalibacteraceae bacterium
AACTCGTTCATAACGTTAATAAGTAAATTACACTCAAAATCCGTGAACTTAATTTTAGTCTTTCTTTCCATAACAAAACCTCCTGTTACTTGGTAATTACATTTTACCCTATAACAAGAGGTTAGTCGAATGTGCGGATTCGTTTTCGGTAGCGGCTACCGAAATTAACGCTATTTTTCCACAAAAGTTTCATATGTAAATCTTGCTCCGAGCCTGAAGCCTGATATAAAGCTGTCAGCGTTACTTGTTGTTGAAAACTCAATATAAGCACTTACGTAGTCTTGAAACAGTTCCTTATCTTCACCGGTCAGCCTTGCAGTAAGCTGTTCTTCTTTCTCTGCAAGATTACTCAGTTTCTTCTTGAGTTTAGGTGTTAATTCGGAATTGACTTCTTGTGGCTCAATATTACCATAGTATAATTCTTCAATAAATGTTGACATTATTTCATCTCCTCATTTATACTATGAAGAGGTGCTTTTGGTATGAAAAGAATGTGTATGATGATGCCGTGAAAAATATGTTTTAGGTAATCCGTTATAATAATTCATACCAGAAAAAAGCATCGACATTGTCGATGCTTTTTTCAATGAAATAAAATCCCTTGCGGGATTTGTGAAATATGCCTGTCGGCACATGAAATAGCTTCGCTATGAAATACGTTGCGGCGCATGCGGTTTTTTATTTCACTTTCTGCGATAGCAGAAAATTTCATAATCCGCAGGATTATTTCATATCGCGTAAGCGATATATCATTGAAAAGAGCAGACAGTATCACAAGATTATCACTCCAACGAAGTCGAAATATCACTAAAACAAACTCAAAGGAAGTGAAGCCGTGCATAATTTTTTTGTTGATGAATCGCAGAAACAAGGTAACCGCTATTTCATTTCGGGCGTTGATTACAACCACATAGTCAATGTTTTGCGCATGGGGGCAGGGGATACGTTCCTTGTCAGCGTTGGCGGCAAAAGCGATTTGTGTGAAATAGAAAGTGTTGACAACACAACCGTTACTGCTGTTGTTACACAAGAAAACTATCAGAACACCGAATTGCCGCTGAAGATTTATCTTTTTCAGGGCCTTCCCAAGAGCGACAAAATGGAACTGATTATTCAGAAAACGGTTGAACTCGGTGTTTACGCGGTTGTACCCACCGAAATGAACAGGTGTGTTGTTAAGCTCGATGACAAGAAGAAAAAGTCTAAGGTTTCTCGCTGGCAGGCGGTTTCCGAAAGCGCCGCAAAACAGAGCAAACGTAATTATATACCCGAAGTTCTGGATGTTTTACCGTACAGGCAGGCGCTGAGTCTGGCGGCTGAGCTTGATTTGCTGATTGTACCTTATGAAAACGAGGATGGTATGCTGTCGACCGTGCAAGTGCTTCAAAAACTGCGCGGTTGCAAATCTGTGGGTATTCTCATCGGTCCCGAGGGTGGCTTTGAGGAAAACGAAATCACGCTTGCCAAGGAAACAGGCGGGCAGATTATTTCACTCGGCAAGCGCATCCTGCGTACCGAAACTGCAGCTATCACAAGTGTTGCGATGTGCATGCTGAATGCAGAAATGAATTTCGGGGAATAAAAAATGAAACAGTTACCAAACGAATACGTAACAAGAATGAAGGCCCTGCTTGGTGAGGAATATGCGGAATATGAAGCCGCAATAAACTCAGCTCCCGTGAAGGGTTTCAGGGTCAATACCGACAAAATTTCACTCGAGGCTTTTGAGTTGCTCAATATTTTTTCGGATGAAAAAATACCGTACGTTGAAAACGGCTTTTACCTTAACTACGAAAAGGTCGGCAACCATCCTTATCACCACGCGGGTATGATTTACGTTCAGGAGCCCGGTGCGATGGCACCTGCTGAGTGTATTGACGTAAGCCCCGATTGGACGGTGCTTGATATGTGCGCCGCTCCCGGTGGAAAAAGCACACAGTTAAAAAATAAGCTTGGCGAAAACGGTGTTCTCGTGTCAAACGAAATTATCCCGTCGCGCTGTAAAATTCTGACAGGTAACGTTGAAAGGCTGGGTCTTTCAAACACGGTTACAACCTGCATGGACACTGAAAGGCTTTCACGGACTTTTCCGAATACCTTTGATTTAATTATGGTCGATGCCCCTTGTTCGGGTGAGGGAATGTTCAGAAAAGAGGAAATCGCCGTCAGCGAATGGAGCCTTGTCAACGTTGAAAAATGCGCGGCGAGGCAAACCGAAATCCTTGAAAATGCGGTAGTTTGCCTTAAAAACGGCGGCTACATCATTTATGCAACCTGCACGTTTTCTCTTGAAGAAAACGAAAAGGTAATCGATTCGTTTTTGCAGAATCATCCCGAGTTTGAAATTGTACCCGTAAAAGGTGCGGTTAAAAATCACACGTCCGACGGCATTTTCTTTGATGGCTGCACGTGTGAAAACATAAGTTTTGCACGGCGCTTTTATCCCCATAAGTCAAAAGGTGAGGGTCAGTTTATGGCGGTGTTGCATAACACGAATGAGGATTATGCTTGCGCAAGCCGTACAGCCCGTAAAAATCCGAAATTTGACGACACGGTACTGCGTTTTCTCGACGATACGTTGGTTGATTACAAGAAGGAAAACGTACGGACTTATAACGGCAACCCCGTTTATTTTACACCTGATTTTGAGGTCAGGGACGGCGCCGCGTTTTCATGCGGAATCACAATCGGTGAGGTCAGGAAGAACTATATTCAGCCGCACCATCAGTTCTTTATGGGTATGGGTAAACACTTCAAACGCAGGATTGAATTTCAAAGGGACAGCGAGCTACTGCAGAAGTATCTTCACGGTGAGTCAATACCCTGCGAGTGTGCAAACGGCTGGGTGGTCGTCACAGTTGACGGTTGCGCGCTCGGCGGCGCAAAGGTTGTCAACGGCATTGCAAAGAACCATTACCCGAAGGGGTTGAGAGCGTTACGCTGATATTGACTTTTTCGACACATAGGCGTATAATTATGAAAAACTATTGAAAGGCAGGTGGACAAAATGACAATGAAGCTTAGTTTCCGAAGTCGAAGTGCCTTTTTGTCCGTTTGTGATTGATGTAGTCGATCGTTTTGTAAGTGCAAGGCATCTTCGGTTTTCGAAGGTGCCTTTTTGATTTTGAGGAGGAGCTTTGACAATGACCAAACGAGTAATCGTCGTTCCCTACAACGAACAGTGGAAAACAGATTTCGTTACCGTGAAAAACTATATTTTGCCTGCAGTGAAAGATATAATAATCGGTGTTGAGCACGTCGGAAGTACCTCTGTTGAAGGACTTTGTGCAAAGCCGATTATTGACATTGACGTTGTTATCAAGGATTATTCTGTGTTTGATGCCGTGGTTGGAAAACTGGCGTTCCTCGGCTACAAACACGAAGGCAACCTCGGCATAAAAGACAGAGAGGCGTTTGACTACAAGGGAAGCGCGGCTTTGCCCACACATCATCTGTATGTGTGCCCTCAGTTTTCCGCGGAGCTTCGCAGGCACACGGCTTTCAGGGACTATCTCAGGAGCCACCCCGATGCCGCGCAGAGATACGGCGAAGTCAAAGAGGAGGGCGCGAGGTTGTTTCCTCACAGTATAGACGACTATATCGCGCATAAATCGCCTTGCATTGAAGAGATTTACAAGCTATGCAGAATCTATCCCATTGTTGAGTTTGTACAGATGAGCAACGAAGAATTTAAGGTGTTTGCAAAATGGTCTGTAAAAAACTATGCCGAAGACCTGATAAAATCGGGTGCGGAAAAATACAGATTCAAAGCGATGAAAATATCAAGAGCTGAATTCAAAACAGCGTTCCCGGACGGTGCTGAAACAAAGAATAACTACGTGTATATTGTAATAAACGAGAACGGTGAAAAAATCGGTGTGATAGGGTACCAGAAAAGCCCGTTTGAAGACAACGCCGCCTTTGTTATTGAAAACGTCATTAAAGAAGACTTCCGCGGTAAGGGCTACGGCAAAAGCGCGTTTTTGAAACTGCAGGAGGATGCACGGCAAAAAGGCTTTTCCAAGATGGTGCTGAATGCGTTTAAGTATAACAAGGTTTCATATCCGATGTACCTGAGCTGCGGCTTCAAGGTAATTGAGGATTATGGGGACAGTGTTATTATGGAGAAACGGTTGATTGAATTTGTTGAGGAATGAGAATGAACAAAGCAATTGTAATAGGTTGCCCCGGTTCGGGCAAAAGCACGTTTTCAAGGGCTTTGCAAAAACTTACAGGGTTGCCGTTATATCACCTTGATTTATTAAAGTGGAACAGTGACAAAACAACGGTCAGCAAAGAAATTTTTCTTGAAAGATTACAAAATATTATTGTGCTTGATAGTTGGATAATTGACGGTAACTACGGCTCATCAATAGAACTTCGTTTAAAAGAATGTGATACAGTTTTCTTTCTTGATTATCCAGTTGAAATCTGCATTGAGGGTGTTAAGCAACGGCAAGGTAAACCGCGTCCTGATATGCCATGGATAGAAACAGAAGACGATGAAGATTTTTTTGAGTTTATCAGAAACTATAACAGCCAAAGCAAGCCGAAAGTTTTGGAGCTGTTGAAGAAATATAGTGAAAAGTATATTGTGATTTTCAAGAGCAGAGAAGAAGCGAATGAATACTTGAACCAAATGAGGTGAAACAAATGATATTTGAAGAAATGACGATTACCTTAAAAAACGGAATAACGGCTGTGTTGAAAACCCCTGAAATTGAAGATGCCGAAATGTTACTTAACAGCATTAAAACTTCTAGTGGTGAAACGGAGTTTCTTTCTCGCACAATTGAAGATTGGGAGAGTGTTACTGTAGAAAGTGAAGAGAGGTTTATTCATAGTGTTCGTGAAAGTCAGAACACTTTGTTTATTGCTTGTTATGTTGATGGCACAATTGCAGGCAACTGTGACATTACTTTTAAGAGAGGTAGCAAGACTTCCCATAGAGCAACAGTGGGCATCGCTATTCAGAAAAAGTATTGGAATATTGGTATTGGTTCAGCAATGTTTAAAGAATTGGTAAAAGCAGCAGAACAACATAACGGTACAGAAATTGTTGACCTTGAAATGATTGAGGGAAACAACCGTGCAAAAGCACTTTATCAGAAATTCGGGTTTCAAGTTGTATCAGTAGAACCGAAATTCTTCAAACTCAAAGACGGTACCTATCAGAATTTAGTTTATATGCAGAAATACTTGTGATTTGGAGAAAAGCAATGAGCAATCAAAACATTTACGATAACGATACCTTCTTTGAAGGATATAAGGTCTTGCGTGCAAGCGAAAACAACTATAATGATTTGCTTGAGCAGCCTGCAATGGCAAAAATGCTGCCTGATTTAACCGATAAAACAGTTCTCGATTTGGGTTGCGGATACGGTCATAACTGCATTGATTTTGTGCGGCGCGGTGCAAAGAGGGTTGTCGGCGTTGATATCTCCGAAAAAATGCTTGCGGTAGCAAAAAGCGAATCATCGCATGAAAAAATTGAATATGTAAATATGAGTATGACCGACATTGCAAAGTTGGATGATAGTTTTGATTTCATATACAGTTCTCTTGCTTTTCATTACGTTGAGGATTTTGACTCCTTTGCAAAAGCAATGTTTTCTGTTCTTAATGTCGGCGGTCAGCTGTTGTTCTCACAAGAGCATCCTATTATTACGGCTACTATTGACGGCAAGGGTCATTTTAACAAAAACTTAAAAGGTAAAAGAGTATCCTATACATTTTCAAATTACAACGAACCCGGTGAAAGAAAGGTTCATTGGTATGTTGACGGAGTAATAAAGTATCACAGAACTTTCAGTGATGTTATAAATGCGCTTGCAAAAGCGGGTTTTGTGATTGAGGAAATCTGTGAGCCTGTTCCTGAAGCTTGGGCAGTTGAGAAGCTACCGACAATAGTAAAGGAATACATAAAACCAAACTTTCTGATTGTTAAAGCGAGAAAGGTGATAAAATGCAAAAAACACACTACGGTATGCCCACGCTGATTGAAACGCCCGCTCTCCCTGAATGTGCGAAGCTGTGTGCAGAGCTTTCGCTTGATTTTATTGAGCTTAACATGAATCTGCCTACGTTTCAGCTTAACAGAATTGACGCGGATTATTGCAGAAGCGTTGCCGAAAAATACGGCATTTACTACACAATTCACCTTGATGAAAACCTGAACGTCTGCGATTTTAATCCTTACGTTGCACAGGCCTACAAAAAAACCGTTGCCGAAACAATTGATCTTGCAAAGAGTCTTAATATTAAAGTGCTCAATATGCATCTGGCAAAGGGTGTGTATTTCACCTTGCCCGACAAAAAAGTGCTTCTGTTCTCGGAATATAAAGAACAGTATTTTAAAAGCATTGTTGAGTTTAGATGTATGTGTGAATCAGCCATTGGTGAAGCAGACATAAAAATCTGCATTGAAAACTGTGACGGCTACGAGGATTTTCAAAAAGAAGCCATTGAGCTGCTTTTGGAAAGCGGCGTTTTTGCGTTGACTTTTGATGTAGGTCATAATCACGGAATAGGCGGAACAGATGAAGAATTTATAATGAAGCACAAAGACCGACTGCATCACATTCATCTGCACGACGCGTTGGGAAGAAAAAATCACCTTGCACTCGGTGCGGGTGAAACGGATATCGGAAAATATATCAACCTTGCCGAAGCACAGGACTGCCGCGTGGTTTTAGAGACAAAGACCGTTGAAGGTTTAAGACAGTCTGTGGAGTGGCTGAAAGGAAACGTCAGATGAACAAATACCTGAAAAATCTCAACCGCATCGAGTTTGTTGTAACCATGGCATGCTCGGGCAAATGCAAGCATTGCTCGCAGGGTGAGCATAAAAGCTCGGATAACATTGATAAAAACACGGCAGCCGATGCCGTGCGGAAAATTGCCGCAGAATATAACGTAAGCTCCGTTATGACCTTCGGAGGCGAGCCGTTGCTTTACCATGAAACTGCCTGCGCAATACACAGGGCGGCAATGGCGATGAACATTCCTCAAAGGCAACTTATAACAAACGGATATTTCAGCAAAGACCTTGAAAAAATCAAGCTTGTCGCCGAACGGATAATTGACAGCGGTGTTAATGAAATTCTGCTTTCCGTTGATGCTTTCCACCAGGAGACAATACCGCTTGAATACGTGAAGGCTTTTGCGGCTGCGGTCAATGTGCCGAATGTCAGGCTGCAGGTTCATCCTGCATGGCTTGTCAGCCCCGACGACGATAATCCGTACAACGTCAGAACAAAAGAAGTGCTTGAAGAATTCGTAAAAATGGGCATTGGCGCAAGTGAGGGTAATGTGATTTTTCCAAGCGGTAATGCCCTTAAATACTTCAGTGAATATTTTGATTTGAGCAAAAAAGAGCAGAATCCTTATTGGGAAAACCCGACGGACATACACGCAATCTGTTTCAGTGCGAACGGCGATATTCTGGGAAGCAATATCTACAAAAAGGATATAATTGATATTCTTGATACTTATACGCCATGATACTTGCGGATATCTTAACAAAAAGTTGACGGAAATCCACCTGTAAAAACGGATTCGGATTATACTAAGGAGAACAGATGATGATAAGAAAAGCGACAATTGATGATACACCCGCAATAGCGCAACTGTACCGCGAGCAATTCAAAGAAATGGCAAGGCTGATACCCGATTTTATAAAAGAGGGCGACCAAAGTACGGAGTTTCTTGTGAATACTATTACAAACGATAATTCGGATATACTTGTTTATGAGGACGGCGGTACTGTGGTTGGCTTTATTCTGCTTCAGGCAAAGACACGGCCCGATTTCTCCTTTGTGATTCCGGGAAAGTTTTGCTACATAATGGATATAATCGTAACCGAAAAACACCGGAACAAAGGTTTCGGCACAGAGCTTATGTTCTCTGCTAAAGCTTGGGCAAAGGAGCAAGGGTGCAGTTTTGTGAACCTTGACGTGCTTGCGAATAACCCGCGTGCAATCAGGCTTTATGAGAAGCTCGGGTTTATGCCAAAGGCGCAGGAGATGTATTGTAAGATATAAGGATGGTGTTGTGTATGGCAAAAGTTGTTTTAATTTGTGGCAAGATTTGTTGCGGTAAAACTACATACGCACAAAAGCTTTGTGCTGAAAATAAAGCAGTATTGCTTTCTGTTGATGAAATACTGCTCACTCTTTTCGGCAGGCATTGCGGTGATAAGCACGATGAATATACAGAAAAAGCAAAAGCTTATCTGTTGAATAAATCATTGGAACTCGTTAAATGCGGAATGAATACCGTGCTTGATTGGGGATTTTGGAAAAAGTCAGAGAGAAAAGCCGTGAAAGAGTTTTTCAATGTACGTGATATGGTTTGTGAACTTCATTATGTTGATGTCAGCGATGATGTGTGGAAATCACGCATTGACTGCAGGAACAAAGCTGTTCTTGCAGCAGAAACAAGCGCCTATTATATTGACGATAATCTTTCAATAAAATTTGATTCGATGTTTGAGGCGCCGGACAAAGATGAGATAGATGTTTTTCATCAAGGAGAAGAAAAGTGAACACAATCAAAAAACTTAAACCAAATGAACTTTTGATTTTAACTCAGCTTTTTAAATACAAAGACGTTGAAGATATGCTTGCCGAGAATACATGCAACATAAAAAACGGTGTTGTTGATATTTTTGCAATGTTTGACGATGACAAGCTGATCGGCGAGCTTCACGTGAAATATGACAATAATGATAAAGACTTCGCCGAAAAAGGTAGGCGAGCATACCTTTTTGCATTCAGGATTCATGAGGATTATCAAGGAAAAGGCTTAGGCTCATACCTTCTCAAAACCGTTATTGATGAACTTGAAAACAGCGGCTATCACGAGCTTACTGTTGGTGTTGAGGATGATAATATTCACGCGAGGTATATGTATGAAAAGTGTGGCTTTGTTACTCAGGTTGCACGCATAAGGGAAACGTATCAAGGTGATAACTACGAATATGATTTACTGTTGAGACATGAGAATGCTTAGTTCTGTTTTTGCTGCTTTCTTGTAATCTCGCACAATTTCAACATACTGCAATTGTCGAAACTGCAGAAAACTGTCGTAATTTGCGTTTAGGAAATTTTCTTTTTTGACACTTGCCAATAATATCTTTCTGTGTTAGACTTTTTTCGACATAGGTCTTTGCTTAGAAGGTCTGTGATTTTTTTCTTGAAAGAGGGAACCGCGTGAAGGGGAACGGGCGCAACGACATGCAGATTTTTGCATCCACGGCATGTGCGTTTCTTTTGGTTGCGTTGTTTATTGCTTATAACACTGTTGCACCAAACTCAAGCCGCAAGGCTGAGTTCCCGGGAGGCGCAAATATTGCTGACAACACGTCGTTTTATGCTGATGAATCAAAAACGTCGGAACCTGCCGTGCAGAGCGCGCAATCAACCTCGACTGATAACTTGATTGACACTTCTACCGTTACAACAACTACACCGCCTGTCGCTTCAACATCTGCAACGACAGAAAAGACAACTGACATAACAACCATTCCTGCAACCAATGAAATAACCGCGACGGCAACTGCACAAACTGCGCCTGCAACGTCTGCGATCGTAACCGCCGCACCAACAGATGTGAACACAACACTTGTGTCGGTGCGTGAGGTTGCAGAGAAAATCAATATCAACACTGCAACGAAAGAAGAGCTTGACACTCTGCCCGGGATCGGCGAGGTCAAAGCACAGGCAATAATTGACTACCGAACAGAGCACGGCTTTTTTGTGAATGTTGAGGAATTGCTTGAGGTGTACGGTATAGGCGATGCAACCTTTGCAAAAATCAAAGACCTTGTAACAGTGTAAGTGTTGCAAAGTTTTGTGCATACCTGAATGAAGTTTTTACCGTGAAGAAGGTGATAATGTGGAGCTTTTTATCTGGTTAATCATCACAATTCCCATAAGTGCGCTTTTTACGGGTATGGGTGTTTTTGCATGGAGGCGCAAGAAACCGATGTGGTTCTGGTCAGGCAGTGAAGTGCGCGAAGACGAGATAACCGACGTACCTGCATATAACAGGGCCAACGGAATTATGTGGCTCGTTTACTCGTGCGTTTTCTGGATCAGCACTGTTTTGGGTATGGCAAACATCGGCGCTGCAGGTGTTGTGCTGGCGGTAGGCTGCATAGCAGGTATTCCGATTCTTGCTGTTGTGTACGGAAAGATTTATGCAAAGTATAATAAAGATTAATTGCACAGATGAATAACAAATAAAAGGAAAGTCCTAACTGTATTGCTTTATTGTGGAGATTATCAATACGCACATTACCCTTGTGCGCGTTGTAAATTTGTGCTAAAATATAAACAAGAATTTTTTGATGGGGGGACTTAAAATGAAAACAAAGTTTCATCTTATTGCAAACGCGCACCTTGACCCCGTATGGCAATGGTGTGTGCCTGAGGGCTTGTCTCTTGTGAAATCAACCTTCCGCTCCGCGCTTGACAGAATGAACGAGTTTCCCGATTATACCTTCACAAGCGCATGCGCTTCTTACTATAAATGGATAAAGCTCAGCGAGCCCGAAATGTTTGAGGAAATTAAACAGCGTGTTAAGGAGGGTCGATGGGCGGTCGTCGGCGGTATGTGGGTACAGCCCGATTGCAACATTCCTTCAGGCGAGGCGTTCTGCCGTCACTTCCTTTATTCACAGAAGTTTTTCAGAGAAAATTTCGGCTTTGCAGTTAAAACGGGATATAACGTTGACTCCTTCGGTCACAACGGAATGCTGCCTCAGCTTCTCAAAAAATCCGGTATTGATAACTACGTTTATCAGCGACCGGACAGCCGACTTGAAAAGCCCAACCTTCCGTTTGATGACCTGCATTTGTGGCAAAGCCCCGACGGCAGTGTTGTCAATGCTTTCCACATCCCTGACGGTTACGGCGGAGACGTGAAAAAGGAGCGCCTTGACAACCACTATTACAACAAAAATCAACCTATGATGGTGTATTTCGGTGTCGGCAACCATGGTGGCGGCCCGTCAAAAGAGCACCTTAAAAATGCAGAAGCGCTCATAAGCGGCGGCAACTTCAGGTATTCAACCCCCGACGAATATTTTGCAGAGGTTGCAGACGTGCAAAAAACGCTTGTAAGCGAAGATTTGCAGCACCATGCAAGCGGTTGTTACAGTGCAAACAGCAGAATCAAAAGCATTAACCGCAGGGCAGAAGCCGAGCTTGTCACCGCAGAAAAGCTTGACTTGCTTGCGCATGCCGTTACGGGCTCACAACTGCATACCGCTGAATTTGAAAAAGCGTGGGAGAGAGTTATGTTCAACCAATTCCACGATATTCTCGCAGGTTGTTCAATCAAAGAAGCATACCGTGATGCCGAAAATGCTTACGGTTACGCCCGTGAAACTGCGCTGGACATCAACACCTTTGCCGCACAGCGAATCTCATGGAGAATAAAGACAACCGATTTCCTCAACGCAGACGTGAGCGAAATGAGGGCAAGAATGTGGTACAGAAAGGGCGAAGGCTCGCCCATGGTTGTGTTCAACCCCCATTCCTTCCCTGTTAAATCAATCGGTCAGTTCGGCGATCAAGGCGTATCAATGGTGCTTGACTCAAAGGGTAACAAGGTGCGTCTGCAGAAGGTGAGAGCGCCTTATACTGACGGTGACCACGTGAGAAAAACAATTTTTGAAGCAGAAGTGCCCGCTTGCGGCTACGCGGTATATTATCTCTATCACCGCGATGAGGGTGAGGAGCAGGAGTTTGAAACAGACCTTGTTACGGCAGACAATGCACTCGAAAACAGCAAGGTGAAAATTGTTTTTGATAAGGAAAGCGGTGCTGTTGTTTCATATCTGTTGAAAGAAACCAATGCCGACTACGCTGATGGTCTGCTCGGCAGAGCCGTTGTGTGTGATGATTCCGCCAACGATACGTGGGGACACAGAGTTTTTGATTATAACATTGACATCGGCTCTTTCGGCAGCGGTACGCTCGAGCTTGTTGAAAACGGCCCTGTCAGAGCAACGGTGAAGTCCGTTGTAACCTACGGTAATTCAGTTCTTACGAGATACTATTCGCTTTACAGCGGTAGCGAAAAGTTGACCGTGAGGACGGTGCTTGACCTTGACGAGCAGTACAAGTCAGTTAAGCTTTCCTTTAAAGCCGCGGTTAACAATTCAACCGTCACTTACTCCATGCCGTACGGATTCATTGAAAAAGCCGCCAATGGTCAAGAGGAGCCGTCACACGCGTGGTGTGACATCTGCGACAGTGAAGGCAAAGGCTTTGCGCTTCTTAACACGGGAAAATACAGCTTTTGTTCAATTGGCAACGAGCTGAGGATGATGATTGCCAGAAGCTGCGCATATCTTGATCACTACGGACAGCACATGCGTGACAGTGAAATGCAATTCCTTGACAAAGGCGAGCAGGAGTTTACGTATGAAATTGTGCCGCATACCGAAAAGATTAACTCTCTGCTTTTCAGAATGTCTGAGGTGCTCAACAACCCGTTGCAGACACATCAGGAAACACACCACGACGGAGTTCTGCCGCAGGTATATTCGGCGCTTTCCGTTGATGCTGAAAACATTGTTATTACTGCAATCAAGGCGGCTGAGAACGGCAACGGCTTCATCGTTCGTGCGGTTGAAACGGACGGTGCTGAAACTGAAGCCACCGTTTCATTCCCTGCGATTAATGCTGATTTCACGATGAAGTGGAAGCCACAGGAGATTAAGACTGTGCGTATTCTGCCCGATGGCAGGACTGAAGAATGTCTGATAATTGAATAACGGAAAATCACCGTGCAACTATGCTGACATCCGATAAGGAAGCATAAGAGTTGCACGGTGTTTTTTTATGCGTTGAGTTGCCGCGGTTGAACGGGGAAGCACCCGCCGCCGCGCCCGCGTACGCGGGCGGGCATTTTGCATGCACGGCGGCATGGGTATTTTCAGGCAGCGCTTCGGGCGGCATGCAAAAGCCTTAAGCAGCCCTCAGGGCGGCGGCCTGCTACGGTGTTGACTTTGGAAAACAGAAAAACGGTGAATATGGCACCGCGTTGCGTGGGCTGTTTGCGGCGGCGGGCCCTGCCGTCACATCCGCGTAAAAAAGAGAGACACTGACTGTGAATATCAGTGCCTCCTCTATTCCTATTCTTCAAACGCCCATCTTTGAGCCCGTATAACTGCAGGGTGTTCCTCATCATCACGCGCATAAAACACGGTGAGCAGACTGCCGTCATTCAGCTCAACCGTTGAGGGATAGCCCAAATCGTCAGTTTCGGTGTTTTTGTAAATCTTGTGCTCTTCACTCCAAGTTTCACCGCAGTCCGTGCTGAAAATAAGATGTATTCCGCACGGCATGGCGCGGTGAGAGAACGCTGAAATCAGCACGCCTGATGAATGCATAAACAGATGTGCGGGAGCGCCGCTGTTATAATTGATTATCGGTGCAGGTCGGCTCCATGTTTTGCCCTTGTCGGAAGATACCGTCTGGTAGAGCGTAAATATGCTTTCATCGTGATTCTGCACACGCATCTGGCATAGGATTCTGCCGTCAGGAAGTTCAATTGCATGCGGCTCATAAAAAAACAGACCGTCAAAGCCGCTTATATCAATTTCACCAACAAACTCTGTTTTGCCGCTTTGTGTGTCAACGGTATATGCCTGCATTATCTGCTTGTCAAATACCTTGCCAACCCACAGCAGTGTGCCGTCTCTTAACTCAATTGGGCCGTGTGGTGAGGTGACGGGGGATAAGTGTAATTCCGAAAAGCTTTTGCCGCAATCATCGCTGAGCTTGAAGGTGCAACCTAACACTTTTGCCTCCTCTTCTGAGGGTACGGAGTTAATGTAATCAAAACATTCCTGTGTCTGCGGCATGTTTTCGCGCTGAAATTCAAGTGTGTTGTTGAAGGATGTGAGAATAAGACCGCTTTCACCGTAAGTTGCAAGCCCTGCGTCTCTGTCGTCAAGAACTGTGTCAATAACGGGTACGGGTACGCTGAAGGTTTCACCTTCGTCGTCACTGAAGCATATAACTGCCTTGCCGAAAGGGCAGATGTGTTCAACGCGGAAGCCCGATGCACCAACTGCAATTCTTCCGTTTTGCAGCCTTACCGCTGTTGGCCACGCAAAATACGGATGGTCACATTCGGGCGCGGACATGACGATTTTCTGCTCACCAATTAGTCGGATTCTCATGTGCTCACCTCGTTTAAATCAACTTCATGCCGAAAGCAACGTCGCCGTCAACTACCTCGAGCGTTTCAAAGCCGTACTTCTTATAGAAATTGTTAGCGGTGATATTCCTTACGCCCGTTGTGAGCATAACGCCACTGATGCCCTTTGCTCTGAGGTGCTCAAAGAGTGCAGCCAGCAGCTTGCCGCCGAAGCCCATGCGCTGATATGAGGGGAGCAGGTCAATGTGAAGGTGTGCGGGATATTCGCTGCTGAATTTGCCCTGAAGAATGTATGCGGTTTTTGCCCACTCAATGCGGTCGTCGCCTAAGCCGAACACCTTCGGTAGATATTCTTTGTCAAATATTTTCTGAAATCGGTCATAGTTTTCGGCGCATATAACGTAGCCTACCGCTCTGCCGTCATCGTCAAGCACAAAGCAGTTTTCAGGCTCTTTTTCAATGTAATATTCGCAAAAAGTGTGTAGCACAAATTCACACATGCTCTCACACATTTCGTCATCTTCACTGTGCAAGCATGTGTAGCATACGTTTTCGTAGTCTTTTTCTTCGTATTTTCTGATTGTCAACATATTTAATCACCCGATGACAATAATATTACGAAATCGCATAAAAAATCAAGTATAATATTTGATATTTGGAAAATATCGTGTATAATAGACTCAAATTATAATTGGGAGGCATATTATGGATAACATGAAACCAAGCGGAAAAGTAATTCAGCTTATTTCAAAAGCGGTTATTTCAGCTATGCCCAAAAGCTCTTTTTCTTCCGACCGTGCGGCAAACCAAAGCATGCTCTGCGGAGACAAAAAGTTCTCCTCTCAGCAAGGACGTTGCTTCACCTGCGGATTCGGCAAGGCGGTGCTGACACCCGACATCAAATCAGGCAAATACTTCATTGCCGGATACAGTTCAAACAATGTTGCCGCATCTGTGCTTGATGATATGTATGCGAGAGCGGTGTATATCGACGACAACACGGGCAGAGGCGGTGTTGTGCTTTGTGCAATTGACGCAGTTGGTATGAGCCGCAAGGATATCAACGATATAAGATGGATGATTCTCTCAAATTCAAAAATCGGCAAGCTCAAATCAATTAACATCTGCTCAACTCACTCCCACGCATCAATCGATACGCAGGGACTTTGGGGTGAAAAGATATACAAAAGCGGCAGGAACGAAGCGTTCATGGCAGAGCTTAAAAAGCGTACTGCGCAGGCGGTTGCAGCCGCTTATGAAAGCCGCAAGGACGGCAAGCTCTACATGGCAAAAACTCAAACAGAGGACTATCAGTTTGACTGCCGCACACCCGATACGTACGACTCAACGCTCACAAGGCTTCGCTTTGTGTCCGATGACGGAAAAAGCACCATTCACATGGTGAATTTTGCCTCGCATGCAGAGCTTTTGGGCGATAAAACACGGCAGGTCAGCGCAGACTTCCCTGCATATATGATCAAAGAGATTGAGCAGTCGAACGAGGGTGCGGACGCAGTGTTTTATAACGGTGCGATCGGCGGTATGATTTCCGCAAAGGAAATCAAAAAAGTATACCGTAATGAGATGGACTGCGAAAAATATACAAAGCAGTTCGGCAAAATGCTCGGTGAAACCGCAAATGCTCTTGACGGTGAGGAAACCGAATTATCGCCGCTTATCAACGTGAGCTCCGTGCCCGTAAAAATCAGCGCACAGAACTTTGTGCTGATACTTGCAAGGCTTCTCAGGGTGCTTAACAACGACATCGCACGCGACAAAAAACGCAGTGAGGCATATATACACACGGAAGTCGGCTACCTTGAACTCGGCAACAGTGACGTGGGTATGTTTCTCATTCCGGGTGAGCTGTTCCCTGAACTTTACAATGGTGAGTTCCTCTCAGCTGAGGAATCTGCAACGGGTAAGGCGGCTGATTATAACGTGCTGAGCAAAATGGGCGGCGCAAAACACAATTTCGTCGTTGGTCTTTGCAACGATGAGCTTGGTTATATTCTGCCCGATAACGACTTTTTCCTCAATGACTCAATGCCATACATCAATGCAGGTAAAGACCGCTTCGGCAGGAATCATTATGAAGAAACAAACTCAACAGGAAGAGACACGGCGCGTACTTTGCTTGAAACAACCGAAAAGCTTATCGATTCGGTAAAACAATAAAAAAGGGGAGTAAAAATCATGACAAAACAACGTAAGGCTTTTGTATCAATTCTGCTTGCAACCGTAATGCTTTTTTCAATGGGTACAACCGCATCTGCAGCAAGCAATTCCGCAATTGTTGTGGCAACCAACGCGCTCACAACAATCATCAACATTGCATTCAAAGCACTGACGTCAACCTTCCCCAAGCAGGGTATTCCCGACGTTGAGGATTACGACGCTTCCGAACTTAAAGCAGGCTTCTATGAAGGCAACGGCACGTTTCTTGACGAGCCTGCTGAAAACGCAGTCTGGAGCCTTGGCTTCGGCATGAGAAGCATTGTGCCTGAGGACCTGCTCAACGGAAAAAAGAAATATTACACCGGTGGTTACTTTACCCAGCAAATTGACTCTGTTTATGACGACCAGAGAGTTCATGCAATTGCAATGAACGACGGCTCGGGCAGAGGCACAAGCGTTTTTGCAAGCATTGACGGCATCGGTACTGGTAACGCTGACATCAGAGCAATCCGTCTTCTTGCAGAAGAAAAGCTTGCTGAAAGAGGCATCGACAGCGACCTCGTTTCAATCAACATCAATGCAACCCATTGCCACACCGTAATTGACACTCAGGGCATCAGCCTTATGCTTATTGCTCAAGTCTTACACAATATCGGTGCAAAATACGCACCCTTCCTTGATCCGATTCGAAGCATTGACTCAACATTCTATGATGTTATGATTGAAGGCGCGGCAGAAGCAATTGTTGAAGCGTACGTCAACATGGAAACAGGCTCACTTTATTATTGTGAAACTGCAGGTGTTGCAAAGGACACCGAAAAGGGTGTTTACACTCAGGATGATTTTTCCTATATATTCAACAAGAGATACGACACGGAAGGTTTCCAGAATTTCTTTGCCTGCTTTAAGTTTGTGCCTGATAATTCTGCTTCAAAGGCAACTGTTTTTGTGAACATCGGCGCGCACCCCACAACAATAGACAGAGCAACAAGCAAGCTTTCTGCCGATTTCCCCGTATACATTGAGAAAAAGCTCAACGAACAAGGCATGAACTTCATGTTCATTCAGGGTGCTCAAGCTCCCATTTCCGTAAGGAAGGGTGCTGTTGTTAATGCAGAGGTTGAAGCAGAAATTGCTCAGGATGAGGTACACACTGAATACAGAAGCGCAAAATCCTTAGGCTACGAGTTTGCAAGGCTCATATCAGAAGCCTGCGAAAATGCCGTTGCGGTTGAGCCGATGCTCAATGTGAAGATGGCTGAGTGTAAGGTTATGCTTGATCCCGGTCTGCTTCAGCTCGGTGCGGCATCACAGCTTCTCGGATTCACAACCGTCAGCGATTCAGCAAGCGACAGCGGTTATTCAATTATCACCGAAGTCGGATACGTTGAAATCGGAAAGGATATCGTACTTCTCACTGTTCCCGGTGAGCTTGTGCCTCAGCTCGTTTTCGGTGACGTTATTGATGCAAATGAATCCTACCTCGGCACAGCTTGGGAACTTCCCTGCACTGCAGATCTCATCGGCGAGGATAAAACCGTGCTTGTTATGGGCCTTTGTAACGACGCTATCGGTTACATTGTGCCCGATAACGACTATGCACCCTTTATTGCAGACACCATTTGGAACACCGACCTTGGTGAAAAGGTGTTCGGAAAATACCGCAGACACTATGAAGAATTGCTCACCACGGGCGGTACGGCGGCAACGTCGGTTATGGGTGCACTCAATGAGCTTGTTGAATCAAACTGAGGTGTTCTGATTTGAAACTCTACCTTGGAATTGACGGCGGTGGCACAAAAACAACTGCCGCCGTATCTGATGAAAACGGCAGAATACTGCTGAAAAAAACGGGAAAGACAATCAACTTCTTTTCTGTCGGTATGGACAGGGCACGGGAAAACCTCGATGCCCTGCTTTGTGCTGTCTGCGGAGAACTCGGTGAAACGCAATTTGAGGCTGCCTTTATCGGTTGCTCTGCGCTTGACGGTGAGGCAGACAATGAAACCGTGCAGAAACTGTGCAGCTCAGTCAATGCAAAAAAAATCCGCATGCACAGTGACGTTTACATCGCGCTTCACTCGCTTGAAGACGGCGAATGTCCGTGTGTTGCAATCTGCGGCACGGGCTCAATGGCAACGGGGCTTGATTTGCACGGCAACACCGTTGTGGTTGGAGGCTGGGGTCACATCCTCGGTGACGAAGGCTCGGCTTATTCAATTGCGTTGCATGCTTTCAGCCGTTGCTGTGAGCTGTGCGATGAGGAGAAGGAGACCTTACTGCTGAAAAAAGCACAGTCTTTCTTCGGCGTTGACAGCTTCCGTCAGGCAATTGACAGGATATATGCCGAAGATACCTCAAAAGATGTTATTGCAGCGTTTGCATCAACCGTAGGTGAAATCTGTACTCAGGATAAGGATGCCGGAAGCATCATCGTCTGCGAAGCGCAAAGATTTGCAAAAACAGTGCTGACCTTGCTCGGCAAGGTTGAGCATTGCACGCTGCTCGGTCTTTACGGCGGTGTTTTCTGCAACAACGAACTGTTCACACAAACCTTTACCGATTGCATAAAAGCCATATATCCGCAAATTGAAACAAGATTGCTGAAGGTGGCACCCGAAGAAAGTGCACTGCGGCTCGCGAGGGAATTGTAATGAAAAAACACCTTGAATACATTGAAAACGTAAAAAACATAATTGACAAAATTGCCTCAGAGGGTGAGGCGGCAATTGAAAGCACCGCTCAGTTTTTCAGCCGTACACTCATTGAGGGTAAGCAGATTTATCTTTTCGGCACGGGTCACTCCCACATGCTTGCCGAGGAGCTTTTTTACAGAGCGGGCGGTCTTGTTAAAATTCAGCCATTGCTTGTTGAACCGCTGATGCTTCACGTTTCTGCAAGCGAAAGCACCGAAGCGGAACGCGTTGAAGGCTACGCTCAGAAGCTTTATGAGGAATACTCAATGGGTGAGGGCGATACGGTGGTTATCATCTCAAACTCAGGCAGAAACGGCGTTGTGGTTGATATGGCTTTGCTTTGCAAGGAAAGAGGCTTGAATGTTGTTGCTTTAACAAATCTCAAGCACACCTTCGCAGGTGATTCAAGGCACAAAAGCGGCAAAAGACTTTGTGAAATTGCAGATGTTGTGCTTGATAACTTCGGCTGTGTTGGTGATGCAAGCATTGAGGTTGAGGGCATCGAAGGCAAAATCTGCCCCACTTCAACTGTTGCAGGTGCGCTTATTCTCAATGCCGTTGTTGCAAGAGCGGTTGAAATCTGTGTTCAGCAAGGCTTTTGCCCCGAGCACTTTGCAAGCTCAAACATTGACGGCGGCGACGAAATAAACAACGCCTTTGTTGAGAAATATAAAAAGGAGATTAAACACCTTTGATTTATCCAATTATACGAAAAAACGCCCTTGACGGTAAGACGCTCAATGTCAACCGTGTCTGTGTTTCGGGTGAATATAAAGAAAAAGCCTGTAAGGCTTTTCAGTCTTACGGCATTGACACAAACGGCGGCTTTGTTGTTGAAATTATTGTGTCAGACTCGCGTAAGACCACATACATTGATGAACTTTCAAGGCTGAGCGATGAAAAATACTTCATCACAGTATCCGAAGAAAAAGCAGTGATTGAAGCTGCAACAAAGCGCGGCGTTTTCAGAGCGGCAAACACTCTTGCAAAGCTTATCAAAGCAAACGAGCTTCAAACGGGCAATGTTGAAGATTATCCTCTGTTTGAAAAAAGGGGATACATTGAAGGATTCTACGGCTCAACCTGGGAGAGAAAAAAACGACTTTCCGTTATGCAGCTCATGGCAAAAAACGGTATGAATACGTTTTATTATGCACCCAAGGATGACGTTTACCACCGCGAAAAATGGCGCGAGCTTTACCCGGAAAACGAGCTTGCCGAACTGGGTGAGCTGTTTGATTTTGCAAACGAAAACGAGCTTGATTTTCATTGGTGCATCGGCCCCGGACTTACGTATAAATACACGGGCGAAAGTGACTTTGAAGCGCTTATCAATAAGATTAAAAGCGTTTATGCAATCGGTGTGCGCAACTTCGGCTTGTTGCTTGATGACATTGCATGGGAGTTTCAGTATGACGAGGATGCCGCCGCTTTTGACGGCATTGTGGATGCTCATATCAACCTCATCAATCGCACTTACAACACTCTCAAGGCATTTGATTCAAGCATCACTCTCACAGTCTGTCCCACACAGTACTGCGGCAACGAGAGTGAGTATTACGTCACAAAGTTCGGCAGGGGAATCCCTGCTGACGTCAGCGTTTTCTGGACGGGCGGCGAGATTTGCTCGCGCGTGCTCACTTGCGCTGAAGCTGACGCCTTCCTTCGCAGTACGGGGCACAAACCTCTTTATTGGGATAATTACCCCGTCAACGATTGTGAGATGTTTCAGGAAATGCACCTTGGTGCCCTCATCGGCAGAGACAAGGAACTTTACAAGCATTGTAACGGCCTGGTTTCAAACGTTATGGAATATGCCGAGTGCTCCAAAATTCCGCTGATGACGGTTGCGGATTATCTATGGAATCCGTTAGCATACAACAGTGAAGCCTCGCTGAAAAATGCGCAAAGGGAGATTATCGGTGAAAAGGCAGAACTGTTTTTCTACATTGCCGACCACCTTTCAGTATCATGCCTTTGCAGGCATGCATCTGAATATATGAGCGAAAAGCTCTCGTACGTCAGTTTTCTTTTTGCAACCGGCAGGAAAGAAGAAGCCGCCGCAGAGTTTTCAGCATACAACACTCAAATGCGCAGATGCCTTGATATGCTCTGTGACACGAGCGTACCCTTGTTTGCGGAAATGAGCAAGTGGGTCAAAAAGTTTAGCCTGTGCTGTGATTTGCTTGATGCAATTTATGCGGTGATGATTTCACCTGAGCAAAGTAACAAGCAAAGCCTTGCAGATTTGCTTGAAAAATACAACTCAGACGCGGTTGTGCTCACGGGCTTCTGCTTGCGTGAAGCGGCTGAAAAGGCACTTAAAATGTAATCAATTTTTAAGGAGATAATAAAATGATTAACGACAAAGACAATCTTGACGAAATTTTTGAAGGCTTGGGTTTTGAAGAGGATGAGACTGATGCAGACATCATCGTGCTCAACGACGAAAAAGGAAACGAAGTGTCCTTTGAGTTCCTTGCTCTCATTGAATTCATGGACAAAGAATACGTTGTTCTGCTGCCTGTTGAGGATGACGAAGATGCAGGCGAGGTTGTTATCCTTATGGTTGAGCGTATTGATGAAGAAACGGAGTCATACGTTTCTGTTGAAGATGAAACTGCACTTGCCGCAGTTTTTGAGATATTTAAAGAAAGATTTAAGGACGTATTCAACTTTGTTGATTGATGCGCAGAAAGTCTGACGGCTTTTTCTGTGATTAATCTGTATTTTTTGATGGGGTGGTTTGAGAAAACTGCCCTTTATTCCATGTTGGAAAATAGCTTTTTTTAATATATTTCATTGATTATAATTTGACTGTCGGGAACAATTGAGGTATAATTACAAGTAATCATTTTTTTCGGAGGCTTATCAATGGGATTTATGCAAAAAATTGCCCGCTTTATGAGCGGTAGATACGGAAATGACGCGCTTAACGTTGCACTTTGTGTGCTTGGATGTGTGATAACGCTTGTGCTTTCATTTTTCCACATCGGCTGGTTCAAGCTGTTCACGTACGTTCCGTTTCTTGTTGCAGTTTTCCGTATGATGTCAAAGAATTTTGAAAAGCGTCGCAAGGAAAATGCACTTTTCATGAAGTTCTGGACACCGTGGAGTGTTTTCTTTTCAAAAAAATATGACCATTTCAAAGATAAAGAACACAGATATTTCGATTGTCCCGTCTGCCACCGCACACTCCGGGTACCTTCAGGCAGAGGTAAAATTGAAATCACTTGTCCCTTCTGCGGCAAGAAATTCAAAAAGAGAACGTGACTTTTTTTGCAAACAAACTTGAAAACTTAATAAAAAGAGGTTACTATATAAACAGCTTCGCTCTGCATTTCAGGGCGTCTACTGACGAAAGGTTATACGTGCCTTGCGCAAAAATGCAGGGTATGCTGTAAGGTGATTGAAATGAAGAACATTCTTGTAACCGGTGGTGCCGGCTTTATCGGCTCAAATTTTATTTATTACCTTTTGAAAAAACACCCCGATTACCGCGCGGTATGCATTGACAAGCTGACCTATGCGGGCAACCTCGAAACGCTTGAAGCTGCCCTCAGTCAGCCTAACTTCCGCTTTGTCAAAGCGGATATTACAGACAGAGAGACGGTTTTCTCTCTTTTTGAGGAAGAAAACTTTGATGCAGTTGTCAACTTTGCCGCCGAAAGCCATGTTGACCGCTCAATTGATAACCCCGGTGTGTTCCTTATGACCAACATTATCGGCACACAGACACTGCTTGATGCATGCAACAAATTTGGTGTCAAAAGGTACCACCAAGTGTCAACCGACGAGGTCTACGGCGATTTACCGCTTGACAGACCCGACCTCTTTTTCACCGAGGAAACACCGATTCACACTTCTTCTCCGTATTCCGCATCAAAGGCTTCTGCGGATTTGCTGTGTCTTGCCTATTGGCGCACCTTCGGCACGCCTGTCACAATTTCCCGTTGTTCAAACAATTACGGCCCCTATCACTTCCCCGAAAAGCTTATTCCGCTCATGCTCATCAATGCTCTGCACGATAAGTCTCTGCCCGTATACGGCGACGGACTCAACGTGCGCGATTGGCTCTACGTTGAAGACCACTGCAAAGCGATTGACATGATTGTTGAAAACGGCAGAATAGGTGAGGTGTATAACGTCGGCGGTCACAATGAAAGGGCAAACATTGACGTTGTTAAAACAATTCTGCGCTCACTCGGCAAGGGCGAGGAGCTTATCACCTACGTTAAGGACAGACCCGGTCACGATATGCGCTATGCAATCGACCCCACAAAAATCACAAACGAGCTTGGCTGGTATCCTGAAACAACCTTTGACGAGGGCATCAAAAAAACGATTGAATGGTATCTCAACAACCGCGAGTGGTGGGAGCCGTTGCTTAATCGTGTTTAATTAACAGTGAGCACAATGCGTCGGTAAAATAGCTATTTTGCCGACGCATTACTGTTGAAAGCGCGGATTTTCACAGCCTTTCCGTGCGTTTCGGCTTTGAAAGGCAACAGCCTTCCTGCAGTCTTGCCACCTGCAAATACCGCAAAACTTTGCGCTTTCATGTTGCAGATTTTCACGTGTTCTTTCCGTGCGTTTCGGCTTTGAAAATAACTTGCTACATCAGGAGGATATTATGAAAAAAAGTAAAATTGCTTTGTTGTGTGTGCTTGTGCTTGCCGTTGTTTTCGGTAGCTTGCTTTTTGGCACAGATTTGCTCAAGGACGTGGACTTCATCACGCCGTATCTGCAGGTTGTGCCCGATGCCGCGGAAATGGGCATCGATTACATATCGCTTGAAAGAGGAAAAAACACCGTAACCGCAAAGGAGCTTGAAACCGCTCTCACGCAAGCCGTGCAGAATGTTGAGCGCCCCTTTGTGCTTGCAAACGCACGTGAGGTTGAAAAAGCGAAGCTTGAATTTGAATCGGACAAGCACAGTGAATACACTGCCGCGTTGTGTGAAAGCGTGCTCTCTTATGCTGATGAGCTGTGTGACCTTGAAAAGCTTCCGCTTCTGAAATATGAGCTTGATGAAGAAGATGCCATACTTGAAATCTGCCGCGAGGCAAAAAGCCGCATGATTATTCTCGGCACTGCATGGCAATTGACGGGTGACGAAAAATACGCCGAAAGGGCATGGCTTGAGCTTGAAAACGTGTGTGGCTTTGAGGATTGGTGCCCCTCACATTTCCTTGATACTGCAGAAATGGCACTTGCTGTTTCAATCGGCTTTGACTGGTTTTTTGATTACCTTACCGAAGCGCAAAAGCAGCTTATTGCGGACACGGTGTTTGAATACGCGGTGACTCCCGCTCTTTCCAAAAACTACCTCAAAAACTGGTTCACGTGGTCAAAAACGAACTGGAACAGTATCTGTTACAGTGGCGTTGGTACGGCATGCATGACGTTTTGTGAATACAACATGCCCAAAGCTTGTGAGTTTCTTGCTATGGCATACAAAAACATGCCCATCGCATTTGAAGCTTTCACTCCCGACGGCGTTTACGTGGAGGGCAGCGGATATTGGGAGTCGGGCACAAGTGCCCTCGTTTATTTTATTGCAACCTCGCGCAATTATTTCGGCACGGATTACGGCCTTTCCGAAATTGACGGCTTTGCTCAGCTTGGCGATTTCCCCATTTACGTAACCACCCCCGTCGGTGTGTTTAATTACGGCGACAACAAAGACCGCATCCCCACAAGTCCGATTTTGCATTGGTACGCGGCTGAATATGAAAGCCCGTTGCTTTCGTGCTACCAGATGGTATACACTGACCTCGAATCATACGGCTACGGTGCGTGCAGTGAAAACGCGCTTTCCCTCATGTGGTACAACCGTGAATACACCGCTGAAAGCGCTGACTTTTCTGCAGTACCGCTCAACGCCTTCCTTGATTCCGATAACGGCGAGGAGCTTGTTGTTATGCGCAGTGCATACCTTGACAAAAACGCAACCTATGCCGCAATCAAGGGCAGCTATAACTACACAAACCACGGCGACCTCGACGTAGGTACCTTCCTTTTTGATGCTCTCGGCGAGCGCTGGGCGGAGGAGCTTGGGCCGGGAAGCTACGATGCACCCGGATATTTTACGGGTCTTGCCGGTATGGGCAGATGGAAAAATTACTGCAAACGAGCCGAGGGGCAGAACACCCTTGTTATCAACCCCGACGTTGCAACGGAAGACCAGTATGCCTTTGCAACATGCAGCTTCACATCCTTTGAGGAAACCGACGACGGTGCCAAAGCCGTGCTTGACATGACAAAGGCTTATTCTCTCAATCATGCCAAAAGCGTTGTGAGGGAGTTTGAGATTTTCAACAACAGCTCGTCGTTGCGAATCACAGACACGGTTGAAGCAAAAATCAACAGTGAGATATATTGGTTTATGCACACAAAGGCTGAAATTGACGTTGCCGATGACGGAAAAACCGCATTGCTTACAATAGGCGACAAGGCGGTTAAAGCCACACTTCACACAGACGGTGAGTTTTCCGTTATGAAGGCAGAGGCTCTGCGCGGAGCTTATGAATACGATGCGGACTACGTTGATATACAAAAGCTTACGGTACACCTTGAAAATATAAAAAATACGGTTATTGAAGTGACACTTGAGCCGATTATAAAGGAGGCAGACAAATGATTTTTGCAAACCATGCCCACATTTTTCCTCAGGAGCTGAGAAAAGAGGGGACAGTGCCCGTTTTACTTGAATACCTTGCTGAATGTGAGATTGACAAGGCGGTTGCATTTGCACCGTTTCAGATGCGGCTTGACGAAGCCGCTTTCGGCAAAGAGGCAAACGGGTGGCTTGAAAAACAGCTTGGCGGTGACGGAAGACTCGTCGGGTTCGGCACGGTTGATTTCCGTAAAGATAACGTTGCAGATCAGGTGCGAAACATAAAAGAACTCGGCTTCAAGGGCATAAAAGTGCACCCTGCTTATCAAGAGGTCAGCGTTGTGGGGGAAAAAGCCTTTGAGCTTTATGCGGAGGCTGAAAAAAGCGGCTTATTCCTCTCTTTTCATACCGGTATTCACTGGCACAGAATCAAAGATTACGCGCCTGTACTTTTTGACGAGGTCGCATATTGCTTCCCTGAGCTGAAATTCAGCATGGAGCATATCGGCGGCTACAGCTTCTTCAACGAGGCTCTGGCGGTTATGTGCAACAATTCACGCAAGGGCAACAACGTTTATGCAGGGTGGACAAGCATCGCTTTTGATGAAAACGGCCTTGCAGGTATCTGGTCAATCTCCGATGAGCAGTTGCTGACTCTGTTGAATCAGACGGGATATGAAAACAGCATTTTCGGGCTTGATTTTCCGTACAAAAACGTGAAGATGACCAAGGACGCCATACAGAGAATAAAATCTCTCCCTATAAGCGAAGAAGCTAAAGCGGCAATACTCGGCGACAACCTCGCAAGAGCACTGAATATATAATGTGGCATCAGAAACAACTTTTTTATCCGATGATGTTTATTTGTGTAAAAGATTGACAAACGGCTGATAAAATTATATACTTACTTATATATGTTTAGGAGGAATAACAATGTCAAAGAAACTTCTCGCAATCATGCTTTCTGTCCTTATGCTTGTCGGACTTTGCGGTTTCGGCTCAGCTTCAGCGGTAGACGATGCCCTTCGTTTTAATGAAGACGGCACGTTCAAAATCATGCAGCTTAACGACCTGCAGGATACAGACAACCCCGAGAGCAGAACCCTCGAATTTGTCAAGGCGGCAATTGCTGAGGAACAGCCCGATCTCATCGTCATCGCAGGCGACACACTCTCAGATATGTTCTTCGGTGCAACTGCAGACCGCATCAAAACCGCACTTGAAAAAATTCTTGCACCCGTTGTTGAATCAAACATTCCCTTCCTTATCACTCAGGGTAACCACGACCACGACCTTGACGATGTGCTTTCCACCGCAGAGCAGATTGCAGTGTCCAAGTCTTTCGCAAACTGCTATATTCCTGATGATGTATGCGATCCCGGTACATACTTCGTTCCGATTCTTGCAAGCGGATCAGACAAGGTTGTTTCAGGTGTTTACATGATGGACACCAACAACAAGAGAGCAGAAGGAGGCTATGCAGGCGTCAACGCTTCTCAGGTTGAGTGGTATGTAAACAAGAGCAACGCTCTCAAGGCTGCAAACGGCGGCAACGCTGTTCCCTCAATGGTGTTTCAGCACGTTCCTGTTAAGGAAATCTACAATCTCCTCACAGAAGTTGAGTGGGGCTCAAACACAATGAACGCAGTCTGCGGCACAAACGACTTCAGATGGTACGTTCTTGATGAAAGCAAAATGATTTCTACCGACAGTGTTCTCGGTGAAGCTCCCTGCTCAGAGAATTTTGACAACATCACAGGTCAGTATGAAGCATGGCTTCAGCAGGGTGACGTAATCTGCGCATCCTTCGCACACGACCACGTCAACAACTTCGTCGGCAGAACAGACGACGGTATCGCCCTCGGTTACAACGGCGGCACAGGCTTCAACGCATACGGCAACGGCGGCGAAAGAAGCATCAGACTTTTTGTTCTCAATGAAAACGACCTCTACAACTTCGATACCTACTGCAGAACCTACAATGAAATTATGGACGCTGACCTCGGCTTCCAGTTCATCGACCTTTTCTCAACAGGTCTTGTAACATACCTCATGAGAATTGTTAACATCTTTGCAGGCAAGATTGTTGCTCTGTTTATGTAATTTAAAACGTAATTAAGGCATTTATATACGCAGGGATTTCGGTCTCTGCGTATGTGTTGTATAACAGACCGCAAGGTACACGGTCGGAAAAGAGGATATAAATGAGTAAAATGAATGAAATGATGCACAAACTCTTTGGCACAACTCCCGGTAAGGGCGTTCAGCCTAAAGAGGCGATTGCTTACAGCGTCGCAGGTTTTGGTCAGAACTTCATCTGCACAATCATCGGTTCTTACATCACCGTATTCATGACTGACGCCCTTCTTTTCGGCGCAGACGGTGTTAAGGTCGGCAAATTAAGCGGCGCAATCGCAGTTGCAATTCTCATGCTTGGTGCACGTGTTTTTGACGCACTTAACGACCCCATCATGGGCTCCGTTGTTGACAAAACCCGCACAAAGTGGGGCAAATGCCGTCCTTACCTCAAGTGGATGGCAATTCCTATAGGCATAGCAACAATTCTCTGCTTCCTGCCCATTTTCAGCGCAGAATCAGTTTATGACGGCTCCAAAACAGTTCAGGTATTCACCACAATTGCTGTTATCTATGTTATCTGGAGTGTTCTTTACACAATTGCAGACGTTCCCTACTGGGGTCTTTCCACCTGTCTTACAAACAACACCGTAACAAGAGGTAACATTCTCACCGTAGCCCGTATGTTCTGCACTGTAGGCGCAGGTATCGTTACAATCTTTGTACCCATGATCACCGGTGCACTCACAACTGAGTTCAAATATGCTGACACACAGGCAGACAGAGCGCTTATCCTTGCCGACAAAGCTGATGCAATCAAGAATATGATTTCAAATCAGGGCATCACCGAATCTGAAGCAATCCAGACCTTTATCGGCACGGTTAAGCAGGGCATGGAAATTGCCAATGCCGACAGACTTAAGTGGATCTATTTCATCAGCGCAGTTGTGCTTGTTGTTGCCGCAATGCCCATGTTCTTCTACGGCTTCAAAAACACAAAAGAACGCTTCACATCAGAAGAGAATCCGCCCTCACTCGGTCACAACCTCAAGCTCCTGTTCAAGAACGATCAGCTCCTCCTTATTGTTCTTTCAGGTGTTCTTGGCGGTGCAAGAATGGTTTATTCATACACCGGCGGTCTCTATTTCGCAAAGTATATCCTTCAGAACGAAGGTCTCTACGGTATCATCACTCTCCTTGTTGTACCCGGCGGTCTTGTGGCTTCAATCCTCGTTCCGTGGATGTCCAAGAAGTTCACAAAGAAATGGTCATACATCGTTGTTCACCTTTTTGGCGGCGTGGTTATGGCGGTTATGTATTTCGTCGGCTACGACAAGCCGTGGAAGATGGTTATCTGTGCAATCGGTCTTGTGCTTCTCGGTATTCCTCAGGGTGTTAACAACATCATCACCTACGCTATGATTGGTGACACCGTTGACTACCTTGAATGGAAAACAGGCGAAAGAGGCGAAGGTATCTGCTTCGCAATGCAGACTCTCATCAACAAAATCGGTATGGCAGTCGGCGCATTCATTGGCGTTATCTCCATGAGCATCGCCGGTATCAATGCAAGAACATACGAAGTCAGCAATCCTCGTGCACTTTGGAATGTTCTCATTATCTCAGGCGTTGTAAGTATGTTTGCTTGTGCACTTCCCATGTTCTTCTATAAAATCACTGAGAAGAAGCAAGCGGAAATGGTTGCTGAAATCGAAGCAAGAAAAGTAACGAAATAAGTCAATTTAATACTTTATGCCGATAAATTCTTGTAATTTATCGGCTTTGTTTTATTGACAAACGAAACGGAAAATACTATAATCAAAAGACATTGTATATTTGCACACATCGGAGGTCTATTGATGCTTAAACTCACAGATAAATACGCAAACTCTTTTGTCAATGCTCAGCAAGTTGACTCAATGCGTGAGAGGATTTCCGCAGCCCACAAAATGCTCCACGAAAAAACGGGCAAGGGTAGCGATTTCACAGGTTGGGTTGATCTTCCCGTTAACTATGACAAGGACGAATTTGCAAGAATAAAAGCGGCAGCCGAAAAAATCAAGGCTGATTCACAGGTGCTTGTTGTTATCGGTATCGGTGGTTCATATCTCGGCGCACGCGCAGTTATCGAATTCATCAAATCTCAGAATTACAACGACCTGAGAGACGGTGTGCCCGCCGTGTATTTTGCCGGTAACACAATCAGCCCCTCAGCACTTGCTGAAATTGTTAAGCTTTGTGAAAACAAGGATTTTTCCGTCAACATCATTTCAAAGTCAGGCACCACAACTGAGCCTGCAGTTGCGTTTAGAGTTCTGCGCGACCTTCTTATCAAAAAATACGGCAAAGAGGAAGCTGCAAAAAGAATCTACGCCACAACAGATAAGCGCAAGGGCACACTCAAAGGCCTTGCAGACCGAGAGGGCTACGAAAGCTTTGTTGTACCCGATGACGTCGGCGGCAGATACTCCGTGCTTACCGCAGTCGGTCTGCTTCCCGTTGCAGTTGCAGGCGTAGACATTGACATGCTTATGTCAGGCGCTGAAAAGGCAATGAACGACCTTATGAGCGACAATATCGACGAAAACATCTGCTACAAATACGTTGCGCTGAGAAATGCTCTGTACGAATCGGGCAAGAGCACCGAAATGTTTATCAGCTACGAGCCTTGCTTCACAATGTTCAACGAATGGCTCAAACAGCTTTTCGGTGAAAGCGAAGGCAAGGAAGGCAAGGGTCTCTTTCCTTCATCAGCAATTTTCTCAACCGACCTTCATTCTCTCGGTCAGTACATTCAGGAAGGCGAGAGAATCATGTTTGAAACCGTCATCAATTTTGCAAAGCCGAAGTGCGATTGGATTATTGAAGAAGACGAAGAAAACCTTGACGGTCTCAACTTCCTTGCAGGCAAGGGTCTGTCTTATGTAAACAAAAGAGCTTTTGAAGGCACCGTACTTGCTCACAACGACGGCGGTGTACCAAATATCGTTCTTGAGCTTGCAGACATGAGCGAGGAAAGCCTCGGCTATCTCATTTATTTCTTCGAAAAGGCTTGCGCCGTGTCAGGTTACGTGCTCGGCATCAATCCTTTCGACCAGCCGGGTGTCGAAGCATACAAGAAAAACATGTTCGCTTTGTTAGGAAAGCCGAATTATGAAGCTGAGAAAGAAGCTTTGGAAAAACGACTTGCATCAAACTAAGAAGTGTGTTATAATAAAAAGGAAATAAATCCAAGGAGTGATAACTATGATAAAACTCATTTTAGGTCATAAAGGTTCAGGCAAAACCAAGCGTATGGTTGAGCTTGTTAACAGCGCTGTTGAATCCTCAAAGGGTAACGTTGTCTGTGTTGAAAAAGAGACAAAGCTTACTTTTGACGTAAACTATCGCGCAAGACTTATTGCAACAGATTATTATGAAGTTAAAGGCTATTCTGCATTCTACGGCTTCCTCGCAGGCATCTGCGCAGGCGACCACGACATCACCGATATCCTTGTTGATGCAACACTGAGAATCGGCGGCAGAGACTACAAAGAGCTTGCTCTTTTCCTTGAAAAGGTTTATGAGCTTTCTCAGGTAAACGAAAAGGAATTTACCTTCACCGTTTCAGCCGACAAAGAAGAACTGCCCGAATCAATCTTCAACTTCTGCCAGGTTCTTTAATAAAAACAAAACTCTTGAACAGCTCTGTTCAAGAGTTTTTTGTAAACGCAAAAGGAAGAATAAAAATGACTTTTGAACACGAAAACGATGCAAGAGCACACGGCTTTGAGGTTGTGTGCGGCATTGACGAGGCCGGCAGAGGTCCTCTTGCAGGACCCGTGTGTGCCGCTGCGGTTATTTTGCCTGACGGATACATACCCGATGGTCTTAACGACTCAAAAAAGCTAAGCGAAAAAAAGCGCGACGCTCTGTACGACATTATAATAGAAAACTGCGTTTCTTTCAGCATTGCCATGGCGAGCGAAAAGGAGATTGACGAATACAATATCTTGCAAGCAACCTTTCTTGCCATGCGCCGTGCGGTTGTCGGGTTGAGCGTTGCACCCGATGCCGCGCTTATTGACGGCAATCAGAAGCCCGGTCTTGCAATTGCGCAAAAAACTATCATTAAAGGCGATGCGTGCTGTCCGTCAATTGCGGCAGCTTCAATTCTTGCCAAAGTGACGAGGGACAGATTCATGCAGCAGCTCGATGCCGAATATCCCGAATATCAGTTTGCAAAGCACAAGGGCTACCCCACAAAGCTGCATTATGAAATGATAAGGGAACACGGTGTGTCACCCGTACACCGCCTTTCTTTTCTCAAAAAGATGCATTGAGGCGCACTATGGCAGAAATAACGGACAAAAAACTGCTCGGTAAGCTCGGTGAGGACACCGCGGCTGAGCAATACATCTGCGACGGATACGAAGTCATTGCGCGCAATTACCACTCGCGATACGGTGAAATCGACCTTGTGTTGCAAGGTCGTGGCTTCATTGTGTTTGCAGAGGTTAAGCTGCGAAAAAATGGCTCGCTTGTGTCGCCGGCGCAATCCGTATCATATAATAAACAACGTAAGCTTATTCTCACCGCAGAAAGCTACCTGATGCACAATCCGTCAAAGCTTCAGCCGCGATTTGACGTGGTTGAGGTTGTGCACGACGGCGGCAGGGTACTTTCCTGCAACCGCATTGAAGATGCTTTCAGGCTCGATTAACACAAGCTGACAAGAGCTATTGAAAAGGGGATAGACATGCGTTTTTTTGACCTGCATTGTGACACGTTGACAAAGTGCTTAGAAACGGGGCAGACACTCAGCAACAACCGCCTGCACGTTTCATTTGAAAAGGCCGCCGAGTTTGACCGCTGGCGGCAATGCTTTGCATTGTGGTTTCCCGACGGGCTGACAGATGAGGAAAAGGAACTCCGCTTTATGAGCGGAGTTTTTCTTTTTTGCGAACAAGCCCCGGAAACTGCCATACTAACAGTGGAAAACGCCGGAATTGTGCTTCAGCGCGGATTCTCTGTGCAGGAGCTTGCTCAGTTATACGGTGTGCGCATGTTATCGCTGACATGGAACGGAGAAAATGCGCTTGCAGGCGGTTGCAACAGCAACGGCGGCTTGACTGCTGCAGGCAAAGCTGTTGTGAAAGCGTGCGAGAAATACGGTGTAACCATTGATGTGTCGCATCTTAACGAGCGCAGTGTTAAACAGGTGCTTTTATGTACGGATGCTCCCGTGGTTGCAAGCCACAGCAACCTCTTTTCCGTGTGTGAGCACAGACGCAATCTGAGCGACGAAATCGTTACGGAAATTGTGAATCGCGGCGGACTTATCGGCTTGTGCTTTATGCGTGATTTTCTCGGTTGCGGTAATTTTTACAAGGTGTTTTACCGCCACGTGCTGAAACTGCTTGACATGAACGGCGAAAAATCACTTGCAATCGGCTCTGATTTTGACGGATGCAAAATGCCGCGGAAGATTAACTCAATCGGCAAAATACCCATACTTCATAAGGAACTGACAAAACTTGGCTTAGAAAACTTGCTTGCACAAAAACTGTTTTTTGATAATGCACAACATTTTTTCGGTGATGTGTAAGCCGTAGAATCAAGTTTTTTTTGAACAAAATTACTCCCGTAATACCTGGTGTATTACGGGAGTAATTTTGTTAAACGGTGTATTAAACCAGCAAGCTGAAATCAAGTGTGTATTCCTTGCCTGCAAGGTTTTTGTATTTTTCAAGTGTGTGCGCGCCCCAACTGTCAAATCCGCCAACACCCATCTGCCTTGCAAGCACTCTTACGCAGAGCTTATTGCTTTCGGGCAGGAATACGGGGTGTGATGCGGCTTCAAGCTCCTCAGGTGTCCACTTTGAAACGTTGAGCTCAAGAGCCTTGTCAGCCTCGATTCTGAGATTGCTTTTTGCACCCACGAGCGTTGCATACCTTACGCCTGTTCTGTTGCCGTTTTCCTGCGGCTTGAGGTAAGGTGTGAACAGTTTGTTGATGTCAACCTTGTGAAGAGCGATGTCTGCACTGTCAAGACGGTCAATGTAGTTTTCGTGCGGACCTCTGCCCAGCCAATCAAGGCGGTAATATTCGTTGTCTGTTGTGAAGCGCAGACCGATTTCGGGCACTTCGGGTAACTTTGCATCGGGTGTAAAGCTGAGTGAAAAATGCACACCCTTGCTTGTGAAATCGTACCTTAGCTTGCCGTAGCTGGCAGGCTGGGTGTATACACACAAATCAGCCTCAACAGAAATGCAATTGCCCGTGTCTTTGATTTTTCTCACGTCGTTATCAAACTGCGCGGCCGCGCCTGCAAAACGCCATGTGCCGCATCTTACTGCCTGACGGTTGCCCTTGTCATTGTCTGTAATGGCGCGCCAGAATGAGAGGTCAATGGGCGTTCTGAGAATCTGCCTGCCGTTGCTTGCAAGGTAGTAGAGCTTGCCGTTGCGCCTTGAAATCCTTGCTTCAAGTCCACCGCCAGTGACGTATATTGTGCCGTATTCAACGCGAAGGTGCATTTCTTCGCCTGACATGTCGGTTTTCTCAACGTTGTATTCGTTGAGAACGAACTGATGCTTAGCAACAACGTGACCTGCCTTTGCCCACGTTATTGAATCCTTGAGCTCAAACAGAAGGTTGAGATACCACTCTGTTTCGGGGTTCTGAACAAGGCGAAGGTCGATTTTTTTGCTTCTGCCGGGTTCAAGCTCAACACAAACATCGCCGCTGTCAATTACAATGCCGCCGCTGACCTGCTGCCAGTGCAGATTGTATTCGTTGAGGTTGGTGAAAAGGAAGTTGTTTGTGATTTCAACAACGCCTTTTTTTGCATCAACCGCTTTGAAGCTGACATTTTGATAAAGCTGCTTCATTTCGATGAGCTTGGGTGTTACCGTTCTGTCGGCAAAAACGAGACCGTTGCCGCAGAAGTTACCGTCGTGTGGGGTTTCACCGAAATCACCGCCGTAGGCAAGGTATTCTTTGCCGTCGTCGGTCTTTTTGATGAGCGCCTGATCAATGTAATCCCACACAAACATGCCTTGGAAATGCGGATACTTGTCAAGCAGTTCAAAGTATCCCTCGTTACCGCCGCAGGAGTTGCCCATTGCATGTGTGTATTCGCACAGCATGTGAGGTTTATCCGTCTGCGTGATAAGGTTCCTTTCAAGGTCGTCGGGTGCGGTATACATGGTTGAGTGTACGTCCGTGACGGACATATCGTCGCCGTCTCTGAGGTTTTCATAATGGATGAAGCGCGTGGAGTCGTGCTGTCTCAGGTAGTTCGCCATCTTAACAAAATTGTCACCGCCTGAGGATTCGTTGCCCAGTGACCACGCGATGATGCTGACATGGTTTTTGTCGCGCTGATAGAGCGCAGTGATTCTGTCCATGCACGCGTCTGTCCAATCGGGGTTTGAGCTCGGAATGAGCTGAGCAAACTGACCTGCAGTATTCTGCGTGCCGTGAGTTTCAAGGTTGTTTTCGTCAATTACGTAAAGTCCGTATTCATCGCAAAGCTCATACCAATACGGACTGTTGGGATAGTGGCTTGTGCGCACAGCGTTGATGTTGTGTGCCTTCATGGTCATAATGTCCTTGCCCATGTCCTCGCGCGTGATTGCACGGCCGCGGCTTGCAGAAAACTCGTGGCGGTTAACCCCCTTGAGAATCAGACGTTTGCCGTTGAAATAGATAACGGAGTCGCGGATTTCAATGTGGCGGAAGCCTGTTTTGCAGCTCACAAACTCAACTGCTTCGCCCGTCTGTGTGCGCAGGGAAAGCACAACGTTGTAAAGATACGGATGCTCTGCGCTCCACAACTGCACAAAAGGTACGGTGGCGCTGAGTTCAAGCTCAGCTTTGCCCTCAATCACCTTTGAATCGTATGCCGCAATGTCGCCGTTGGCATCGTATACAGTCATTTCAATTTCGCTTGTATCGTCGGCGTAACCAGGCTCGACGGTGACACTCAGGTGTCCGCTTTTGAAACTGATATCGGTTTCGGCAACAACTGTGAAGTCGCGGATGTACTGTTCATTTGTGTATGAGAGGTAAACGTCCCTGAAAATGCCGCCCATGCGCCAAAAGTCCTGGTCTTCAAGCCAGCTTGCCGTGCACCAGCGGTGAACTTCAACCGCAATCACGTTTTCACCCGCATGAAGAAGGTGAGTGATGTCAAACTCTGCGGTGTTGAAAGTGCCCTCTGAATATCCGTATTTTGTGCCGTTTACGTAGAGATAGAAGCAGGATTCAACGCCGTCAAAGGTGATGATAACGCGCTTTGAAGCCCAGTCCTTAGGCAGAGTAAAACGCTTGATGTAGCAGCCTACGGGGTTATATTCAATGGGTGCATCGGGCGGAGCAATGCGCTCGTTGCCCTCCCACGGATACTGCATGTTGCAATATTGGGGATAGTCGTAGCCTTCGCACGCCCAGCAGGACGGCACTGTGATATTGTCCCACTTTGATGCGTCAAAATCTTCCTCACAGAAGCTGTAAATGAGGTTGTCTGCATTTTTGAAAAAACGGAACTTCCATTCGCCGTTGAGTGTTATGTATCTTGAAGAAAGATATCTGCTTCCTTTGAGTGCTTCGTCAAGGTTGTTATACGGCATGAAGCATGCGCGCCTTGCAAGTCTGTTAACGTTTGTGGTACGGGGATCGTTCTGCCACTCGGAATAACCGTTGATTACGTTCATCATAAGTCCTCCGTTATTTGATGTTGACTTTGTTTTCCATTATCCAACCCGTCAGCACAAGCAGCGCGATTGCAACAATTGCGGAGAAGATGGTGCCGCCTGCACCAACTGAAAACAGAGCACCCTGAGAATAGGCTTCCTGCATTGAAACAAAGCCGAGGCGCACACTGTCAGAGCCGACAAGCACGGAAAGCGGCAAGGAGTAAGTAAGCTTTGCGCTGATTGCCTGAACAACCGAATAAGAAGCGATGAAGGTGATGATGCCGAACATGAGAGGATGCTTCTGTAACGGACGTGTGTTGGCAATTGTAACTGCAAAGTAAACGTAACCGATGAAGGTGATGATGTTGAGGAAAGCTCCGATTGCAATATAGAAAAGGAACTCAAAAACCAGAGCCTTTGAGGGAAGCTGAGAGATAAGCTCGAAATCTCCCATCATGCTTGTGAGACCGTCAGCAATGCCGTTTGACTTGATTTTTGCATAGAAATATACGATTACGATGCAGGCGATGAGTGAAAGGTAGCTGATAAGAATCCAAATTGCGGAAACAAGGAATTTGGAAAGCAGTAGGTCACCGCATTTGACGGGCAGAGTGAAGGTGAGGTAACCCTGATTGCCGTAAAGTGAACGGTGGAAGTTTGAAATAACGGCTACCATTGTCATAACAATGCAAAGTCCGCCGATGAAAACGAGTGCAACTGAGCCGAGAGCACCGACCCAAGTTATGTCCGTGATGTATGAAAGAAGCATAAATCCCATTGCCGCAAGCGCAGAGCAATAAACGGCAATAACCGAGTTTGCGGTCTGTCTGAATTCGTGTTTTATAAGCTTACCAAGCATAAGCGAACACCTCCTTGAAAACGTCTTCAACTGTTTTGTTTTGCTGTCTGATTGCTTCAATGTCTGAGTTAACAACTATTTTGCCGTTGTTAATCATCAACACTCTGTTAAAAATACGTTCAACGTCGTTGATAAGATGGGTTGAAAGTAATACGGTTGAATTCTCTGCATAGTTCTGCATGATTAGGTCGAGAATGACACTTCTTGCTGCAGGGTCAACGCCGCCGAGGGGCTCGTCAAGAATATAAAGTTGAGCTTGACGTGACATGACGAGGATGAGGTTAAGCTTTTCAAGCTGACCCTTTGACATGGTTTTCGCCTTCTGCTTGGGGGACAGACCGAAGTGCTGAGCCATGTATTCGGCCTTCTTCTTGTCAAAGTCGGCATAAAAATCTGCAAAGTAGTTGATAGCATCAGTGGTTGTCATCCAATCGGGAAGGAAGGATTTTTCGGGAAGATATGCCACCAGACTTTTTGTGTATGCGTTAGGTGTACTGCCGTCGATGTTGACCGTGCCTGTGTAGTCGCGGATGAGACCTGTGAGCACTTTGATGAGCGTGGTTTTGCCGCAGCCGTTGGGACCGAGCAAACCGATAATCTGGCCGTGTTCAAGGCTGAGTGAAACGTCGTTGAGCACCTGATGTGAGCCGTATGATTTTGACAAACCGTCAATGCGGATGATTTCTTTCATTTTATTGACTATCCTTTCATGAGTATGGATTTAAGGTTTACGGATTTTTGACGATGAGATGCAGTAGGCAAGTACAGCCCACACCACCTGATAGAGAATCACAACGAGTGAGTTGAGCACCGACGGTGCACCAAGCAGATTAACCGCAAGGCAGATGCCTGCCGCAAAAACAAAGCTTGCAAGCTGCATGAGGTATGCCTGACGTGTTGCAAAAAGCAGGTTGTATGCCGCGTTGACAGCCCTGAGCTGAGCGCCGACGGCGGGCTTGTAAATCATGCCGCTGCATTTCTGCTTGGGTGCGCCTGCACTCATGTATACGTTCATAATGTCGCGGCAACGTGAGTTTGCAACCTTTATTGAATAAGGCGAAGTCTGTGCCGCGTTTGCAATGAATTCTTCTGTAATATCACAGTCGGTTGTGAGAAGAATGAGCACAACTCCGTTATCCGTGAGCTTTTTGATTTGCTTTGCGGAGTATTTGCCGAGGTGGTACTGCACGTCAAAGGATGCAACAACCTCACCCTCAATTGCCATGAACTGAACCGTTTTGCCTGCGGCTACGTCGCTGAGGTCGGGCATGTTGGGAATTTTTACGTTGTGCTGAGTCATCATTTCGCGGTTGCCGATGAGCACACATTCGTTGTTTATCCATGCCTTATAACCGAGACGGTCCTCATATTTCAAATCCTCAACGGGTGGAATGCTGAGCTTTTGTCTGAGCACAATGTCTTTGAAAAGGTCGCACAGAACACCGCTTCCCTTTGTGATGATTGCCGCACAGTATGCAACGGCGTCCATCTCATCCATCTGACGGTATGCGGTTATGCAGTGGAAGTTGGTGACGGATGCGTAGCATACCTCGTTGGTGTTCATAATGAGTGCATTGGAATTATCGATTTTTGAAATTCTGTCGTTTCCGAGAATTGCACAGTCTTTTTTGTTGAGTGCAATGTTTGCCCTTGTGAGAAGCAAATTGGAAATGAACAGTATGCTTACGGGCATACATACGCAAAGACCGCCCGTGTAGCCCGTGATGAAGTTGAAGATGTTGCCGCTTGTAACTGCACCGATTATGCCGACGATTACGCCCACAAGTATTGCAAGCGGAAGCGCGTAGCCGAAGAATTTTTCTTCACTGGCAGTGTCTGCCGAAAGCTTGTAGAAATCCGAGGGGACCTCTGTTTTTGCAGAATAGAGAAGAATGGGCTTTTTGTCAATTGAAAGACCGTGCGCAAGCTGATTTGCATCTGCGCGGTTGTCAACTGCCTTGAGTGTTCTCAGTTCGGCGTTGCCGTTAAGAGCTTTGAGGTTGTTGAGCATGCGCTGGGTTGAAAGCAGCTTTGAGAGGTTGCTCATCAGCAGGGTGAATGCCGCAACGCTGTTATAAAGCACGGCGTTGTTTTCAACGAAGTTGCCCTTGATGAGAAGCACAAGGTTGTGGAAGGTGGCAAACACCATCACAATCAGTACGCAAACGTCTGCATTGGGAGCAAGGCGCTTGAAAGAGCGTACGCCTGAAATAAGAACGTTAAAGGCAACCGCAACAGCAAGGAGCATGAGCGCGAAGTTGATGCCTAAGTAAATGCGCCCCATGCCACCAAGGAAGGCTTCGAATATGCCACCGGGATTGTATACCTCAGGAATGATTGCAAGGAAGAGGAGCATGCCTGCAATTATGCCGGTGAGAATTGATGTGTGCGTGTGGCGCCCCTGCTCTTTGAGCAGTTCCTTGCGCAAAGCCTTGATGCTTTGTGCGTTAAGAAGACGTGATTCGTTGTTGGCTTTCCTGTCTGCTCTTTCTGCGGCTGATTCTGCAAAAAAGAACTTAGAGCCGCGCTTTTTCGTTTTCTTTTCAACGCTGTCAACCGCATCAAAAAGATTGCCACCCTCTTTCTCCGCGTCATCAAGCAGAGTGCGCTGACGCCTGCCGCGTCTTTCCTCGCGTCTTTCTCTGTGAAGCAGGGATTCATCGTTGAGGTTTTCGGAAAAAGTGCGCAGGAACTCCATATCCTCTTTGCGTTTACGTCTGCGTTCAAGCTCTTTTTTTCGGCGCTCTCGCTCTTCTTCAATTATCTGTTCTGCAGACGGGGAGTCTTCGCTTTTTTCAGCCTCAGCACTGCCTTTGTCTTTTTTTTCTGCCTGTTCAACGGCACGGCGGCTGGCTTCGATTTCCTCTGCTGTCAAATAAACGGAAATAAGAGGGTCGTAAACCTCGTTTTCGGGTTCGCTTTTTTCTTTCTCAGGCTCGGGTGCAGGCTCCGGTTCTTTGTGAAGCCCCGCCTTTTTTTCTCTGTCGCGTCTGATTTCGTCGAGAATATCGTCAAGTGAATGGTTGCTTTGATTCTCAGACATTTTTTTCATTCCCTTCGTGTAAGGTGTGTGGATTGTTACTTCTTCAAAAGTGTGTTATTTATCTCTTTTTCTTGCAATATCATACATAATTATTCCCGCCGCCACGGAAGCGTTAAGGGAATTAATCTGACCCTTCATGGGCAGTGAGACGATGAAATCGCACTTTTCTTTTACAAGGCGGCTGAGCCCTTTGCCCTCTGAGCCGATAACAAGTGCAACTGCACCGGAAAAATCAACCGAGAAGCAGTCCTCACCGTTCATATCTGCACCGTAAACCCAGAATCCTTTTTCTTTAAGCTCGTCGATGAGATTCGTCAGGTTGGTAACTCTTGCAACGGGTACGTATTCAACTGCGCCTGCTGATGTTTTGCCGACCGACCAGCTCAGTGAAACACTGCGACGTTCGGGTATGATGACACCGTGCGCACCCGCAGCATCTGCAGTCCTGATGATTGCGCCGAGGTTGTGTGGGTCTTCAAGTGAGTCGCAGATGATGACAAAGGGCGGCTCGTTCTTTTTTTCAGCCGCTTCAAGTATGTCGCTTACCTGAGCGTATTCGTGTGCGGCAACGTAGGCGGCAACACCCTGGTGGTTATCTCTGCCGCAGAGAAAGTCGAGCTTCTTGCGGTCAACCTCTTTGATGACAATACCTTTTTCACGGCATTCGGTTAAAATTCTGCCGATTGAGCCGCCGCGCTCACCCCTTGCAATAAGCAATGAATCAATGGCTCTGCCTGATTTAAGAGCTTCACTTACGGCATTTCTGCCGATAACTATATCGTTTTGCGGGCGTTCGTTTTCGTTTCTCACGTCTAATCCCCCATAATATTGAATAATACATACAATTATAACACAAACGCGGAAAAATGTAACTGAATATTGCAAAGTTTACAAATATTTTATTCTTTGAGCAGGCCGTTGGCTGTTGGGTATATTAAGTGCTAAAAAAAACGAAAAAAAATACATATTTTTGCATTATTTGTCTATTTACATATTGGCTTTTGAGTGGTACAATTTCGGGTGGTGTAAAAGCCTTTTTACTGATAATAATTTAGGAGGAAATATTCAATGGCAAGAAAGTTCAAGACAATGGACGGTAACAACGCTGCCGCATACGTCTCATATGCGTTCACAGAAGTTGCCGGCATCTATCCCATCACACCTTCCAGCCCCATGGCAGACTACGTTGATCAGTGGTCAGCTCAGGGTGTGAAGAACATCTTCGGCACAACCGTTAAGGTTGCCGAAATGCAGTCCGAAGCAGGTGCTGCAGGTACCGTACACGGCTCACTCGCCGCAGGTGCTCTCACCACCACATACACAGCTTCTCAGGGTCTGCTTCTTATGATTCCCAACATGTACAAAATCGCCGGTGAGCTTCTTCCCTGCGTTTTCCACGTATCAGCACGTACAGTTGCTTCACACGCACTCAACATCTTCGGCGACCATTCACACGTTTATGCCTGCCGTCAGACAGGTTTTGCAATGCTTGCTGAAACAAACACTCAGGAAGTTATGGACCTCGGTGCAGTTGCTCACCTTGCTTCCATTGAAGGCCGCGTTCCCTTCATCAACTTCTTTGACGGTTTCCGCACCTCACACGAAATCCAGAAGATTGCTATCTGGGATTACGAAGACCTTAAAGAAATGTGCGATATGGACGCTGTTACAGCATTCCGTCAGCGCGCTCTTAACCCCGAGCATCCCGTAATGCGCGGTTCACACGAAAACGGCGACATTTTCTTCCAGCACCGCGAAGCTTGCAACACTTACTACGATGCACTTCCCGAGGTTGTTGAAAAGTATATGGACAAAGTCAACGCTAAACTCGGCACAGACTATAAGCTCTTCAACTACTACGGTGCTCCCGATGCTGAAAACGTAATCATCGCAATGGGCTCCATCTGCGACGTAGCAGAAGAAGTTATCGACTACATGAACGCCGCAGGCGAAAAGGTCGGTCTCATCAAGGTCAGACTTTACAGACCCTTCAAGGCTTCCGCTCTCCTTGCAGCTATCCCCGAGACCTGCAAGAAGATCGCTGTACTTGACAGAACAAAGGAACCCCGTGCTCTCGGCGAGCCCCTTTATCTTGACGTTGTTACCGCATGTGCAGCAGCAGGCAAGAGCTATCAGATCGTTGGCGGTCGTTACGGCCTCGGTTCAAAGGATACTCCTCCCTCAAGCGTATTTGCAGTATTTGACGAGCTGAAGAAAGACGCTCCCAAGAACGGCTTTACCATCGGTATCGTTGACGACGTTACTAACCTCTCTCTTGAAGAGAAGCCCGCTCCCAACACCGCAGCTCAGGGCACAATCGAGTGCAAGTTCTGGGGTCTCGGCGGCGACGGCACAGTTGGTGCAAACAAAGACTCCATCAAAATCATCGGTGACCATACTGACAAGTACGTTCAGGCTTACTTCCAGTATGACTCAAAGAAAACCGGTGGTGTTACAATTTCCCACCTTCGTTTCGGTGACAAGCCCATCAAGAGCCCCTACTATGTAAACAAGGCTGACTTCGTTGCATGTCACACACCTGCTTACATTGAAAAAGGCTTCAAAATTGTTAACGACGTTAAGCCCGGCGGTGTATTCCTCATCAACTGCCAGTGGAGCGACGAAGAACTTGCTTCCAAGCTCAACGCAGAAACAAAGCAGTACATTGCAAAGAACAATGTTCAGCTTTACACAGTTAACGCTATTGACCTTGCTGCTGAAATCGGTCTCGGCAAGAGAACAAACACAATCCTTCAGGCTTCCTTCTTTGCTCTTGCTAATGTTCTTCCCAAGGACGAAGCAATTGGCTACATGAAAAACGCCGCCCTGAAGTTCCTCAAGAAGGGTCAGGAAATCGTTGACATGAACCACAGAGCTATCGATGCAGGCTTCGGCGCATTCAAGAAGTTTGATGTTCCTGCTGACTGGGCTACTGCAACTGATGATGTTGCTGTTGTTGCTTCAGAAGGTCCTGCAAAGCTTGTTAAGATGGTTGACAGCATCATGAAGCCCGTTGGCGCTATGAACGGTGACGCTCTTCCCGTTTCCGCCTTCACAGACCATGCTGACGGTACTTTCGAGCAGGGTGCTTCCGCATACGAAAAGCGCGGTGTTGCAGTTCTCGTTCCTGAATGGGATCCCACAACTTGCGCAAAATGTAACAAGTGCTCTTATGTATGTCCTCACGCAACAATCCGTCCCTTCGCTCTTGATGCTGACGAAGTTGCTAACGCTCCCGAAGTTCTTAAGAAGGCTCCGAAGCCCGTTGTTAAGACAGACTATACCTACACACTTGCTGTTTCTCCCCTTGATTGTATGGGTTGCGGCGTTTGCGTAGGCGTATGTCCCACCAACTCACTTAAGATGGTATCCCGTGAGAGCCAGGATGCTCAGCAGGCAGCATTTGATTACTGCGTAGCTAACGTAACAGAAAAAGAAGGTGTTGCAGGTCCTGCAAACATCATCTCCAGCCAGTATAAGAAGCCTCTCCTTGAGTTCTCAGGTTCATGCGCAGGTTGTGCTGAAACTGCTTATGCTCGTCTTGTTACTCAGCTCTTCGGTGACAGAATGTATATCTCCAATGCAACAGGTTGTTCATCAATCTGGGGTGGTCCCGCTGCAACATCTCCCTACACAACAAATGCTAAGGGTCAGGGTCCCGCATGGGCTAACTCACTCTTTGAAGATAACGCAGAACACGGTTTCGGTATGCTTCTCGGTCAGGCTGCTCTTCGCAACAGCCTTATCTCCAAGGTAGAAGAAATTGCCGCTTCCGATAAGGCTTCCGACGAAGTTAAGGCTGCTGCTAACGAATACCTTGCAACTGTTAACGATGGCGAAAAGAACGGCGCTGCTGCAGAAGCTCTTGTTGCTGCTATCGGTGACGGTGCTTGCTGCGACCTTTGCAAGTTTGTTGTTGATAACAAGGAATTCCTTTCAAAGAAATCCGTATGGATTTTCGGTGGCGACGGTTGGGCATACGACATCGGCTTCGGCGGTGTTGACCACGTTCTTGCTTCCGGTGAAGACGTAAACATCATGGTATTCGATACTGAAGTTTACTCCAACACAGGTGGTCAGGCTTCCAAGGCTTCCAACATCGGTCAGGTTGCACAGTTTGCTGCTGCAGGTAAGGCTATCGCTAAGAAGAGCCTTGCAGAAATCGCAATGAGCTACGGCTACGTTTACGTTGCACAGATTGCAATGGGCGCAGACCAGAACCAGACTCTTAAGGCAATCAAAGAAGCAGAAGCATACAACGGACCTTCTCTTATCATTGCTTACTCACCCTGCGAAATGCATTCAATCAAGGGTGGCATGATTAACTGCCAGAACGAAATGAAGAAAGCTGTTGAATGCGGTTATTGGAACATGTTCCGTTACAACCCCGCCCTCAAAGCAGAAGGCAAGAATCCTTTCACAATCGATTCTAAGCCCGCTACCGGCGATTACAAAGCATTCCTTCTTAACGAAGCACGTTATTCAGCTCTTACCCGTGCATTCCCCGAAAGAGCAGAAACACTCTTCGCACTCTCAGAGAAGACCGCTAACGAAAGATATGCACACCTTCTCAAGCTCAAGGATCTCTATGCTCCTGACGCTGAATAATCTGCTTTTCACAGCATAATCAAAACCGCGGAAGCTTGTCTTTCGCGGTTTTTCATCATTTAGATGTAAAGTGTTGCGGAAATATAGCGTAAAGTTACCAATATACGTTAACCACTTGCATTTTGCTTTTATATGGTATATAATAAACAACATATATTTTTGCTTTTGAAAGGAGCGACTATCCAAGATGGATGACCCCGGAGCGGCAGGCAGTATTATTTTTTCATTTCTTACTGCGGCGGCTGAAACAGAAATTTCAATACCCTCACTCGTAGGCAAGCTGATTTTGTTGCTTGTTCTCATTCTTGTCAACGCGTTTTTTGCAATGAGCGAAATTGCCATCATTTCACTTAACGACAACGTTGTTGAAAAAATGGCAGAAGAAGGCAACAAAAAGGCAAAACAGATTGTTAAGCTGACATCTAACCCCAGCAACTTTCTGTCAACAATTCAAATTGGCGTAACCCTTGCAGGTTTCCTCACCAGTGCATCTGCATCAACAAGCTTTGCAAACATGCTCACCAATGCGGTTATGAGTACAGGCATCGAAATCAACAGGAGCATCGTCAACGGTGTTTCGGTTGTGCTCATCACGCTTATTATGTCCTATTTTTCATTGGTACTCGGTGAGCTTGCGCCCAAGAGAATGGCAATGCAGAAGCCTGAGAAAATTGCAAATCTCGTTGTTGGCCCTTTGATGATTGTTGCCAAAACCACTAAACCGTTCGTACGTTTTCTTTCTGCATCAACAAATCTTGTTGTCAGAATGTGCGGCTTTGATCCCAATGCTGACGAGGAAGAAGTGACTGAAGAAGAAATCAGGCTTATGGTTGATGTCGGTGAGGAAAAGGGTGTTATTGAGAACATACAAAAAGAGATGATCAACAACATCTTTGAGTTTGATGACATTGATGTTGAAGACATTATGACACACAGAACAGACATGATTGCCGCTGAGGACACGGATTCTCTGCGCGAGATTGTTGAGCTTGCAATTGAAAACGGTTGTTCAAGAATTCCTGTGTACAACGAAGACCCCGACAACATTGTGGGTATTGTATACATTAAGGATTTGCTCAAATATATTTCGGCAACTCTTCCCGAAGACCAGAAGCCTACGGATATCATGCGAAAGGCCTACTATGTGCCTACCTCAAAAAAGTGCGGTGAACTTTTCACTGAAATGACGGAGAGTCACATCCAAATGGCAATTGTTGTTGACGAATACGGTGGAACGGCGGGTCTTGTGACTATGGAAGACTTGCTTGAAGCAATCGTCGGCAATATTCAGGATGAATACGACAATGAAGACGAAGAAATTGTCGCAGTTGAAGAAAATGTGTTTACCATTGACGGTCTTACCGCCATTGAAGAAGTTAACGACCTTGTTGGCGACATTATCCCGGAAGGTGACTACGATACTCTTGGCGGTTTCATCATCAGCGAGCTTGGTTTTCTTCCCCGTGACGGTGAAATGAACGAGCTTGAATATAAAAAGCTTCACTTTACCATTCTCAACGTTGAGGAAAGGCGAATCGGCAAGGTTAAGGTGGTTATTGACCCCGACTATGTTGAAGAAGCTGAGGAAGAGGAAGACTAAGCGTAATATTAGGGCGAAACGCGTGAGTTTCGCCTCAGACTGTCGATAAAAGCACAAGAACAACAATGCTGTTTTTTCAAAAACAAGAAAACGAAAAAGTTAAGACTTATACATATACTAAAAATCGTACAAAGCATCGAACTTTGTACGATTTTTGCATTGTTTTGCCCTTTTTTTGCCCTCTCGGAGTACCTTTGTACACCTTCGGGGCAAAGAAAAGGTCATCTTGCACCTTTCTCGGCAGTCTGGCAGCTTGTCGAAAACGAGTTTTTTCGACAAGCTGGGGCGAAACGCGAGTTTCGCCTTTTTATTTTGCAGCGTTGGTGGAGTGGGGGGCGCGAAGCGGCAGCTTCGCGCTTATGCTTTTTCCTTGAAAAAGCCAACCCGCCCGCCGCCGAAAACCGCCGCATAAGTAAGTGGATGTTTTATCGAAGCGCTTGTGCGGCGTTTTTCATTTTCGCATGCATTAGCAGTGAGCGGTGGCAGGGGAGTGTACGGTGCATGCGAAAAGCCCGCGCGCTTGCACGCAAGCGCGCGGGGCGGCGGGCGCCCTTCAATACACCGCCGCATTGATTTTTTTCTCAAAGTTTGTTATTATATTTGTTAAATAATAAATACCACAGAGGTGCCTTATGAAACTGACGGTTATCGGTGGCGGCGGTGTCCGCTCAATGTTCCTTGCAAAAAGCATTGCACAAAAAGCCTCACAGCTCGGCATCAACAAGCTTGTGTTCATGGATAATGACGAAGAAAAACTGCGCATTTATGCAGGTATGGCAAAGCACGTTGCGAAGCTTCTGTGCCCTGAACTTGATTTTACACTCACAACAGATGCCGTTGAGGCTGTACGCGACGCCGATTACGTAATAACCACAATCCGCGTCGGTGGTGACAGCATGCGTGTGCGTGACGAGCGTATTGCGTTGTCCCTCGGCATTCTCGGGCAGGAAACAACGGGCGCGGCAGGCTTCAGCTTTGCTATGCGCAGCATCCCTGCGCTTGCAGAGTATTGCGAGCTTATCAAAAAACATTCCAAGCCTGATGTAAAGGTGTTCAACTTTACAAATCCTGCTGGTCTCGTTTCGCAAGCTCTGCGCGATATGGGCTACGATTTCACCTACGGTGTGTGCGATGCTCCGTCGGGTATGTTGCATAGCTTTTCCAAGCTTTACGGCGTTGAACCCGAAGCTGTTAAAGGTGAGCTTTTCGGTCTTAACCACTTGTCTTATTTTGACAAAATCATGCTCAACGGCAAAAACATCGTCGGTGAACTTGCAGAGAATCACCTCGCCTACAAAGACACCGATATGCGTTACTTCGAAAAAAAGCTTGTCTGCGAGCTTGGATACATCCCCAACGAATACCTCTACTATTTCTATTACAGAGAAAAGGCAGTTGCCAATATTCTTGCCGCAGACCTCACGCGCGGTGAACAGATTGAGCTTATAAATACACAAATGACTGCTCAGTTGCGTGATATGGATGTAGAAAACAGCTTTGAGGATTGCCTTGCTGTATTTGAAAAATACTATGGCATGCGTGAAAACTCCTATATGGCGTCGGAGACGGGTGTCAAGCGCGAAAATGCGTGGCATTTTGACCCTTACTCAAAGGATTCGGGCGGATATGCAGGCGTCGCCCTCAAATACATTGAAATCATGCAAAGCGGTAAGAGCGACAGTATGATTCTTTGCACAACCAATAACGGTGCAATAGAAGGCCTGCTTGACAGCGACGTTGTGGAAATTACCTGTGATATTAATCCCGACGGTTGTTGTGTGCCGCACAAATTCACAAACATCAAGCCCGAGTGCCTTGAGCTTATCAAACGTATGAAACTCTACGAGAGAGATGCGGCAAAAGCAATTGTAGCCCGCAATAAAAAAGCTGCAGTTTCCGCGTTGATGCTTCATCCGCTCGTCAATTCTTATTCACTCGCATGTCAGCTTGTTAAGGAATATGTCGAGCTTAACGCGGATTTTTCGGGTGGATGGCAATAATTATTGATATACAACTCTGTGCGCCGACCATTTGTGTGAAACGGTCGGTGCATTTTTTGCCGTCTGACGCCATATAATTGTACGAAACGGGGGAGTGGAAGATGGTGGTGAGTATGCAAAAAAGCATGCGTACGGTGATAGCGGTCGCGCTGAGCTTTTTGTTGCTGATGTCGGGACTGGTCGGTGCCATCATTTCACACGGTGAAGAAAAAGAGACAGAGAAAAGCTATATAAAGTGGGTGGATTTCAGGGTGTGTCTTGCTGCACTTGAGGATACAATGGCGCTCGACATTGAAACCTACAACAAGCTTTACCATATAAGTTGGATTGACAGTTTATCCTACCTCGCATGCAAAAACGGCAACAACTGGTCATCATACCGTAAGTCTCAGCTCACCGCAATGGTAGAAAAGCTCGGTGATATCTATACCGTGGACGACCTTATGAGTGATAACGAATACTATTCCTACTATAAGAAGGCGTTCAATGCCGTACTCGGCGGTATGCTCAGTGAATATGAGCGCGAGGTGCCCGACGGAAACGGCGGCAAAACCGTCAAATGCGGTTACGGTCTTGTTGCGTACAGTCCCGTAGCAGAAGGTTTTTATTATAACCACTACGATGATTTCGGCAACAGCAGGAGTTACGGCTACAAGCGTCAGCATCTCGGAAACGACCTCATGGGCAATATCGGCACGCCTATAATTGCCGTTGAGGGTGGTACGGTTGAAAGCTTCGGCTGGAATCAGTACGGTGGCTGGCGCATAGGCATTCGCAGTTATGACGGCAAACGGTCATATTATTATGCACACCTGCGCAAAGATAAGCCGTACCATACCGATATTAAGCTCGGCGCTGAGGTCAGGCCGGGGCAGGTTATAGGATACATGGGTATGACGGGGTACTCCGTCAAAGAGAACGTGAACGGTATGAGTGTACCGCATCTGCATCTCGGCATGCAGCTTGTTTTTGATGAGAGCCAGAAAGAAGGCATAAACCAGATATGGATTGACATGTACAATATCGTACGTCTGCTTGCACGCAACAAGGCAACAGTTGTGCGCGAATCGGCAAGCGGTCAGTATTTCAGAAAATACGATATAACCGTCATCCGTGACGAAAAATCCGATTTTAAATAACAACAAAAATGGCTGTAACACTTTACTTTCGGCACTTCTCATGTTATACTCGTATGAAATAATTTTTGGAGTGATAAAAATGAATCTGAAACATGCTTATTACCGTGCGTTTCAAAAAGTGTTCAAAGTTGCAATGTGTTTTCTTCCGTGGGCACCGCCTCAGCTTATGACAGGCCCCGGCAGTGTAAAAGAGCTTGCAACACTCGTTAAGTCAAAGGGTATCAAAAAAGTCCTCATCGTAACCGATAAGGGACTTATGAGCCTCAATCTTCTCGATTCGCTTTTCGGCGCACTCGAAAGCAACGGCGTTGAATACGTTGTATATGACGAAGTTCAGCCCAACCCCACAATCCCCAACATTGAAAGTGCAAGAAAGCTTTATGTTGACAACAACTGCGAAGGTATCATTGCTTTCGGCGGCGGCTCACCCATGGACTGTGCAAAGGTTGCAGGCGCAAGGGTTGTCCGTCCCAACAAGTCAATCCCGAAGATGAGAGGCATCATGCAGGTTATGAAGCCCATTCCGCCTTTCTTTGCAGTTCCCACAACCGCAGGCACAGGCTCCGAAACCACCCTTGCCGCTGTTGTCTCCAACCCCGATACACACGAAAAATATCCCATCAACGACCCCGTGCTGCGCCCCAAGTATGCGGTGCTTGACCCTGAACTCACAGTTGGTCTTCCGCCCCACATCACCTCAACAACAGGTATGGACGCTCTCACACATGCCGTTGAAGCGTACATAGGCCGTTCAGGCGTTAAGTCAACAGACGAAAACGCTCTCAAGGCAACCAAGATGATCTTCGAAAACATCTTTACCGCATATTCCGAAGGTAAAGACCTCAAGGCAAGAGAAAACATGCTTCTCGCATCCTTCTATGCAGGCGCAGCTTTCACAAGAGCGTACGTCGGTTATGTGCATTCAATCGCCCACAACCTTGGCGGTATGTACGGCATTCCTCACGGCCTTGCAAATGCAATCATCCTGCCTTATGTTCTTGACTGGTACGGCGAGAGTGCACACAAGAAGCTTGCTGAGCTCAGCAAGGTTGCAAAAACAGATGCAGGTTGCACAACCGATGCACAGAAAGCAAACGCTTTTATTGCAGCTATCCGTGACCTCAATGCAAAGATGAACATTCCCGACAAAATTGACGGTATTCAGGAAAAGGATATTCCCACAATTGCACAGAGAGCACTGAAGGAAGCAAACCCGCTTTATCCCGTGCCGAAAATTATGGATCAGGCAGACGTTGAATTTGTTATCAGAAAGCTGATGAAATAATCCTTTCCGGCATCTTAATCCACCCGCAATACTCAGTGTATTGCGGGTATTTCATCGTCCAATGCTGTTAAAAGCGAAAAAACAAAGAAAAAAGCGAAAAAAACTTAAATTTTTTTGCCTAAACCTCTTGCAATTGGTGCACAATGTGTGTATAATAACTAAGCACTCAAAAAAGTGCCGCATATCGCGGAGTAGAGCAGACCGGTAGCTCGTCGGGCTCATAACCCGGAGGTCGCAGGTTCAAGTCCTGCCTCCGCAACCAAAAAAATTCGACTTGTTTCGGCAAGTCGAATTTTTTTATTCATTGTGAAAGCAATGGTATCTCATCACACCATAATGAAATGTTAAGGTGCTATCAGGTGGAAAAATCTGCGATTATATGATATATTTGATATTATAAAAGCAGTTTCAAGGGGGATTATTACAAATGCAACACACGGAGCAATGGATATGGCTTCCCGAAAGCATCTATAAAAACGAACAAACCACCGTTTACAGTGCCTTCAATAATAATAAAGCAGACAATTACACCGTTGCGGAATTCAAGAGAACGTACACCTTTTCTCAAAAGGTTGTTCAGGCTCAGCTGAGATTCAGCGGCGATACTGTGTTTCAGCTTTTCTGCAATGACAGCATTGTTGCCACAGGTCCCGCCTGCGTAGGCGGTGACTTTTTGGGCAATGAAACTGTTCGGGATAATTATTATTCCTTTGAAACGACAATTTGCCCCGATACAACGGAGCTTAGATTTTTTGCGCGTGTGCAGATGTTTCCTTACCATATTTGCGAATATTCCAAAGGTCACGGCGGCTTTATGCTTTCTGCTTTGCTCACTTTTGAAGACGGTTCAAAAAGGGCAGTCCATACGGATGAAACTTGGTTAGCTCGTAAAAACGGCAGATATAATGCTCCGAAATGCTTTGACGGGCGAATTGAGCTTGACGGTTTTGTTAATGCAGAAATCACCCCTGATATCTGGAACTCAATCACTGCACCGATTCCTGTAAGAGAAGAAGCGGAGCTTTGCCCCGAAAACAGCACCATCCTTCTCGCACCTTGGGAAGAAAAAACATTGGTATTGGAGCTCGATAAAATATGGGGCGGATTTATCAAGGCCGAAGCTGAAACACAGGGCGAATTACAAGTTGAGCTTATCTGCCGTGAACTGACTGAAAAAACGCAGCCGGAAAAGTTAGTATTCTCCGAAGACCAGAGCTATCGCGGTTTTTGTGTGCATAGCGCAGGGAACATAGAGGTAATTGCGAAGAATCTTACCAACCATCATGCAGTGCTGAGAGTTTCTTTTATAAAAACTCATTATCCGATTTGTGAGGAATCGGATGTCATAACAAGTGATGCAGAATTGAATGAAGTTCTGAAGACCTGCAAGCACACATTAAAGATCTGCCGACAGACTCATCATCTCGACAGCACAAGGCATTGCGAGCCATTGGCTTGTACGGGTGATTATTACATTGAAAGCCTGATGACACCGTTTTCATTTGGCGATATGCGCCTTGCTGAATTTGATTTGCTTCGCACTGCAATTATGCTTGAACGGGAAAACGGCAGAATATTTCACACTACTTACAGCTTGATTTGGGTTAAAATGCTATATGATGTCTATATGCTGACCGGAAGCAAAACCTTGCTTAAGAAATGTGAAAAGGCACTTGAACTTCTTTTGAACCGTTTTGAAACATATCACGGTGAAAATGGACTGATTGAAAATCCGCCTGATTATATGTTTGTGGATTGGATCTATATTGACGGAATTTCCATGCATCATCCTCCAAAGGCATTAGGACAGAGCTGCTTAAACATGTTCTATTTCGGTGCGTTGGAAAAAGCGGCGGATATTTATGCGGAATTGGGAGACCGACACTCTGCTGAAAAATGCCGCCAAAAGAAAGAAAAGCTGCGTTCTGCCATCAACAGTTTACTGTTTGATTCCGAGAAAGGCTGCTATTTTGAAGGACTAAACACTCCAACCAAACCGGAGCTTATTGGACAATGGATGCCTCAGAACGTGGAAAAGCGTTATTATCTGAAGCACTCCAACATTCTTGCCGCATATTTTGGCGTATGTGATGATGATACAGGCAGAACTCTTATTGACAAAATCATGTCTGATAAAATTGAGGGCGACTGTCAGCCGTATTTTATGCATTATCTGTTAGAGGCTGTTTATCGTCTGGGACTGAGAGAAAAGTATACAGTGGAAATCTGTAACCGCTGGAAAGAGCCTGTACTTAATTGCACAAAAGGCCTTGTTGAGGGCTTTGTTGCCCCTGAGCCGACATACTGCTTTGATCACAGTCATGCATGGGGAGGTACACCTCTTTATTCTTTACCGAAGGCACTGTTGGGGCTTGAGATTGCCAAGCCGGGAATGCAAGAGATTACGCTTTCTCCTTCGTTGCTGGGCTTAAATCACGCAAAAATCGAACTGCTGACTTCCTACGGAAAGGTTGTTTGCGAAATGAAGGAAGGCGAAGCCCTGCGCATTACACATCCAAAGGAAATTGCGGTTACGCTTCAATAAAAAGCAATATCTTTTTATGCAACCGACCAAAGACTCCAACCCCTCGGGTGTTGGAGTTTTCTTGTCATTTCTCAAAGCAGAACTCAACAGATAATCTCCGCCAAAATTGGTTTTCGGGGAGGACTTGAACTACTTCCCTTGATAAAAATGTAAAATTCTGTTACAATTTATTAAAAGGCATTGACTTTTACCTAACGTAAAAAACTATAATTTCGGTGCAAATGGAGGTGTTTATATGAAAATAAAGTCAGTATGCGAATTAACCGGTCTTACCGATCGCACGATTCGTTACTATATTGAAGAAAAACTTATATCCCCCGTGTACACCGAAAATTATTTAGGCCGTAAAACCTATAACTTTTCCGAAAAGGACATTAAAGACTTAAACAATATTGCTGTTTTGCGAAAATTTGATTTTACTTTAGATGAAATAAAGTCGATTATCAATGACACAGAAACAAGCAAAGAAATTATTTCTAATGTTAAAGATAGAACATCTCAAACCATTTTGAACGGACAAAACAAACTCTCGGTGCTGTCACAAATCAGCACTGAAAAAACATACACGGTGGCAGAACTTGCTGAGGAGTTATCAAAGGTTTATTTAGATTTGCTCGAACAGAAAGAAACAGTAAAAACTGATATTGTGAAAACAGTCTTTGCTGTCTTAAAAACAATTGTAATCTTTGCAATTGTTTGGTTACCAATTCTGTTAAGCCTGTTTGTTGTAATCCTTAGTGTTAACGAATATCACTATCCGGTTATTGAACCTATTGCAATTTTATTGACAATTGTTTCCTTTTTGCCGTCCATAGCAGTATTGATTGTTTCAAAAACAAAACTGAAATGGAAAAAAATTGCACAACGGGTTTTGCTTGTTTTTTGTGTTTTGAGTATACCTATCAGCTTTTTTATGTCAGTTGGAATTGTAGCAAAGTCTGAAACAACAGATTTTGTAAATTATCGTGATTTTGATGCCGACTGTCTTGCAAACAGAAACATTGTGTTCCAAGAGCTATTTCCAAACTGGCCGCATTATTTTGAAAATGTGAAACAAGCTGACGGAAGCTATAAAACGGTTTATCTGGATTCGCATTATTATTATCACTACTACCGTGGGTTTGACTACAACTACGATATCTACACCGAGTGGCCACTGAGTGAAGATGAATACACCAAAGAGGTAAAACGAGTTACTGCTGTATTTGCAAAAAACATTGAAAACAAAACATATAATTATAAGTTTGCAGAACTTATAAAAGGTGACTATAATTGTCTGATACTGTATAGCGGTGAAGAGCCATTTAATAAGGCGATCAACAGTTATAGTTACGTTATTTTTGCATATAACGATAAAATGCAAACTGTCCGATATATTTATTGCGATAGTCTTGAATACGGCGCCGTTCAGCCGTATTATTTAGAACTTGATTGGTAATATCCGAATCGCTGCAACCCGTTTCACAACTCCAACCCCTCGGGCGTTGGAGTTTTTCTTGTTATTATCCAAAGCAGAACTCAACAGACATTCTCTGCCAACCGCAAAATCATTTTTTCTCCATTATTTTTTTTGCGAGCGATTGACAGACTTATATGTTTTATGTATAATTCAATTGATGAGATAAATCTATTTCATCCGAGAACAAAATATCTTTTGCATGACTGACGGATTTGCGGTTCACCGCGGGGGAATGTAAAAGTTAAAATGCCGACCGTCTGGGCAATTCAGTTTTTCAAGCTGTTTTGTCCTTTTTTATTTTTCGGGGCTACCGTTTGTAAAAAAGGATAACACGCACCATATTTTACGGCTTTTCAAAGCAGGAGGTTTTGTATATGGAACACAAAAATTGGAACGGATTTAAAGAAGGCATTTGGATGAACGAAATCAACGTCCGCGATTTCATTCAGAACAATTATAAAGAGTACGCAGGTGACGATCAGTTTTTGGCGCAGGCTACTGAGCGCACAAACAATCTTATGAAAAAAGTGAATGCTCTCTTTGCTCTTGAGCGTCAGTTCGGCGGAGTTTTAGACGTGGATACAACCACGGTTTCTTCACTTACAAGCTATGCTCCGGGTTATATTGACAAAGAAAATGAAATTATCGTCGGCATGCAGACAAGCCGCCCCTTAAGACGTGGCGTTAATCCGTTTGGCGGAATGCGAATGGTAAATCAGGCTTGCACTGCCTATGGCTACACACTGAGCGATAAGGTTAAGGAAGAATTCCGTTTCAGAACAACACATAATGACGGTGTTTTCCGTGCGTACACAGATGAAATGCGCCTTGCAAGAAAATGCCACGTTATAACGGGTCTTCCCGATGCATACGGCAGAGGCAGAATCATCGGTGACTACCGACGTGTAGCATTGTACGGCGTTGATAAGCTTATTGAGGAAAAGAAAAAAGATAAGGCTTCGCTTGCCCTTGGCAATTCGGACGTGGATCAGATTCGTCTTAGCGAGGAGCTGTATCAGCAGATTGCATTTTTGGGCTACCTGAAGGAAATGGCGGCAATGTACGGCGTTGATATCAGCGGCCCTGCCGCCAATGCAAAAGAGGCTGTTCAGTGGACGTATTTTGCTTATCTTGGTGCAATCAAGGAGCAAAACGGCGCGGCAATGTCTCTTGGACGTGTCAGCACCTTCTTTGATATTTACATTGAAAGAGATATTGCAAACGGCACACTGACAGAAGAAGGCGCGCAGGAGCTGGTGGACGATTTTGTTATTAAACTCCGTATCGCACGTCATCTGCGCACCCCTGAATATAACGAACTGTTCGGCGGTGACCCGATGTGGATTACGGAAGCCGTTGGCGGAATGGGCGAAGACGGACGCACCCTTGTTACAAAGAGCAGCTACCGCATGCTTAACACCCTCTACACGTTAGGCTCCTCTCCCGAACCCAACCTTACTGTTCTCTGGTCTGTCGGTCTGCCCGAGTCATTCAAGCGTTTTTGCGCCAAGGTGTCTGCAGATACAGACTCCATTCAGTATGAGAACGATGACCTTATGCGTCCCATCTACGGTGACGATTATGCAATTGCTTGCTGTGTTTCTGCCATGAAGGTCGGCAAACAGATGCAGTTCTTCGGCGCACGCTGCAACCTTGCAAAGCTGTTGCTTATCGCTATCAACGGCGGTTATGATACCACAAGCAAAATGCATATAGGTCCGCAGATGTCGGTAATGCAGGGCGACAAGCTTGACTATGATGCAGTTATGGAACGTTTTGCAATTTACATTGAATGGCTCAGCAACCTTTATGTAAAAACAATGAACGTAATCCACTACATGCATGACAAATACGCCTATGAAAAGACTCAGATGGCGCTTCATGATACCGCTGTAGAACGTTTTATGGCTTTCGGTATTGCAGGTCTTTCCGTAGTGGCAGACTCGCTCAGCGCCATACGTTATGCAAACGTGCGTCCCGTTGCGGATGAAAACGGCTTTATTGTGAACTTTGAAACCGTCGGCAGCTTCCCCAAATACGGCAACGATGACGACCGTGTTGACCTTATTGCCAAGGAAATGACGCATCGTTTTATCACAGAATTGCGCAAAACACCGGCGTACAGAAACGCAACACACACTTTGTCTGTGCTGACGATTACGTCTAACGTTATGTACGGCAAGAACACCGGCGCAACCCCTGACGGAAGAGAGGCTTTCTCTCCGTTTGCTCCCGGAGCAAACCCCATGCACAACAGGGAAGAAAACGGTGCTCTGGCATCGCTGAACTCCGTTGCAAAGATATCGTATGATGATTGCCGTGACGGTGTTTCAAACACGTTTTCCGTTGCACCCGAAGCACTCGGCAGAACCGAAGAAGAGCGTATTTCAAACTTGGTTTCTATCTTAGACGGATACTTTGCAAAAAAGGCTCACCACATCAACGTTAATGTGATGAACCGTGAAACTCTTATTAAGGCTTATGAAACACCGGAAGCCTATCCGAATCTGACAATCCGCGTTTCAGGCTACGCGGTAAATTTCAACAAGCTGTCCAGAGAGCAACAGCGTGAGGTTATCAGCCGTACCTTCCACGAAACGTTATGAGTGTGAATATGATATCCGTCGGTGCAACCGATTCCGTAAAAGGCTTTGTGCACTCCATTCAGAGCCTCGGTACCGTAGACGGTCCGGGCGTACGGTTTGTGGTGTTTATGAAAGGATGCAATCTCAGGTGTGGATGTTGCCATAATCCGGACACGTGGGATATGAACGGTGGAACGGTCTACACGGCGCAGGAAATTGTAACAAAGGCCGTGCGATATAAAGAGTATTTCGGTAAAGAAGGCGGCATTACCGTTTCGGGCGGCGAGCCGCTCTTGCAGGCAGATTTTGTGAAGGAGCTTTTCATGCTCTGCCACGAGGCAGGCATCAACACTTGTCTGGATACCTCAGGTTCTGTTTGGAACAGTTCTGTTGAGTTACTGCTCAATGAAACGGACAGAATTCTGCTGGATATAAAATATACCGAAGACTCTCAATACCGCGAATATGTAAAATGCAGCATGGCGGCACCGCTTGAGTTTTTGAAACGCGTTCAAGCGTTGTCAATCCCCGTGACACTTCGTCAGGTAATTATTCCTACGCTGAATGATGATGCGGAGAATATTAATCGGCTTAAAAGTATTGCCCGTGACCATTCTTGTGTAGACAAGGTTGAGCTGCTTCCTTTCAGGAAGATCTGTCAGGTCAAGTATGACAAAATGGGCATACCTTTTTCGTTTGCTCATCTGCCCGAGCCAACCGCTGAAACAATGAGCGGTATTAACAGGCTTCTTGCGGATGAGGGGGAGTGAAATACAGTTGGTATTGCACGGACTTCTCAAAACTTATAACTTTTATGATTTTTGTTATTACAGATTTAATAGCGGAGCGTGAGAGTATTGAAAAATATCAAGGCGATTCTGTTTGATTCGGGTAGGGTGCTTAATGAACCGAGAACGGGACATTGGTTTATAACACCGAATTTTTGGGAGTATGTAGACAGAAATGCTTTTGAAACTATTGACCGCGAAAGAGTTGCTTTAGCTTTCCGAGAAGCTGACAAGTATATCGTTACTAAAACGCTTATTACTACAAAGGAGGAAGAATACAGACACTTTGTCAGGTTTTATGAAATATTCGCTTCTCAGTTGCCTGAGCTCAGGTTAACTTGTGATAAGATAGAGAATATTGCAAAAGACTTAGTGTTTAACTCCGAAAAATACGTGTTTTACGACGATGCCATTGATGCTATTTCAAAACTCAGAGGAAAGTATAAATTGGCAATCGTATCGGATGCATGGCCTTCACTTCTTGATGTATATGAGAAAAATAATTTAACCGACTGTTTTGATGCAATTGTAATTTCTTCTTTTCTTGGAACGTTTAAACCTGATGAAAAAATGTACCTTTCAGCGATTGAACAGTTAAGAATAAAGCCTGAAGAAGCGATATTTGTTGATGACAGTTTGAAAAACTGCATGGGCGCAACAAAGGTTGGTATAAATTCCGTTCTTCTTTGCAGAAACAAGCAAGCTTATGTTAAGGAGAAAATCAAAAGTATCGGTAAAGGCTATACCGTAATAAACTCACTAACCAAGCTATTAACTTTATTATAAAACATCCTCGGATTTCTCCGAGGATGTTTGCATGTATCAGCTTATTTCGAGCCTTACTTTACACCTTCAGCACTGAAAAATACTGCTCAAGATAAAACGGTATGGCCGCCTTTTCACCCTCAACGTAATAAAGCTCATAGGTGTAGCTTACGTTGCAGGGCTTGCCGCCGTCACGGGTTGTTATTGCCGATACGGGCAGGTCGCCGTTATCATAGGTGAATTCGGTGGTTGAATTATACGAAGTTTCAACCTTTATGCAGCGTCCCTTTTCATCATACGTAAATGTTGCCGCATCACCGATGCTGTTGTCTTCATATATGACCTTGATGCTTGTCGGCAAGCCGGAATCGGTATATTCAACGGTGCATACGCTGCTGTTGTCGCCGTAGTAATTAACCGAGCCCGTGCAAAGACCCTGCTCGTTGTATGTGTATTCAACAGTGTCCGTGCTGTAAGGCTCTTTTGTCTCGTAGGTTTCGGTGTCGATGCCCAGATATGACTTGTTGCTTACGCGAATGCAGTTGCCGTCGGCGTCATATTCATAAACAGAGATGCCGCCTACGTTTGCACCGTCTGTACAACCAACGCGCTTGATGAGCTGACCGTCGCCGTTATATTCATACGTGATGGTTGAATATCCTGCCTCACTTTCAGTTTTGGTGAGGGTGACTTTTCCTTCTTCGTCATATTCATTCACCTCAGAATAACCGGGGCCCTCGTTGTTGGTATAGGTGCCGTATTCTTTGAGAAGCTGACCGTTTTCGTTGTATTCAAAGGTGGTACGGAACAGGGCAATTGCTTCACCGAAGCCATCATCCTCAGCAAGAATCTCCTTGGGGAGATATACAAACTTTTCAGCATGTTGAGCACTGTCTTTGTAGTCTCCGAGTTGAACGAACAAATCGTATGCCTGCTGTAAGTCGCCTTTTTCAAGAAGCTCACTTGCCTGCGTGTAGAGCGGTTGAAGCTCATCGTCTTTATTGGTTGGTGTTTGAGTGCAGCCCGTGAGTAAAAGTGAAAGAAGCACAAGAACTGCGATTGATAAACGTTTCATTCTGAATACCTCCTGATTTTTTATTTCAGCGATTCAAAGTATCCCCTAAGTTGAGACTCAGTCGGCTTGTAGTCCGTTTTGGAGCAGCAGGGAATTGTGGGCTTTGAACCGTCTGTGCCGTAAAAAGGTGTGTCGCGGTCGTTTTCATATTGCTTGCGACATTCTTCGTTGTGAAAATCGGGTATGTCGTAAGGTGTGCCGCCGTTTAAAATTGAGCGGTGCGCAAGAATTGCAACCGAAGCCATGTTGACCGCTGAATAAATGTCATACGGATGCTCCGGCTGCTTGTTGTTTTCAATGCATTCAAGGAACATCCTTGCAATTATGTAATCACCGCCGCCGTGGCCGCTTTGCCTGATGAAAGCCTCATCGGGGTCGTTCCACTCAGGCTCGTACAGGTTGACTTCTTCTTTGCCGTCGGGTATTGCCCAAGCACTGTACCTGAGCATTACCTTTTCACCCATACCGCGCAGGTTTTCAATCTGGCCGTGTTCGCCGCAGATGCGGTAGGCGTTGTGGTGCGCGCCGAAAGCGGCGCAACCCGTGAACTTGAACACCGAACCGTCGTCATTTGCGGTGGTGATGACCGCCGCTCTGTCAGCAACGTGGCGCGCAGTTGCGTCAGCGTCAAACGGCAGAAAAACACTCATTGCCGTAACTCTTTTGGGTGTTGCACCCGTTGCCCACATCAAAGGCGCGAGTGAGTGCGTTACATAGTAACTGCGGGGAAGAAAATGACGCCAATGCTCAAGAAAATAAGCGTAGCCTTTGCTGAATTCCTTGTCGGAAAAATCTATGGGGTGGTTATATTCACCTTCGGCAAAAAGGATTCTACCGAGTGTTCCGCCGTCGCAGACCCGTTTCATTTCTCTGTTAAAAACCATCTGCGGATAGTTTTCGGCAAGCATGAAAATGGATTTGCTTTTTTCATACGCGCGCAGAAGCTCTACGCCCTCAGCCATTGTGCCGTTACTGATGCACTCACAGAAAACGTGGATGTTTTTTTCAAAGCACCTGATTGCGTATGGCGCGTGCTCATGGAAATAGTTTGCGATGACAACTGCATCGGGCTTTTGTTCAAGCAATTCGTCAAAGGTTTCGTATACGGGTATGATTTTGCCTAATTCTTTAAGTCCGTTTTCGGCTCTTTGCTTGTTGAACTCGCAAAGACCGATGATTTCACAGCCGAGAAGCAACATGTTTTCTGCTATGTCGATTCCGCGACCGGCACCGAAAATGCCGATTTTAAACTTTTTCATGATTACATCTCCTTTGTCACTCTGCCTGATATGCGCCGCGTGCCCAAAGTATCCATTTTGAACGGTCAAGAGGATTCACACCGCGACGCTCGTTGACGTGCTCCAGACCGTCACGGCAGTCTCTGTAGCCGTAAAAAGACTGGCTTAACACCGCCTTGCCCGAGGATAAGACCGCAAGCCTCGTGGGGAAGTCCATTGACGTTGCAACGGGAACGATTGCCTCAAGGCTGAGTATACCGCCGCGTATGACGGGTGTGTCGTATTCGCCGCCCATTTTGATTAATTCGGAGAAAATTTTGCCTGCAAGCTCCTCAGGGGCGGTAACGCGGATTTTCAAAAGAGGCTCAAGCAGTTTTGAACCGATTTCGTTCAATCCGTTCATGAATGCCATGGGCGTGCACACAAAGAAGTCAAGGGGATGCGTGTGTATTGTGTGGTGTTCACCGCCGACAAGCGTGCATTTGAAGTCGGTGACTTCCCAACCGTAAAGTCCTTGCTCAAGGCATGTGTTGAACGAGGAGCGGATGTGCGACTGATATCTGTAAAAACATTGATTTGACGGGAGCTTGCCGTGGTACGATACACCGTAGCCGCGCGGCATCGGCTCAAAAAGGAATTCAACCACCGCCCAGCATGGCTTGGGCATGGTGTACCTCGCACGTGCATATCCCGTAGCGGCAGGAGTTTCCTTGTAAATTACAGTTGGCGGTGAGAAGTAGGCTGAGAGGTTATATCTCTCCTGCAGAAGATTGCCGAGTACCTCGAGCTGAATTTTGCCCGTGGTGTTGATTGTGATTTCCTTCTGACCGTTTTCCCATTTTGCATCTATGTACGGCTCCTCATCGGAAAGCTCACTGAGAGCCGCTGCAAGATAGGGAATTTTGAGTGGGTCGCAATCTGTAGGCGTAACCTTGACGCGCAAAAACGGGTTGACAAGCTTGGCAGTGTCGCCCATTGTGACGGAGCCGACGAAGTGGCCCGTTTTCGCATCTGTCAGGCCGCAGACCGCGGCAATGTCTCCTTTTGAGAAAGCACCTGAGTCGGAGTAACGTGCGCCGCTGAATTTTTTTATCTGTGACACTTTGGCTTTGATTGGTGCCGTGGCTTCTGCTTCAACTGCATCTGTTTCAAAGGTTGCCTTGTTTGACGGAGAAATCAGCTCAATTTCGTCGCGGTTTGCAATTTTACCGCCGAAAAGTCTGATGTGTGCGATTTTACCCAGCGGTTGAGAGTGCTCAATTTTGAACACAATTCCGCAAAGGCCGTTGGTTTCGCGCCGCTTTGAGCACGGCATAAAATTAACAAGCGCGTCTGTTAATTCTTTAACACCTATGGCGTATTTCGCACTGCCGAAAACAACGGGAGTCAGCTCGCAGGATGCGATTTTTTCCTTCACAAGCTCGGTTGCCCTCTTTGTGCTCAGGTATGTGTCGCAAAGGAAAGCATCAGCCGCTTCATCGCAGATATCTGCGAGTGCCTGTGTTGCATTTTGCCTGAATTTATCCTCGCTGACGGGTTTGACAACTGAAGATTCGGTGCCCTCATTTTCAATGTCGCAAAGCACAAGCTGAGCCTGAGGGGAAACCTGCCGAAGCTCTTTTAAAACGGCTGAGGTATCTGCACTTGCTCGGTCTGTTTTATTGATGAAAACCGCACGCGGAAGCTTTGCGGCATCAAGCGATTTGAGTATGTTTTCCGTGTGGGCGCGCACACCTTCAACTGCGGAAATAATAACAACCGCATAGTCAAGTGCAAGCAGTGCGCGTTCAACCTCGCCTGCAAAATCAATATGCCCCGGTGTGTCAATGATGTTGATTGTGACACCCTGCCATTGAGTTGAGGCGGTTGCCGTACGTACAGAGATGCCGCGTTGCTTTTCAACCGCAAGGCTGTCTGTTGCGGCGGTACCTTTGTCAACACTGCCTGCCTGACGTATTGCGCCCGTCAGGTAGAGTATCTGCTCTGTGAGCGTAGTTTTGCCCGAGTCAACGTGGGCGAGTATTCCTATGTTGTGAAAAATGTCGGACAAAGAGCTCACCTGCCTGCAGTTAGTTTATCGGTTACAGCTTAATTATATTTTAAGCGAAAATGATTGTCAATCAAAATATAAAAATCACCCACGCAACCTGTCATGGTGCGTGGGTGAACGGCTTATTTAAGCGTTTTGAGTTCTTCTTCCATAATGTCGAAGAAGTTTTCTACCATTTCCCTATCGTCAGGTGTACCCTGAATTGTCATGCTCAGCGTCAGTTTGCCGTCAAGTGTCAGTGCATTGACTGCCGCACAGGGCTTGACCTTTGCTCCGCCTGCAATAAAAGCATAAACGGGCTCGTTGCCGCCGAGAGAAAACAGCTTTTTGTCAACCTTGCCGACGTTACTCAATGCGAGGTTGGCGTTGGCATAAAAGAGCTTAACCGTAGGCTCGGCCTGAATGTACGGCATTGCCTTATATGCAAAGTTGAGAAGCGGAAGCCCGTGAAGACCAACGAAGGGATCTGCCTTGGCTTCTTTTGTGCTTGCGTTTACCGCTTTGACGGTGTCTTCAAAAGTGTCTCCCATGCAATCCACTGTGCAGGGCATGAATGTGGTATGGTTGGTGTATCCGATACGGTCAGGGTTTTTCATGTGACGTCTCAGGTCAACGGCGCATGAGATGCACATCTTTTCACTTGTGTCGCAACCAATGAGCTTATATGCGGCCCTGATATATGCGGCAACAAGTACGTCGTTTGCGGTTGCACCAAGAGCCTTGCCTTTTGCTGCCGCGGCGTTGAATACGTCTGCGGAAACGTTTTTGATGATGAGAAAGTTCTGTTCTTTTCCGCACTTTTTTGTGAAGGGCAGAGTCTTTTTTTCATGGGCGGAGTTGCCAAGCACTTGAGACAGAGCTTTCTTCTTTGTCTCTTTGTCAAAGTCGGTATAAACCTCTGTGTGAGCACGTGAGCCCGTGAGGAAGCTGACGGAGCAACTGCCCTTTTGTGCAATTTCTGTGTATGCGCCGAAAAGGTCGCGGATAAACTGCTTGAAGCCACCGCCGTCCATGAGCATGTGATTCCACCTGAAGCAGACGGTGCACTTTCCGTCGCGGTGGAAAATGCCGATTTTCATCTGCGTGTTGTCTTTTATATCAATGCCCTTAACAAGAAAATCGTATGCGGCTGAGTCAAGATTTTCAACCTCGGCAAAGGTGAGGGAATCTTCAATGCGGTATTCGCGCACTTTCCAGTAGGGTGTGATTGGGTGCTTGACAAAGCTTGAGTGAAAAACGGGTGACGCCTCATAGAGTGCAGTAAGCGCTTTTTTGAACGTGTCCTCGTCGGGTATAAAGTCATAGTCAAGGCGGAAACGCGCAATTCTGTCCATATAACAACGGCACATGAAGTTGACCTTGTCATACATTTCTGCTTTCAGTTTTTTTGTCATAATTTCACCTTATTCTGCAAAACCCGAATTCAGCGAATTCGGGTTTCACAAATGTTATCAATAAATTGTGTGGTTGAAGAAAAATTCTTTTCTTTCGTCTGAGTTGATGACCTTGATAGGCTTAATCTGGTTGAGGTTTGCACCGTTCATTCTCAGCATTTCGCGGTAGTCGTCGTATGTACCGTGACGAAGGAACTTAAACTCACAATGGCCGAGCGCACCGCTTTTGATAAGCGGACCGACAGAGACGTTACCTGCGCAAAGGCACTTTTCAAATTCCTCGGCATAGAGCTTTTCGTCTTCTTCGGTGTGCTCTTTTGTGCCTTCAACAAGTAGTATGTAATGGCCGGGGGATGTGCTTCTGTCGGGATAGATGCTGTAACCGACGAACATTTCATCCATCTTTTCAGAGAAGTTGCCGACGATTTCATCGAATGCAAGCTGGTTGATTTTTTCACCGCTGATGTTTGCAATCTGGTTGAGTCTGTAGCAGAAGGTGACCTTGGGAAGCTGATGATAGAAGCCCGTGACCTTCACAACGTCTTCAATTCTGTAGCGATAAAAGCCGCTCATGTTTGTGAGAATAAGCTCATATTCTTTGCCGACTTCAACCTCGCTGATTGTCAGCGGCTTTGTGCCTTCGGGTGCATCAAGCGGCAGAAATTCGTAAAAGCCGTTTTGCGGAAGCATGACGTATTCATAAGAGTTAACCTCAATGGGTACTGCCATGAGAGCTTCCGTTGCGGCATAACCGCAGTAATGTACGGGCATATCCTCGCCGATGTAGCGGCGAAGTCTCTGCTGATAATGTGAAAGTGCGCCCGTACCCATGCCGTACATCCAACCGCATTTGGGCCAGATACGCGGAATGATGGGGGATTCGTCAAAGCCTTTTTCAAACTCTGCACGAAGCTTTGCGGCTCTCTTTTTGTGGGGTTTGAGTCTCTTTTCAAGCTTGGCTCTTACGTCTGCAGGCATTCTTACACTCTCATTGATTGTACCGTTTTCTATGTCGTCACAGAGCATCTGCCAGTTTTCTTCAAGGTAGAAGAACATGGATTCAAGTGTGGTGATGAAAATTGTGCCGAGGTAGCTGATGTCAGCATCCTGCAAAGCAAAACGGAGCTTGACGTAATGCATATCCATGTCAACATCTGGGTCGGGGAACATAACCTCTTTGGGTGAGGTGGTGTAAAACCTGACAATCGGCTTCATGTTAAGGAAGGGAATTGATGAAAGACAGCTTGCTGTGGCACCGCAAGGGAGTTTCTTGCAGTTGACCTCAGCGGTCAGCAAACCTCTTTGCGGAGGAAGCGGCCTGTGCTTTTCTTTCCAGAAATATTTGACCGCGCAACCGATGGGTGCACTGAAGCTGAAGCACATGATTGTCCACTCGGAAAAGCCTGAAAGCGGAATGAGTTTGCTTCTGCCTGTGCTGCCCGATGACTCGGTAAAACGGCGAACGTATCTGTTGGTGATAAGACCTTTTTCGCCGTTAGCCATGCGCATGATGTAATCTTCATAGTCGAGGTAGGAAGAAAACGGCACGGTGTTTTGGTAATCCTCAATGGAGTGAACCTTATCGAAGTTGTGGGCTTTACCGTATACGGTGGTTTTATTGTCCTTCATGAGCTTCATGAGGACCTTTTCTTGCTTTTTGACACCGTAGGTGGAGTAGATGTAAAGCTTGATGTGCTCGCAGATGCCAACGAGTCCGCCATAGGCGGTGAACATGGGTCTTAACAGTTTTTTGAACATTTTTGTCATCTCCGTTATTTTATAGACATACACGACAATGATACACTTTTTTATTATAAAAAACAACTACATTATGGAAAAAAGTACGGATTTTAAAAATGTGATGCAATTCTAGGGTGACGAGTATAACCCGAATCCGCCTGAAAGCGTGAATTTTCACGCACTTTTCGGCGCTTCGGCTTTGAAAGGCGGAAGCCTTCCTGTAGCCTCATCATCCGAAAATTACGCAAAAATTTGCACTTTCAGGTCGAAGATTTTTTACAGAGGAGATTTTCGG
>JAZNQF010000045.1:0-5131 GCA_045590055.1 Acutalibacteraceae bacterium
GCAACTCCTTGGCTCACAGAACGACATGGCTACGATCCGACTTTTCCCCTGTCAGGGGAAATGTCTGCAAAGCAGACAAAAGGGTGCCCGTTCACGGAGTGAAAGCTGTCACGCAGTGACTGAGAGGGCAAGGCTCGGCTCCACCTCGCAGTGATATATGCTTCGCATGTGATATACGCTACGCGTGTGATATTCGCCTGTGGCGAGTGATATATGCCTGCGGCATGTTACAGCCCTCTCCGTCGGGTACGCCGCCACCTCTCCCAAAAGGAGAGGCTTTTTCAGGCTCTCCCCGTGGGAGAGCTGTCACGCAGTGACTGAGAGGGCTCGCCACTCCGCCCAACAACTCAATAAATATAACAAAATCACCCTCGGCGGTTGGCACCGCACGCCAAGCCGCCCGACAACTCAATAAATATAACAAAGTCACCCGAGACAGAATGTGGTCAAATCTACCACATCGTGTCTCGGGTGTAGCTTTTAAGTTGTGAATCTGTCCGTCGGCATGGCCCGTGCGGCCACGCACCGGCATGGTCTGTGCGACCACGCACCGTCTCGGGTGTAACTCTAAAAATTCAACTTTGTCCGTCGGCATGGCCCGTGCGGCCACGCACCGCCGGCACGCGCGTTTACGCGCTGTACCTCATCTTCTTCTTTCCAAACAGCACAACGCCTGCAAGGGACACCGCAAAAATGAACAGTGCCGTAATCGCATTTGTGTCGTCGCCGGTGTGAGGCGGCTTGGTTGTGTCTGCTTTGTTGGTTGTCTGCGCCTTGGTCGTTGTGGGTGCAGAGGTTGTGGTTGTGGTTGTTGCCGCTTGAGTTGTTGCGGTTGTTGTTTGCGTTGTGGTTTCGGTTGTCGCCTGCGTGGTTGCTTCTGTTGTTGACTCAGTGCTTTCTTCGGTTGTGTCCTCAACCTGCGCGTCAGGATCAAACGCGTTGGTGCGCATCTTCATGCGGCAGATGTCATATACACAAAGTCTCATCGCGTTACCCATACCAATCGGGTCTTTTTCATACGCTTCCTTGAGCGCATTTCTCGTGGTCACCGCGGTAATCACATAAAGCATAGTAAGAATACCGCTGTTTCTTGCATACACCGCAAGTGCGGGGTCAAGATAACCGTCACCCGTGAGGTCAATGCTCGCGTCAGTGATAACAAAACCGTCAAAGCCCCATTCTTCTCTCAGCAGGTCAACAAGGAGTGCTTTACTGCCGCCGCACCACTCGGCACCGATTCTGTTGTAAGCCGTCATAACACCGTAAGCATTACCCTCTTTAACAGAAAGCTCAAACGGCTCAAGATAAATCTCTCTGAGTGATTGCTCATTGAGCCACGTGTAAAGGCCGTTGGATTGCCTGTTTGTCTCCTGGTCGTTTGCAACAAAGTGCTTAACCGTTACCACGATATCCTTGGACTGTACACCCCTGATTACCGCGGCAGACATCTTGCCGGAAAGCAGCGGATCTTCTGAATAATATTCGTAGTTTCTGCCGCCGAGTGGGCTGCGGTGAATGTTGCAGCCGGGCGCATACCATACGTGTGTGCCAAGCTCGTTGCCTTCCTGACCGATGATTTTGCCGAAATCTTCGGCAAGCTCGTCATTCCACGTGCATGCAAGTGCAGTTGAAACGGGGAAGGCAAGGCCTGAATCCTGATAAAGCAGACCGCCGGGGCCTTTGATGCAGGAGGGACCGTCGTTGTCGGACGTTGCAGGAATGCCGAGACGCTCAAGTGCCGTTGTCTCGTAGCCGCAGTCACAGATAAGCTCAATCATTTCGTCAACTGTGAGCTGGTCAAGGAAAGCGTCCCACAAGCTCTCATCCTTGGCAACGTCTGCAAGGGTGATTACACCGTCTTCATATACAACACCCGTCAGGGGCGCCTCACCCTCAAGGGTGGGCTCGGGGCGACGGTCGCTGTTGAGCACTTCTTCGGGTGCTTGATAATCCATGGGTGCCGTGGGGAACGTACCTTCAACATCAGCGCGTGAGAAATAAGTGAGATTGCCTTCCGCGAAACCGAAAAGGTTCTGTATGGGGTTACCCGATACGCTGTCTGTTTTGTAAACAACCTTTTTGGGTACGTTGTAAGTGAAGCTCTTTTCAAAGGTGCGTACGTCGCGGGCAACGTGGATTTTGTATTCACCCTTGTCAAGTACCCATGCCTGCTCCTTCACAGAGTCATAAGATGCCATATCCTCGGTTGCAAATGTGATTTCAAGAGTTTCGCTCTTGCCGGGTGCAAGCTCCTTTGTTTTTTTGTATGCGGCAAGCTCAATTGCGCTCTTTTCAATGCCGCCCTCATAATACGGTGCGGAGAAATAGATCTGCACAACGTCCTTGCCTGCAACGTCGCCTGCGTTTGTAACCTTGACTTTTACAGTGACGTTGTTTTTGTCTGCAGAAAAATCAACAACCTTCCAGTTGAAAGTTGTGTATGAAAGTCCGTGACCGAAGGGGTACATGACTTTTTCGGGAGCCATGGTTTCAAAATATCTGTAGCCTACGTAAATGCCCTCGTTGTAATTGACGAAGTATTTGGGTATACCCGACACACCCTCGTATTTGTAATCACCGAAGTTTACAGCTGAAGGATGATCTTCGGCTGAGTGTGAGATTGTGTCTGCAAGCTTACCCGAGGGGTTGATTTTACCTGCGATTATGTCTGTTACACTGTATGTGCCGACCGCGCCGGGCAGCCACATGATGAGCGCAGCTTTGATTGATGCATAGTCTTCCATCCATCCCATATCCATGATGTTTGAAATGTTGAAAACCACAATGACGTCCGAGAACACGGAGCATACCTTGTCAATCATCGCGCTTTCTTCCGCGGTGAGCTTGGCATCTTCAATGCTCATGTCCTTCATTTCCGTGCCAACTCTGCCGAGGACGATGATTGCTGTATCGGAATAATCAACGGCGTTTGCAAAAACGTCATCGCTGACTTCGGAAATGGGCATTTCATTCAGACCGCCGCCGAAGAACTGCTCAAGCAGAGTTGAAACGTCGCCGATGAAGCCTCTGTCCGTGTCAGTCTTTGTGTATTTGGCGTAGATGTCATACAACTCAGTGTTGTATTCAATGCCGGATTCAGTGAGCGCGTCATAAAAATTAACGCCGTCAGAACCAAAAACCGCACCTGAGCCTGCCGCACCCGAAAGAGCAAGCGAGCATGACGTTGCGCCGAAGACGTTGACCTTTTTGTTTTTCAACGGGAGCACGTCGTCCTCATTTTTGAGCAGAACGGTGCCCTCTGCCTGAATCCGCTTTGCAAGCTCAATTGAATTTGCGGCAGTGTCTTCGGAAATAAGCGAGTCTGCCGCAAATGCCGAAACAACGCAGGTGGCTGAAATCACAAGCGCAAGAAAAACCGCTATTATGCGCCTGAAAGAGCCGCTGTTTTTGTTTTTCATAAAAGTCCCCTCCGAGCAAAAATTTCTTTTTTATAAAATACCGCAGATGGATTATATCACATGTGTCTATTAATTTCAATAATATTTATAACAATATGTGGAAAATTGTGTGGAATATGACAAAAACTTATAAAAAAACAATATTCAATGTTTATATTAAACACAAGCTATCCGACAAAACGCACGCTTTCTGCGGAAAAGAACTGTTTTTTTATCCGAAAACACATGCACATTGTTGCACCGTAAACGGTTTGTTGTTTGCTTTGTTTTCATATTTTTATAAACTTTTTGCTTTGCAGCATTGAATGTTTGCAGTTTTTATAGTAGAATTGCAAGCGTACATAAAATCACGGCAGAGCAATCTGCAGTTTAAAGGAGACATATATTATTATGGAAAAGAAACTCGTTGTAGGTGTTATCGGTCTTCAGTTCGGTAAGGCTCACCTTGAAGGCGCTCTCAGCTATGGCGCCGAAATCGGCGCAATCTGTGATTGCGACATTGAAGCACTCAGAGCGGCAGGCGAAAAATATTCAATTCCCGTTGAAAAGCAGGTTCTTGATTACAAGGATATCCTCAACAACGATGAAATCAACGTGGTAACGGTTGCTATCCCCGATCAGCTTCACAAGCAGGTTGTTGTTGAAATGCTGGCGGCAGGCAAGCACGTGCTTTGCGAAAAGCCTCTTGCACTCACAAGGGAAGAGGTGGCCGAAATTGTAAGAGCGGCAGACAACTCAACGGGTAAATTCATGGTTGGCCAGATCTGCCGTTTCACACCCTCTTTTGAAAAGGCAAAGGAAATCATCGAATCAGGCGCAATCGGTGAGGTTTACTTCGTTGAATCCGAATATGCACACGACTATATGAACATAGTAAAAACCAAGGAAGGCGACGGTAACTGGCGCGCAGACCCCAACCGTCACGGTGTTATCGGCGGCGGCTGCCACGCGGTTGACCTTCTGCGCTGGCTTGCAGGCGACCCCGAGGAAGTTTTCGCTTACGGTACACACAAGCTGCTTCCCACAGTTAATTACGACGATGCAACAATCGCTGTGCTCAAGTTTTCAAAAGACCTTGCAGGTAAGGTGTTTGTTTCAACGGGCTGCAAGCGTGATTACACCATGCGTACCCTCGTTTACGGCACAAAGGGTACCATCATCTGCGACAACACCTCACCTACAATGACACTTTTCACCGTCGGCGACGATGACCTGGCACACGAGCCTCAGATTATCGACCTTGAGGTTAACAACCACAATGCCATCAAAGAATTTGAAGTTCTTGCAGATGCAATCATCAACGACAAGCCTGTACCGACAGATGCAAGAGAAGGCGCAAAAACAGTTGAAGTCTGCCTTGCAATTGTTGAATCGGCAAAGAAGGGTGTACCCGTACATCCCAACTACGAGTTCTGAGATTATGAGACAAGAAAGAATCATATTTCTTTTTATTACTCACTGATATATCTGTGCACATGTTCAATAAATGAAATTATTGACAAATTAAGGCAAAAATGTTATAATCAACTACAATTAATGTATCGGAGGTACAGTTATGGAATTTTCACTCCCAATGTTTTGGGAAGACATTACATATCTCATCAACAAGATTTACGTTTTCCTGCTTTCACTGTTTGCAGGCGATGACGAAGACGTAACCGCCGAATAATAAACTTATCAACACACACCGTCCATATATTGATGAAGCAGTG
>JAZNQF010000046.1:0-81521 GCA_045590055.1 Acutalibacteraceae bacterium
TGTAATTTCCAGGCATAAAAATTCCTCCTATAGTAGATGTTTTAATTCTACCATAGGAGGGGGTGTGTTTTCTATGTCCGTTTTTCACGGACCTGTGCAGAGATTAGGGGGTGCAATTCTAGATTGGGGGGTGCAAAATCACTCACCATAAATAATCAATTGTGTGGTGCCGTTTTGATTAATATAGACATCTTGATTTCCACCATCTTGGTTTTCTTTACAGAAAGACACTCTGTAAATCTTTAATTCCGAATCAAAAGCAACGTCAACTGTGTCATATTCTATCGTACATTCTTTCTTCGCCAGCTCCACAGCCATCTCTGCATCGTTAACTTCCGACTGCTCAATGTTTACAAAACCGGATTCTTTTACGCCGGGATCATCTTTATAATAGGTAGAATCACTTTTATACGAAAAATTTTCAACATTGATTTGTTTTTCCGAGTTATCTTTAGAGCAACCGCATAATAAAAAAACAAAAGCAAAAAGCAAACAAACAATTCTTTTCATGATTATACCTCCTAAATATTTTCTGTTAGTATTATAGCATAAGAACGGTCAATTTTCAATATTTTAACGATTGTCGGCTGTAATTCAACGATTACCTCTGCAAATCAACGATTACGGTTATGATTTAACGATTATCTGTGTTTTAACGATTTCAAATGATATATCGCTGGTGCGATATGATATACGGCATTGCCGTATGATATACTTGCTACGCAAGCATGGTATAATATCCGTTCCTTCATATGCCGTAGGCATATATCATCCACCGAAGGTGGGTATCATATCGAAGATATATCACCCGTTCCGAGAGGAACGGATATCATTGAAAACACCCTCATTGTATCACAATGAGGGTGTTTTCATGGCGGAGAAGAGGAGACTCGAACTCCTGCGCCGGTTACCCGACCTACGCCCTTAGCAGGGGCGCCTCGTCACCAACTTGAGTACTTCTCCATGGGTGCCGTTAAGCTTGTATATAACTAACGCCGGTTGCCCGACGTAGCATTTGAATGGCGGAGAGAGTGGGATTCGAACCCACGGTACGGGAGCCGTACGACGGTTTTCAAGACCGTTCCGTTATGACCGCTTCGGTATCTCTCCGTGTGCGACGTATATAATATCATAACATTTCAAGCTTGTCAACCGAATTTTTCAAAAAATACAGTATTTTATAAAAACAAAATCTGTACGGCGATTTTGTACAGTCTGAACGCGTGAAAATACCGCCGCGCAATTGAACAAGCGCATTGTTTGTGATACAATGAAGAAAACGCAGCATGAAAAGAGGTTTTGTTATGTCAAAGAAAACTGCCGCAATCATCGCAGGCGGTGCCGCAGCCGTGCTCGGTGCCTGCTACGGCATGGGCCGCTTCGCATTCACACAGATAATCCACAGAGATTCCACCGTATATACAAAAGTCAACGAGTCAATCAAACGCAAGGAAGAAGCGCGTAAGGCCGCCGAAAGAGCCGCCGCAGGTATCCCCGAGCCGGTGGTTGTGCCTGATGAAAGAGACGTGTGGTTCTCTAAGCAGGTGTTTGAGGAGTTCTCACTGTACAACGTTGAGGACGGGCTTAACCTCAAAGGCTACCTTTTGCCTGCAGACGAGCCGTCAAAGGTGTTTGTTTTCTGCTCCCACGGCTACCGTAACCACGGCAAAGGCGAGTTCAATTATATGGCAAAATTCTGGCACGACATGGGGTACAACGTGTTCCTTGTCGACCACAGAGCCGCAGGTCTCAGCGAGGGTAAATACGTAGGCTTCGGGTATTTTGAACATTCCGACAGCCTCAAATGGCTCAACTTCCTCATTGAGCGTTTCGGCAGTGATATACAGATTATCCTGCACGGTGTTTCTATGGGAAGCGCAACGGTTATGATGATGTCGGGCGATGAACGTCTGCCCGAAAACGTTAGGTTCACGGTTGCGGACTGCGGCTACACAAGCTCGTGGAATGAATATAAGCACAACCTTGACGGCTGGGGTGTACCCGCTTTTCCGTTGCTTCACTGCGCAGACCTTGCTTGCAGAATCAAGGCAGGATACAGCTTCAAAGACACGGACGCACTTGCCCGTGTGAAGCAAGCGCGCGTGCCGATTCTTTTCATCCACGGCGGCGCGGATAATTTTGTGCCGACGTATATGGGCAAAGAACTTTACGATGCCTGCACAAGCGAAAAAGATCTGCTGATTGTTGAGGGTGCAGAGCATGCCATGAGCTACCGCACAGATTCTGCCGAATACGAGAAAAGGGTTAAAGCCTTTGCAGACAGATTTGTGGAAGCGGTGGAAACGGTAACGGTTTGAACCAATTAATTTATTGCAACGTCTTAACGCAAACATCGCCACTCCCGCATGAGAGTGGCGATGTTATTATATTCTGTTTTAGCCGTTGGTTTCTTCCGCAAGTGTAGCTCTGGAATCGCGGATGTATGCATAAATGGGTTCGAGCTTTTCCTTTGAAAGCGGGTAAACAAACTTCATGAGGATGAACACGAGGGTATAAACAATTGCAGGAATAACCGTGCACAGAACCATCAGCTTTTCGCCGACACCCTCAACGTAGCCGAGGTCTGCAATCGGTACACCGTTGATTTTGCCGTTGTAACCCGACCAGCCGATGAGGAGAATACCGCCGCAGTCTGCGAAGGTCTGACCGAGCTTGCGGCAGAAGGTGTAAACCGCGTAAATGGCGCTTTCGTTTCTGAGGTGAGTTGTATATTCCTGGTAGTCGATGACGTCCATAACAACCGCCCAGCAGGTGAGGGAAACAAAGGTGTAACCGACACCGATGAGGAACATGAAGCTCATGAACAGCCATGCGGGGAACTTGCCGCCGCAGTATGCAATGAAGCTTTTATTGTTTGCAATAATCGCAAGCACGATTGCCGCGGCTGCTGCGATGATTGATGTGTTGCCGCAAAGTTCCTTTTTACCGAAGCGGTTAACAAGCTTCTGGTTGAACAGCACACAGACTGCCATGGGAAGATAGTTGCAGATTGTGCCGATGATGGAAAGGGTTGTGTTTTCAAAGTAGTTCTTGTAAAGATACTGGTTGAAGGAATTGAACTGAAGCTGACCGCTGATGAGTATACCCGATACGGCAACTGCGATGAACGGACGGCTCTTGATAAGACCGAGGTAGGTTTTTTTCATGTCGAGCTTGGGTTCGGGCTCGCTGGGCACCTTCTCCTTGATGCAGAAGTAGCCTACAAGGTAGAAAACGATTGATAATATACCCATAAGTGCGCCGAAAATGAGCATGCCCTTGGGATTGGTTACGTCGATTTCCTGCTCAACACCGTTGACAACCTTTGTGGTGCTGGTGTAAACAATCATGGGGGCAATGAGGGATACTATGCCGCCGCCGACACCGCTGCCCACTGAGCGCATGGTTGAAAGCAGGGTTCTGCCCTTGGGGTCGTCTGTGATAACAGATGCGAGTGAGCCGAAGGGTACGTTCATGCCCGTATAAAGCATACCGAAGAGGGTGTATGTAATGTATGCAATTGCAAGAATTGCGCCCTTGCTGTTGATGATATCTGCATAGTTAAGGAAGCAGAGTATGCAGGAAATACCCAGCGGAATGCTGACTGTTTTGAGATAAGGACGGTATTTGCCGTTTTTGCTCGGTGCTCTTTTTGCAACAATGTAGCCCCATATCGGGTCGTTGATGGCGTCCCAAAGACGGGTGACAAGCAGAAGCACGAAAATCTGTGTGGTATCAATGTGAAGAACGTCGGTGTAGAATACCTTGAGATAACTTGAAACAAAAGTCAGCACAAACATGTTTGCGGCTTCGGCAATTGCATAGCTGGAGCCTTCCTTCATGCCTATTCTGTTGGGGTGGGTGTTGATGAGTGCGTTTTTCGGGGCTTTTTCTTTTTTCATACCTTTCCCTCCGTATTAGTATTATATCGGTCACCCTAAATGATAACAGTTTACGACGGATTTTTCAAGTAGACAAACGTCTTAAACATAAATTTTCATACCGATGCATTGTTGACAAACTTTTTGAGGCATAATATAATGTTTAAAACTTAAAATCGGAGGAAGATTATGAAGATTACAAACGATATTATATATGTCGGTGTGAACGACCACAAAATCGATTTGTTTGAGGGTCAGTATATTGTACCGAACGGTATGGCATATAATTCATACGCCGTTATTGACGAAAAGATTGCCGTTATGGACACGGTTGACGCACGCTTCGGTGAAGAATGGCTCGGCAATCTGCAGTCTGCGCTTGACGGCAGAAGCCCCGATTATCTTATTGTTCAGCACATGGAGCCCGACCATTCGGGCAGTATTACACTTTTTGCGGAAAAATATCCCGATGCAACCATCGTTTCATCGGCAAAGGCTTTTGCTATTATGAAGCAGTTTTTCGGCAATGATTATGTTGACAGAAATCTGACGGTTGGTGAGGGCTCAACGCTTGAACTCGGAAAGCATACACTTAACTTCATCACTGCGCCCATGGTGCATTGGCCTGAGGTTATCATGACCTACGACAGTGCCGACAAGGTGCTTTTCTCCGCAGACGGCTTCGGCAAATTCGGTGCGCTTGATGTGCAGGAGGATTGGGCTTGCGAGGCAAGAAGATATTATTTCGGCATCGTTGGAAAATACGGCGCACAGGTGCAGGCTGTACTTAAAAAGGCCGCTAAGCTTGAAATTGAAACAATCTGCCCGCTTCACGGCCCGGTTCTTGCAGAGAATCTCGGCTATTATCTTGACCTTTACAACACATGGTCAAGCTATGGCGTTGAGAGTGAGGGTGTTGTGATTGCCTACACATCTGTTTACGGCAACACAAAGAAGGCTGTTGAACTGCTTGCTCAGGAGCTTGAGGCGGCAGGCTGTGCCAAGGTTGCAGTTAATGACCTTGCCCGTTGCGACATGGCAGAGGCGGTTGAAGATGCTTTCCGCTACGGTAAGCTTGTGCTTGCAACCACAACCTACAACAACGACATCTTTCCGTTTATGCGCACGTTTATCGACCATCTGACCGAGCGTGGATATAAAAACAGAACAGTTGCTTTCATTGAAAACGGTTCATGGGCACCCACGGCGGCAAAAACAATGCAGAAGATGCTTGAAAACTCCAAGAATTTAACATACGCTCAGCAGAGCGTGAAGCTTCTTTCCTCAATGAGCGAAGCGAACGTTGAGGAAATCAAGGCTCTTGCAAAAGAGCTGGCATAAGCATAATAACACTTGCTAAGTAATCGGCAGTTTGAGGTAATGCGGATTATTTCGTGTTACTTCTTTGTATTTGCGCGGTTACAATACTACCTGCCGCAAATAGTGTTGATTTTTTAGTTACAATATGTTATCATTGTTAACGATGTTAATAATAATTTAATAAATCGGAGGTACGCAAATGAGAGCATTCAAAAAAATACTGAGTCTGTTGCTTGCGTTGATTCTTGCTTTTTCAATGACACTGCCTGCTTTTGCAGAGTATGACTACCTGACAACCATTGAAGAGGGCGAGGTGTACAGCTTGCTTAAAAGTGATGAATTTGACACTTATGAAACAGTTAAATTCATTCCCGAGCAGAGTGGTAACTACGTTGTTTCAAGCCACGATGCCGCCGTATTTTGTGTGCCGAGCATAGCCGGTGCTTACCCCGAAGGAGAAATTGAAACAGGCACCATGGATTTCAAATATATCTTCAATTTTGAAGCCGGCACTGTGTATATATTGACAGTGTATTCCTTTGGGGAATACGTTGATTCAATTAAAATCAGCATAGTAAAAAGTTGCGACCACCTCAACGAAACCGAGCATGCACAGCTTGACCCGACCTGTACCGAGGACGGCAAAACAGAAGGCGTCAGCTGTGCGGATTGCGGCGAGTGGCTTGTTGAGCCTGAGACTATCATGAAGCGCCACACCGACGAAAACGGTGACCGCATCTGCGACGTTTGCTCACTTGAAGCGCTTGTTGGCTCAGGCTATGTGAATGATGCGCACACCGCTTCATATAAGTATTATATCAACGGTGACTACGTTGTTACAGGCACGGGCAAGGTTGAATACAGTTTCGACTATGGTGTTGACGATGAATGGGTGGTTGACGAATCTTATGTAACTAAGCTCATCATCGGTGAAGGCATAACCGAAGTTGATGACTATGTATTCTGCGGGTTCTCTAATGCAGAAATCAAACTCCCTTCAACTCTTAATCACATCGGCACGTATGCTTTTTCAAGCAAGGTTGGCTTTATTCCCGAATCCGTTACTTCTGTAGGCTTTTGCCCTTATGAATGTGAAGAATATGCGGTTGACGAGAATAACGCAGTTTTCTGCAGTGTTGACGGCGTGCTTTTCAGCAAAGACAGAACCGAGCTTATTTCTTACCCGTATCTGAGAGAAGATAAAGCCTATGACGTGCCGCAAGGCGTTAAGGTTATAAAGGAATCCGCCTTCGAATACACTCAGCTTGAAAGCGTAACCTTCCCCGAGGGGCTTGAAACAATTGAAGCAAATGCTTTTGCAGGCGGTGAACTGAAAGCAATCAATCTGCCGTCAACTCTTAAATACATCGGTGAATGCGCTTTTGAATATAACTATGCGACTTACGTCGCTGTACCCGAGGGTGTAGAGTATATCGGCGAAAACGCGTTTGATGATTCAAAGTATCTTGCAGTGTTTAACCCCGAGTGTGAAATCGGTTATCAGTACGTTGAAATTATTATAGGCTACGCAGGCTCAACCGCACAGGAGCTTTGCGAAGCCGACGGAGATATCACTTTCCTGCCTCTTGATGAAGGTCACTCCCATTTCTATATTCCGACAGTGCTTGAAGAAGCAACCTGCCGGCAAAAAGGCAAGGTGTCTTTCTCCTGCCCGTGCGGTGAGGTTGAGGCAAGAATTGTTGAAACTGAAATTAGAGAGCATAATTTTTATGAGACAGACAGCGGTGAAGAATGTATATGGTGCGGCATCACTTTTGAAGACTATTGGGATGATGAAGATTTTGACACCGAAAACTGCACGTGCATCTGCCACCGTTTTGACCACAGCATGAGCGAGGACTTCTTCACAGGTGCGCTGAAGGTCACAATAATGGAGATTATTAGAATTTTCTGGAAGCTTTTCAAAACCAACGAGATTTGTGAATGCGGCATGCACCACTATTAATGAGCCGACAATGACATTAAAAAGGAGAAACGGCAATGAAAAAATTTAAAGCGGCTTTATCCGTTATTTTGTGTTTTGTTCTGCTTTCGGCAATGTTTGTTTTCCCAACAAATGCAGTTGATGCTTACCCTGAAAGTGAGCATAATTACAAAAACAATTTTTATCAGGAGTGGACCTATACCTATCCCGGTGAGGCGCAGGCTCTTTCTGTTACGTTTTCAGAGGATACGTACGTTGAAGAAGGTGACTATTACGAAATCTATTTCGGCGACGAAGGTGATTTCGACCTTGACGACCTGATTGATGAAATCGGTTTTTACAAACGAGGAGACATTATCTCTGTTTTTGACGGCGACGGTAATCTTGTGGGCACATATCAGGGTAATGAGCTTTCGGGTGAAACAATTGTTGTCCCCGGTAACAGCTTCAAAATTGTGCTTATCACAGATTCAATCATCACAAAATACGGCTTTAAGGTGACCGACGTTCAGCCCGGTGTTCCCGAAGACACTTATCTTTTCCGCTATCACATGCCCGACGGGACGGTTGAAACTGTTTGCGCAGAGTATTACTACAACTATTATTATGAAGGCATTGAAATTGAAAGTGCTTATGATAATTACTACTGTGAAGGTGAAGTTATTATCGGCTGGCAGGAAGGTGAAGACGGCGACAAGTATTATTACAACTACGGCAATGACGGTATGTACAGATACAAAGAGCCGTTGCTTTTCGACGGCGAGCCGGGTACGTATGATCTTTACGCATTAAGCGTACCAATGGGTATTGCGCCTGAGGACGTATATTCGTTTGATAATCAGTCGCGATATTTTGAAATTACCGAAGACGGCTACTATTTCACACAGAAGGACTATCTGCGCCTTGTAACCTTTGCATGTGTGATCGGTGGCGTCGGTCCGTTGGCGGTACCCGGGGCGGTCATGTCGTGGATAGTATCCACCGTGCCGAAATGGGAGTGGAACGGTTCCTGTATCGGTTTTTCAACCACGGTGTGTCTGCAGAAGCTAGGCATTCTTGATGTTGTGGGCACTCAGGAGGGTGCGACCTGCATGAGCGACCTTGAGCCCACACCTGAGCTTATCAGTTTGCTAAACTATTACAACACGGCTGCAACTGCTACAATTCTTTCCAAAGATAAGGCGTTCAGGTCTAAGCCCGAAGAATTCTCGCGTCAACTCAAAAAGCTTTATAAAAGCGCTGAAGAAGGTAACATCATCGATTTTCAGTTCCATAAGGCAGGCTTGTATCATGGCTACGTTGTAGCAGGTGCTTATACCGACGATGACGGCAACCACTTCCTTATGTTCTATGATGAGAACTACGGTTCCGATTACGTATATAACAAGGTATGCAGAAAGATGTGGATTTCTCCCGATTTTACGGAAATTCACAGTGGCACCGGCAACGGAGAAATTGAAATATTCTTATGGAATGATGATTTCGGCGCATACAAGTCAATTGACATTAACAATGATTATTCGAGGACATATTTTAAGCTTGATATCATAAGACACATTGCAGAAACGCTTATTGAGTGGGTCGTTTATTATCTGCTCGGAGTTAAATGATTGAAGGGCACCTTTCTCGGCAGTCTGGCAGCCTGCCGATAAAAGCGCAAGAACAACAATGCTGTTTTTCAAAAATAAGAAAATTAAAAAAGCTGAGACTTATATACACATAAAAATCGTACAAAGCATCGAGCTTTGTACGTTTTTCGCATTGTTTTGCCCTTTTTCGGCGTTGCGGTTAGGGGCGCGCCGCCGCCGCGCCCGCGTATGCGGGCGGGCGTTTTGCATGCTCGGGGGCGTGGGGTGTTTTTTTCGCAAAGCTTCGGGCGGCATGCAAAACGCCTTAAGCAGCTCACGGGTAGGTGGCTTGATTCAATGCTTGTGTTAGATGAGGGGGGCGGTGTAATTTCAGTCGTCGTATGGGAGCTGCTTGCGGCGGCGGTCCCTTGAGTTAGTGCCACGTGCAAAAAATAATGTAAATATATGCCGTGCATACAGTTGCAATCAATTGACGGATGTGATAAAATATCAAAAATACCTAATATAAGGGGATGTAAACCATGGATTTTAAATCAGACGGCTTTATGTATTTGCTGATTCTTGCCGTAATCATCTTTGTCTGTGCCCAGGCACTCTTCTTTATGAAGAAAGCATGGAGCAGAGGCAAGGAGCTTGGCATCACAACCGATAAGCTCAAAAATGCAGTTACATCAAGCGCAATTTTCTCATTCGCTCCCGCAATCGGCATCGCAGTTACGGTAATAACACTTTCCGTTGCACTCGGCTATGTCCTTCCGTGGATAAGACTTACAGTTATCGGCGCAATTCAGTATGAAACCACTGCCGCAATTGCCGCGCTTGAAGCAACGGGTATTACAACAGGTCTTGCTCAGCCTATAACCGACCCTGAAACCTTCGCCGCAATTGCATGGGTTATGACAATCGGCAGTATTCTTCCTCTTGTTCTCATTCCCATCGTTCTTAAAAAGATTCAGAAGGGTGTTTCAAATGCCGCGTCAAAGAACTCAAAGTGGATGGACGTTATGACAGCTGCTGCATTCATCGGTCTCATTTCTGCATTCATCGGCAGAGGCCTTGCAGGCACAGGCTCCAAAACTGAAGGTATCATCGGTGATGGCGCAGGTGTGCTTTCACTCACTGCACTTATTGCATCCATCGGATTTATGCTCATCTTCACACTTATCAACAAAAAGCTCAAAAAGAACTGGATTGATGCTCTTGCAATGCCGTTGAGCATGGTTCTTGCAATGGTTGTTGTTGTTCTCATCAACAACTTCGCACCTGAGCTTGCCATGATTGAGTGGCGCTATTAATTGAAAGGAGATGTAACCATGAACAAAACATATATGGATAAAGTGCATACATGGGGCAGAATATGGTGTGTAGTATCACTCATCTTCTTCCTTTGTATTCCCGTTGCAATCTGCCTTCACTTGAATGTCTGGCCGAAGCCTGAAATTATCGGCAAAGGTCTCGCATCAATCGCATTCTTTTTTGCCACCGGTATCATTGAAGTTATTGCTTATTCTCCCATGCTCGGTGCAGGCGGCACATACCTTTCCTTTGTAACAGGCAACATCATGAACCTCAAAATGCCCTGCGCACTCAACGCAATGGAAAATGCAAAGGTTAAAGCCAACACAGAGGAAGGCGAAGTTATCACAACAATCGCAATCTGTGCTTCAATCATCACAACAACACTCGTTATTGCAGTTTTTGTTATTATCTTTGCTCTTAATCCCAGATTCTCTGAAATTATGGCAAGCGAAACCTTCTCACCCGCATTCCAGCAGGTAACATACACAATCTTCGGCTCACTTGCGGCAACATACTTTGTCAAGCACTGGAAGATTTCCATTTTCCCGATTGCTGCAATCACTCTTCTTCTTGTGTTTGTTGACCCCGGTATCGGTGTTCTCATTCCCGTTGGTGTTGTTCTTGCAATGCTCGGCGCACACATTATGTACAAAATGGGCATCGTTGGTGGCGATAAGGCAGAGAAACTCGAAGCCTGATAACTTGACATTAATTCTGCGCGGTGCTATAATTCAGTAAATCTGAGCAGAAACAGGCGGTGAAAGATATGCGCAACAGCGTGTTTACAATGCGTATGATGATGCCGATGGCTATGCCCATGGGCTTACCGCGTTGTGTTCATCACTGCCGAAATGACGCCTGACAAACAGGAAATGCCGCCGGTGATGCTCATCGGCGGCTTGATTTTTTGAATACATTTCCAAAAGGAGTAACCAATATGAACAAAGGTAAGTTTTATATCACAACTGCCATTGCGTACACCTCACGTAAGCCCCACATCGGCAACAGCTACGAAATCGTGCTGACCGATGCAATTGCAAGATTCAAGAGACTGCAGGGCTATGACGTTCATTTTCTGACAGGTACCGATGAACACGGTCAGAAGATTGAAGAATATGCAAAGCAGGCAGGCGTAACACCCAAGGAGTACGTTGACCGCGTTGCAGGTGAAATCAAGGGTATCTGCGACCTTCTCAACACCACGTACGACCATTTCATCAGAACAACCGATGATTACCACGAGAGGTGCGTACAGAAGATTTTTAAAAAGCTCTATGAGCAGGGCGATATCTACAAGAGTGAGTACGAAGGTCTTTACTGCACACCGTGTGAGTCTTTTTGGACAGAATCTCAGCTCGTAGACGGCAAATGCCCCGACTGCGGCAGAGAAGTAAAGAAAGCAAAGGAAGAAGCATATTTCCTTCGCCTTTCAAAGTATCAGAAGCAGCTTGAAGAATACATTGAAGCAAACGAAAACTTCATCTATCCCGAAAGTCGTAAAAAAGAGATGCTCAACAATTTCATCAGACCCGGTCTGCAGGATTTGTGTGTTTCAAGAACCTCGTTCAAATGGGGCATTCCCGTTACTTTTGATGACAGACACGTTATCTACGTCTGGATTGACGCTCTTTCAAACTATATCACCGCACTCGGCTATGACCCCGAAGACGAAAGCGGCGAACTTTTCAAAAAGTTTTGGCCTGCAGACGTTCATATCATAGGCAAGGATATTGTAAGATTCCACACAATCTATTGGCCGATTATGCTTATGGCTCTCGGCGTTGAACTTCCTAAGCAAGTTTACGGTCATCCGTGGCTGCTTTTCGGTACAGATAAGATGTCCAAATCTAAGGGCAACGTTATTTATGCTGATGACCTTGTCAACGTATTCGGCGTTGATGCGGTGAGATACTATCTTCTTTCTGAGATGCCCCACGCATCCGACGGCTCAATTTCCTATGAGACTATTATTGAAAGATTCAACTCGGACCTCGCAAACACTCTCGGCAACCTTATCAACAGAACAATTGCCATGACAAACAAGTATTTTGACGGTGTTGTTCAGGCTCCCTGCGCACCTGCAGAGCTCGACGAGCAGCTCAAAGCCAGCGCCGCGGAAACAATCAAGGCAGTTGAAGCTTCATTTGACAGTTACCATATTGCAGATGCAGTTGAAGCAATCATGAATTTTGCAAAGCGCTGCAACAAGTATATTGACGAAACAACTCCGTGGGCTCTTGCCAAAAATGAAGAGGACAAAGCGCGTCTCGGCACAGTGCTTTACAACCTGCTTGAAGGTATCAGATACCTTGCAGTGCTCCTCAAGCCCATTATGCCCGACACATCCAAGGCAATTTTCACTCAGCTTTGCTGTGATGTTGACACGTATGAAAGCCTTGAGAATTACGGTGCGCTCAAAGCAGGCGAAAAGGTGGGCACAGCAACACCTCTGTTTGCACGCATTGATGCTGAAAAGCTGATTGCTGAGCTTACCGCAAAGGCTGAGGCTGAAGCAAAGCAGGAAGAAAAGAAAATCGAAGGCCTTGCACAAATTGCAATTGACGATTTTGCAAAGGTTGAGCTTCGCGTGGCAAAGGTTGTGGATTGTAAGCCTGTCAAGCGCGCAAAGAAACTGCTCGAGCTCACCCTTGATGACGGCACAGGTACACCCAGAACCGTTGCATCAGGCATTGCCAAATGGTATAAACCCGAAGATCTCATCGGTCACAGTGTGGTTGTGGTTGCAAATCTCAAACCGGCAGTGCTTTGCGGCGTTGAAAGCTGCGGCATGATACTTGCCGCAGACTGCGCAGAAGATGATGTTAAGGTTGTTTTTGTTGACGGTATGCCTGCAGGAGCACGCATAAGATGATAAACGGAATATTTGATTCTCATGCTCACTATGATGACGGTCGCTTTGACAGCGACCGTCATGAGTTGCTTATGTCGCTGACAGAGAAGGGCGTCAGTCATGTTGTCAACTGTGCGGTTAATCTCAAAAGCTCATACGTGTGTATCGAGCTTGCAGAAAAGTATCCGCATGTTTTTGCGGCGGTTGGCGTTCACCCGCATGAAGCCGTAGAGGTTGCCGCAGGTGACCTTGAGAGAATAACTGAGCTTCTTTCTCACCGGAAGGTTGTTGCCGTGGGTGAAATCGGTCTTGATTATCACTACGATTTTTCTCCGAGAGATATTCAGCTTGAGATTTTCGAGCGTCAGCTCATTATTGCAAAAGAGCTTGATTTGCCCGTTATTGTTCACGACCGTGAGTCACATGAGGACACTATGACATTGCTTACCAAGTATCGCCCGAAGGGTATTGTTCATTGCTTCTCAGGCAGTGCGGAGATGGCAAAGCAGGTGGTTGCTCTTGGTATGTATATCGGCTTGGGTGGTGCGGTTACATTCAAAAATGCGCGCAAGCCGCTTGAGGTTGCCGCGGTTGTGCCTGATAACCGACTGTTGCTTGAAACTGACTGTCCATATATGACGCCTGTTCCTTTTAGGGGTGAGCGCAACGATTCCTCCTTCATTCCTTACACCGCCGAGGTTATTGCCTCTGTGCGCGGAACTGACGCTCAGACGTTGGTTGAGCTGACAGCAAGGAATGCCTGTAGTTTGTTTAACATTGAATAATAAAAACGTGCACGGCTGTGCGCGTTTCAGACTGTCGATAAAAGCACAAGAACAACAATGCAGTTTTTTTCAAAAACAAGAAAACGAAAAAGCTTAGACTTGTACATACATGAAAAATCGTACAAAGCATCGAACTTTGTACGATTTTAGCATTGTTTTGACCTTTTTTTGCCCTCTTGGAGTACCTTTGTACACCTTCGGGGCAAAGAAAAGGCCATCTTGCACTTTTCTCGGCAGTCTGACATCTTGTCGATAAAAGCACAAGAACAACAATGCAGTTTTTTTCAAAAACAAGAAAACGAAAAAGCGCAGACTTGTACATACATGAAAAATCGTACAAAGTATCGAACTTTGTACGATTTTCGCATTGTTTTGACCTTTTTTTGCCCTCTCGGAGTACCTTTGTACACCTTCGGGGCAAAGAAAAGGCCATCTTGCACTTTTCTCGGCAGTCTGTATTTTGTATTTTTAAAGCATATTTCAATGATTTTCCAATGATGAAAAAATGATGCTCTTACGGTGCATTTTGCGTTGGTTTTATCTCAAATATGCGTGAACAATACTATATAAAGGGCTATTTATTGAGTATCTTGGTGCTAAAACTACAATATTTAGAAAAATTTTTATGTTTTTACAACAAATTTCAAAAATAGGCTTTTCATTTTGATAAATGAGTGATATAATACCCAAGGTTAAGCTACATGCATTGTAATTAAGTTTATGTACTTTCTTTAAGTTGGTAAAGGAAGAGGAGATATATTTTGGAAAAGATTGTTATCCGCGGCGGTAACAGATTAATGGGCGAAGTTGAAATCAGCGGTGCAAAAAATGCCGTTGTTGCCATCATTCCCGCAACACTTCTTGCTCAGGATGTCTGCCGTATTGAAAATATACCGGATATCAGTGATGTCAGTTGCATGCTCAAAATTCTCAGCAGCATGGGCGCAGACATCAAGTATATCAACAAACACACAGTTGAAATTAACACAAAACACGCAAACTCATACATCGTACCTCATGAGATGACGAAGCAGCTTCGCGCATCATATTATCTCATCGGCGCACTTTTGGGCAGATACAGCAGAGCTAAGGTTGCTCTCCCCGGTGGCTGTAACTTCGGTGTAAGACCAATTGACCTTCACATCAAAGGCTTTGAGCTTCTCGGCGCAACGGTCAACGTTGAAAATGCCATGATTAACGCTCAGGCAGACAGATTGACAGGCAGCTCCGTTTATATGGATCAGGTGTCTGTTGGTGCAACCATCAACGTAATGCTTGCCGCCGTAAAAGCTCGCGGTCTCACCATAATTGAGAATGCCGCAAAAGAGCCGCACATTGTTGACCTTGCAAACTTCCTTAATGCTATGGGCGCAGATGTCAGGGGGGCAGGTACTGACGTCATCAAAATTCACGGCGTTTCACAGCTTCACGGTTGCTCATATTCAATTATACCCGACCAGATTGAAGCAGGCACATACATGGTTGCGGCGGTTGCCACAAAGGGTGACGTGCTTGTTAAAAACGTTATCCCGAAGCACCTTGAATCTATAACTGCAAAGCTTGAAGAATGCGGCGCAGAAATCACTGAATATGACGATTCAATCCGTGTTGTGTGCAACGAAAGAACTAAAAAGTGCAACATCAAAACGATGCCGCATCCGGGTTTCCCCACAGACATGCAGCCGCAGATGGGTGTTCTGCTTTCCGTTTCAAACGGCACAAGCCTCGTTTCCGAGGGTGTGTGGGATAATCGCTTCCGTTATGTTGAACAGCTCATAAGAATGGGCGCAAACATCATTGTAGACGGTACCGTTGCCGTTTTCCAAGGCGTTGAAGAGCTTACGGGCGCTCCCGTAAGGGCAGACGACCTTCGTGCAGGCGCGGCAATGCTTATTGCAGGCTTCATTGCAAGGGGCACAACCGAAATTGAAGACATCATCTACATCGACCGCGGATATGAGAATTATGTTGAAAAATTCAGGGCGCTCGGTGCAGATATCTACCGCAAAGAGATTCCCGACAGAAGGGAAAACAACAACGTAGGTTAATTAATGAGGCGAGGAAATCCTCGCCTTTTTGTTGATTATAAGAGGAGAACTATGGCAAGATTTTGTTCACTTTTTTCATCAAGCTCCGGCAACAGTACCTATGTCGGCAGCGGAAGCACAGGCGTGCTCATTGATGCCGGTGTGAGCGCAAAGCGTCTCACCGCCGCACTCACACAAAGGGATATCGCACCTGAATCGCTTGCAGGCATTTTTGTTACACACAGCCATATTGACCATGTCAACGGTATCAGGGTGTTTGCCTCAAAATACGGCACTACCGTATACGGCACCGCAGGCACACTGCGCGAAATGGAGGAGGCGGGCATTTTGAACGGTAAGTTCAAGGCTGAGGTTATTGCAACCGATGGCATGGAAATCGGTGGGCTTTTTGTTAAACCCTTTGCCACTCCGCACGATACGGCAGAGAGTTGCGGCTTTACCGTCACAATGCCTGACGAAAGGCGCGCCGCAGTTGCCACGGATATCGGGCACATGACCAATGAGATAATGAATGCGATTGTCGGTTGTGACCTTGTTATGCTTGAATCAAACCACGACGTCGGTATGCTTCAGAACGGGCCGTACCCGTATTACCTCAAGCGCCGCATACTTTCACCGAGGGGGCATCTTTCAAACGAGGCATGTGCTCAGGCGGCGGCTCAGCTTGTTGAAAGGGGAACAACCCGACTTTTTCTCGGCCACCTCAGCAGAGACAACAACATGCCTCAGCTCGCGTGGCAGACCACCTATGCAGCTTTGTGCGAAATCGGAGCACAAGCGGAGCGTGATTACATACTGAATGTTAACCCCATTGAAAATACAGAGGATATAGTGAGGTTCTGATGATTAACATAACTGTAATCTGCATCGGCAGACTCAAAGAGAAATATCTCACCGATGCATGTGATGAATACTTGAAAAGGATGAACGGACTTTGCAAAATGAACGTTGTTGAGCTTAACGCAAGTCCTTTGTCAACAAATCCAAATGATTCCGAGATCAAAGCGGCCTTATCCTCGGAAGCTAAAAGCATTATTGCAAAAATCCCCAAAAACTCACGCGTGTGGACTCTTTGCATTGAGGGCACGCAAAAAAGCTCTGAGCAGCTTGCGCAGATGATAGAAACCGCCGCCGTTGACGGTAACGGCAACATCACATTTATAATCGGCGGCTCGTTCGGTTTGAGCGACGAGGTGAAAGCGCTGAGCCAGCAGAGGTTGTCCATGAGCAAAATGACCTTCCCTCATCAGCTTGCCAGGGTTATGCTGCTTGAGCAGATTTATAGAGCGTTGCAGATAAACGCAGGCACAAAATACCACAAGTAGACTGTCGATAAACGCGCAAGAACAACGATGCTTTGCCTCGTTTTGCCATTTTTTGCCCGCTCGGAGTACCTTTGTACACCTTCGAGGCAAAGAAAATGTCATCTTGCACATTTCTCGTCAGTCTATTAAATTTGTTGATAAACGCGCAAGAACAACGATGTTAAAACCGTGCAAAGCTTTGGCTTAGTGCGGTTTTTACTCTTTTTAATGTGTCGCAGACCACCTCATTGTGAGGCGGTTTCTCACCTTGCTAAGTCCGAAAAATCACCTTGTATTTATTTGTGCCGTAAGGTATAATAATCAGGTAATAACAGAGTATAGGGGTGAAATTGTGGACAAACGGTATGCAGAAATTGAACAGCTTGTTGCAAGGGGCAAGTACCGCAAAGCAATAAGCGAAGCCGACAAAATGCTCGGCTCAATCGGCAGGGATGAAAACGGTGTATTCCTGCGATATTCTTTTATGACTCCCGAAGCGTTCAAATTCTATGAAGTTGCACACCCCGACGAGCAGATTACATGGGTCAAAAACATAGCCCCGTTGATGTACGTGAAGGCATATTCGCTTTATGAGCTCAAAAGATTCGAAGAATGTGTATCTGTGCTGAAAAATGCAATTGAGTGGGACCCCGTGAGCGTGAAGCTTAAAACTGAGTTGTGCTCAGCATACATAAAGCTTCGTGACTATCAAAGTGCACAAAACGCGCTTGAATCAGCCGCAGATACGGTGCTTAATCTGCATGACGGCGCGGTTTATTACAGTAAGCTCGGCTTCCTTGCGGCGCAGCACGGTGAGTTTGAACGTGCGAGCGATTATCTTTTATATAGCGTTCTTTTTGAGGAAACCAACGCCGCTTTAAGAGAGCTTGAGTATGTTTCATCAAAAATCGGAGAAATTGAGTGTGATGAAGACACCATACAAGCCGCGGCAAAACGGCTTAGAAAAAACGGTGATGCTTTTTCGCTCAACCCCTGTGCACAAAAAGCTCTGGAGCATCTTCTCAACCTTTACACGCTTGCAGGTGACGAGGAAAAGAAGCTTCACTATGATAATCTGTTGCAGAGATTCAAAGAGATTGAGGAGGTGTAAGCGATGCTTCATCTTGTTTTGGGACGAATTGGCTGTGGTAAAACCACCTATGCGCATCAGCTTTTAAAAGAACGTGCTCAAAGCGGTTGCGACGATATGCTGCTCATCGTACCCGAGCAGTTCACCTATGAGAGCGACAAGGGTGTTGTTGAAACTCTCGGTGCCGCAGGTGCAAGCAGGGTTAACGTTGTCAGCTTCAAAAGGCTTGCAACAAAGATTTTTGACGCCATGGGATATCCTGACAAACCCATGCTTGACGAGTGTGCCAAGGCGGTGTTCATGGCGATGGCGCTTGAGTCAATTGAGGATAGAATCAAGGTTTATTCGCGTCATACCGATTCGTCAGCCTTCATTTCAAGCCTGCTTGAGTTGGGCGCGGAGCTGAAGCAATGCTCCGTTACGCCTGAAAATCTGCGTCAAGTGTGCGCAGGTATGCCCGAGGGTGTGCTCAGGCAGAAGGGACTGGAGCTTTCGTTGATTTACGAAGCTTACGATTCCCTTGTGACAAACAGCTTTTTTGACAGTGAAACCGTGCTTGACCGCCTTGCGGTTATGCTTGATAAAACCGACCGCTTCATCGGCGGTACGGTTGTTGTTGACGGCTTCCGCCGTTTCACCGCGCAGGAGATGCGCATAATTGAAAAACTGCTTGTCAGGGCAAAGGATGTGTACGTTACGCTTTGCACTGAGGATGTGCACGCTGAGTCCGTCACGGGTGCTTTTTCTGCCGCAGGTGAAACTGCGCAAAAGCTTATACGCCTTGCCTCAAAGCTCAACGTACCTGTCGGCAGCCCTGTGAGGTTAACTGACGAAAAAATGGGCTTTTCAACTTATGCGGACGATGCGCTGAGGTACCTTGAAAAGAATCTTTACCTGCCCGATGCAGATGCATTTGATGGCGAAACGGAAAACATAACCGTCTGTTGTGCAGGTGACATTCAGGAAGAATGTGCGTGGGTAGCCCGTGAGATAAAAAGGCTCATGCGCTCAGGTTTCTGCCGTTGCAGAGATATTGCCGTGGTTTTCCGCAGTGGCGATACATACGAAAAAGAGATAAACTACGCCCTCAAAAAACACGGTGTGCCGATGTTTGAGGATAACCGTCAACCGATTACAAATCAGCCGCTGATTAACCTTGTACGCAACGTGCTTGAAATCAGTTGCGGCGGCTATTCAACGGACACTGTAATGCGTTGCATGAAAACAAGCCTTGCCGGGCTTGACATTGATGAGTGCTTTGAACTTGAAAATTACGTGCTCATGTGGGGTATTACCGGCAAAGCGTGGCTGAGCGAGTGGACTTATAATCCCGACGGCTTCGGTGTTGAAATGTCATCCGAAAGGCAAGCACGCCTTGATGAGCTGAATCGTCTGAGGCTTAGGTTTGTTGAGCCTATTGAAAACTTCAAGCATGCGGCACGTGATGCAGACGGCAAAACCGTCTGCACGGCGTTGTACAATTACCTGCTTGAAACAGGAGCAGACGAGAGACTCAAAAAGCTTGCCGTAAGCCTTGAAGAAAACGGCGAAATTGCTCTTGCAATTGAGCAACAGCAGGTGTGGGATATGCTCATGCAGTTGCTTGATAAAATGGCAGTTGCGGTTGACAGTTATACACTCAGCCTCAGAAAAATCACAGAATTGTTTGTTCTTGCCGTTTCTTCGCAGACGCTCGGCAGAATACCCGCAGGCTTTGACGAAACCGTCATTGGCTCTGCGGCAAGAATACAAACAAGAGGGCCCAAGGTTGTGTTTGTGCTCGGCATGAATGACGGCGTTTTCCCGAAGGCACCGTCGTCGGCAGGCTTGTTTACCGATTCCGAAAGGCTGATGCTTGAAAGCCTTGAGCTTGAGCTTGCAAAAAACAGCCGCACAAAAGTACTTGATGAGAGATTTATGGTTTATAACTCAGTGTGCAGTGCAAGGCAAAAGCTCTTTGTCAGCTACAGTTGTTCGGACATCAGCGGTGCAAGACTTGCAAAGTCCGAGGTTGTTGAAAACATAGAAGCTCTGTTTCCTCGTTGCCGTAGAGTTGAAACCGCCACAATTCCCGATGAGGAAAAGGTTGAAGCGGCGCGCCCTGCGTTTGAGCTTATGGCGGCGAATTACAGAAACAACAACACTCTGTTTGCCACCCTCAAGGAATATTTTTCCAATATCCCCGAGTATTCAGGCAAGCTTGCCGCGTTACAGCGTGCGGCGGAAAAGCGAGAATTCCGCATCTCCGATGAGAAGCTTGCACGTAAGCTCTTTGGAGAAAAAATGCACCTTTCTGCTTCAAGAATCGAAGTGTACGAAAACTGTGCTTTCCGATATTTCTGCCAGTACGGTCTTTATGCAAGACCGCGCGCAGATGCAAAGCTTGACCCTGCACAGGAGGGTAAGGTCATACATTACGTGCTTGAGAATCTGCTCAAAAAATACGGCGGCAAGGGGCTGAGCCGTGCAGATACGGACGAGCTTGTGAAGGATATAAAGTCGCTCATTGATGTTTACGCCGATGAATTCATGGGAGGACTTTCGGATAAGGAAAAAAGGTTCTTATATCAGTTTGAAAAAATTGCGCGTGCGGCAACGGTTGTTGTCATGCGCATTTCAAAAGAGTTTGAAAACAGCCAATTTGAGCCGTGTGATTTTGAACTTCACATCGGCGGCGACGGTCCTGTTAAGGAATACACCGTTGAGTTGCCCGACGGCAGAAGCTCTGCGGTCATAGGCTTCATTGACCGCGTTGACAAAATGGAGCTTGACGGTAAAACCTATCTGCGCGTTGTGGATTACAAAAGCGGCGGTAAGGAATTCGCACTCAGCGACGTGTTTAACGGGCTCAACATGCAGATGCTCATTTATCTGTTTGCATTGTGGAAAAACGGCGGTGAGTATTACGGCAGTGAAATTGTACCCTCAGGTGTGCTTTATCTGCCGGCGAATTTCCGTCCGTATGATGTCAGCCGTCATGAAGACATTGACACCGTAAGGTCAAAAATGCTTGCAAACGGAAAAATGAACGGCATGATTCTTGACGATGAAAAGGTTTACGTGGGCATGGACAGTGAGCTTTCGGGCATTTTTGTGCCTATCAAGCGCGATTCTCACGGTAAAATTAAAGGTACACTCATTTCAATTGAACAGCTTGTAAAGCTGAAGCAGAAAACGGACGGTATTTTGCGTGATATGGTGAAGCAACTGCATCACGGCAGAATTGATGCACGCCCCGTATTCGGCAAAAACCACGATAAAACTTGCGAATACTGTGATTTTGCAAGTGTATGCTGCCATGAGAAAAACGATGGCTACAGATATGTTGAATTTTTGAATCATTCACAGTGCCTTGCAAAACTCGGTGGAGAGGAGGGCGAAGAAGATGGCGAGAGAGTGGACTCCTGACCAGAAAAACGCAATTGAAGCTTCGGGCGGCTCGTTGCTTGTCAGTGCCGCGGCAGGCTCAGGCAAAACTGCGGTGCTTGTTGAAAGGGTAATCCGCCGCATTTGTGACAGTCATAATCCTTGTGATGCTGACCGTTTGCTCATCGTTACCTTCACCCGTGCCGCCGCCGCAGAAATGAAAAGCAGAATTTCCGAGGAAATAAACCGCCGTCTCAGGCAGAATCCCGGGGATGCAAATCTTATCAGGCAGCAGTTTTTGCTCCCGAATGCAAAAATCTGCACAATCGACAGCTTTTGTTCTTCGCTTGTGCGCGAAAACTTTGAGCGACTTGATATTTCACCTGATTTCACCATGATTGACGATGCTCAGCAGACTCTTTTAAGAAAACAGGTGCTTGATGAAACACTTGAAGAAATGTACAGCAACGGTGGTGAGGGCTTTGCCTTGCTTGCTTCACTTCTCAGCGGAAGAAATGACGACGAGCTTTTTGAGGCAATCAACAAACTTTACGATAATTCACGCGCACATCCATTCCCTGAAAAATGGCTTGACGGAATATGTGAGCAGTATGAAAGTGATAAGCCGTTCAGTCGTACGTATTTCGGCTCACTTGTGCTCGGTTACGTTGCAGATGCCGCCGAATACTGCATGCACATTCTCTCTCGCATGAAGTCAATTGTTTCAGTTGATCCCGAGCTTGAAGCAAAATTTGAAAAGTGCATTTCTTCAGATGAAGCTCAGGTCAGCGCCCTGCTTGAAGCGGCAAAGGGTGGCGATTGGGATGCGGCTTACAGAATCTGCATGGGCTTTGTTTTTGAACGCAAAGGCTCTGTACCCAAAGCATATAAAGGCAGTGATATTGACGATAACCTTACCGATTTACGAAAGACTCTTAAAGAAAAGGTTATTGCAAAGCTACCCGAAATTATGTGCTCAAATCTTGGCGAGGTGGAGGATGATAGGCAGTTTTTCCTTCCTTGTGTCAGAAGTCTGTGTGAAGCAGTGAAAAGATTCTCAGCTTCTTTTGATGAACTGAAGCGTGAAAAAAATGCGCTTGATTTTGCAGATATTGAGCTTCTTGCGCTCTCTTTGCTTGTTGAAGAAGGGGAAAACGGTGAGGTGAGAAGCACCGCACTTGCAAATGAGCTTTCACAAAGCTATGAGGAAATACTGATAGACGAATATCAGGACACTAACGAAGCGCAGGATATGCTGTTTACCGCTATTTCAAAGCCGTGTGGCAATCTTTTCAGGGTTGGTGACGTTAAGCAGAGCATTTACCGTTTCCGTCACGCCATGCCCGAAATTTTCATCGGTATCAGGAATACGTGCAAGGATTATGACGGTGAAAGCTACCCTGCAAGGATAAATCTCGGCTGCAACTTCCGAAGCAGAAAAGGTGTTACCGATGCGGTGAATTTTGTTTTTACTCAGATTATGAGTGAAAGCGCAGGCGAGATCGACTACGATGAAAACGAGCGCCTTGTTGCCGCCGCTCAGTATTCGCCTGCAAGTGAGTGTGAAACCGAATTGCACGTGCTTGACCTCGGCGATGCCGACGAAGAACTATCATCAACTCAGCACAGTGCGAGGTATGTTGCGCGGTTGATTGAAGACATGATGAAGCGCGGCATCAAAGTGAGGGACAAAAACGGTGATCGTCCGTTGTGCTACGGTGACATCTGTGTGCTCATGCGCACAATGAAGGGCAAAGGTACTGTTTTTGCCGATGAATTCAGGCACAGAGGTATACCTTCTTTCACCGAAACACCAACAGACTTTTTTCAGGCAACTGAAATCAGCACGATGATTTCACTTCTGCGCGTTATTGATAATCCGCGTCAAGATATACCGCTGTTGACGGTGATGCTTTCTCCGATTTACGGCTTTTCTCCCGATGATGCGGTGTTGCTTCGCACACATTCGCAGGGTGCGTGCCTTTATGCGCGTGCGGTGAACCTTGCCAAAGGCGGCAACGCAAAATATGCCGCATTGGTTGATTCTCTTTCGCGGCTGCGCCTCATTTCCTCAACGCTTTGCACAGATGAGCTTATAAGGCGTATTTACGAGGAGACGGGGTATTTTGCCGCGGTGCAGGCAATGCCGGAATCTGCAGGCAGAAAATCCAACCTGCTGCTTCTGCTTGATTATGCCGGCAATTATGAAGCGGCAGGATATATCGGTCTGTCGGGTTTTATACGCTTCATCGATAAGCTTGATTCAAGCAAAAAAACGCTTGACGGAACAATTGCCGTTTCTGACAGTGCCGACGTTGTCAGAATCATGTCGATTCATAAGTCAAAAGGTCTTGAATTTCCTGTCTGTATCCTTGCAAACTGCGAAAGTCAGTTCAATTTTACAGACAGTAAGGGCGGTATGGTTGTTGATGCACTGCACGGTGTAGGCTTCAGGCGCCGTGACCCGAAAACGCTCGCGCAGTATAACACTGCATATAAGAGCGCAACTCAGCTTTCACTCAAAACCTCCGAGCGTGCTGAGCAGATGCGCGTTCTCTACGTTGCCATGACAAGAGCCAAGGAAAAGCTCATATTGCTCAATGCGCTGAAAAAACCTGACCTAAAGCTGAAACAGCTTGCAGGGCAGATTTCGCCCAACAGCTCCAGGCTCACACCGTTTGCGGTTGGTCTTGCAAACAGCTACAGTGATTGGTTGCTTGCTTCGTTCCTTCGCCATGCTGATTGCGGTGAGCTTAGGGAGCTTGCGGGAGTTAACAACGAGTGTGTTATTTATTCCGACATGCGAATCAAAACGGTTGTTGCGCGCTCTTGTGAGGATGCAGAGCAAACCGAAACCACACGTGAGGAAGCTGCCGCAGATGTGCAACTGCTTTCAAAACTGCGGGAGAGCCTTGATTATGAATATCAGTATTCTGCATTGGCAGGCTTGCTCACAAAAAGAACTGCATCCGACTTTGAAAGCGGCACAATTGACCGCGACTATTTTGCATCATCGCGCCCCGCATTTCTTTCCGTAGGCGGACTCACACCTGCACAGAAGGGGACAGCGGTGCACCGATTTATGCAGATGTGTGACTTTGAAAAAGCGCGCACAGATTTTGAATCGGAGAAGCAACGTCTTGTATCTCTCGGACTTTTGAGTCAGATTCAGGCAGATGCAGTAAATCAAAAGGTTACCGATGCGTTCTTCAGCAGTGAGCTTTATGACCGCATTAGCCGAAGCGACAAGGTTTTCCGAGAAAAGCAGTTTATGATTCAGCTTCCGCTTGCTGAGCTTTATGAAGACCTTGATGACTTTGCTGATGAAAAAATGCTTGTTCAGGGTGTTGCGGACTGTGCCTTTGTTGAAAACGGAAAGCTTGTTATTGCCGACTATAAAACAGACCGTACCGACAACACAGAAAAGCTCAGGTCAAAATATGCAGGTCAGCTTAGGGTGTATGCACGCGCTCTCAGCGAGTGCACGGGACTTGAGGTTTCTCAAGTGTTGCTCTGGTCGTTTTATCTCGGACACGAAATTGATATGACGGACGTTATATAAAATACGGCTCAGGTGTCATCATGACACCTGAGCCGTGTTTGTACAGAAAATCCCATCGGTATTTCTGCACCGATGGGATTGATTTATGCGGCTTGTTCCTGCGTAGTATCACTCGGTTGAGCGATGGGTGCTTCGGTTACTTCTTCAACAACTGCAAACGGATCGCTAATGATGAATTCGGATGTTACAACACTGTTCAGCAAATTGGTAATGTATTCGTAGCTGAAAGACGGGTCTTTTATGCCGTGCAAATCTGCAAGTTCTGCCGTGTAAGTGTAAAACGGTTCAATGTGCAGATTTGTGAAGTTTGAGCCGTAGTGTGTTACGATGGGTATAAGACCTGCGGATTTGACGGTGGTTGTGTTTGTGTCAAGATTTTTTTCAACCGTGATGTCAGCGATGGCAGAAACCATGTTAGCGGCTGAATCCTGAGCTGAAATGAAATTTCCGAGTGAATAAATCACAAGCGCACGTGTGCCGTCGGTTCTTTCAACGTATTTTATCGGTTGCAGAACGTGAGATCCTGTGCCGATTATGACGTCTGCTCCGTAGCTGACAAGCGCATTGACGATTTCTTCCTGAGATGCGCTTGGTGTTGTGTTGTTTTCTTGCTGAAAATGCACTGAAACGCACACAACGTCGCTTGATGCTTTTGCATTTTCAACCATGGCTTTCATTGTGGCAAAAAACGTATCTTTTGTTAAACCTGCTGATACCGGGGAGACTATTTTAAGTGCCGAGTCTGCAGGCAGACTAAGTCCGTTTAAATATTCCGTGAAGCCGAGATGTGAAAACGTGATGCCGTTCACCGTGTTTGTTTTGACGGTGTTCATGTCCGTTTCGTCGGAATAAAGACCCGTGAGGATAACACCGCTTTGACTTTTCCAGAATTCAATGGTTTCGGAGGCACCTGCGGCGCCTTGGTCAAGCACGTGGTTGTTAGCGTGGTTGATGACGTTGAATCCGAGCTTAACCATGTGTTCGCCAAGCTCGGCAGGAGAGTTGAAAAGAGGGTAGGATGAAGGCTCGTTGCTTTTTGAAATCACGGTTTCCTGGTTAAGTATTGCAAAGTCACTCAGTTTAAGCACGGGTGCAATTTTTTCATAAGCAAAGGTGAAATCATATCCGCCTGTTGCAGAACGTGAAGCTGCCTGCTGATAGATTACGTTGTGAATAAGGTTGTCACCTGCACACATGAATCTTGCGCTGACGCTTCCGAGTGAAATAGGCTCCTGCGATGTTTCTTCGGGGGCTTGCGTGGTTGTTTCTTCAGACTGGAAAAAATCTGTGAGCGCAGACGGCCCGACAAGCAGAATGCCGCATAATGCGCCGAGAACAAAGAGTGCAACAAGCAAAGGAACAGCTTTTTTGAAAAGCTTTGCCATGTTTTTGTCAGTCATTGTAAATCGACCTTTCGTTGTTGTCAGTTAATTCTGAGGAAGTTTTTCGCTTCAACCGTCATGCCGTTGATTATAACGGGTGTATCACCGTAATTGACGTATACCATTGTGTCATCGTATTCGGTGCAGTAAACATTTGGTTGAACAAGATAATGAGCGGTGATTCTTGAGGATGAAGTGTCTGCGAGGGCTTCGTTTGCTTTTTCATAAAGAGTGTATGCTACGTTGGTCCAGTTTGTGTAACAGTAATTGTTTGCAGTAACGGACTTTTCCTTGCTTTCCTGCTTGAATTCAATGCTGTTATAATACCATTCGAAGCTCGGAATTGCACCGTATTCTATGCATTTCAGCAGGGACATTTCATGGTTATCCGTGAGATTGAGCGGTTCACCTGAGTAATACATCATACCGTGCAGAATCATCTGCACAAACGGTACGGCAACATAGGCATTGCCGGTTTCATACGCGGTGCTGAAGGGAATGTTGCTGACAATTGTTGCGTTTTTAAGCATGTACATATTACCGTTGTTGACCATCAGCTTTTTGCCCGTTACAAGAGCTTCGCTCTGGGAAGCGATGTGGTCGCTTGCCTTCTGCCTGTTGAAATTGCTGTTTGAAGAATAGTCGGAATACAGTATTTCACCTGCATCGTCAATGCAGTAGCCCGTTATATTGAGCTCTTTTGTGTTTGTGAGTATGTCAATAACCGCACTTTCAAGCTTATTGAGCCTGAGAAGCGTACGGGGATAGATAATCTGTTTGCCGGTGGTGAGGGCGTTTGTCATCAGGTTGTGTGAAAGGTCAGAGCGTGAAAGCGAGGTTGCGGTGTTGCCATTGGAAAGGTTGCCTTTTGCGGCAGAGATGATGTTGATATCGGGATAAATCTCAAGCTGCTGAGCATTCATATAGTCTGTGAGCAGATTGAATTCATTAAGACCGCCGAGCGCTTTAATCGGGGTTAGATTGCTGATTTGTGATTGATTGACGGCACCGCCGAAAATGCCGCGGTAGCGGGTGAAGATATTGCTGAATCCTTTTGCTTTCAGCAGAGTAAGAAGGTCCTGTGCCTGCTCAAACGATGTGAGCGCGGTTGTGCCGGAAATACTGCCCGTTTTTTCAGCACCGTCAAGTGTGACAAGCACGGGGAGTACGTTATCTTCTTCCAGTGTTTTCGATGAAAGCATACCGCTTCTTATGAGCTGCTCTCTGCACGCAGATGCCATGGCGGTATAATTGGCATTACCTGAAGCGAGGAAACGGAAGCACAGTTTGATTGTGCCGTCGTAGCTTTCTGCGGAATGGTTGAGCTTGTTGTTCTTTTCGCTGAGCTTTGAGGCGGTAATTTCAAACTCTGCACCTACACGGTTATATCCGCAATTTGCGGCAACGTCTGCAGTTATTACAGAGAGTGCTTCACCGTCTTCAATTACGGTTACAACGGCGTTGTTGCCTTGCTTGAAGCCGTAAGCGCCGACAACACCGGTGTTTGCGGCAATGTCTGAAACTGCAGGGTCAACACCATAGGTTTTGATGCTGACCGGCTTGAAGTCACCGCTGAGTTTTGCGGGATATATGATTGCACCGCAACCGTCGGGTACAAGCATATAATCGCCGTCTGCGCAGGCGGTGTTGGCACCGAAATAATTGAGAAGCCTGAGATTCATAACGGTTAAGTCTTTTTGTCCGTCAGTTGTGATTTCAGCGCAGTTAATGCTTGCAAAAAGACTGCCGTCTTTTAATTCATATCTGAGGGGTACGCTGACAAAAACTTCGTTCTCGTCAACGGAAAAAGAGAAGTTATATTTTACGTCAACAATGCCGTCTGTTACGGCATATTCTGCTTTACCCTGCGCAACACTGTGCTGTTGTGAGTTGAGAGTGTAAACCGTGTTGCCGACAAGCACGTCAAGCGAAAGGACGGATGGTACGGTTTGTGAGTTGTTGTTGAAAGCAGTGGGGAGTGATGACCAAAGCTTATCTGTCTGCGTGTTGTGTATGCTGACGCTGAAGGTTTTTTCGTCAAAAAACAACTCTGCCATGCCCGAAGATGAAATCTTCTTCATTGCCGATACGGCAGGTGCAACACTCAACGCGGTGTTCAGGTCGGCAGAAACTGCGCTTTTCTCGGCGGATGACAGCGACGTGACGGTGACTGCGTTACCTGCGCATGACGAGAAGCATGTGAGCAGGGTGAGAGTGCACAGAGTCAATGCGAAAAATCTTTTAATTGTTGATTCGTTTTTGTTTTTCATATCCGTTTATTCCGTGCGGATTAACCGCGCAGAAAACCTTTCGTTTAATTGGCGTTGCTGCCCAAAAGCGAACAATCTAAAACATTATAACATAATACGGCTTTTTTTGCAACTGCGCAACGGTGCATGGAGATAATTACATCGAAAAAGAGGTGATATTTATTGTTTTAACGGTTAAAATATTTTGGGTGAGTGATTTGAAAACTTTGTTGAAATACAGTGTGGTATTCGGATTGGGCGCGTTTGCTTACGGCTTATTGGAGATATCTTTCCGTTCATATACACATTGGACTATGTTTTTGACAGGAGGCACAGTCTTGTGCCTGCTTTATTACATTTACAACAACATTGGTGTAAAAAGCTTCTGGGCAAGGGCGTTGATTGGATGCGCGGTGATAACGAGTGCAGAGCTAATGGTTGGTGTTTATGCAAATATGGTTTACGGTTTGGGAGTGTGGGATTACTCGCAAAGGCCGTTCAACTTTTACGGGCAGATTTGTCTGCTTTTCAGCGGCTTATGGTTGTTGCTGAGCATACCCGTGTCAACGTTGACGTCTTTTTTGAACCGAAAACTGAATATGTGAAAATGAAAACGGCGATAATAGGATATCTTTATAAAGGAGATATCCGAAATGAACATAAGGAAAACAAAAGGAGATTTTTTGAAGGGTAACGCAAACATACACGGAAAATGTCTGCTTGTTTCTGTGGCGGTTGCCTTTGTGTTATGTGTGGTTGCAAGTGTGGCAGAATTTGAAGCGGGTTGTGAAAACGTGAGGCAGAACGTTCTCAGGCTCCACGTGATTGCAAACAGTAACAGTGATGAAGACCAGACACTCAAGCTTAAAGTGCGCGATGCGGTGCTTGAGGCAGGTGAGGGCGTTTTCGGCAACGGTAAGACGAGTGAAGAAGCCGCGATGATGATATCGGACAACGCGCAGTTGCTTGAAGATGCAGCTGAAAAGGTTATTACCGACAACGGTTATGATTATTCTGTGAGTGTTGAGGTTTGCGAAGATTTTTTTCCGACGAGGACATACTCCGACGTGACGTTGCCTGCAGGGGAGTACACTGCAGTTAAAGTTATCATCGGTGATGGCGGCGGAAAAAACTGGTGGTGTGTGATGTTTCCGCCGTTGTGTCTGCCCGTTGCTCAGGATGAGGTGGACATAAGCGATTATCTCAATTATTACGGGGAAAGTGTTGTAACGGCAAAACCAAAGTATGAGCTTCGATTCAAGGTGGTTGAGTGGGCACAGAAGCTCAGGGCGAGAGGTAAGGGCTGAGCCGACCGCCGCCGCAAGAGGTTGTGCCTGTGTGGCGCTTTAATTAGGGTCGTGCTGCTTTTCCGGCACAACCTCTTGTTTTTGCGCGCCGCCGCAGGCGTGAGGTTACTGCTGTTTTCAGGGTAGCTGCCCCACGCCTGCGGCGGCGCGCAAAAAAGCAGCTCCCTTGGGGAGCTGCTCGGCGGCGGATACCCCGCCATTACATATTCTTTTATTAATCGCCGATAAGACCGTGATATCTGCCGAACCAGTAAGGCATGAGGTAGATGACAGGACATCTTGCAAAGGTGAACGGTCTGCATTCATCGGGCTCAAACGGGCTGTGGTCAAAGTTGTTGATGGGCTTTTCATCGTAGGGAAGCGGATGCTTCAGCTGAGGATCACCGCCGAAGAACTCTTGACCGCTGTCCCATTCAAGATCGGGGCGGCGGCTGTTTTTGATGTTGTGGCAAACAAAATCAAGCGGAATTTCCTCAAGTGACTGAACTGCGATGTCAAGGTCGCAGTGCGCACCTGAAAGTGCACCGTATACGAGATTCCACAACGGAGCGCGTTCAATTCTTTCATATTCCCAATGGTGCTTAAGACCGAACATGAGAAGCTGTCTGATGAACGGATCGTTTTCATACCTGAACAGAGTGATTGCGGTTGAGAAGCAGAGGTTGTCGTCAATGTGAGTTACGTGTGCATCTTCAACCTTGTGGCGTGCTGAGTTGAGCGCATAATGCTCTTTGGTAACAAGGTCAAAATATACCTTCTCATATTTCTCATCGCCCGTCATGTGGTAGGCGGTTTTGAGCATCATAAGAAGCTCAAACGAATTAACGCCGCGCTCGTTGTACCACATGTCGTCGCGGTTAAGCTCGTCGGGTGCCCAATGAGCCCATGTGGTTGATTTTCCATCAAAGTCGCAAAGGGTGAAGTTATGCTCAATCACGTGGTCGACAATTGCGGCAATCGCCTTTGCAATCTCTGCTTTTTCTGCTTTGTCAGCGCAAAGGTCATAGTAAAGTGAAATGCCGAAGAAATGGCCAACCATTTCGTCACTTGAGGTTTCGCCCTTCCATTCAAGGTCGCCGATTTCGTCAACGGTGTGGTGCCATTCAATGTTGCCGTTGCCGTATTCAGGCTCACCGGGGCGTCTGTATGCTCTTGCGGTGAAGCCGGGGATACCTGTGATGCTCATGAGCTTGAGCATGGCTTTTGCACCGCGGCGTGCTTTTTCAAGTGCATCTTCTGCTTTTGTTACGGCATAGCGGTATGCTTGAGTGGCAACGTAGTCTGCCGTCCAGAGACCGTCGTTATCTGAGATTTCGGGGGTGCTTGCTTCAATGTCACAAGGCTTATGAAGGTGGAGACTTGTGCAGTATCCCTCACGGATATAGTATTTCTCCATTATTTCTTCAAGAATTGCGGCTTTTTCTTCAAGCGTCATTTTCACTGACTTGATGCATACAAGACCGCCGTCTTTTGTGCCTACCCAGATTTCACTACCGTCATCGTTTGCGGCAATGCAGGTGATTTCACTGTCGGGAATCCAGCGGCCGGGCACATAACAGCTTTCTTTAACGCCGTCCTGAATAACAATGCCGTAGTCGGTTGCAATGTAGCGTGCGCCGTTTTCGCCGATGGTGATGGAGAGAATGTTGCCTTGAGTGAGATAAGGCATGGTCTCTTTTGTGAACCATTTGCTGTGGCCGTCATAAAGGAGCATACCTTTGTCTGTGCCAACCCAGACGTGACCGTATTTGTCTGAAGCAACACAGTTTACCGTACATTCGGGCATGTTGCAGTTGAGGTGGCAAAGCAGACCCCAGTGAGGTCTTTTGCCGTGCATTGCAAGTATGCCCACGGGAGCTACAACATAGAGCTTGTCGTCAGCGAATGCGGTCATTGCGGTAACCTGACCGTATTCAATGCGTGTGTATCTTACAAACTCTTTGCCGTTGTATTTGTAAACAATATCTGCAGTTACGAGCCACAGATTGTTGTTATCTCTGTCAATTGCAACGGGGCAGTCGTTAATACTCTGCGAAGCCTTGATTTTGCCTTTTTCAAGTGTGTATACGGTTTTATCAACAACAACAAAGGTTTTGCCGCATTTGCAAGCATAAATGAAGCTTACCTTTTCGGTGATATCCGTTTTTGTGAATTTACCTTTTTGGCCGATATAAAGACCGTCCTGCGTGCCTGCATAGAGCGCGCCATCGTTGCCAATTGCAACTGCGGTTATGTTTATGCTGTCAAGTCCGTTTTCGGCGGTGAAGTTTTCTCTGATTCGCTGATTGAAAGTGCCTGCAAAATATTTCATTTTTCGTCCTCCGTTCTTTTAGGGTGATAGGTATAATCCACCCGTAAAAAACGGATAAGGATTTGTAACGATCACCCTGAGTTGATTATAAGTGAAAGCGCACAAAATAGCAATTGGCATGTGTAATAAATTTCGATGTTGTAAATTAAGCCAAAAGTACAAAAACAGTATTTTCAACCCTTGCTGATTCTTGTTTTTTATGTTATAATAAAAAGTAATCAGCATATTTACACACATACTGCCGATAATATACTGTAACTTAAAAGGTGGTATGTATATGTGCGAAGTAAATTGCGATAACAACAATCAAACTGATTCTCAGTTTGAATATGACGGCAGTGTTACTGTCAAAAGCGAAGGTCATGAGCTTTATTGCCTCACAATCATCGGGCAGATTGAAGGTCACGATATCTTGCCTCAGCAGTTCAAAACAACGAAGTATGAACATGTTATACCTCAGCTTGTTGCAGTTGAGCAAAGCGAAACAGTTGAAGGCTTGCTTGTGATTCTTAACACGGTCGGCGGTGATATCGAAGCAGGTCTTGCAATTGCAGAGCTGCTTGCAGGTATGACAAAGCCTACGGTTTCACTTGTGCTCGGCGGTGGTCATTCAATCGGCATTCCGCTTGCGGTTGCGGCAAAGCATTCGTTCATTGCGTCAACAGCAACAATGACCGTGCACCCGGTGAGAACAACGGGTACAGTGCTCGGTGTGCCGCAGACAATGGCTTTTTTCAACAAAATTCAGGAGCGTATAATCTCCTTTGTTTCGGCAAATTCAAAGGTTGATTCATCACACTTCCGTAAGATGATGCACGCGACAGACAGTGAGCTTGTCACCGACATCGGCACAATTCTCACGGGGGAGCAGGCGGTTGAATGCGGCTTGATTGACAAGCTCGGTTCTTTGGGTGATGCGCTTAAATATCTGACCGATATGGTCAGAAGAGAAACAGAAAATAACAATTAAAGGATGATATATTTGGCAACAAAATCAACAGGTAAGAGCAAATCAGGCTCAACCGCAAAAAAAACAAACACAAAGGGCAAGGCTTCGTCCTCTGCCAAGTCCTCAGCTAAGAAAAAGAAGGACGAAAAAATTACGTATGTCGGCAGCGGGGCAAAAAGCAAAAGCCCCGTGGATGCCGCTAACAGACAGTACATATACACAATCGGATTTATTGCGGCGGCGGTGCTGTTTTCATGCATTGCATTCATCCGCGGCGAAAACATCTGGGCTTACCTCAGGGGTTCGTTTTTCGCATTTGCAGGCGTGGGCTTCTTTGTGCTGATTGTGCTGTGCTTTGCAATGGCGGTTACCGTCTGCGTTAAAAAGCTTGCAAAAAGCCCTACTGCGCTCATTGTTTCGGGGCTGACACTCACACTCATCATCATGAGCTTCATTCACGTGCTGGTTTACGATTCAGCCGATGCACCCGGCTTCTCAGGCTGGGCATCACAGCTGCGTGAGTGCGCAAGCCTCGGCTGGCACGTCAGTGAGGACGGAATCAAGCTCAACGGCGGTATTCTCGGTGCTGTTTTCGGCGGCGGACTCATGTATCTTTTCGGCAGAATCCCCGCAATCGTAATTTCCGTTATTCTCATGTTTGTCAATATTCTGCTCATTGGTGTCAGCGCAATGAATATGTTTGGTCTTTCAGTACGTCAGGCCTTGAGTGACGGCGGCGAAGCATACAAGCAAAAGGCAGAGCAGAGGAAAGCAGACAGAGAAGCGCAGAAGCTTGAACGCGATAAGCTTGAACGCGAAGCGGCACGTGAAAAGCTTGCCCAAAAGCGCGACAAAGAACGCGATGAAACCGATTATTACTCCTTTGACGAGCTTGGTGAAATCAATGCGAATGCTTTTTCAAGGGATGTTCCGCCTACACCTAAGGACGGCGGCGAAAAATACAAGCGACCGATTCTTTCGATGCCGCTTGAAATAGGTGACCCTGTTTTGACTGTCCCCCCTGCAGAGCTTGACGTTCAGCCTGCATCTGCAATTTTCCGTCAGCCTGCAGTTCAGCCGGCGGCACCTCAGGCTGAGGAAGAAAAGGCAGATGACGCCGACCTTGTAAACAACGCCGCAAACGATGCCAAGAATAAATCAGAACAGACCAAAGCCGCGCTTGACAGTTATGTTGACGATAAGGTTAAGACTCGCTCACGCAAGCAATACAGACTTCCTCCCGTTGAGTGCCTTGCCGCACCCAAGTTCAATTCGGGCGAGGATTACACAAACGAAATGCGCACAGCTTCCCAGAAGCTGATTGAAACACTCAGAAGCTTTAATGTTGAAACAAGCCTTGTCGGTGTTTGTCGCGGACCTTCCGTTACGCGATATGAGCTTCAGCTTGCACCCGGCATCAAAATCAGCAAAATCACAAATCTTTCAAAAGATATTGCACTTAACCTCGCGGTAGATAACGTTATTGTAGCACCTATTCCCGATAAAGCCGCTGTTGGTATTGAAGTGCCCAACAAAAAGCGCGCTACCGTCACCCTGCGTGAGATTATCGTTTCCCCCGAATTCCGCTCGGCTTCAAGCAAGCTCAGCGTTGTTCTCGGCAAGGATATCGCAGGTAACGTAAACTGCGCAGACCTCGGCAAAATGCCTCACTTGCTCATTGCAGGTACAACAGGCTCAGGAAAATCCGTGTGTCTTAACTGCATGATTGCAAGTATCCTCTATAATGCAACGCCGGATGAAGTCAAAATGATTCTCATCGACCCCAAGCAGGTTGAATTTTCCGTATACAACGGAATACCGCACCTTCTTGTACCCGTTATTTCGAATCCGCGCAAAGCGTCGGGTGCACTGTCATGGGCGGTTGCTGAAATGGAAAACAGATACAAGGCATTCTCCGAATGCGGCGTACGTGATATCAAGGGCTTCAACAAGTATTGCCAGACTCATTCCGAATACGCACCCATGCCTTATATCGTCATTTTTATAGACGAGCTTAACGACCTTATGATGATTTCACCCAAAGAGGTTGAAGATTCAATCTGCCGTCTTGCGCAGAAGGCACGTGCGGCAGGTATGCACCTTGTTGTTGCAACGCAGAGACCGTCTGTTGACGTTATCACGGGTATCATCAAAGCAAACATTCCCAGCCGTATTGCTCTTTCTGTTTCATCGCAGGTTGACTCAAGAACTATTCTTGATGCAATCGGCGCAGAAAAGCTTTTGGGCAACGGTGACATGCTCTTTAACCCTGTAGGTATTGCAAACCCCGTCAGAATTCAGGGTGCGTTCCTCTCTGACGAGGAAGTTGAGAAGGTTGTTGACTTCGTCAAGAATCAGGATGTCGGTGAATACGACCAGGATATCATGGATGAAATTGAGCGTCAGGCGGCGGCTTCAATGGCAGATAACAAGAAAAAGGGTGCCGCGGCGGCAGATGATGCTCCCGTCGGTGACGGCGACGTTTTCCTTTCTGCAGTTGAGGTTGTTGTCAACGCGCAGATGGCATCAACAACCCTGCTTCAGCGCAAGCTCAAGCTTGGTTATGCAAGGGCGGCAAGAATTATGGACGAGCTTCAGGAAAGAGGCTATGTCGGTCCGTCTGAAGGCAGTAAGCCTCGCAAGGTGCTTGTAACACCTCAGCAGTGGCTTGAAATAAAAGCGTCGATGTCCGGCGGTGCAGACACGTCAAACGACGTTCATTCTCAGGTATAAAATATGAAAGGGCGCGGCTTGTCTGCAGGTTGAATTCTGCAGATTTTGCCGCGCAGTTCGTGTGTTATGATGAAAAAACCAAACGGATTTCTTCCCGTTACGCGTGAGGAAATGCTTGAAAAAGGCTGGCAACAGCCCGACTTTATTTACGTCAGCGGTGATGCATACGTTGACCATCCCTCGTTTGGTGCGGCAATAATCAGCCGTGTGCTTGAAAATGCGGGATATAAGGTTGCAATGCTTTCACAGCCCGATTGGCACAGCGCGCAGAGCTTCACGGTATTTGGCAGACCTCGCCTTGGCTTCCTTGTCTCGTCAGGCAACATTGACTCAATGGTTGCGCATTATACCGCGGCAAAGAAAAAGCGCAGCGAAGATGCTTATTCACCCGGCGGCAAAGCAGGGCTGAGACCCGACCGCGCCGTTATCGTCTATTGCAACCGCATACGCGAGGCATACGGCGATGTACCCATTCTCATCGGCGGACTTGAAGCTTCCTTGCGCCGTTTTGCACACTATGATTACTGGTCGGATAAGCTGAGACAATCCATACTTATTGACAGCGGCGCTGATATACTCATGTTCGGTATGGGTGAAAAGCAGGTTGTTGAGCTTGCGTGCAGGCTTGACAGCGGCGAAAACGTAAAAGAAATAACCGACGTACGCGGCACATGCTACACCGTCAGCGTGGAAAACACACCGCTCATGGGTGCAGAGTGTCCGTCTTATGCCAACTGCTGTCAGAGTAAAAAAGAATATGCCGTCGCTTGCCGCATTCAGCAGGATGAGCAAGATCACGTACGAGGTAAGCTCATCAAGCAAAGGCACGGCTCACGCATGCTTGTGCAGAATCCGCCCATGCCGCCGCTGACACGCGAGGAGCTTGACGAGGTATACTCCCTGCCGTATATGCGCACGTGGCACCCGATGTACGAAAAAGACGGCGGTGTGCCTGCAATTGAGGAAGTGCGCTTTTCAATCACTCACAACCGCGGATGTTTCGGTGCGTGTGCGTTTTGTTCAATTGCCTTCCATCAGGGCAGGTTCATCACTTCAAGAAGCAAGGAATCCATTGTTGAAGAAGCAAAGCTTCTCACAACCCTGCCGGACTTCAAGGGTTACATACACGATGTAGGCGGTCCTACGGCGAATTTCCGTTATCCGTCCTGCGAAAAGCAGCTTTCGCAGGGACTTTGCAAAGGTAAGCGTTGCCTTGCTCCGAAAGTATGCCCTGCACTTAAAGCAGACCATACGGAATACCTTGATATTCTGCGTACACTGCGAAAACTCAAGGGTGTGAAAAAGGTTTTTATCCGTTCGGGTATCCGTTACGACTACGTGCTGAAAGATAAAAGCAGTGAATTTTTCAAGGAGATGGTGACTCACCACGTCAGCGGTCAGCTCAAGGTTGCACCTGAGCATTGTTCTGCCGCTGTGCTTGACAAAATGGGTAAACCACACATTGAAGCCTACGTTGAATTCTCAAAGCGATATTTCCAATACAGCGGCGGAGCAGGCAAGGAGCAGTATCTCGTTCCGTACCTCATGTCGTCGCATCCGGGCAGTACGCTTGACGATGCAATTGAGCTTGCCTTGTTTTTGAAAAAACGCGGCATCCGTCCCGAGCAGGTGCAGGATTTTTACCCCACACCGGGTACAATTTCAACCTGCATGTTTTATACGGAGCTTGACCCGTACACGATGAAGCCGGTATACGTTGCAAAAACACCGGAAGATAAGGCGTTGCAGAGAGCTCTGCTTCAGTATTATAGGCCACAGAACGAGCAGCTTGCCGTCAAGGCGCTCAAAATCGCGGGCAGATATGACCTTATCGGACCGAAAGGGCTTGTGAACCCAAAAACAAGCCCGAAGTCTGTATACAGAAACAACTCAAAGAATCAAGGGGGAGCAAATCGCTATGGCAAAAAGAAGACGAAGAAGTAAGAAGAAATCAAATCCGATTGTAACGATTATTGTTTTCATTCTTTTTATCGCAGGCGTTATTTACACACGCACGGGTCCTCTTGTTGAGGAAAAGGGCAGGGAAGTACCGCCCGATTCTCAGCTTATGGTGTATTTCCTTGATGTCGGTCAGGGCAGCAGCATACTGATTCAGTCGGGCACGTCAGGCGTGCTCATTGACGCAGGTGAAACGGAATACGGCGACGATGTGTGTTCCTTCATTGAAGAAGTCGGCATCACAAAGCTCGAATACGTTGTTGCAACTCATCCTCATTCCGACCATATCGGCGGTTTGCCTCAGGTGCTTGAAAAGTTTGGTGTAGGCACGGTTTATGCACCCGAGCTTGCTGAAAGGACAGTACCCACAACCCGTGTATATGAAAATTTCCTTGATGCAGTTGCACAAAGCGGCGCTCAGGCAAAATATGCGAAGGTCGGTGATGAATTCTCCTTCGGCGGCGCATATTTCAGAATCCTTGGCCCCGTTGAGCAGCTTGATGATTTGAACAACATGTCGGTGATTATACGCATGGTCTACGGTGAAACCGAGATGATGTTTGTGGGTGATGCAGAAAACGAAGAAATGCAGACTCTTTGCGACTACGGCGGAAATCACAATGCTGACGTTTATCTCATGGGTCACCATGGAAGCAGCACGTCAATTCACAAAGAATTCCTTGCGCGTGTCAGCCCGTCAATTGCTGTTATTTCCTGCGGTGAGGGCAACAGCTATGGCCATCCCCACCGTGAAGCACTTGAATACATTGAGAAAAACAACCTCACTTGTCTGCGCACAGACACAGACGGTTGCATCACCTTCACCTGCACGGCAGACGGCTTTACATACGAAACGGAGAGATGAATTTGAAAAAGCTTGTTGTTGACAGAATCACAAACGGCATCGCCGTATGCGAAAACGAGGATTTGTCGCGCACGGAAATTGGCCTTGAGTTGCTGCCGCAAGGCGTGAAAGAGGGCAGCGTGCTTTTTGTTGATGATAACGGCACATACACCCTTGATACCGATACGGAAAAACTCCGCAGAGAAGAAATGCTTAAAAAACAAAGAAGCGTTTTTGGCTAAGAACGGTAAAAAATCACCGATACACCACAACGGTATATCGGTGATTTTTTGTTGTCAGAAAGGATAATTGCCTGCATCTTCTCTTATTCTGAGCATAACGCGTGAAACTTCGGCTGAAAGCCCTTGTGCATAATAAAGCCTTTCCACGTGCTTGTCATAGTCTGCGGCAAAGTCGCGGAAAGCGCGGGCTTCGCAAGCCATAATTTCCGTGCGGCTGAGCTCTCCCGTTACGGTCTCTTTCGTTCCGTCGGAATACACAACGCGGATGCCTTCAAGCTGAGATATCGAATCAATTAGCACCGTACCCTTGTCGCCGAAAATCTGTGAGGGTGCATGCGACTGACCTGTTTTGGAATACGTGAGCGTGACGAGCTTGTCTGCGTAGTCGAAAATGCTGCTTCCGCAAGCATCAATTCCGGTTTCGAGCAGTGATGCCTTTGCTTTGAGCGACATGGGGGTGCCAAAAAGCTCAAGCGCCGTGTAGACGTTGTAAACGCCGATGTCCATGAGGCAACCTGTGCAGAATTCGGGGTTGAAGATGTTGGGATTCATGCCGCTTTTATAAAGCCCGTATTTTGAAGAAAGCTGAGAGAAGTTGAGGTCTGCGCTGAATACTCTGCCGATTTTGCTTATGGCTTCTTTCAGCATTGTGAGCCACGGTGTGTGCAGGAACATGATGGCTTCCATGTAAACGAGCTTTTTGTTTCTTGCAAGCTGAATGAGCTCCTCAATTTCTTCGGGTCGTACCGCGGCGGGCTTTTCGCAGATTACGTGCTTGCCTGCTTCAAGCATCAGCTTGCTTTGACCGAAGTGCAGACTGTTGGGACTAGCGATGTACACCGCATCGAACAAGTTGCTTTTCGCGAATTCTTCAAGGTCGGTGTAAATACATTCTGCACCCGTTTCTTCCGCGAAGCCGCGGGCTTTTTCCGCCGTGCGCGAATAAACTGCAACTAGTTCCATGCCGTCAACCGTTTTTGCGGCATCAATGAAAGCTTTGGTTATCCATGATGTGCCTATAACTGCATATTTCATAATCATTACACCTCAGTAAGAGCGGCAGAAAGTCTTCTTTGCGCTTTTTCTGCTTCTTCGGGGCTTTCGATGATGGTGTTTTCAAGCATGTTCTGCGCCTGCTTCACTGCGGCATCAAGCTCTGCCACCTGATAGTGAGTGAGCTTTGTACGGTCTGCTTTTTCAGCTCTCGGCAGAAGATTGTATCTTATTGCGCGTACATTTCTGCAACCGTTGAACTGCGGGAAACGCGGGTCGCTGTGTACGTCAACAAAGTCGTCGTTTGTGAGTATCTCACGGCAGAGCTTGAGTGCAACGTCATTGTATGCTATTGCATCATGGAACTGGTCTTTGAAATACCACGTTGTTTCGGGGAAAAGACCTGCTGATGCGTCAACCGTTCTGTCGGGTGAGATGTGGTTGTGTTTTTTACGTGTGCACGCCTTGTTGTGCTGCTTGTAGTCTTCGGGAAAAGTCTCACCCAAGGGTGCAACATGCGCAAATGCGGAAGCACCGTAGGTGTCAATCACACCGTCGGAACTTACCGTATCGGACGGGGAAAGCGCGATGAGTTTTCTGCCGTAGCCGCAGATATCAAAGAACTGCGTACCCGTTTTCATTGCCTTTTTTACGTTGGCCTCATAGTTGAGGTGAGCTCTGTGCAATCTGTCTGCCTTGGCGCGAAGAATGGAATATTTGGCACCTTTGAGATACTTGTCCCGAAGCTCGGGGTATTTCTCTTTGGGTATAGTGCCCCACATGTTTGCGCAGTTGAGAATCAGTCTTTCGCGCAGAATTTCAATCACTGTGCCGAGCACCGCGTAGTATACTTTTTTCGGAATCTTGTCAAGATATCCGCAGATTTTTTCAGCGGTTGAGTGGTTGGTGAAAAGCTCAAAAAGCTCCATCGGTCTGTCAAGGTCAAGCTTGTTGTCGATTATGTCTGCAAGGAATTGTGTGCCGTTAATTGCAGGCACGAAGTTGATGATTCTGTGTACGTCGCCTTTGTGGGCGTAGGAGTCAAGATATGCCACGGAAACACAGCCGCCGAGGCTGATTGCAATGAGGTTGACCTTGTCGTGCCCCGTCTGCGCTTTTACCGTCTGTATGAAGCGGTGCAGACCCTCAGCACTCTCATACGGCTGACCGAAGGAGTTGAAAGCGTAGAAATAAAGGTGGTCTTCACCGATAACATCAGCGAGGTCCATCAGCGGTACGCAGGCGTAAATGTAGCGCTTGAAGCTGTCTGAAAACTGGGAGAGTGGATAGTTGTAGCTTTCAACGCGCTGAAGCGCCTTCGGTTTACCTTCGCAGTTGAGTTCAAGCATACCGAGTATGTTGCCGCAGGCTTCTTTGAGCTCGGGTGTATATTTTTCGGTGTTGCGTGTGATGCACATTTTGAGCACACACGGTAAAACTCCTTTCACAAATGCCGAGGTTTCAATTTCAGGCGGAAAGCAATAGCCTTTGCTGTTGCCCACGTCATCAACAAGCTCAACACGTGAATGCCCGATACCCGGGATGATAACCGTGGGATAATATCCGCAATTGCATTTTTCTGTCATAACTGCCTCCGTATAGATAAAATGTAAAGTTCTGTTTTGAAATATAGCACATTTTTCCCGTGAAAGCAATAACCTGCGCGCAATCAGCAGGCTTTACGGCAATCAACCGCATGCAATTATATTGACAACCTTCCTGCCTCATGTTAAAATCAAATGTAATGTAAAATGCGTCTTTGTGCGCTTTTATTGTAAAAAATATTCCGCGGTCCTTCCGCGTGCGAAAGGGAGAAAAACAATGTTCAATCAGACCGACAGACCTCAGAAAAACGAAACAGTTGCAGTTATGCACACGAGCATGGGTGACATCAGCATCCGCCTTTTTGCAGAAAAGGCACCCAAAACAGTTGAAAACTTTGTTACTCACGCTAAGAACGGATATTATAACGGCTTGATTTTCCACCGCGTTATCAAGGATTTCATGATTCAGGGCGGCGATCCCACAGGTACGGGATGCGGCGGTGAAAGCATCTTCGGCAGAAGCTTTGCAGATGAATTTGACATTGATTTGCACAATCTCTGCGGCGCACTTTCCATGGCAAACTCAGGCCCCAACACAAACGGCAGTCAGTTCTTCATTGTTCAGGCAAAAACTGTGCCTGCAACCATGCTTTCACAGATGAAGCAGCTTGCCGACAGAGGCTTCCCCGAGGAAGTTACCGCAAACTATGAAAAGCTCGGCGGCACACCGTGGCTTGACTATAAGCACAGTGTTTTCGGTCAGGTGTTTGAAGGTATGGATGTTGTTGATGCAATTGCAGGCGTCGACGTCAACGGCAACGACAGACCGCTCAGCGACGTTGTTATCAACTCAATTGATATTTTTGTTGCAGAATAAGGTCTGTTCAAAATTACTGAAAGGTAAGGTTTGACAAATGAACGGCGACATTATGTTTAAATCAGCGGTTAACGGCTTCAACCGCGAGGATGTGCTTAACTATATCGGTCAGCTCAAGGCTGAGTTTCACACTTACAAAACCGAAGCTGAGAAAAAATCGGCAGAGCTTGAAAAACGAATTGCCGAGCTTGAAGCTCAGCTCAGCGAAGGCGGTGCGTGCAAAACAGACATGGCGGATGCTCCGGATTCATGCGAAGCTGATGCAACCGAAGAAGCTTGCACTGCAGAATCAGAAAACGGCGAAACGGCTGAGTTTGTCAATCTCTCAGCATATACTGACTCTGATTTTCTCAGTCAGATTGACAAATTTTGCGAAGAATACGGCGATTGAGCCGAGAGGTAACAGATTTGAAAGAATATCATATCAATACCGAAAACCTGCGCGAAATCATCCCTCAGCTTGTTGCGGGGGACAGAGTGTATCTCACCGGCACGGTTTATACCGCACGTGATGCCGCGCATAAACGCTTAAAAGAAGCAATAAACGAAGGCAAGGAGCTTCCGATTGATATTAATGGCGCAGTGGTTTATTATGCAGGCCCCACGCCTGCACCCGAAAGTCTGCCCATCGGAAGCTGCGGCCCCACAACCTCCTCACGTATGGATGCATTTGCTCCCATGCTTATGGACAGAGGGCTTGTTGCAATGATTGGCAAAGGTCCTCGCTCAAAGGAAGTTATTGAAAGCATTGTTAAAAACGGCTGTGTATATTTCTGCGCGGTTGGTGGTGCAGGTGCACTTGCGGCACAGTGTGTCAGAAGCTGTGAGGTTGTTGCATACGATGATTTGGGATGTGAATCTGTAAAAAGGTTAGAGGTTGAAAACTTCTCTGTTATAACCGCAATTGATTCAAGAGGGACAAGTCTTTTTAACAGGTGATGATTTCATTATGAAAAGAATTGCAAAAACAATAATTTCCCTGCTTCTTGTTGCAGTTGCCGTGCTTGGTATTTCATTTACGGCATCGGAAAGTGCTGTTGCGGCTCAGGATTTTGAAAAGAGCATTGCCGATTTCCCTGAAAGCTACAAGGTGCACCTCAGGAAGCTTCACGAGCAGTATCCTTTGTGGACCTTCACCGCAGTGCACACGGGTATTGATTGGGCAGAGGCTGTGAAAAACGAGTGTGCGAACAACAGAAATCTTGTTCCTGCATCAACCACTGAATACAGCAATTTGCTCAAAAGCAAAGCGGCAGGGGATTACAACCCGAGCACGGGTAACTATATTCAGAAAGATTCGGGCTGGGTTACTGCAAACGAGCTTGCCGTGTCATACTTTATGGACCCGAGAAATTTTCTCAACGCAGCAAACATATTCCAGTTTGAAACGCTGAAATACGTGCCGAGCTCAACCGTTGAAGCTGTTGAGAACATTCTTTACGGTTCATTTATGTATAACAAGATTGTAACGTATTACAATACTTCCGGCAAGCAGATTACAATGACGAAAAAGTATTCCGAGCTTATCTGTGAAGCAGGTGAAAAGTACGATATCAACCCGTGCTACCTCGCTTCAAAAATTCTCAACGAGGTTGGTGCAAAGGGCAGTTCAAGTGTCAGCGGAACTTATTCGGGATACAAGGGAATATATAATTTCTACAACATCGGTGCAACTGACGGAGCGGGTGCAATTGCGCGCGGACTTGCGTGGGCACGCGGTGACAAGGGTGATATTCAGGGTTATTACACAACCTACGGAAGACCGTGGACAACACCGAAAAAATCCATCCTCGGCGGCGCACAGTTCCTTGCTGAAACCTATATTTCAAAAGGGCAGTATACGGGATATTTCCAAAAGTTTCAGGTCAATCCCGATTGTGACTACGCCCTTTATACTCACCAGTATATGACAAACGTTTCGGGTGCGGATTCTCAGGGCTACAGCACTTACCTTTCCTACCTCGGAAACGGTACGCTTGCACTTGAAAGAAACTTCAGCATTCCCGTTTTTAAAAACATGCCGGGTGAAACCAAGCAGGCAACCTCTGCAGCGTTTGCTGATGCATATTCGCAAACGGGTTCAACCTCCTCAGCGGTAAGGCTCAGAAACGGTCCGTCAACCTCACACACGGAGATTGTCTACGTTCCGTCCGGAACGGCGCTCACCGTCAACTCAAAAACGCGCTCCGATACTTTGCATTACAACAATTATCTGCAGAATCCTTATTGGTACAACGTGACGTGCACCGTTGGCGGTAAGAGCTACACGGGCTATATCAGCGCCGACTATGCAAGGCTCAGCAACCACACGGTTGTGTCCTCGTCAACATACACTCCGCAGGTTATTGTTAAACCGAATTCAAGCGACGACAAGCCGATTCTTATATCGTCAGATTCTTCAGTTGCAAAGGTGAACGGTAATTCTCTCAGCATCCTCAAAAACGGCACATTTGAGCTGACTGCGTATACACTCTCGGGCGGATATGATAAAATCAACGTAACCGTAAACAAGAGTGTGCCTGTGCTCATGTCGGTTTCTTTCGACGAGGCTGACACGGAAAGCATCAGTGTTAAATGGCCGGCGGTGTCGGGCGCGTCAAAGTATATTGCAAATATATACAATAAGAACGGCGCATTTATTAAAAGCAAAACCGTGACAAAAACAAACGTCACGTTCACAGGGCTTGAATCGGGTGCGGATTACCGTATATACGTCAGAAGTGTCAGCACCGTAAACTCAAAAACAATGTACGGTCCGTTTGTTTCACTCACTGCCTCAACCGTGCTTAAGCCTCCCAAGGTTACGGGCTGCACCGCAGTTGAAGACAGTGACGGCATCGCTCTTTTTTGGAATGCTGTGGCTTGTGACGGATACATTGTATATAAATATGACGAAGCAAGTGATTCATACAAGAAGCTTTTGACAACCGACAAAAGAGTTGCTATTGTTGATGACAAGCTTTCCAATGCATCACTTTACAAGGTGCGTGCATATAACACCATAAATTCCAAGATATACAAGAGCAGTTACAGCAATACCTTTAAGGCGAACGAGGAATTTTTGACAATTGAAAATCTCCGTCAGCGCAAGACCTACACGGATTCATACATGCTTGATTGGGACATTGTGAAATCTGCCACGGGTTACTGTGTCTACCTGAAAAATTCCGACGGAAAATATAACCGCATTTCCAAAAAGAGTGCATCGTCGCTTACGGTTGATGATTTGAAAAGCGGCACCAAGAGCAAGTATAAAGTGCGTGCCTATATGGTGATTGACGGTGTTTATCTTTACGGAGCGTCGAAGAAAATTACCGCGGCAACGCGCACAGATGCTGTGGGTGAGCTTTCGGTTGTGTCTGTTGCTGACGGCAAGGTTAAGATTGATTGGCCCACCGTGAAGGGCAGGGACGTTTATTACGTTTATCTTTACGACAATGTGCAGAGTAAATACGTACGCGTTGCCGAAACAACGTATTCGCAGTATACGTTTAAGAATCTCACCGATACGCCGGCGAAATGCCGCGTTGCAAGTGTAATCAAATCAGACACAAGCAGCTACCTTTCGGATTATTCTCCTTCGGTAAAGCTCACTCGCGAGCTTGCTGACGTTGGCGAGCTTAAGGTGCAAAACAGCAAATCAAGCATTGTTGTCAGTTGGAAAGAAGTACCCATGGCAGACGGATATGAAGTAAGGAAGCTAAACGAAATCACGGGAAAATATGAAAAAGTGACAAGAACAACGTCGTGCACCTATTCTTTTTTAGGGCTTGAAAGCGGAGAGAAAATCAGTGTGAAGGTGCGTGCCTTCCGTTTTGAAGACTCACAGAGGGTGTATTCGGGCTATTCTTTGCTTAAAAATGTTACTGTACTGTAAAAAGTGCTGAAAAACACCGTTGAAATTTGTCAATTATATATTGACAAACCGACATACTCTCATTATAATATATAGCTGATGTGTGCTCTTTGCCGCATCGGAGGCAAGTTATGATTATAGCACTCGACAGTATTTTCGAAAACGGCATAAGTGAAATACCCCTTGACCATACCTTTGATTTTTCGTCGTATGATTTCAACGGTGCGTTTCCATTCACCGCACCCGTGCATCTCAGCGGAGCAATCAAAAACACAACGGGTATTGTCACACTCAACGCAGTTGCAACGGTTGTCTATGACGGCAGATGTGACAGATGCGATTGTGACGTTCACCGCAACTTCAACGTGGAGATTAACCACATTCTTGTGTGCGAGCTCAACAACGAAGATAACGATGAATTCATACTTGTGGAAGGCATGAGGCTGGATGTTGAGCAGCTTACGCTTGAAGACATCTATCTCACTCTGCCCACCAAAATTCTCTGCAAAGAGGATTGCGAGGGTATCTGTGCGCAGTGCGGTCACAATCTTAACAATGGCCCCTGCGGCTGTAAGAAGCCGATTGATCCGAGGTTTGCCGCTTTGCAGCAGCTTCTGGGTGAAGAATGAAGTTAATTCAATTATTACTTATAAGGAGGTGCTGACATGGCAGTACCAAAGAGAAGAGTATCGAAGGCAAGACGTGATAAGAGACGTTCAAGCGTTTGGAAGATTGAAGCTCCCACGCTTGTTAAATGCCCCCAGTGCGGTGAGCTCGCCGTACCTCACAAGGTTTGCGGAAGCTGCGGCTATTACAAGGGCAGACAGGTCATCGTAAAAGACGAAGACTAATATCAGCTTCTTGTGTGCAACCTTTGAACTTCTAAGAAAAAGGGCTGTCTCATTTCGGAACGGGTATATCCGTTTCTGCCGCCTTATGCGGCGGAAGCCGCGTCCGCCGCAATGAGACAGCCCTTTTATCCTTAGGTGACCTGATTCGGATTTTAGACCTTGTCGTTCACGATATGACAACAGACAGAAAGGGGAGAGACGGCATGGCAGTGAAAATTGCCTCTGTTCAGCAAAATTCCAAAGCCGCACACCACGGCATAAAAGCAGGGGACAGCCTTGTTTCAATCAACGCTCACAGCATTTTTGACGTGCTTGACTACCGTTTTCACGTCAATGCGCGCCGTCTTGCACTTTCGTTGGTTACGTTGGCGGGCAAAAAGCGCATTGTTGTGCTCAGCAAAAAAGACGATGAGGACATAGGGCTTGAATTTGAAACCTACCTCATGGACAAGCAGCAGCATTGCAAAAACAAGTGTATTTTCTGCTTTATTGATCAAATGCCCGAAGGTATGCGCGAAAGCCTCTATTTCAAGGACGACGACTCACGCCTTTCTTTCCTTTTCGGTAACTATATAACACTCACGGGCCTGTGTGAAAGGGAAATTGAGCGCATCATGCAAATGCACATCAGCCCCGTGAACGTTTCAGTTCACACCATGAATCCCGAGCTTCGGGTTGAGATGATGAAAAACAAGCATGCAGGTGAGGCTCTCAACATACTCAAAAGGTTTGCCGATGCAGGCATTTCGCTCAACACCCAGCTTGTTCTCTGCCCCGGTATAAACGACGGTGCAGAGCTTGAATTCAGCCTCAACGAGCTTGCAAAGCTCTATCCCGCCGTGCAGAGTATTGCCGCGGTACCTGTTGGTCTCACAAAGCACCGCGAGGGCTTGCCTGAGCTTCACGGATACACAAAACAGCAGGCTCAGCAGGTGCTTGACACCGTCAATACCTTCGGTGATGCCTTCCTCAAAAAGTATGGCACAAGGCTTGCATATGCGGCGGACGAGTTCTATCTCAAAGCAGGTGTCGAGATACCCGACGAGGAGTATTACGAAGATTTTGCTCAGCTTGAAAACGGTGTCGGTATGTGGGCACTTATGAAATCTGAATTCAACACGGCAATAGATTGCATTGACGGCACGGTTGCCGCACGTAAAGTTGATGTTGCAACAGGCGTTGCAGCATATCCGCTTATAAATCAACTGTGCGATTGCGTAAACCGCAGATATCCGCAGCTCGAAATTAAGGTGCACAGAATCGAAAACAACTTCTTTGGTGAAAGTGTTACCGTGGCGGGCCTTATAACGGGCGCAGATTTGATTGCTCAGCTTAAAGATAAAACACATGGCAACGAGCTTCTTATACCGACCGTTATGCTTCGCCGCGAGGGCGATATGTTCCTTGATAACGTCACACCAAGCGAAGTTGAAACAACCCTTAACACAAAAATTACCGTCGTTGAAAACAGCGGCGAAAGTCTTTTGAACGCCCTTTTGGGCAGATAAAAAAGTGAGGAGATGACACAATGGCAAAGTCTGTTGTTGCAATTGTCGGCAGACCCAACGTCGGCAAATCAACTCTTTTCAACAAACTCATAGGTCAGCGCCTTTCGATTGTTGACGATACACCCGGTGTTACAAGAGACCGCGTTTTCGGTGACTGCGAATGGCTCGGACGTGAAATGCTGCTCGTAGATACGGGCGGTATTGAGCCGCACAGTGACGACATTATTCTCTCTCAGATGAGACGTCAGGCTCAGCTCGCAATTGACAGTGCGCAGGTTATTGTGCTTGTAACAGACGTGCGCACGGGCGTAACCGCAACCGATGAGGAGGTTGCCGCAATGCTGCAGAAAAGCGGCAAGCCCGTCATCCTCTGCGTTAACAAGTGCGATACAGTCGGTGAGCCGCCGCTTGAGTTTTATGAGTTTTACAACTTAGGTCTCGGTGAACCTACTGCGGTTTCTTCCGTGCACGGTCACGGTACGGGCGACCTGCTCGACCGCGTGCTTGAATTCTTGCCCGATTCCGAGCAGGAGGAAGAGGATGACAACAAAATCAAGGTTGCCGTTATCGGTAAACCCAACGTTGGTAAATCGTCACTCATCAACGCAATCTGCGGTGAGGAAAGAGCCATTGTTTCCAACATTGCAGGCACAACCCGTGATGCAACCGACACCTTTGTTACCAACGCTCACGGTGAATATATGTTCATTGACACTGCGGGTCTCAGAAGAAAGAGCAAGGTTGACGACCAGATTGAAAAATACAGCGTTATCCGCGCAAAGATGGCGGTTGAAAGAGCAACCGTCTGTGTAATTATGATTGATGCGCTTGAAGGTTTCACTGAGCAGGATTCAAAGGTTGCAGGCATCGCGCACGAAATGGGCAAGGCCTGCATCATCGCTGTCAATAAATGGGATGCCCTTGAAAAAGACGGCAAGACAATGGACAGTTACAGAAAGAAGCTCATGAACGATTTTTCTTTCATGTCATACGCACCCATCATCTTTATTTCAGCAAAAACGGGGCAGAGAATTGACCGTTTGTTTGAGCTTATCAACTTTGTTGATTCACAGAACGCAATGCGTATTTCCACAGGCAAGCTCAACGAGGTACTCGCAGAGGCAACCGCAAGAGTTCAGCCGCCTACGGATAAAGGCAGGAGGCTGAAGATATACTATATGACGCAGGTGTCCACAAGACCGCCCACGTTTGTTGCCTTTGTTAATAAAAAGGATTTGTTCCATTACAGTTACCAGAGATATATTGACAACCGCATCCGCGAAATTTTTGGCCTTGAAGGTACACCCACAAGGCTTATCATCCGTGAACGCGACAGCAAGTAATTTCATACGGGGAGTCGGATAACATGACCGATTTTGAGCAGAAAAAAGCCCGCGCTGAAGAATTGCGCAACGTGATTGAATATCACAACAGGCAGTACTATGAAAAAGATGCGCCCGAAATTGAAGACTTTGAATATGACAGGCTGATGCATGAGCTGATTGACATTGAAACGCTCTATCCTCAGCTTGTTACGGCGGACACGCCCACTCACCGTGTGGGCGGCAGGGCGGATGCGCAGTTTTCTCCCGTTGTGCACACAGTGCCCATGGAGAGTCTGCAGGACGTTTTCTCCTTTGATGAACTGCGCGATTTTGATCGCAGAATCAGGTCAACCGTCACTTCCCCCGTATACGTTGTTGAGCCTAAAATTGACGGTCTTTCTGTCTCACTTGAATATGAAAACGGCGTGTTTGTGCGCGGCTCAACAAGGGGTGACGGCATTACGGGTGAGGACGTAACGGAGAATCTTCGCACAGTTAAAACAATACCCCTCAAGCTCAAAACACAGCTTCCCTTTGTTGAAGTCAGGGGTGAGGTTTATATGTCGGGTGAGTCTTTTGACGCGCTTGTGAAAAAGCAGGAGCTCAACGACGAAAAGCCCTTCAAAAATCCGCGTAATGCTGCGGCAGGCTCCTTGAGACAGAAGAATTCAAAAATCACCGCATCAAGAAATCTTGACATTTTTGTGTTTAACATTCAGCAGATTGACGGTGCCGATATCAGCTCGCACAAGCAGTCGTTGGATTATCTGTCCGAGCTTGGTTTCTGTGTTGTGCCGCAATACAGAACGTTTACCGATATCGAAGACGTAATTGGTGAGATTCAGCGTATCGGTAACGATAGAGGCAATCTCGCTTTCGATATTGACGGCGCAGTTGTCAAGGTGGACAGTTACGCTCAAAGAGCCGAGCTTGGCAGCACTGCAAAGTTCCCGCGCTGGGCGGTTGCCTTCAAATATCCGCCTGAGGAAAAAGAAACCACTCTGCTTGACGTTGAAATCAACGTAGGCAGAACGGGTGTGCTCACCCCTACGGGTATTTTTGAGCCGACTCAGCTTGCAGGCACAACCGTAAGCCGTGCAACACTTCATAATCAGGATTTCATACGTGAAAAAGATATCCGCATCGGCGACAGAGTAATCATCCGTAAGGCAGGGGACATCATACCCGAGGTGCTTTGTGTTGTCAGCCACGGTGAAAACTCCGTGCCGTACGTTATGCCTGAAAACTGCCCGTCATGCAATGCGGCGGTTGTGAGGGAGAAGGATGAGGCGGCACTGCGTTGCCTTAATCCCGAGTGCCCTGCACAGCTTTTGCGCGTACTGATTCATTTTTGCTCACGTGATGCAATGGATATTGAGGGCTTGGGAGAAGCGGTGCTTGAAGCTTTTGTCAGCAACTCCCTTATTTCAACCCCTGCCGACATCTACGGCATAAAAGCTGAAGATATTGCAAAAATAGAACGCCTTGGCGATAAATCCGCTTCTAATCTTGTGGCGGCAATTGAAAAATCAAAGCAGGCGGGACTTGCAAGGCTCGTTTATGCATTGGGAATCCGTCACATTGGGCAGAAAGCAGGTAAACTGCTGGCGGATAAATTCCGTGATATTGATGCGCTTGTTTGTGCCACCACCGAGGAGGTTGCTTCAATTGAAGGCTTCGGCGAAATCATGGCTGAAAGTGTTACACGCTACTTCTCAAAGCCTGAAAGCAGGGAGCTGATTGAAAGGCTCAGGGAGCACGGCGTTGTGATGAGCGGTGGGCGTGACGTTAAGGATAACCGCTTTGAAGGCAAGGTGTTTGTGCTTACGGGTACGTTGCCCACATACACACGTCAGCAGGCATCGGAAATTATCGAAAGCTTCGGCGGAAAAACCGCTTCGTCTGTGTCCAAAAAAACGCACTTTGTGCTTGCAGGTGAGGATGCCGGAAGCAAGCTGAGAAAGGCAAATGAGCTTGGTGTCACCGTCATCGACGAGGCTGAGTTCAATGCCATGATTGAATAAAAAATACGGACTCAATCAGATTTACCGATTGAGTCCGTTATTTGTTTATTCACCCATTACAATGCCGAAAATTTCACTCAGCTCATGCACTGTGTACGTCGGTGTGTATTTGCCGTCGGGCAGTCTTTTTGGGTTAAATCGGCAGGTGTCAAGCCCTGTGTTTATGCCGCCTGCAATGTCAGAGCTCGGTGAGTCTCCGACAACAATGATGCGGCTTTTGTCAGCTTCGTCAATGCTTTTGAAAACAGCATCAAAATACTCTTTTTTCGGCTTTTGAAAACCTATTTCATCGGAGATGAAAACCCCGTCAATGTATTTTTCAAGCCCGCTCCTTGAAAAACGGGATTTTTGTATATGTGTTGTGCCGTTTGTGATTATGTAAAGCTTTGCGCCGCTTTCGCTGAGTTTGCGGCAGATGTTGTGAGCTCCGTCAAGCGTTCTGCCGCCGTTGCACAGATAACCCATGTAGATTTTGTTGAGCTCTACGCCGTCACCCTCAGCGCCGAGGGCTTCAAGCAGACGTGTAAAACGGTTTTCACCGATTTGCTGTTTTGTTATTATGCCAAGCTCGTATTCTTCCCATAAACCCTTGTTTATGTTGTGATAAAGACTGCGGATTTCCTCAGTGCAGATTATGCCGAAATCCCTGAGTGCATCGCTGAGTGCGGCGGCTTCATCTGCGTCAAAGTCAAGCAAAGTCATGTCGGCATCAAGAAGTACGGTTGAATATCTCATTGAAAACCTCAAAATTCTGTATTTTTAGTTATTATAACATCAATAATTTAAAAATCAACAGTGTTTTTTGCGCAATACTATTTATTTTTTTTCTTTTCTGTGCTACAATATTATGTTGATAGATTAGATTTTTCAGGAGTTGAACATACATGGATTACAACAGTTTCAGCGAAGGCATTGAACCGGGCGGTCTCACACAAAAAAGCGATATAAAACTGCTTGTTTGCTTCCTTCTCAGGACGCTTGACAGAGCGGTTACAAAAACACGTCTCAACGAAATTCTGCAGGAGCATTCCCTTGCAAATTATTTTGAAACTAATCAGGCAATCAGCGAACTTCTGCGCTCAGGAAAAATCACAAGTGATTTGCAGGGCGACGACGAGTATATCTCCCTTGTGCCTGCATACAGCTTTTCCACCGCAGAAATCGAGGGCACTCTTCCGCGCTCCGTCAGGGAAAAGGCACTTTCGAGCGCATTGAGGCTCTACGCTAGAGATAAGAGCGAGAGTGAAAATGAAGTCACAATTGAAGAATGCGGCAAGGGATACACACTCACCTTCGGCATCAACGATGAGGGCGCACAGCTCATGAAGCTGAGCCTTTACATCGCAGACGAGCAGCAGGCTCAGAAAATGAAAGACAATTTTCTGGATGACCCCGCGGGTTTATACGGCATGATAATCGCATCTTTAACCATCGAATAAGGGAGGAATGAAGAATGAAAAAGTTTCTTGTTTTTTTAACGGTTGTTGTAATGATTTGCTTAACCGCTTTCGTTATGTATTGGGAGCTTATCAGAGCAGATGTTTTCCCTGTTTTCATTGAGTCAATGAGCCACGGTGCCGTGGTTGTTGAGGATTATGAAAAAAACGGTACGGACGACAGCTACAGAGTTGTTGTTAAAAACGGCGGCAGTGTTACGCTCGCAATTTCTCCCGAAATTACCGACTCCACCTATTACGTGCTGGACAAGCTTATTGTCAACGGTGAAAACGTAACAGATCAGGTTTCTATGATGAAATACACCACCAAGGTTAAAGAAAAGCTGACGGTGCTTGCATATTTCAAAACGGCAGACAGACCTGCAAATTCCGAAGTGAAAAGCAGTCTTGTAATGCCCGGCGGCAGAGTGAAGCAGCCGAATGCCGAAAACAAATATCTCGGCAGTGTGGGTGCATACGGAATGGAAGACGTCTGCATTATCTACGACAAAAAAACAGAATATTTCTACGCTTTTGCTTCGGGCAACAAGGTCAGCCGCTCCAAAGACTGCGTAAACTGGGAAAGCCTCGGCTGTTACTTCAAGCCCCGTACGGATGTTGACGCGGACGAGAGCATCATGGATTTCTCACAGTTCAAATCTGTTTACGATTGGAGCCTTGAACACGGCTATTCAAACGACCTCGGCCTTTCAACCTCGCAGGAAAGCAGAGTTCCCGTTACTCCCGAGGTTACAAAAATCGGTGACGTTTATCACCTTTATTTTGCAATCCGCAAGAATTCAAAGCTTAACGAGGCGGCAATTTTCTGCGTGAAAACAACCGACCTTGAAAAGTCAATCCTCACTCATGAGTGGACGGATGTGGGCATGGTTATCAACACCTGCGCCAACACAAATGAAAACGGCAACACACAATATGACGCTGCATGTGCAGTTTCACCCAGCATCTTCTACGGTAAGGATAACCTTTTCTACATGGCATACGGTGCAAGCTATGGCCGCGACGGTGAAATCAACGGCTCTGTCAACCTCATCGAGCTTGACAAAACGGGACTTTCTAAGCAAGACAGTGCAATCAATCTCAGCGGAAAAATCGTTGGTAATCTCCACGGCAAAGGCACCTGCTACAGCGGTAAAGTGATTGCCGCACCCGGCAGAGCACCGGCACTTTCCAAGAATGAAAAAAACCTTATCACAGGCGTTGACGTTACTTATGATGCCGAAAAGGGCTATTACTACATGTTCCTCACCTACGGCGTTAAGGGTGTAAACGAGCAGATTCGTGTTGTCAGAGCGGAAAATGCCGCAGGACCATACGTTGACTACAGAGGAAGAAATGCTGACGGTTCACAAAGCAAGTACGATATGCTCGATATCGGTCTTAAACTCTGCGGCGGTTATACCTTCACGTCAAGCTATACGGGCGGTGTTGAATCAAACGACCTCGGCAGAGCCTCAACGGGTGGCGTTGAAATCGTTAAGCTCGGCAGCGGATGGCATCTTGCAATGCACTCCTCAGCTTTCTATACCGATGAAAACGGTAATCTTACCGCAGGCGGTGAAGGTGCCGCAAAACCTGCAATGGAAATGCGCAAGGTGCTCTGGACAGAGGACGGATGGCCGCTTGTTTCCTGCGAAGGTTTTGCAGGCGAGAAGATTCAGGACGTACCCGAAACCGAAATGTACGGTATGTGGGATGTGCTTGTGTTTAACAGACGCGCAGGCGAAAACAACGTCAACGAGATTGAAAACAACAAATCATTCAAAATGATGATTTGCTCAGGCGTTGCAATTACCGAAAAGAACATGAAAGACGGCGCAAAGCTCTCCGCACTTTCATGTGTTTACAACGGCGGCAATACCTACACCATCAAAATTGACGGTGTTGAATATACGGTAAGCGCAATTGTAGCTTACGACCGTGAGCTCGACCTCAACTGCGTAACCTTCACGGGCGTTGCCGATGACGGCACAACCGTATGGGCAAAAAAGAGCATATCCAACAACACCGGTCTTTACACCGACGTTTACGATTATGCAATCAAACGTGCCCCTGCAAAGCTGCAGAAAGCCTATGAAGAAAAGTTTGCTCAGCTTGGTGAAAACCCCACGCAGAGTGACATCAACACCCTTGCGGCATCACTGATTGAGGAAGTGCTGAAATAAATGACGGTAAAAACAAATGAACCATGGGCTGTTTTTCTTGATATTGACAGAACGCTCACGGTGGAAGGGCACAAGGTGCCGAAAATGAACGTTGATGCAATCCGCGCCGCACGCGAAGCGGGACACAAGGTGTTCATCAACACGGGACGCTCATGGGGTAACATACCCGACGTTATTTTTGAACAGCTCGAGGTTGACGGTGTTGTTGCAGGCAACGGTGTGCGTGTTGAAGTTGGCGGCGAAGCAATTTTGAAGCACGGTTTTGACTCTGCGTTGGCGCGCAGAGTCTGCCGCTTTTGTATGGATAACGGTATATGGTGCATTTTTGAATGTGACAAAACCGTGTTTTATCTTCCGAATGAACAGCGTCCGCCCATAAGCGAAGACGGAGTTGTACATACACTTGAAGACTTTGACAGATTCATTGAAGGCAACCGCGTTGAAGTTTTTGCCGCAGGCAAAATTATTCCGCAAAGCTTCATTGATGAATTCAAAGCTGAAATCAGGGTGGTTCAGTTTGAAACCTATGCGGATTGCTGTGCACAAGGTTTCAGCAAAGCCACGGGTATTGAGCTTGTGCTTGAAAAAACAGGCATACCGCGTGAGTGCACCGTCGCAATAGGTGACAGCGGCAACGATTTGGAAATGCTCAACTTCTGCAAAGTGGGTGTTGCCGTTGCGAATGCCGAAAAGAAGGTGCTCGATTGTGCAGATTTTGTCACACTCTCTCATGCAGAGTCGGGTGTTGCACATGCGTTGAAGCATATTCTTAAAATTTAGGAGGAGGTCCGCCATGAAAACTGTATCAATCATCGGCCTCGGTAACAGAGGAAGCGAATACATGGGCTTTCTCAAAGCAAGGCACTCAAAAAAAGTGAAGATACATGCAGTCTGCGACATTCGTCAGCAGGCTCTTGACGATATTGCACCCAAGTTTTCCGTGCCTGAGGAAAGGTGCTTCCTTTCAACTGATGATTTCTTTGCTCAGGGCGTAATTTCGGACGGCCTTATCATTTCAACGCAGGATGCAAGTCATTACGCCATTACAAAGCAGGCACTCAATACGGGCTACAAAACAATTATGCTTGAAAAGCCCATAAGCGGTGTTGAAGCTGAGTATAAGGAGCTTCGCGCTCTGGCGCAGGAAAAAGGTGCTCTGCTCATCATCTGCCACGTGTTGCGCTATTCAAACTACTACCGCAAAATCAAAGAGATTATTTCAAGCGGCGCAATCGGTGATATTGTTTCAATCAACCACACCGAAAACGTCGGGTATTTCCATTTTGCACACAGCTTTGTAAGAGGAAATTGGCGCAACGAATTCACATCAACGCCGTCAATTCTTGCAAAGTGTTGCCATGACATTGACCTTATTGCGTGGTTTATTGACAGCCCGTGTGTAAGCGTCAGCTCGGTTGGCGATATCCGCTTCTTCCGCCGTGAATATGCACCTGTAGGTGCAACCGAAACTTGTATGGGTGGCTGTACAGCAAAGAAAAACTGCCCCTACGATGCTGAAAGGTTATATATTACCGACCCGTTTTATAAAGCAAAGTTCATCAAATATATGACACGTACACTCACGGGCAAAATGAGTAACTCAAAGCAGGACGTTGTTGATGCATTGCGTTGCGGAGAATACGGTAAGTGCGTTTTTCTCAATGATAACAACGTATGCGACCACCAGATTGTTACAATGAAGTTTGAAAGCGGTGCGGTTGCAACGCTCAACATGAATGCTTTTTCCGATAAGATGTTCAGAGAAAGCCACATTGTTGGCACAAAGGGCGAGCTTATCGGTTATGGTGCAAAACTGAAAATGTGCATTTTCGGTGAGAGACCCAGAAACATCTTTACGGGAACGCTTAACGTCGGAGGTCATATAGAGGGTGACATCCGCATTGTTTCGGGTTTTGTTAAGCTGCTTTGCGGCGAAACGAAAGACCTGAAGGATATAACCACCGTTGATGCAACCGTAATCAGCCACGATATTGCGCTTGCCGCGGAGATTTCAAGGAAAAATAACGGTGAGCTCGTGTTACTTCCTTTTGAAGAAAAGGCAGTTGAGGTGCAGAAATGAAAAGAGTTTTACTGTTATTGACGGTGCTTTTACTCTTTGTGCTTTGCGCTTGTGACGGCGGTGGGGAAGCAACTACCGAGAATACTTCCGTACAAACAACGGTTGAAAAGGTTACAACCACGTGGGATGACGTTGAATACCCGGACAGAAAAAGCATGGAACAGGCGCTCGGTTGTACGATGCGCGTGCCCGAATACGCCGACGACGTGCGCTGTGTGATTCTGCGCGAGGTGCTTGGTCACATTGAGTTCAAGGTGGATAACTGTGAATACGTTTACCGTTGCGCACTCAAAGAGAATAACGTTGAAGGCAGCGGCCTTTACGGTGTAGCCGAAAGTCGTTTCCTCGACGATGACGTTGTGAAAATAATTGAAGGCACTGAGGTGACCTTCAGGCAGACGGCAGACGGTATTGAACTTGCCGTATGGCAAAATGATGAAGCTAATTATTCGGTTGCAATTTCAGCCGATGAAGACGGCAGCATTGAGATGCTTGCCGAAATTGTAGATGATATCCTCAATTGATTTGAGGAAACATAAAAGACCATGAGGTGATTTTTTGTCCGCGAAGAAACATATAAGGAATTTTTCAATTATCGCACATATAGACCACGGTAAATCCACCCTTGCAGACAGATTGCTTGAGCTTACCGATTCTGTTGCAAAAAGGGACATGACCGCTCAGCTTCTTGACAAGATGGACCTTGAGCGCGAAAGGGGAATTACCATCAAGGCTCACGCCGTCAAGCTTGATTATGTAGCAAAGGACGGAAACAAATATGAGCTTAACCTGATTGACACCCCCGGTCACGTTGACTTCAATTATGAGGTTTCACGCTCACTGGCTGCGTGCGAGGGTGCAATTCTCATCATTGACGCATCTCAGGGTGTCGAGGCGCAGACTCTTGCCAACACATACCTTGCGCTTGACCACGACCTTGAAATTGTACCCGTAATCAACAAGATTGACCTGCCTGCCGCAGAGCCGGACAGAGTTGCCGCTGAGGTTGAGGATATCATCGGTCTTGATTGCTCGGCTGCACCCAGAGTTTCCGCAAAAACGGGCGAAAATATTCAGGATGTGCTTGAACGCATTGTTTCCGACATTCCTGCCCCCGAAGCAGAGGATGACGCTCCGCTCAAAGCTCTGATTTTCGACTCTGTTTATGACAGCTACCGCGGTGTTATCGTTTACGTGCGTGTTATGGAAGGCACGCTCAAAGCAGGCGAGACAATGAGAATGTGCGCAACAGGCGCAGAATTCAACGTTGTTGAAGTCGGATACATGAGAGCAACCTCACTTGAGCCGTGCGAGGTGCTTCGCGCCGGCGAGGTTGGTTACATCACCGCGTCAATCAAAACCGTACGCGATGCCAAGGTAGGCGACACCGTAACAAAAGTGCAACGCCTTGCCGCTGAGCCTCTGCCGGGTTACAGAAAGGTTAACCCCATGGTTTTCTGCGGTGTTTATCCCGCAGACGGCGCAGACTATGAAAACCTGCGTGATGCTCTTGAAAAGCTCCAGCTTAACGATGCCGCGCTTTCGTATGAGCCCGAAACTTCGGGTGCTCTCGGTTTCGGTTTCCGTTGCGGATTCCTCGGCCTGTTGCACCTTGAAATTATTCAGGAGCGCCTTGAAAGAGAATATGACCTCGACCTTGTTACAACCGTACCGAGTGTTATTTATAAAATCTATCTCAGGGACGGCTCATGCGTTGAAATTGATAACCCAACTCATTATCCCGACCCTGCAAACATAGATTATTGTGAGGAACCCGTAACGGAAGCTCACATCTATTCTCCGTCGGAGTATGTGGGCGCAATTATGGATTTGTGTCAGGACAGACGAGGCACGTTCAAGGATATGACGTATCTTGGCACAGACAGAGTTGACATTCACTATGAATTGCCGCTGAACGAAATCATCTACGACTTTTTTGACGCACTGAAATCGCGCACAAGAGGTTACGCATCCTTTGACTATGAAATCAAAGAATACAGACGTTCAAATCTTGTAAAGCTTGACGTGCTTCTCAACGGCGACGTTATAGATGCGCTCAGCTTCATTGTTCACGCTGATAAATCACCCGCAAGGGCAAGAAGAATTGCCGAAAAGCTCAAAGAGCATATACCGAGACAGATGTTTGAAATTCCCGTTCAGGTTGCTGTGGGTGGCAAGGTAATTGCACGTGAAACCGTTAAGGCAATGAGAAAAGACGTTCTTGCAAAGTGTTACGGCGGTGACATCACAAGAAAGAAAAAGCTGCTTGAAAAACAGAAAGAGGGCAAAAAGCGCATGCGCTCATTCGGTACTGTTGAAGTGCCGCAGGAGGCATTTATGGCGGTGCTCAAGCTGGATGAAAACTGATGGCAGGGCTTTATATCCACGTTCCGTTCTGCCTGAAAAAGTGCCCGTATTGCGATTTTTACTCCCTCACACAGTTGTCTTTGAGGGAAAAATATGCGGAGGCGGTTATACGAAGCCTCAACGAGTGGAGAGATAAAACCGACGTTCAGTGCAACACCCTTTATTTCGGCGGCGGCACACCGTCCGTCATGGGCGGTGAATTGCTTGGTGGTATTATTGACTGCGCTAAAGAGCTTTTCCTCACCGATGATGCCGAAATCACGGTTGAGTGCAACCCGTCAAGCGTTGATGAAAAGCTGATTCACACGCTTGCTTTGCACGGAGTTAACCGCATTTCAATGGGTGTACAGTCTGCTGTTGAAAACGAAAGGCTTGCTCTCGGCAGACTTTCGGGCAAAAATGATGTTGTCAGAGCACTTGAAACTGTCAGAAAGCACGGTATCACAAACGTGTCGCTCGATTTGATGCTCGGCGTGCCCGGACAGACGATGCAAAGCCTTGATGAAAGCATTGATTTCTGCCTGCAAAGCGGTGTTCCGCACATCAGCGCATACATGCTTAAAATCGAGGAGGGGACGCCGTTTTATGAAACGGCAGGCAGTCTCAACCTTGCTGATGAAGACGAAGTCTGTGATATTTATATGCACGTTGCAGATCGCTTTACCTCGGCAGGTATGCTTCATTATGAAATATCCAATTTTGCTTTGCCGGGCTTTGAAAGCCGCCACAACCTCAATTATTGGGACTGCGGTGAATATCTTGGTATAGGCCCTGCGGCTCATTCTTTTCTCGGCGGCAAAAGGTTTTATTACGAGCGTGACATCGCCTCGTTCATTGAAGGCACACCACCCGTTGAAGATGGCACGGGCGGTGATTTTGAGGAGTACGTTATGCTCAGGCTGAGACTCAGTGAAGGTCTCGTTAATTCAAAAGTGAAAAAGCGCTTCGGCTTTGATATTCCCGAAGCAATGGTTAAAAAAGCCTCGGCCGCGGCATTGCGCAACTTTGTTGTTTGCAACGGTGACGGCATAAGGCTTAACACAAACGGTTTTCTTTTGTCAAACAGTATTATTTGTGAAATCCTGTGATTTCCCGGGAAATTTTCAGAAAGGGGAAGAATATATGGTTCCTTACGGTCTTGTTCTTGCGGGCGGCGGCGCAAAGGGCGCATATCAGATTGGCGCATGGAAGGCGCTGCGTGAGCTTGGTATAGAGTTTTCTATTGTTGCAGGTGCCTCAATCGGTGCAATCAACGGCGCGCTGATTGCCTCTGATGCATACGAAAAAGCAATCAGTTTATGGGACAGTGTCACAATTGAAAAAGGCATCAACATCACGGCAGAGTTACCAAATCCGAACAATCTTTTCAGCATGAAGAATTTTTCCGTGTTGCTTCGTGAGGTTATCAAAAACGGCGGTATTGATGCATCACCAACAAAGGTTTTGCTTGAAGAATACATATCGGAAGAAGACGTCAGAAATTCCGGTGTTGACCTCGGCATAGTAGCGTTTCAGCTTTCCGGCGGTATGACTCCGCTTGAGCTGAGATTGAAAGATATTCCCGAAGGTCAGCTTCTTGATTATATTCTTGCTTCCGCAAATGTACCCGGTGTCAGCAACATCGGTCCCGACGGTGAGAAATTCCTCGACGGCGGATTTTATGACAACACTCCCGTAGGTTTTCTTCGCCGTAACGGCATAAATCGACTTATTGTGCTTGACATATCAAACATGAAGGGCTATGCTCATTCCCTGAATATCTATAACGCAGAGGTAGTTTATATTCGCCCGTACGACACAGAGGAGCTTGGCGCGGCTTTTGATTTTTCGTTTGAAATGAAAGAAAAGCGCATGACTCTTGGTTATAACGATGCAATGAAAGCGTTTGGCAGACTTCTCGGTAACATCTATTATTTCACACCGGATGAGTTTATGGGTATGATTGAAGCTTACACCACTTCAACCTGCTATGAACTTGAAAAGCTTGCCTGGTCACTTGGTGTGAAGCACGACGTGGTTTACACTGCAGATGAATTTCTACGCGCCGTCAAAGTGGCTTTTGAAGAAAAAAAGGCGGCTGAAGAACAAAAAGCTGAAAGCCCCGTTATTTACACACAAATCAAAAAAGCTGTGTCATCGCTGAAAAAAGAGGGCACCGAAGATGCCCCAGAAGAACACAAAAGCGAAAGTCCCGTTATATACAAACAAATCAAAAAAGCAGTGTCATCGCTGAAAAAAGAGGGCACCGAAGATGCCCCTGAAGAGCATAAAAGCGAAGGTCCCGTTATATACAAACAAATCAAAAAAGCGGTGTCATCCTTCAAAAAAGATGACACCGACAAAGATGTTCTTGCGATTCTTGACAGTATAATTATATGATTAGTCCAATCTGTTTTTTACGGTTGGATTTACGTCAACCGTACATCTCAGCGCAGAAGTCCAGAAGGCTTTTGCGCTCGTTTTCACACCTTGAATCAATTACCGCTTCGAGCAGGGCGTTGAGGATTTCTCCGATTTTTTTGCCTGTGAAGCCCATTGCGGCAATGTCGTTGCCGTTGACGGCAAGGGCTTTGAGGGAGAAGCATTCCTCTTTGTCAAGTATAAGCTCTGTCAGCTTCTCACATTCGTCATATCCGTCCTTGCGCTGAGCGGAAAACACCGTGCCGAGTGCGGCGTTATCCGAGCGCTGAATGTCAATGAGCTTGAACAGAGTTTCTTTGCCGAGCTGATTCAGCCTGCGCTTTATGAGTTTTTCGTTGTCGGGAAGCGGTGAGTCGTGAAGTCTTATGAGCTCACAGACCTCATCAAGTGTTTTGTTGTCACATCGAAGCCGAGTCAGAGCCTCTTTTGCTTTTTTTGTGCTGATTGATGCGTGTGAATAATAGTGTGCCTCACCGTCTGCGTCAAAGCTTCTGCATAACGGCTTGCCGCAATCATGGAACAAAAGTGCAAGGCGCACGGCGACGTCCTTTTTGCCATGTGAAACCGCCCTTGCGGTGTGTTCCCATAAATCGTAGGCATGATGATGATTCTTCTGGTCATATTCAAAAAGCGGCTCAATTTCGGGTATCATCACGCTAAGCACGTCGTGATAATTCATCAGTACGTTGAACACCGTGTCTGAGAGAAGAAGTTTTTTCAGTTCGGAAAAAACGCGCTCGTGTGATATGTTTTTTAAAAGCAGACGGTTGCGGTGTATTGAGTCAGCGGTTTCTTTTTCAATACGGAAATTCAGCACACTTGCGAACCTCAGTGCGCGTATGATTCTCAGCGCGTCCTCGTTGAAGCGCTTGTCAGCGTTGCCAACACAGCGTATTGTACGGCTTTCAAGGTCGGTTATGCCGTTAAACTTGTCCGTAATTCCAACGGTTGTGTTGTATGCAAGAGCATTGACGGTGAAATCACGCCTTGAGAGGTCTTCTTCAAGGCTTGTGCAGAACGTCACTTCGGTGGGGTGACGGTTGTCGGCATACTGACCGTCAATTCTGTAAGTGGTGATTTCAATGCTTTTTCCGTCAATTAAAACGGTGAGGGTGCCGTGCTTTTTGCCGATATCAAGTGTTTTGAAATCAGCAAAAACTGCTTGCATTTCATCAAAACGCGCATTCGTCGTCATGTCCCAATCATGCGGTGTGTTGCCCATGAGACTGTCCCTCACACAACCGCCCACGGCATGCGCTTCAAAGCCTGCTTTTTCAAGCAGACTCATGGCAGTTATAATGTAATCGGGAAGAATAATCATGGTAAAATACCTCAGGGTGACCTACGGTTATTTACATAGAAATATATCACAGTTTCAAAAAGGAGGCAATATGAATATTCAGATTTTTGGAAAATCAAAATGTTTTGATACGAAAAAAGCAGAGCGCTTTTTCAAAGAGCGCGGTATCAAATATCAATTTATCGACCTGCCGAAGTTCGGCATGAGTAAGGGTGAATATCGCAACGTGAAAGCCGCCGTCGGCTCGTTTGAGGCTTTGTTAGACACTTCAAGCGCGGCTTATGAGGCATCGTTTATCGCATACCTTGCAGATATGTCTGCAAAGGAGGAAAAGCTGCTTGAAAATCCTGCGATTTTCAAAACACCCATCGTCCGCAACGGCAAGCAGGCAACAGTCGGTTATTGCCCTGACGTGTGGAAAACCTGGGAGTAAATGTCTGTTTCGGGTTTGTGAGTGGGTGTTTCCTCAACAAACCTCGCAACCTCAACGGTTAAGCTGCCGCCCACTTCGCTCGGAATGAAATAAAACCGATAGCCGTCAACCGATGCTGATTTTTCCTCGGTGAAACTCATTGAGCCGCTTTTGATGCAAAGTGTATCAAGAATCTGCGCAACCTCGTCTGCGCCCAAGCGGGTGAGTGCGCTGACAGTTGCAAGTGCATACGTGCGGTACTCTGCCTGAGCTTCGGCTGAGAGGGCGGGGGAGGCGTAAGTCAGGCTCATTATGCCTATGCGGCGCTTTTCATCATTGCTTGTCAGCCTTAGCAGGTATTCGCCGTCGAGTGCCGGCAGATAACACATATAGTGGATGAATTTTTCGTCGCTTACACTCATAAAATCGGTTATGCTGATTTTTTGGCAAAGCTGAGTTTTGTTGTAGCTGCGTATAAAATCGCCGGGGGCGCTCAAGGTGTCCGGTGCGCAGGCACAAAGGCATAAAATAAGAAGCAGGAACACCGAAATTACTCTTTTCACACTTATCAAACCGCCTATTTCTTAGATATATTTAAGTTTATTTACAGTTTTCTAAAACTATTCTTTATTCTGAAAAGGAAATAAAAATATAATAAACGGTTGTATAATTTTCATCAAAAAAATACGAAGGGTGATTTAAAATGAAAAAGACCCGTTATACCGCAGTTGAAACCACAAAGCAGGCAAGACGCGCTGCTGCGGCAAGGAAAAAAGAAGAAAAGAAAGCGCAAAAGCTCCTCAGTAAAAGCAAGGAGACTGTTGAATCCGTTGATTTTGAAGCGGAAGAAGAGCCCGAAGCTGAGGTTGCTGTTGCACCGTCTGCACAAATCAGCACAGACAGTGAAACTCGCCCGAATAAAAGGCGTGCAAAACGTGAAAGAAAGCCTCTTGCAACGAACGGCAAGCTCAACAAGGCCAAAGAGAGCTACAATGCTCTTGATGCCAAACACAAAAAGGTGTTCTGGGCGGCAGTTGCAGGTGTGCTTGCGGTGGTTGCGCTTTGCGTTGGTATGAGTGCAAAACCCGAAGCTGCAAAAAAGGTTGCCGCGGTTGACGTTGTAACCGCAGATATACAGCAGACAATAACCGTCAGCGGTACCGTAGTTTCGTCAAACAAGTCACTTTACAAAGCTGCAAACGGTGCACTTGTTAAAGAGGTGCTTGTCAAGGTCGGTGACATTGTTGCTGAAGGTCAGCAGCTTGCCACGTTTGACACTGCCGCACTTGCAGGCAAGGTTGAGGAAAAAGAGCAGGCGTACAATCAGTCCAAGCAGACGTATGAGGATTCCGTTGTTCAGGCAGAAATTGCCGCCAAGGAACTGCCTGCAGTAAACAAAAGAATAGCGGAAATTCAAGCAGAACTTGCCGCTAAAAACGCTCTCTCAGATTTCTCTGTTGAGGATATTCTCAGCGATTTCTCACTTGAAAAGCTCACTGAGATTTTCTCAGGTATCGGCGCAACACTTTCAAGTGCATTTGATTTCAAATCAGTTTTTGGTATGGGTTATTCCGACCTTGAATCAGAGCTGATTGAGCTTCAGGCGAGGAAAATCGTCCTTGACAGTCAAGCAAGTAACAGCATGAAAAACGTGTACTTTTCACTTATGAACAGTACCCTTGCTGAGTTTGAAAATTATAAAGCAGCACTTGAAGCCATGAACGCAGGCTGGGTTGCAAAGGAAGCCGGTGTTGTAACAAAGGTTAACATCGAAGCCGGCAAGGCTTTCTCAGTTGCAGATGCGGCTGAGGAATTTGACATCAACGAGGTTATCTCGGGGCTTCAGGCAGGTGTTAACGTTGAAGCACTCCTTTCCGGTGCTGCGGCATCCGACCTTGCAGACGGCATTGTTGTTGACAATTATTCGGGCTTCGAAGTTGAGTTTAACATCAATCAGTATGATATTCCAAAGGTTGCAATCGGTCAGGAAGTTGTTGTTAACGTAATCAACAGTAAAACCGAATATCTTGGTACGGTGTCTTACATCAGCCCCGTTATGTCAGACGGCTCATCAACGGGCATGGATATTAGCTCAATCACCGGCTCACTCATGGGTACGGGTGCAAGCGGACTTGATGCGCGTGCAAAAATCACCAACCCCGACAAGAATGTTATTATTGGTATGAATGTTGACATGGAAATCAAAACCGCAAACGTTGCATCTGCTATTGCAGTGCCGATTGAGGCAATCTACATTGAAGGTAATGAGTTCTATGTTTTCGTAATTGAGAAAAATCGCGCAAGGAAGCAGAAGCTTGAAATCGGCATCAGCTCAACCACAATGTATCAGGTTGTTTCAGGTTGCGAAGTCGGTGATAAGCTTGTTAAGAATCCGTCATCTTCACTTGAAGCCGGCGGCAGAATCAAGATTGACACTTCAAAATAAACAGTTTTTCAAGATGAAAGAAAGGGCGGCTTTTGCCGCAGGTGACAGTTTTGAACTTATCTGAAAATTTCAGAATTGCCGTGTTCAGCATCAAAACAAACCTGATGCGCTCTTTGCTCACAATGCTCGGCATAATCATCGGTGTTGCCTCTGTTATCGCTATCATTACCCTCGGTCAGGGCGGCCGTGATTACATTGTTGGTATGATTGAGGATATGGGTGCAAGCTGTGTTGTTGTTGCTGTTGATACAAGCAGAGCAACCACGGGCGAATATATCAGCGAAGCGGATATAGCTTCAATCAAAACGATTGAAGGGGTTGAAGCTGTTTCGGCAATGACGTCAAGCATCGGTGTGCTTTCAAATTCACAGACGTCGGGTATGGGTATACTTATCGGATGCCACACTCAGCTTGGTGAAATATTCAACATGACACCGATTTACGGCCACTATCCCACGCAGGAAGAAGTCAGCGCAAGGAAGCAGGTCGCTGTTATTGACAACGTGAGTGCTTATGCATTCTTCGGAAGATACGACGTAGTGGGTGAAAACATCACTTACACTGTCGGTGGGCAGGATCTTACTTTCGCCATCATCGGTGTAGTAGATTCAGCTATGATGGCAAGCGCCAGCGGTGTTGATATCGGTGAGCAGATGGATATGATGGAATCCATGGGCGGCTCGTCAATGGCAGGCGGATTCATTCTCGTACCGGCAGGTATTGTTTCGTCTCTTAACGGAAGGTCGGGTTTTTATGAGTCAGTGTACGTTTCCGCAGTTGACGACAACGCACTTGACAGTGTTGGTGAATCAATTGTCAAAATTCTAAAAATCAGGCACAACAACGTTGAACGCGAGCTTTATACATACACGAACATGGCAACGTTTATTGACCTTCTCAACACCGTAATCAACGTGTTCACAACGTTTATCGCGGCGGTTAGTGCAATTTCTCTGCTTGTCGGCGGTGTCGGTGTTATGAACATTATGCTTGTGTCGGTTACTGAACGAACAAGGGAAATCGGTATAAGAAAGGCTCTCGGTGCAAAAACCAAAACCATCATGCTCCAATTCCTCACGGAATCAGTCATACTCTGCTTAATAGGCGGCTTTATCGGCCTGCTCATCGGCGGGGGAGGAGCAATTGCCGTTGCGCGGTATATGGGCATACCCATCAGTCTGCGGCTTTCAACAGTGCTCGTTGCAGTCGGCTTTTCAAGCACAATCGGCATCTTCTTTGGTATGTACCCTGCAAAACGTGCGGCGCAGATGCTGCCCATTGACGCGCTCAGACGTGAATAAAACAAAGCGGAGACAACTTCTTTTGTTGAGAGTTGTCTCCGTAGTTTTATTTCAGCAACATTTCAAGTGCCTTGCCGACACCGCCGTCTTCAGCGGTATCGGTGACGTGCTTGCAGATTGCCTTAATTTTGTCGTCAGCGTTGCCCATCGCAACACTGATGCCTGCATACATCAGCATGTCGGTATCATTTATACTGTCTCCGATTGCGATGCACCTTGAACGCGGTATGCCGAGCTCGTGGAGTACAATTGCCATCGCGCCGGATTTACTGCTGCCCTTGGTTGCATACTCTGCATAGCCACTGTGCTGGAAAAATTGATATGTGCTCGCGAGGCGGCTTTGTACTTTTTCCGGCAGAATACCGTCTATATATACCTTCGTCACGGGGAAATCAGCGTACTTTTCAATGATGTCATCAGCACACTCAAGCGTGAATTCAACTCGGTCTGTGTTGATGCCGAGGGAGGCGTTTTCGCCCTCAAGTATGGCGAGAAGATTGTTTTCAAAGCAGTAGCGTGCAATTTCAACCACCTCGTCGCAAGGGATACGGGCACAGCGCAGAATTTCACCGCGGACGATGATGTGTGAGCCGATACCTGCGATGTATCCGTCAAGTTCGAGTTGATTGAAAATGCAGTCAGGTATGTAACCGTAGGAGCGACCCGTGTTGACAAAAACAAGGTGACCGTTTTTTCGGCAACGGGCAATTTCGCTCACCGTTTTTTCGTGTATGGCACCGTCGTGTATGATTGTGCCGTCAATATCAAGGAATATTGCGTGCTTTTCCATGGTCTCACCTCGGTTTTATTCTATCAGCAGTTGTGCACAATGTCAATAAAACGCGTGCTTGTTGGATATATCTGCTAAAATTAAAATTACTTTCGAATATTGACTAAAAGCCGTTGACATAATTCGTACTTTTTGTTAAAATGTACAAGTTAGATAAAATGATATAAGGAGTGGTATATTTTGGAGTGCCCGAAGTGTCACAAAAAAATTAAGTTTTACGACTGGAGTCAGACCTGCAAAAACTGCGGTGTTAATCTGGTGTATTACAATCTTGAAGAAACCTTGATTGCCGATGCCAAGGAAACAGAGATGTCTTTTGCACGCGCACGTGTCTTTGCCGCAAAAATCAAAGGCGCACTCATCGGCGGTCCTCTGCAGATTGTCCGTCTTGTTATGATGCTTGTCAGCCTTGGCGTGATGATGATTCCGTTTGTCACCGTTAAAGCTGAAACGGCTTTTTTCAACGAGAGTATTTCAATCAACCTTCTCAACGTTTACAATGCCTTCTCCGGCGGTAAGCTTGATGCGCTCAATGCAATGTCATCATCTGCAGTTGTTGGCAAGCTTGCAAACGCAACGTATGTGGCAATGCTGCTTGTTCTTATTGCCGCAATCATAGGCATCGCTCAGCTTCTGACAGTTATTCTTTCAATGTTCAGCCCACGCGCTCTGTCGGGCGTTTCGGGCTTCTTCTCCGTTGCGGGAATCGGTGTATGCGTAGCCTACGCAGTTATGTCAGGTAACCTTGTCGACGCTGCTGAAGCTCTCGGCTTTGCAAATGTCAGCAACGGCTTCGGTGCTTACGTAACCATGGTAGCTTTTGCAGCTATGGCTGCAATCAACATTGTATTTGCAGTTAAAGGCTTTACCTTCAAATACAAAGACGGTGACCTTTACCGTTGCGAAGTATACCGCAAGGTCAAGGCAGGCGAGATAACTCTTGACGAGCTTCCGCTTCCGATTTTTGAAACGGAAGAAGAAAAGGCAGAAAGACTCGCAGAATTTGCAGAAATGGAAGCAGATAACGAAGAAAAGGAGGAAGCGATTAATGGCTGATACACCTATTGTTCCTCAGGAAACAAAAGAAAAGAAAAAAAGTAAATGGAAAGTTGTACTTGCAGCTATCCTTGGTGTGCTTGTGTGTGTAGGTTTCATTATGTACGGTATCAACATTGTTCTTCAAACAGAAGGTACATACGATATGGGCCCTCAGCTTGATGCTTCACTTTCAGCTCAGCCCGAAACCGAGCAGGATATCGTTGATTATCTAACCACTCTGTATGATGCGGCAGACGATTTTTCAAGCGTAAAAATCAACGTCAATAATTCTGTCAACATCCATAAAGACAGCATCGTTGCCGAAGACAATGCAAAGGGTCTCACCGAAATGTTCAAGTATGCTCAGGGTAGCCTTTCAGGTAATATTGCCGACAAGTGCTATGAAAACGTTGAATCCGTATACGGTGATGATTTCAGTGAGTACAAGCCCGTCATCGCTTTTGATGCTGATGACCTTGTAAGTGCAGAGTGCGTTGTCGGTTACTTCAATGACGACGGCGACCATGTTGACACAGATTATTACTATATCGACATCGTTTTTGAAGATGCCGAGTACCCGTTGAAGAAAAAGAGCGCACTCTATAAAACCTTTGGTATGAGTGAAACCGAAGCTGTAATCGAGTCCATTAAGGAGACTGTTTCCGATTCCGTTTCATTCTCCTCACTTGAGCTTGAATGCAAAGGATTCACAATTTCAGCAAGAGTAAACAGAATCAGAGACGAAATTGACTACATTGACTACACAAGGAACTTTGCAGTCAATGCTGAACTGGATTTCAGCGGTGAGTTTGCAGATTTTGCTTCACAGGCAGTTTCTTTTGATTATAGCTCAACAAAGCGCTATGATTTCAGCTATGCAGGTGTTGCTTTCAACAAAAAGAACCTCACAGTTGAACTTGGAGATCAGGTTGAAATCAACCACTCTCTCAACGTTGAGCCTGACGTTGAAGATGACATCGTTATCACATGGGCATCATCAGACGACAGCGTTGCAAGCGTAACCGCTAACGGCTTTGTAACCGGTGAAAGCGACAGTGCTGAGCCTGTTATCATAACCGCAACAATTGAATACCTCGGCAAAACCTACGTTGAGGAATGTGAGGTTATGATTCTCAGACCCGTTAAGAAGGCTCTCGTTGATCCCAAGGAAGTAACCCTTTCCGTTGGTGAAACTCAGCAGCTCACATATGAAATCTCACCCGAAAATGCAACAATCAAAGACGTTATGTGGTTCACAAACGATGAAAGTGTTGCAACAGTTGACGAAAACGGTGTTATCACTGCAGTAGGCAAGGGCGAAACATCAGTTTTCCTTGTTACAGTTAACGAGCACTTCCTTTCAACATGCGAGGTTGTTGTTGAATAACTTCAATTTTAACTCCTTACGAGACGGCTTTACTGCCGTCTCGTTTTTTGTGTTCAGTCACAGCGAAGTGATTTGTTGTGCAAATTAACGAATCACAATAACGTTGCGAACTGTGTGCTGTTAAAGATAAACGCAAAATAATAGCATAGTGTCGATAAATATTTTAAATAACATGTAATTATGCACAAAATAATAGATATAAAAATGTACAACTTCGACACGAAGGCTGTTGACAAACTGCTGATTTCGTTATATAATGTAACCACAGTAAATAAAGAAAGGAGACAAAAGCATGAACGATTTGGCAAGAGATATCCGTAAGCACGAAAAAAAGCTTTACAACACAATTCAGCATGAACGTTTTTCACTGAAAAAGATTCTTCACATTCTCGAATACGGCTATATTTGTGAAAGCATCTACAGCGTAAAATAATTACGCGCAGTGCAAAACGCGGCACGGCCGTATTAACAACAATCTCCGCAAGGAGTTCAAATATATAAACAACTTGCATTGCAAGATGGAAGCAAGGAGCAAAAATGCTGCCTTGCGATTTTTTTTGCAAAAATGACAGTGTGATAAGATTTTATAGGTTTATGAAATCATAGTTTGTTTGCTTCGCACCTTCTCAAAAGAGACGGCTTTTAAGCACTTGTTTTTCGTCAAAAGACATTATTCGCATTATTTTGATAAAATACGCATGATAATCTCCAAATTTGCTTGATAAAAGGATTGACAAAATTAAAATTTTATTGTAAATTAATAGACGGCTATAAACTAACAAAAACCGAAAGGGGAAGTTTTCTCATGAGAAAGAACATCCGTCGCGCCGTAACATTGGTGCTTGCACTTGTTATGCTTATTGCAGCATCCGCTTGCACAATCAATGTTCAGGTCACACTTGATGAAGAAGCAATCGAAGCTCTTCAGAACAGTGCAAACTCAGTTAACACCGGCACAACACCCACACAGCCCACAACCCAGCCCACAACACAGTCAACAACTCAGCCCACAACCCAGCCGAGCACTCAGGGCACAGATTCAACAACAAACGGCAGCACAGACACAACTGCTCCCTCAACCGCTGCTCCCACAGATGCTCCTTCAAACAGCTCAATGCCCTCAACACCTGCTGATATCCTTAATAAGTATTCAGAAGTTGTTAACCAGGCAAAGAAGACTGACAAGCCCGGCTACACAAAGGTTGAATATCAGACCCTTCCCGAAGAACACCGTAACCTCGGTGGCCTTGCAGACAAGGTTATCGGCATCGCAGAAGGCTTTATGACCGACGAAGCAACTGCACGTGCAAACGCTGCTCCCAATGCTCCCGGCACAGACCTTGGCGGCTTCCCGCCCTACCACAATCCTTCAGCTTGCCTTCTTACTGATGCTTCAGCAATCAAGGCTGCAGATTGCAAGGATAACGGCGACGGTACATACACCATCACAATCACTCTTAACGACGAAAACAACCCGCAGCCTCCCGAGGATGGCGCAGCAACTGCTCCCAGTGCACACGGCGGCATGTTCGCTCCCATGTCCAAGGCTGATATCGACGAGACTCTTGCAGGCATTCCGCTTCTCAAGGTTAACGGCTTTGACCTTGTTTACACAGATTGCACCGCAACTCTTGTTTACAATCCCTCAAACAACCACATCGTTTCTCTTACACACATCATGAATGTTGACATTCAGGCAGACATCAAGCTTGGTATCTCCATCAAGGGTTCTGCAAGACTTGTTAACTACATGTACATTACTGACCTCGTATACGCATAATTGGTTAGATATTCAACCCCCGCTTTTTCAGCGGGGGTTGTTTTTCTTGAAAATATTTGACAATTGTTGGATTTTGTTATAAAATCATATCATCAGTTTTACGGAGGTATTCGTATGAAAAAAGCTCTTGCACTCGTGTTATCTGTCCTTGTTCTTTTTGCCTCTTTGTGTGTTCCTGCTTTTGCAGGGGTCAGCATCGATGAAGGCATCGAAACTCTCAACGAGCAGTTCGCCTACGGCAAAGGTCCGCGCATCAGCGGTCATTCAATTGACTACCGTTACTATACGCCTGACGAAATGCAGGAAGGGGAGAAGTACCCACTTGTTGTTTGGGTGCACGGCCTTGGAAACGGACTTTATGACGGTCACCAGCTTGACGGAAGCGATATTGCAAACTGGTCAAGCGAAGAATATCAGGCGCGTTTTAAAGGCACCGGTGCTTCTTACATCATGGCAGTAAGAGCACCTGAAAACAGAGGCACAACATGGGGAGACAATCTTCTTGAGCCTCTCAAATATGCAATCGACGATTTCATCATCGAAAACGCCGACACAATTGACACAACCCGTGTTTACATTGGCGGTTATTCACTCGGCGGTATGATTACACTTAAGATGGGCTATACTTATCCCGAGATGTTTGCGGCTCTTTTCCCAATCTGCCCATACATTGCACTTGATGAAGTTCAGGCGCAGACAATTTCAGAGCTTCCCGTTTGGTTAACCTCAGCTCAAAATGACCCCGTTGTTGATTTTGAATCAGCAACGTATAATTGGGAGCAAATCACCAACGCAACTTCCGTACCTTCTCTGTGCAGGTTTTCAACTCTTGAGAGGGCGCTTCTTCCCAACGGAAAAAATGCTCAGACAGGCCACGCTTCATGGGAAGCCGTTACCGCAGACATGTTCTCAAACACAAACGGTAATTATCCGCTCATGTCTACCGTCGACGGCAACGGCGACAAAGTAACTCTTGCTTATCCCGACGGCATGATCAGTTGGGTGTCACAGTTCACAAGCGAATACACTGTTGAAGATCTTGACATTGACGAAGAGGTTGAAACGGGGATTATTGCGAAGCTCAAAGATTTCGTAGCTGGTTTTATTAGTAAGTTTTTTGCTTTCTTTGCCAAAATCGGTCGATAACGGCGCAACACAGCCTTTTTTCACCCGCTCGGTGTACCCTTGTACACCGTCGGGGATGAAGAAAAGACTGTCTTGCACCATTCTTGCCCGATTTTAAAAAGTGGTTTGCACGGCCGATAGCAGCGCAATACAGCTTAATACTAACAAAAAACGGAAGGTACGTCTTATATACCTTCCGTTTTTCTGTTGTCATAGGATTAACCCGTAATCATACCAATGCCTTTTTCAAGCATTTCAAGGCTGAGCATGCCGCTTGCGTATGTGACAAGATTTCCGTCTTCGTCAATGAAAAACGTAGATGGGAAACCGGTTACGTTATAGCTATAAACAGCCTCCTGCTTCTTGTCAAAAAACACGGGAAAATCAAAGCCGTTTTCTTCAATATATGCCCTTGCCTTCTGCTCCGTTTCACTTACTCCGTCTGTGGCGTTGACCATAAGAAACTGAACTTCGGGATACTTCTTATACGCGGTGTTGAAGTCGGGCATTTCCTCTTTGCAATAGTAGCACCAAGTTGCCCAGAAGTTGAGCACTACGGGCTTTCCTTTGAAGTCTGAGAGCTTCACTTCTTTGCCGTTTTCATCGGTTACGGTAAAATCGGGGGTAGTGTAATCTTTAACGTCGTCATCAGTTTTATCGGTTGTTTCGGTCTGTGACACAAGATTGTCGGGTGCATAGTCTGTGCTCAGCTTGTCATAGAGAAAATATACACCTACAAAAACTGCAACCGAAACAATGATGCCGATGATTAAAGCGGAGTTTTTCTTCATGTTGTATCACCTCTGTTATGAAAGTATTGTCAACAGCTTGCTCAAAAGGCCGCTCATCATAAGTACGCCGACGATGATGAGCATTATGCCGCTGACGGTGTTTATTATTCCGTAATGCTTTTTGATGAAAGTGAAAGCACTTTTAAGCTTGTCAATAAGCAATGCACTTACAACAAACGGAATACCAAGCCCTAATGAGTAAACAAGGAGCATTATCACGCCCGTCAGCACCTTACCTTGCTGAGATGCAAGCATCAGCGCTGAGCCGAGAAAGGCGCCCACACATGGAGTCCAGCCAACCGAAAACACAATGCCGAAAAGCACCGATGAGAAAAAGCCGAGGTTGTTGTTTGCTTTGTGGTTTATGCCTTTGAAAATGTTGAGCTTGAACACACCGAGAAAGTTGAGCCCAAAAAACACAACAATAAGACCGGTTATAATGTTTACTACGGTTTGATATTCTTTCAAAAAGCTGCCGAGTGTGCCTGCAAGTGCACCCATTGCAACAAAAATAATGGTGAAACCAAGCACGAATCCGAGTGCATTTTTGAGGGTTTTACTTGTTTTTCTGTCCTCACCGCCTGCAAAATATGAAACGTATATCGGTAGCATCGGCAACAGACACGGTGAAATGAAGGTGACAACGCCTTCTAAAAACGCAATAAAGTATTGCATATCATCTCTCCTTTCGGAATTGTTTTCATTTGTATTATAGCATGTTTTTTCAAAAAAACAGTAACATTGTCACAAAAAAATGCGCTTATCTTGAACAGTTATTCTGTTGCATTATCCGTGAGCATATTGTATAATGTATCGGGTGATTAAAATGACAGTTAAAGAATATCTCAAGCAAATTGATGAAGTGATTGAAAACGGAAAATATAAAGCTGATTTCAAATCGCTCAGCGGTCACAAAACTCCCGATTGGTTTACATACGGAAAGTTCGGCGTGTTCATACATTGGGGTATATACAGTGTGCCTGCTTTTGGTAACGAGTGGTATTCAAGGGCAATGTATGAGCGTACATGCCGCGAATTTGACCACCACGTAAAAACCTACGGCAAACAGAGTGAATTCGGTTACAAGGATTTTATCCCGATGTTCAAGGGTGAAAACTTCAGTGCAGATGAATGGGTTGAGCTGTTCAGGGAAGCGGGCGCAAAATACGTGATGCCCGTTGCTGAGCACCACGACGGTTTTGCAATGTATGACACTCAGTTCAACCGTTGGAACAGTGTTGAAATGGGTCCGCGCAAAAACATTGTGGGCGAGCTGAAAGCGGCGTGTGAAAGCAAAGACATTGTGTTCTGCGCATCCACACACAGGGCAGAGCATTACTTTTTCATGAACCCCGGCCGTACGTTTGACAGCGACGTAAACGACGACACCTACAGGGATTTCTACGGCCCTGCATATTACTGTGATGCGCTTGATTCTCAGGTAATGGGTGACACAACCGCAGATGTCCGCGCTGTTGGCGCAAGCGAGGAGTGGCTTGAAGATTGGTTGGTGCGCACCTGCGAGCTTGTTGATAGATATCAGCCCTCAATTCTTTATTTTGACTGGTGGATACACAATCACTCTTTCAAACCCTACCTCAAAAAGATTGCGGCTTATTATTACAACAGGGCTGAGGAATGGGGCAAGGAAGTAACAATAAACTATAAGCATCAGGCGTTTCCGCCCACGGTTGCAACCTTTGACGTTGAGCGCGGCGCTTTGACGGGCATTTCTCCTGTTCCGTGGCAGACGGATACTGCCATTGGCAAGCACTCATGGGGATACACAAGTGACAACAAATACAAGTCATCAAGGCAGATTGTCTGCGATTTGATTGACATTGTGAGCAAAAACGGCAACCTGCTTCTCAACGTTGGTCCCAAGGCGGACGGCACAATTTGTGATGAGGAAAAGGCGGTGCTCAAGGGCATCAGCGCGTGGCTGAAGGTCAATGGCGAAGGTATCTACGGCACAACATTTTGGCGAGTTTTCGGTGAAGGTACGGTCAACGCACAGGAAGGCTTTTTCAAGGATAACGATGAAAAAGCTTTCACTGCGCAGGATTTCAGGTTTACATACAAGGACTGTTGTGTTTATGCCTTCCAGATGAGACCTGACGGCAAGGATGTTACAATCAAGTCACTTGCCAAACGTGAAAAAGAGGATTACTTTGTTAAAAAGGTTGAACTTCTCGGCTGTGATGAGGAGATATCTGTCGTGCGCGGGGAAGACGGGTTGATTATCAAAGCCAACAGTTGCTTTGATAGCGAAATGCCGCTTTGCTTTAAAATTGAAATTGAATAAATGTCAAGCTCGGAGTCTGTATGGATTCCGAGCCTTTATGTTGGGTTTATTGTGCGTTTGTGTTTGATTTACGTTGTGACTTTATCGGCTTGTCGGTTAGGTCAAAGCTTACGTCGAGTAACCATTTCAGCTTTTCGTCTTCAACCGTGCCGTCAAGCAAAACAGTTACCCAATATGCCTTGTTCATGTGGTATGCAGGGAAAATGCCTTTTTCGCCAACTAATGAGCCGATAAGAATTGATCCGCATTTGAGGTTGATTACGTCAACAGGCGCATCTTCGGGCAGACCGAGCTTTGATTTCGGCAGGGTCATAACCACCGCAAACCACTTTTTGTTTGACGCGTGGCGGTAAACTGTGTTGTCGGGATATTGAATCCACGGCGCCTCTGCGCTGACACCGTAAGTGTCGAGTATATATTTTTCAAGTGTTTGTCTGTTAAGCATAGGCTTCACCTTGTTGAAATACTGTGTTTTTCATTGGATTATAGCAGAAAAAAGTGTATATTACAACAATATCTGCCGTGCCTTTACTTAATTGTAAAAACATGATATAATATATGCACTTTATTTTGGAGGACGTTGAATGAGCAGTATAATTTACGGAATCACTGCCGTGGTTGCACTTGCTTTGGTTATATGGTATTTAGGCTTCTGCAAAAACAAAAATACGTGGCTTTTGTTTCTTCTTATCAGTGTGCTTCTTGTGAATGTTGGGTATTTTTCAATCTCAGTTTCACGCATACTTGAAGAAGCCTTGCTTGCAAACAGAATTTCTTATCTTGGCTCTGTTTTTTTGCCGTTTTGTATGTTTATGTCTGTTGCCGATGTGTGCCGTATCAAGATACCGAAGGGAGTGATTGCCGCCTTGCTGTGTGTCAGTGCAGCGGTTTTTGTTCTGGCGGCAAGCCCCGGTTATTGCGATTGGTATTACAAAGAGGTTGCACTTCAGATTGTTGACGGCACGGCAAGGCTTGCCAAGGTTTACGGCAAACTTCACGTGGTTTATCTTTTTTATCTGCTTTCTTATTTTGTTGCAATGATTACAACCGTAAGCTATGTGATTGCAAAAAAGAAAATCACTTCACACAAATATGCATCTATGCTTACCGCAGTGGTTTTTCTTAACATACTCATCTGGCTTCTTGAACAACTCATACCAACCGATTTTGAGTTCCTTTCAATCTCTTATATTGCAAGCGAGGTAATTCTGCTCTTCCTTTTCAGCATTATGCATGACTTTGATGCGTTGAAGAATGCGAAGCTTGCCGCTGAAATACCGATTGCAGTTGAAGAACCGCATGCGGAAAACGAGGAAGCCGAGGCGGAAGAAATAGGCGAAGTTGTGCTTTCTGAGCACCTTCCTTTAATCCTTGAGCGCTGGCCGCTTGCTGAGCCGCTTACAGCGCGTGAGGTTGAGGTGCTGACACTTATACTTGATAACTGCAGGCGCAAGGAGATTGCCGAAAAGCTTTGCTTGTCCGAAAACACGGTTAAAACACACACCTCGCACATTTTCACAAAGCTTGGTGTTGCAGGCAGAAGCGAGCTGCTTGAAAAAGCAAACGAAGTGTTTTTGCTCACCCCTGCGGAGTAAAAAACGAATATCACCCCTGTTTTAACTAAAATCACCCTTTATTCACGGTAAGGGGTGATTTTTATATTGGGTGTACAAGCTATAATGTATGCAGGGAAAGTATACCCAAAAAGTTTAAGGAGAGATTTTTATGAAGAAAAGAATTCTTAGCTTATTTCTCGCATTGTTAATGGTGCTGTCGTTTTTTTCGGTGGCCGCAGTTTCTGCTTCTGCCGTTAATTACGTAAGTGCCATTGCGATTACAAATCTGCGTTCTCCTCTTGCGGGAAATAAACCTGACTACAATTCCGACTTTAACAGCAGTGCTGTTGTTAAGTCGCTCAGCCAGAGCCTCCAGAACATCGGTGCAAAGAACGGCATAATCTGGTATGAGCTTGTGAAGGTAAATCCCGGCTCAAATCCGATTGAAAAGAAGATGAGCCCGAGTGACACCTTTGAGCTCGGCAAAAAATACCGCGTCTATATTTTCGTTATGCCTACCGGTCAGTTTGAATTTGCCAACAGCGTAAGTGCAAAAATCTATGAACTGGAAACTGATACCCCCGGTACCGTTGCAAAGACAGCAGAGGTTACAACACCCACGGGTAACACAAGCAAGCAATACAAGGCTGTTCACGCTGATTATACATGCACGAAGTCCGCTGTAGATAATGTTCAGATCACCGGTCTCAAAATTCCCAAAGCGGGCGAGGTACCCGATGATGACTGCAACGTACTTGCCAACGGCGTGTATGTAAACGGTAAGGTTGAATGGGTGCGCAAAACCGGAAATGACACCTACGATTCATTCACCGGCAATTTTGTGGCGGGTGAAACCTATAAATTCACCGTCTGGCTCAAAACGGAATTCGAGAACGGCTATTGGTTCAAAACCGATGAAAACGGTGAAAACATTGCAAACGTAACCGTCAACGGTCTGCCTTGTGACATCTGCGACACTGCGTTGGTTGACTATGTCCGCGGCTTATCGTGTGAATATTACGTATCGAGCAACCTCATCAGCAGAATTGACGTTGACGGTATATCTTACCCCGTTGCGGGTATGTTACCCGACTACGATGCAGGTCTTAAAACCACGGGCTGTGACATTGTTTCACTGTACTGGGTGGACGAAACACTCAGGGATGAGCTTATTGCCGGTGGTATGAAGTATGTCGATGCTGCTCAACGTGCAATGCTTGAAAACGGTGACGGCAAGACTTTTGAAGAAGGTCATAAATACAAACTTATCATTGAGGTTAAGCCTCAGGAAAACTATGAAATTGACTATGATCCCGGCGATTACGACGTTCTTTATTTCAGCGCGTTCATAAACGGTGCGGAGGCAAGCGAGAGCAGTGGCTACAGAGGTGACAATGCTGGCTTCAGCCGTGTTTTCGGCACTCCCATCCTACAGTTGATATCTAAGATTGATATCTACGACGTTGACAGTCCCGTAGCAGGCAACGTGCCCGATTATGAGGCAACCTGCGGCGCAAACACTTATACAATCGTCGGTATGAGCTGGATGGACGTTACGCTGAGAGAACAGCTCATCAGCGGCGGCGCAACCTACGTTGAAGCCGCAAAGCAGGCCAAGATGGTCAAGGGTGACGGCAAAACCTTCGAAGCAGGTCATATTTACAGCGTAGGATTTGAAGTTGCACCTTGCAAAAATTACGAGATTGACTACTATCCCGAAGATTGGTTTGATATTCTTTATTTCAACGCGTTCGTAAACAATGGTGATGCAACCGAAGGCAGCGGCTACAGACACGAAAACGCCTCCTTCAGCTATACTTTTGATCATACCTGCGAATACACTTATGACGTAACAAAGAAAGCAACGCTTGAATCCAGCGGTAAGGCTGACGTTAAGTGCAAAGGCTGCGATTACACCGGTACCGTTACGATTTACCGCCCCAAAACCATCAATCTTTCAAAAACCGAATACACCTACAACGGTGAAACCAAAAAGCCGACCGTAGCCGTAAAAGACACTAAGGGTAAGGAACTCAAAAAAGACACTGATTACACCGTATCCTACGAAAGTGGCAGAAAGAGCGCCGGCAGATACACCGTAACCGTTAAGTTCAAGGGCAAATACAGCGGCACAAAGACGCTTGATTTCACAATTCAGCCGCGCAAGGTTGCAGACCTCACCGCAACGCAGACGATTACCACAATCACACTCAAGTGGGCAAAATCCACAGGTGCTGACGGCTACAGAGTTTATCAGTACAACTCAGACACCAAGGAATACAAGAAGGTTGCCGATGTTGCCGACACAACCGTGAAAATCAGAGACCTCAAATCAGGTACGAAGTATAAGTTCAAGGTAAGAGCATACGTTAAGGATGACGGCACAATTTACGGCAATTATTCCGATGTGCTTGAAACCGCAACAAGAACTAAAACACCTGAAATCACAAGCGTCAAGTCAACAACCAAGGGCAAGGCAACTGTTAAGTGGTCCGATGTCAGCCGTGAAAGCAAGTATCAGCTTTATTATGCCACAAGTAAGAGCGGCACTTATAAGAGATACGATACCTACGATGCAAACGACACAGACGCAACAGTTAAAAATCTCACAAGCGGTAAGACATATTACTTCAAAGTCAGGACTTACAAGAACACCGACAGCGGCAAGGTTTATTCATCATACAGTGCCGTGAAGAGCGTGAAGGTTAAATAACAAAAAGAACATAGCGAAAGCTGGGAATCCGCGGATTCCGAGGTTTTTTATCAGATTTTGTGTTGGTGTGGTTTTTTTATTTCCTGTTCTTAA
>JAZNQF010000047.1:0-37870 GCA_045590055.1 Acutalibacteraceae bacterium
TCTTCGGCACACCTTACATAGCCTTTCTTGAGGAATGCGGCATACGGAAGCGTGACGGAAGGAGGGGAATGTAACTTTCACATCAGCCATCTTCACCTGAAAAAGCTGACTTGCTGACCAAGTGTACCCACTCACCGTTGCTGTTAACGCAAAAAAACCGCAGACCGTTTCGAGTCGTACTCTAAAGGACAAAAAGAGTTAATGTAGCAAAAACTGCATTAACTCTTACTTTTTTGCACTGTCACTAAAAGTGGTGAGTAAGTGCGCTTTTAACGTTAAGTGATATTCTTTCCTTCGGAAAGAGTGATATTATGCACTTTTCGGCATAGTGATATTGAAATCTTCGATTTCAGTGTTATTTTATTCGCTTAAAACTGTCCGAAGGACAATATCACAATGCGTAGCATTATATAACTGCGAAGCAATATCACTCGCCGCAAGGCGAATAAAACTGCGTGAGTGTCCTCAGGACACCCACGCATTAAGTAGGCGTTTTATTTTTATTCAACCGCGAAACACGTGCGATTTTGCACAATGCTGCAATGCCCAACGTCACGCCCGCCGCCAAGCCTCCCCGTCCCCGCGGCGTAGCCGCGGGGTGCGGGACCCGCACAGCCGTGCTTTACACGGCTGACGGGGCGGCTTGCGTTCAGCTTTGCTGAACGGCAAGAGCGCGCTCTTGCGCGGCGGGCGCCCTGCCGTTTCCGCACACCCACAATATGAAAATTGACAACACGAGCCTCACCGTTGTATAATCACATATATCATAATCGGAAGGAACAGTGAAAGGTAACCGAAATGAAACGCTATGATGCAGTGCTGTTTGATTTTGACGGCACAATTGTTGATACTGGTGAAGGCATAATCAAAAGCCTTGTTTATGCCCTTGAAAGTATGGGAAACGAAATCCCCCCTTATGAAAAACTGCGCACCTTCATCGGTCCGCCCATATACGACAGCTTCACCAAAGACTACGGCGCAACTGATGAAAACGTACACGTATACATTAAAAAATACCGTGAACGCTATCTTATCAAAGGGATTTATGAAAGCAAGCTTTATGACGGCATAGATGAACTGTTGAAAATCCTTAATGAAAAAGGTGTTTTAATCGGTATTGCTTCTTCAAAGCCGGAAAAAATGATTTATCAGGTTATGGACCATCTCGGCATAACAAGCAGATTTGACTGCATTTTCGGTGCAAGCCTCGATGAAACCGTACACACCACAAAAGCCCAGCTCATTACAAGCGGTATGCAAAAGCTCGGCATAACCGACAAAAGCCGCGTGCTTATGGTCGGCGACCGCTCTTATGACCTCGACGGAGCAAATGAAGTAGGCGTCGACTGTGCAGGTGTACTCTACGGCTACGGCTCAGAAGAGGAGTTCAGGGCACATCACGCCACGTATGTTTTTGCAACCGCGCAGGAGCTTCAGCTTTTCCTCACACAAGAATAAAGCAGAGACTTCCGCCGGAATCTCTGCACAGTCTGAATTGTCAACCCACAAAGCGATAAATCATCACTGTAACAAGCGCACCTGCAAGCGCCGCAAGCGTGAAGCTGATTGCACGCCGCAAAAGCGGCACGGTCTTTTTGGTCGGCGGCGGTAACGTACCTCCGTTTGCAATTATGCTTGCGCGCTCCCTAATTTTCCCCTCGCTTACACAAGCGTATTCAGGTTTGACAAAAAACATTATTCGCTCAAAATAATCACAGCCTGTATCGCTTACTTCCACAACCTGACGGTTAACACCTTTAATCATAAACTGCCCCCTCGCCGCTACGGTAAACTCCGTTTTCACGGCATTGTTTACATGTATTTTTCTGTTATATCTATTGTTAGCAAGCAGAGAATTATTATTCTGCCAAAAATGTCCGGCACATAAAAAAATCAGCTCAAAAAACGTTATACTCTTTGTATAATCTGTTTTTAACAATATTGTGGAAAACTCTGTGGAAAAAGTTGATAACCCACCCAAAAACCGCAGAAAACAAGCCATAACTTTAACTTGCGAAACAAAAAAATTGCAGAATGTTAAAAAATCCGATCACTTTACTCTCTGTTTTAAAGGCTTTACAGACGCTTTTACAACGTGTTTCAAGCAAAAAAAATAAGTGAAAAACGCAAATTTAATGTTGCAAATTTTAACAGAAAGGCACCAATAATGTACTATAACCTAATAGACGATACCAAAATAGAAGTTTGTGTCGATTGCTTCGACGCAACGTTGAGTGCACTGTGCGGTCAGGCTTTCCGCTGGAAAGAAACCAACGGTGTACTTCACGGCACCGCGCAGAGTCACAGCATAAACATAACACGCAGTGAAAACGGCTGGATTTTCGACGGTGCAAACCTCGAAACCTTCCTCTCTTTCTGGAAAGATTACTTTGACCTTGACAGAGATTACGTGTCAGTGTGCAAAACTCTCAGCGAGGATGAAAGCCTGAAAACCGCCATCAATCAATATTACGGTATACGTATTCTCAGGCAGGACTCATGGGAAGCTCTCTGCTCGTTCATCATTTCACAAAACAATAACATACCGCGAATCTGCGGCATTGTTGAAAGGCTTTGCCAAACCTTTGGAGAAAAACTGCCTTGCGGTGACTATACCTTTCCGCACTATACCACACTTGCCGCACTTGAGGTTGAGGACCTCGCTGTGCTCAGAGCAGGCTTTCGCGCAAAGTATATCATTGATGCGGCAAGGAAGCTTACAAGCGGCGAAGTCAGCCTTGAAAGAATTGCTACCGCACCGATTGAAGAAGCCCGTGAGGAGCTTATGAAAATCAAAGGGGTTGGCGCAAAGGTTGCAGAATGCACCTTGCTTTATGGCTTCGGCAGAATGGAAGCCTTCCCTGTAGATGTGTGGGTAAGGCGCACAATGGCTGAGCTATACCCCAACGGCCTGCCTTCATGCACCGCAGGTGTGCAAGGCATCGCTCAACAATATCTTTTCCATTGGAAACGTAATTCAGGAAGTGAGTAAAACATGACAAAAAAAGAAAAAGCCCTCCTTGCAGTTGAGGCACTCAAAAAAGAATATCCCGATGCAATCTGCTCGTTAACTGCTGATGACCCGTTGCAGTTGCTGATTGCAACAAGGCTTTCCGCGCAATGCACAGATGCAAGGGTTAACCTTGTTACTCCTTCATTATTTCAAAAATATCCCTCGCTTGACGCTTTTTGCGAAGCTCAAATTGAGGACGTTGAAGAATTGATACACTCCTGCGGCTTCTACCGCGCGAAAGCAAAGGACATTGTGGGCATGTGCAACAAAATCCGCGACGAGTTTGACGGTAAGGTCCCTGACACAATTGAAAAGCTCACATCATTACCCGGCGTGGGCAGAAAAACCGCCAATCTGATTATGGGTGACGTTTACAAAAAGCCTGCGGTTGTTGCCGACACACATCTTATACGTATCACCAATCTGCTCGGTCTTGTTGCCACAAAAGACCCACATAAAGTTGAGCTTGAGCTGAAAAAGCTTCTGCCTCCCGATGAAAGCAATGATTTTTGCCATCGTTGTGTGCTTCACGGCAGAGCCGTTTGTGTTGCCCGCCGCCCCGATTGTGTCAACTGCTGCATGAAAAGCTTTTGCAAAAGCTTCAAAGAATAACGGTGACACCATGGGTATTTTATTGCTGAAGCTCATACTCACATCAATTCCGTGTGCGGCTTTGTGCGTATACGTTTTTATCAACGATGACAAAACAAAAAAGCTGACAATGCCGTTTTTACTTTTTGCTCTCGGTGCGCTCATCACCGTACCTGTAAGCATGGCGGAAACCGCATTAACGCGGTTTCTGTTTACCACTCCGCCCGGCAAGCTTTCTGTGCTCGATCTTTTCGGCAACCGCCTTATTTTTGCCTTCGTGGAGGAGCTGGCAAAATGGGTTGTTCTTCTCATATATATATCAAAGAAAAGGACGCCGCATTGCGTATCCTGCGCATTTTTCATAACTGCCGGTTTTGCCCTTGCTGAAAATCTGCTTTATTTTCAGCATCACGGCGTCACATCCACAATTACAAGAAGCACCTCTGCGGCAATTGCGCACTGCTTTTGCGGTATAATATCAGGCTACTTTTTTGAGGTGTACGGCATATACAAATCAGGGCTATCACTTGAAAAACAGCTTTTCTGTGACGGAGTTATCTCAGAGTGCAAGCTTGGCAAAGAAGCGGCAAGGAATCTCTCGCTCAGCCTTCTTGTGCCCACGTTTCTCCATGGAATTTACAACTTCGCATGCTTTTTCAGCTCCGCAACAGCAACCTCATTGTGCATTGTATACTGCATAAGTTTATATTTGCTGTCTTTCTATGCAGTATTATATTGCAGAAAAAGTTTAAGGGATGTTGCAAAAACTGCACTCAAAGAGGTGTGCAAAAAGCACCCTGCAGATGCTCCGGAAATTATTTTCCGTGAGCAAACAAGAGTTCTATAAAAATATTTCACTTAACATGTCTATATTCACACAATCTTAATACATTATTCATATTCTAAGAGTAGGATATCCAACGTTGCCTAGCTTTATATTATTTGCACAAAAACGATACTTGTTTTTTGAACATTATGAATAGGAGACGTGAAAAATGGAATCTTTACTCGCAATTTCAATTGCGCTTGCTGCCGGTCTTTTTATGACAAGAATAATCAAACCGCTCAAGCTCCCTGCAGTTACAGCTTACCTCATTGCAGGCATCCTCATCGGACCTTATTGCCTGGGCAGACTCGGCATTGACGGTCTCGGCTTCATCAGCAACGAAAACGTTTCTCAGTTTGAGCTTTTCAGCGACGTTGCGCTTGGTTTCATCGCCTTTGCAATCGGCAATGAGTTCAGACTCACACAGCTCAAAAACATGGGCAAGAAAGCCACTGTCATCGGTATTCTTCAGGCTTTGGCAGCCGCTGCACTGGTAGATATTGTGCTGCTGCTTCTTCACCTCGTCCTCGGGGACAGACTCCCCATCCCTGTATGCATTGTGCTTGGTGCAATTGCCACGGCAACCGCACCTGCTGCAACGCTGATGGTTGTACGTCAGTACAAAGCAAAAGGACCCATGACCTCACTGCTGCTTTCAGTTGTTGCCATTGACGACGCAGTTGGTCTGGTTGTTTTCTCAGTTTCGTTCGGAATTGCCAAAGCAATGACTTTTGGTGTAACAGACATCAAGGCTATCATACTTGAGCCCATCATCGAAGTCACTCTGTCGCTCGCATTCGGCGCGGTTGCAGGCGCAATCCTCACCTTCTGCGAAAAGTTCTTCAAATCAAACAGCAAGCGTCTTTGTCTTTCTGTTACGTTTGTGCTTCTCACGGTTGCAATTTCCATGCTTGAGTTCAAAATTGGTTCTGTGCACGTTGCTTTCTCACCGCTCCTTGTGTGCATGATGCTCGGCACAATCTTCTGCAACCTGTGCGATTTCTCTGAAGAACTCATGGAAAAAGCCGACAAATGGACGGTGCCTCTGTTTGTTTTCTTCTTCGTTGTCAGCGGCGCAAGCCTTGATTTCAGCGTTTTCAAGAGCCCTTACGTTATCGGTATCGGCATTATTTTCATTGTTGTGCGTTCAATCGGTAAATACGTCGGTACTTATGCGAGTGCGGCACTTGTCGGTTGTGACAAGAAAGTAAAGCAAAACCTCGGCATCACACTTCTGCCTCAGGCTGGTGTTGCGCTGGGAATGTGCATTGAAGCACAAGCCCTCGGCAACGATGATGCTGTGATGATTAAGAACATCATTCTTTTTGCAGTGCTGATTTATGAGCTTGTAGGCCCGTTCCTTACAAAGGTTGCGCTTACAAGAGCAGGCGAAATTGTTCCGAAGCAGGTTGCTGAAAAGGTATAAATTCACCGTTGAACACTTTACTCCCGATGATTGCAAAATCTCGGGAGTTTTTTGTTGTTATATTCAAAGTAACCGTGTCAACCGCGCGCGGTTTGCTTCGCAAACCGCCGCCCGCCGCGTGTGTTTGCGTTTTCAAGCACGTTACCCCTTCCACTGAGCTTGTGCCAAAACGCAAACACCGCGGATTTTCGCGCTCGAGCGAAAGCGTAAAAACGGCGGCGCGGTGCGGTGGCGCGAAAATCCGCCGGCTCGCCCTGCGGGCGCGCCGGCGCGGCGGGCGGCGCGGCAAGCTGCGCTAACCTTGCGGCAAAGCAAATACCCCGCCATTCTTCAATGACGGGGTATTAATGTATCAACCCGATTATGCAAGACCCACAAACTCTGCAAATCTCACAAATGCCGCTGCGCCTGCTTCGTCGCGCTTGTAAACGCCTGCACATTCAAGCACACGCTCAAACACAAGGCCGATTTCGTGCTTGATGATATCTTCAGCGTTGCTTTCATCGATCACGTCATACTTGGGCAGGAATTCTTCAACCCACTGTGCGTGAGATGCGATGCGCTCATCATCGGCAACGTTTTTCTTTTCAATCAGTGCCTCGCGCAGAAGCTGAATGTCACCCTTGAGTCTGGGCGGAAGCACAGCAAGACCCATGACCTCAATGAGACCGATGTTTTCCTTTTTGATGTGGTGAAGCTCCTCGTGGGGATGATAAACACCTGCAGGATGCTCCTCGGTTGTGATGTTGTTGCGAAGCACCAGATCAAGCTCATACGCGCCGTCACGCATGCGCGCAATAGGCGTGATTGTGTTGTGGGGTGTGCCGTCTGTGTGGCTGAAAACGAAGGCACTTTCGTCGGTGTAAGAACGCCACGCGGTGAGAATCTTATCTGCAAGCTCAACAAGCTCGTCAGCATTCTTTGAACTTATACGGATAACAGACATGGGCCACTTGACAATACCTGCCTTGACGTTTTCGAAGCCCTTGAAGGTAAGCTCACGTTCAATTTCAGCATTCTGCATTGCAAAAGTGTAACAACCGCCCTGGAAGTGCTCGTGGGTGAGAATTGAACCGCCGACAATGGGCAAATCAGCATTTGAGCCGATGAAATAATGAGGGAACTGCCTTTCAAAATCAAGCAGCTTGCGGAATGCGGATTTATCAATCACCATCGGCACGTGCTGAGAATTGAAAAGTATGCAATGCTCGTTGTAGTAAACGTAGGGTGAATACTGGAACCCCCACGTTGTGCCGTCAATGGTGACGGGAATGATGCGGTGATTCTGCCTTGCAGGATGATTCAACCTGCCTGCATAGCCCTCATTTTCAATGCAGAGCTGGCACTTCGGATATGCAACAGCCTTTTGTGCAAGTGCGGCCGCAATTGCCTTGGGATCCTTCTCAGGCTTGGAGAGGTTAACGGTGATATCCAGTACACCGTATTTCGTCTCGGTTTTCCACTTGAGGTCTTTGCTGACACGGCTTACTCTTATGTAATTCGTGTTACGGCTAAGATTATAGTATTCGTCGGTCGCCTTCTGCGGTGACACCTCAAAGTTTGCCCTGAACCTGCGAATTACGTCTGACGGTCTGGGTGTGAGAATACCCATCAGCTTCGTGTCAAACAAATCGCGCTGAGTTACGGATTCACCGTCTAAAATACCGTTTGCGGCGGCAAGGTCAGTCAGCTCTTCAAGTGCGCTGTCAAGCTCGCCGTCAATGCTCCAGTCAAGCTCAGTGTCAAAAGCGGTTTCACCGATTGCATCAAGCAAAAGATTTGCCGCCCACACTCTGTCCTCAGCATCAATGAGAGAACAGGAAACGGCGTAATTAACAAGCTTAACAATTGATTTTTCTTTCATAATTACCCTCCATGCGAAAAGAGTTTCAGCCGGCAAAACCACCCGAAACTCTATCTCTTAATTGAATTATTTACATAGCCGCCGCAACTGCAACAAACACAATTGCAAGCACAAAATTGATGCAGTATGCATCAAAGAATGCATCAATACGGCAGATAAGTGCGCCGGGGAAATAAAAAATCTTCTGCAGGAAATTTGACTGCTTGCTGTATACAAGAGACCACATCATGGCACAGTCTTCCCTGAGGGGAGCAGTGTTTGTGAGCAGTGAAAGAGCAAACCATACGCACACAACGTCAATAAAAACAGTGGGTGTTGTGAACGCACCGATGTAAAACAGCCTGAAAGCCGACATTGTACCGACGGAGAAAGCCAGCAGAATGTTGAAAAATGCCGGCACAAAGCACAGCGCAAATGCGCTTCTCGGCGTTTTGGCAAGGTGGTGCTCAATGTGACCCGCCATCTCGTCATATCTGAGGTATCTGCTGTCTTCAACGGGGATTTTACAAATACGGCAAACTATCTGCTGGAAGAATGCGCGCGTGAGACAACCGGGGAAGGTTATGAATTGAATGATTGTATATAAAGTCGTCATGCCAAATCCCCCTGTGCATCAAAAATAAGGTCTTCCAATTTGATTTCACCGTTAACGTATGCTTCAACGTCCTCGCTCATGGTGTATCCGTAGCCCTCAAGCCACGTTTTAACCTGGTTATAAAGCTCAGTGTCTTCATTTGCAATTGCGCTTACCGCAAGCGTGTAAATTGTCTGGAAGGTGTATCCGCTGTATGAGCAATATTCGTAGGCAGTCATTGCGCTTTCGCAGGCCGTCTGATAGTCGCCCTTCATAAGATAAGCGATTGCGGTCATTCTGTAAACCTCTGCCTGAGTACCGATTTCTGCGGCAGTACCCATGAGTTCAAGAATTGCATCTGCATCGGGCTCTTCGCTGAAACGAATTGACTGAGCGTAGGCAACGTAAGGAAGAACGTCGTTTGCATTGAACGCAGTCATCTTGTCAAAATATTCCTTTGACTTTTCCGTATTACCGAGCTTGCCTGCAACGTCGCACATAGTGCTGCCGTATGCCCACAAATCGTCTTTGCCCACCTGCTCAACAATCAGAAGCTGCTCATACTGTTCTTCAAGCGGTCTGTTTGCAGAAAGCATAATGATGTATTTGTAGTATTCGATGATGAAGTCATCGTATTTTTCGAGTGTAACGCTTTCGTCTGCTTCTCTCGGGTCAGCTTCTTTCAACTCATCAAGCTGAGCAATGAGACCCTTATAGTCGATGTCCTCGGGGTTAGTTGCCGTAAGGGGCTCACTGACCAAGGCATAAACCGTGTTGTAGGTCACTTCAAACTCCTCATGCTCCGCCTTCACCTTTTTCATGTAATTATAAGGCGGAAGCGCTTTTTGAGCAGAGGTAAAATACGTGTCTGCTATAGTGTTCGCATCAGAAAAATATCCGAGTGCAGTGTAAAGCTTTGCAGCGCGCACTGCAACCTTTTTGCCCACGTTTTCAGCACTTACCGATGACATATATTCTCCGTATGCACTGTAAGCATCATAGAGCTTGGATTCAGCCTGCAGGCTGTGTGCATCAAGCGCATACAGATAGCTTTCAAGCTGGTCAAACGAAAAATAAAGTGCGGCAAACGAAAGCACAAATGCAACCAGCACCGTAAGTATGCCCTTGAAGCCGAAACGGCTGTGAAGCATAACGTGGCGGCATACCTCACAGTATGTATTGTCCTCGCCGAATTCCTCGGCAACGGGTCTCTCTCCGCAGCAGGAGCAAAGCACAACTTCCTTTTCTTCGTTTTCGTCCTGAGTTTCTTCCTCACCGGGCAAAACTCCACCGTTATCAAGTGCAACACGGAACATGTCTGCAATGCTTTCAAGCTCTGCTTCAAGCGCGTTTGCAGGCTCCTCATTCACTTCGTTTTCTTCTTGCACTTCAGCGTCCTGCGTCACGTCTTCAGCAGACTCGGCTGCAGCTTCCTGTGCCTGAGCAGCGTCGCTGCCGTTGAGCAGTTGCTCCTCGTTGCCGTCATCAACGGGGGTTATTCCGTTGAGCTTGTTATCTTCCATGGCGGCTTCCTCCTTTGTGTTGTGTAAAAATGCTTTTTGATTATAACACCCGCACTTGATTTTTTCAATCATTTTCTGCGGTGTTTATGCCGATAATTGTGTTTATACTCGTGTGCACACGGTTTCGTTCTTGCCGTAAACGGCGCGACCCCTTCTTCTGCCGTACCACACGGTTTCCTTTGCGTATTCACCGAAGCTTTCATATACCGTATCCGCACTAAAGGTTACCTTTGTGCACACCTTTTCAAGCGGTATCGGCTCACCCTGAAGGAAGGCGGTGAAATACGAATGGAAGTCGTAGTCCGTCACAACGCTTTCTTCGGCGGTAAAGGGCTTTCTTATGATGGCGCGCTGATATTGCATCAGCTGACCAAGCACGTCTGCGTCAAAATCAAAAGTGTTGAGAAACGGCGTGATTTCTTCAACAAACGCATCGTAATTATCCACAATTTCAAGGAAAGCTCCTTCCTCAAAAAACCACGTGGTGTTACCGAAACGCTCCTTATGATAGTTCCAGTCACCCTTGAGCGATGATGAATATTTCTTTTCAAAGCCAACAAACATATCATGAATAAAGCCGTCCGACTGATTCATGATGTAATCTATGAGTGCTGAATAAAACTCAAGGTAAGTTGCTTTTTTCGTACCGTACAGATATATTGCCGCATACCTCAGCAAACCGAGACTGTGGAAACATTGAAGGCAGACGGAAAAGAGGTTTGCTTTCACCCAATCCTCGCGGCTGAGAGTGGCGGTTGAGCGCACAAGATAGGAGTATTCCTGCACTTCTTCGTCGCGGTTGATTGCACTGTGGATGTGATTGAATGCAACCTTGATAACCTCAATGCCGTGCTTTTCAATGTATTCGGGCTGAGCCATATCAGAATTTTCCAACACCTCGCAGTGATAAACACTCAGCGAATTGTGCTGACCGTCTTCAAGCAGCCGTGTCATACCGCGGCAAAAGCTTTCGTACGTCTCGCCCGGCAAACCGAGAATCAGCTCCGAGTAAGTCGGTATGCCCGCCTTGTTGTACCTTTTCTGCAAGGAAGCAAAATGCTCCCGTGTGAGATTTTTGCGGTGGATGTTGACAAGTGCTTCCTCACACAGAGTCTGGTATGCCATGGTGGCACCCTTGTCCATGCCGCAGGTGTTGAGCAGGCTGCAGATTTCAAACACGCGCTCGTCGCTGTTCTTTTCGTAGGTCGGGCGGAAAACCTTGGGATAACCCGTTTCGGTTTTGAGCCGCACAAGCTCTTTCACAATTTCAACGTCGCGCTCAAACATGCCGAAGTTTGAGTCTGCGCAGAAGCAATATTCAATTTTGTTTTCACTCAGCCAACGGATTTCGCCCATCACCTTTTCCATGGGGAAAAGCCTGAGTTTTTTACCCGCGCACCAATCGCAATAGGCGCACGAATACGGGCAACCGCGGTTTGTTTCAAGCACTGCAAGAAAGTCTGTATCGGGATTCTCTGCAATAATTTTATCAAACACGCCCGTAAGGCAGGCAGACGGATAAACTGAAATATCAGTGTAATATTCACGCTCAGTTTTGTGTATACCGTCAGCGGTTTTGTATGCGATGTTGGGCACAGCGCTTATGTCGCCGTGTTCAAACGCTTTGAGCAAGGCAGCAAACGGCTCCTCACCCTCACCAAACATGAGTATATCTATATATTCATCCGTTTCAAACAGCTTGCAGTTATCGGACACGTTGTGCCCGCCGAAAACGGTGATGCAATCGGGATTCGTGCGTTTGAGTTCTTTCGCCAGTGCTCTGTTGTATTCCATGTTCCACACACTGCAGGAAAACGCCGCGAGGTATGCACCGTCAAGCTTACTGAGAGCAGAGCTGAGCTTTTCGCGCTTGAAAATTATGTCTGCAAAATCGTACCTGTCGGTGATTTCCTCATCCTGCATGCTGTATGCAATAATTGCACCTGCCGCGCAGGGAAGATACACTGATTTATCAAAATCAAAGCCGACCTGCACGAAGCAGACCTTCTTTTTGTTCAAAAAATCATCTCCTTAGGGTGACCGATATAATCCGAACCCGTTTTTTACAGGTGGATTTCCGTCAATCCTTCGTTAAAATACTCGCAAATCCGTCAAAACTTCACACGGGCATTGTTGTCACTGTATCCCTTGTTATTGCCGAGTGTGTCAAAAACAAGCTTGCAAAGGTCAACGTCACCGTTTTTGCCAAGCTTTTTCTCAACCTTTTTTATCACAAAGCCGAAGCGTTTGAGCAAACGTCTCACCGCATCAAATTCAGGTGTCCCCTCAACGAAGGGTGCATCGCCTGCAAAGATATTCATAACAATTGCAGTTACAAGATCCATCAGCGGCACTTTTTTAATTCTCTTGTCAACACGAATCCACAGCAGCCTGCCAAAGCCACCGACAGTGATTCTGTTGAGCAGTTTCCACGCAAAGCCCTTGAGCGCTTTGACTGCGCCCTCGCCGCCCGAAAGCATACCGCCGATGCGGTTTATAATAGATTGCTTGAACTGTCTTTCAAAATACTGCTTGTTGGTAAGTCCCTGCATATTCCAGTCAAATGCAGGCACGTCAATCGTTTCAACATCAACCGTGCAATTGTCAACAAAGGTGATTTTTCTGTACTGCGCAGGGTAGCCCACAAGCGCGCTTGTGCATATATCCGTGAACGGATTGCCTTTTGCTGACGTACGGTGGTTTATGCTCTGGTTGTGCATGTGTCCCGTGAAAACAAGGTTCACGCCGTTGTCTGCAAGGAAGTCGCACACATTCTGCCAGTCGCGCATTTTTGTGTCACCCACAAGGCTGAACACAGGCACGCCGGGAATCATTGGGTAATGATTCATTGCAAAAACCATGCATCCGTCCTCTTTTGCCTTCTGCGCCTGAGCCTTAATCCAACTGAGCAATTCAGCATCAAAGCTACCCTTGTCACTTCCGTCAAGCTTGCCGTCACTGTTGAGGGCGAGCAGCCTTACCTTCGGGAAAATCTCTGCAACGTAGGACATAGTTCTCTCGTCCACCTCAAGAGCCTGAGAAAAGCCAAAGTCATTGTATAACTCGCGCAACTCTTCCCTTGTCGTGCCCTCAATTGTGCGGCGCTCAGCACCTACGTATTCAACGGGTGACGGGTTGAAATCGTGCCTTGCGGTGATGACGTAAACCCTTTTGCCCGCCGCTTTGAGACGGTTGAGCTCTGCGACAAAGGCAAGATGACTCGCCTTTTCGCCGTTTTTGCTCAGGTCACCGGGCAAGAGGACAACCTCTGTTTCGGTGTCTTCAATAATTTTGTCAAACGTTGCCTTGGCAATCGCACTGTTTTCAGCAAGAGTCATCTGCTCTTTTTCCATATAACGCTCATAAGCCTCACCTGAAGCACCGAGTGTTGGAGCAAAAAAGTGTGTGTCTGTTACAAGATAAAAGCTATTGCTCTTCATTGAATCACATCTCCATTATATTAACCTTAAATTATCATCCATGCAAGACCGAGAGCTTTCCTGAAGCCGTAATTAAGAAGCTCCTTTTTGTCTTTAAAACGGAAGTTGAAGTCTCTGTGCTTCACCGTATCATAAAGCGGAGTGATGCATTTTGCTTCGTTTCTGCCCTCAGTCTGCGTTGCCGCCAGAATAAAGAGCTTACTGTCCGGCGGAAGCTTGAGCGTCTGTGCACCGTCGGTATCAATCACATACTTGTATAAAAATAGCTGATGCGCATAGTTATCACCGCCGCGGCTATGGGTATGGGTGCATTCCCATGCAACAACATCCGTTTTGATCTTTGCGGTGCGTTTCATGCTGTAAAGATCCCACGCAAACGGGCGCTCCTCAATGTCGCTGACCCTGATGTCAATCGGTTTACCGTCAAGATACAGGGTAAAGTGCCTGTCTGCATTAAGGCTTGCCGCAACAACTTCCAGCTTGCCGTAGTTTTTGTCAAGCGCAATTTTCTGTCCGTGGGCCGTCAAGGCATCCACAGAGCCTTTGCCTATATTGAAATCAACACCGCCGCTTGTGAGTGTCTGCGGCAGAAGCTCTGCAGGGATTGCGTAATCCTTTCCGGGCAGGCAACCTGCAGCGCGTGCATTGTTTGAAGACTGAGCCTTGGTGTTATAAGGCAATTCAACGGGAAGCTGAGCTTCACGTGCCGCCTTCTTCCTTGAAACAGCAAGGGTGAGCGCAAAGCTTCTCACTTCATAAGGTGACATGCTGAAAACAAGCTCGCCGTTTTCTACCGTTGCGGAGCCGATTTCTTCTTCGGAAGCATATATCTCACGCGCCGATTTGATTCCGTTGCCGAGGGTGAGCCGCACATTGTTGTGCTGACGGTTGACACCCTCGTTTACTCTCACGACAATCTCGTCTGTGTTTTCTGACTTTTTAACAGCTCTGATAATTACACCGTTGTCGGATATTGAGCCGAAGCTGAACGCTTTTGAGAGTGAGCCCTTGTGCTTGTTTGCACAGAAAGCCGTCATCGGTGCGCTGAATTCCCTTGCGGCAAGCTGCACTCTTGTCAAGTCGCCACCCTCATGCGCACAGATACCGTAGCCGTATCTGTTAAGACCGAGGTCCATCATGCTCTGCATGCTTGTTGTGCGCGAGTTGTTCTGCGGTGTGTGAACAACTGTGAGCCTGAGGGTGTGGTTGTTATATTTATCCCAGCCGTATTTGCAGTCACTCAGCACGGCAACACCGAAATCACCGCTTTTATCGGTGATTTCCGCCCATTTCTGTGCAGGCACTTCATACGCGTTGCGCCTTGCGTTGCCTCTTTTGATTGCACCCAGACCGAGATCGAAGGTTGCCTGAGCATTTTCGGCGGTGAAGCTGAATTTGTTTTTGAGCAAAGTGCGCATGCTCTCCCACTCAAATTCGCAGTGTACTTCAACAATATCACTGCCCTGAGAAAGCGAAACGGTGTTCACAAACACGGAGCCTTTCGCCTCCTGCACAACCCTGAGAGCCACACGTGCGGGCCCGTTTTCAACAATTTTCACGCCTACAAGTGTTGCGCTGTGCTGAGCTTCCCTGATGCACTGGTCAAAGTCAAGCTCCCATGCGGGATAAATCCAACTGCCTTTATAATCGAACAAGCACAGGCTTATGGGTTCTTTCAGCAATTCTTTGCCGAGTTGCTTGTCAAAAATTGACGCTATATCTCCGTTATCGTCAAGCTTCACGGTGTAACGCGCGTTTTCGAGCAGGTTTTCTTCAACGCGTAAATCGGTGGACACCTTGCAGGGCGCATCGGCTTTTCTCAAATCGTAAACCGCAAAACCCATCGGCTCAACATCTGCGATGAAAGCCACTGCGGTTTTTCCGTCCATACTGTCAAGCACCTGTGCGGCAACACTCTTACCATGGGCGTCAACCACGTTGACGTGTTCATAAGTTCCGTCAATAATTGCGCTCACGCAACCCTTGCGGTGCGCTTCAATAGGGTTGTTGACAACAATGGCTGTACCCTTGCAAAAGCTTGTGTCCATCATTGAAACAACCGCCGCCGCGCTCTGCTCAAACTCGTGCGCAAACTGGTTGAGTGAAAGTCCGTAGTCATTCCACGAGCGCAGGTAGGCACGCTGAATTGACGTACCGGGTAAATCATCGTGGAACTGATGCGAAATGAGCCTTTTCCATGCGGTGTTGAGCTGAGAAAGCGGATAGTCTGCCGAACCCAGCCACTTTGCAGTGCATGCAGCTCGCTCTGCCATATCGGCGAGCTCCTCACCTCTGCGGTTCCAGCGCTTACTGATTGCTCTTGACGTGTAACCGCCCGCGCCGTGATTTGTCAGCAACAGCTCATCGTTCCATGAGGGAAGGGCATCTCTTTGCTCCTCGGTCATCTCTGTCATTATCTCTTTGAAAACCCGGTCGGCAGGTGAAGAATGCACCTTGATGTCGGATTTATCGTTTTCTTTCATGTCAGAATTGAGAATGGCAACCGAAATCGGAAGCGGTCCGCCGCCTCTGTCCCCTACGCCGTGGAAAATCTCGGTTGCGTCAAGGCCGTACTTTTCGTTTTCGCGCAGTTTTTCTTTTATTGCGCCGTTTTTTCTCAGCTTGGTCAGCACGGCAAAATAGTTGTGCATTTTAACGCTTGCAATTATGTATTGGCCGTCGGGTCCGTACCACTTACCGATGTCAAACGGTTGACCGTAGGCACTGCCCCAAGTGAGCTTCTGCGTTGTGAAGCCCCAGAGATTTGAATGCCTTGCAATTGAAGGGAGCGCGTAACCGAAGCCGAAGCAGTCGGGCAGGAAAACATCCTTGCTTCTGATTGAGAACTTTTTGTCGAAATATTCGTTACCGTAAAGGAAGTTGCGGAAAAGCGCCTCAGGTGACGGTACGTTAACGTCGCCGTTTTCCCATGCACTTCCGCACGGATACCATTTGCCTGCGGCAACGTATTCCTTGAGCTTTTCAAACATTTCGGGGTAGTATTCCTCCATAAGCTCATAGCGGTATGCTCCCTCGAAATTAAATACGTAATCGGGGTATTTTTCAAAAAAAGCGAAATTCCATTTGAGTGTGCGCGGAATATAATGGCGCACGGTGGTTTCAAAATCCCAGTTCCACACAGTGTCAAGATGAGCTGTGGCAACCGTATGAACGTGTTTTATTTTACCCATAGCCTTCTCACCGATGTGACCGACCGCAAGCGGCGGCACTGCATCCTTTCTGTATAATATTTACATTCTAACATAAAACAAATATAATTGCATCAATTTTTTGTCAAAAACATCCGTCAAAGGCGATTTTTTATTGAAAAAAGTCCAACAGTATGTTAAAATGTGTAAAAAATAGAAAAGGCGGTATAACCATGCTTAACGGTCTTAAGGAACTGCTTTGCAAATCCTACCCCGATGCTACAAAGGATATCGGAGATTATTCAGGCAAAGAGCGCAACGTATATTTGTGCGGTATGCTCGGTCAGAACCTCATATATTCGGTTGTAGGCTCCGTACTTCAGGTGTTTTACACCGACATTCTCATCGTACCCACCATTGCTGTCAGCATCATCATGGGTATCTCACGCGTATGGGACGCCCTCAACGATATCATCATGGGCACCGTGGTTGACAAAACCCACACACGTTGGGGCAAATGCAGACCCTACCTTAAATTTGTCCCCTTCCCGATTGCAATAACAACCATTCTGCTTTTCCTGCCCATTGTCAAAGCACCCGTTGCTGTCAAGATTGTGTACATAATTTTCAGTTTCCTTCTTTGGGAAACACTCTACACCCTCGGTGACATTCCTCTGTGGGGTGTAACCTCACTTATGACACCCGACGAACAGAAGCGCTCAAAGCTCATTTCTGCAGCAAGAATCATCTCCAGCGCAGGCGCACTTGCAGTTGTTGCCTTCTATCCCATCAAAGATGCTCTCGGTGCAATCGACATCGGCTTGTTTGAAAACACGGGCAAAGCAAACTCAAACCTCGCCTTCTTCTCCGAGCCACAGGGCTATCTGCTTGCAATTGCACTTATCGCCATCATCGGCGGCTCACTTTTCCGTCTTCCCTTCGCTTTCATCCGCGAAAGAATAACTCAAGCTCCCAAAGAGAAGGACACGGGACTTCGCGAAAACCTCAAGCTCATGTGGGAAAACAAGCTTTTCCTGCGCACTCTCAGCGCAAATATACTTGGTTGCACCAAAACACTCATGCTTTCAGCAGGTATTTACTTCTGCAAATGGGTGCTCGGTAACGGCGGAAGCGAGACACTCTGGCTCATCAAGCTCGGCGGCCCCTTCCTTGTTGGTATGGTTAGCGCAATGGCAACAAGCACGTGGTTCGCCAAAAAGTTCGGCAAAAAGAAGATGTATCTGCTCAGCTCATACCTCAACGCCGTGCCCTATATTCTCATTTTCCTTGTAGGCTACAAGCATCTGATTTTTATGGGCATTATGCTTTTCTTCGGCGGCTTCCTCACTGGCTTCACCAACGTATACAACACCACGATGATTGCAGACAGCGTTGACTATATGGAGCACAAAACAGGCAAGCGCAACGACGGCGTTTTCTTCTCGGGCCTCAACTTCACCTCGAAGCTCACCGCCGCCATCACCGCGGTTATCACAAACGTGATTTTCCACTTTGTAAATTACACGGACACCATCAACGAGCTCACCGACAAGATTGCGCAGGCTTCTGCAGCAGGCAAGGAATTCACCCTTGATTTCGCGGCAACCTACCCCGAAATCACAACGGCAATGCTCATTCTTATCACCATCGTCCCCGCAATCGGCTGTGTGCTTCAGGCACTTCCCATCCACGGATATTTCCTCACAGAAGAGAAACACGCAAAGATTCTTGAGGAACTTGAAGGAATTCGCGCCTCTCATACCAAGTAAGGCGGGTGGGGATAAAGGCGCAGGAGCGCCAACGCGAGTCAAATAAAACGAAGGTTTTATTTAAAAGGCGAAATATCTTTTTAAACATTAAAAGCAGTCGGGACATCGAATCCTGACTGCTTTTGCGTTGGCTTGACATTTTTCTCTCCTCGGAGTATCTTCATACACCGTCACAGAGAGAAAATGCCATCCTGCATCCTTTCTCCCCACCCTTTAGTCCGACTAAACCTAAAACGCAGGAGCGCCAACGCGAGTCAAATAAAACGAAGGTTTTATTTAAAAGGCGAAAGCTCTGTTTAGACGTTAAAAGCAGTCGGGACATCGAGTCCTGACTGCTTTTGCGTTGGCTTGACATTTTCTTTTCATCTTACGCCGGAAATAAATCAAGGCGCATCAAAGCGGAGCGTCAGCGACGCTCCGCCGCCCGCCGCCGCGACCGGTTGCCCGCAGGGCAACCGGTCGGGATTTTCGCATGCCAAGCGCTTCATTCGTACCACCACTCAGTGCGAAGCGAAAATCCGTGTGCTTGCCCCTGATCCGCACCGCGCGTTGCAACGCATTATGCACCTGAAGGCCATCTCCGCGCGCCCGTCACAGCAACGCACGCACACGCGGCGGCGGGCGGCGGTTTGCATTCGCAAACCGCGCGGTGTTTCACCCCGCCTTTGCCTCAGTCGCTTCGCGCCTTCGGCCTTACCAAAAGCGGTCAGGCATCAAAACCCAACCGCTTTTCACTTGCTTTTTTCATGTCGCCCGCTTTTATTCCGGACATCAGAGCAGCTTCATCGCCTGCTCAAACACGTCACCTATAGGCTCCCTTATAACAAGGCTCGCCTTCTTGTCAAACTGGGTTTCACTCATGTTGATGAGCACAATGTTGTCCCCATCAAAGTAGCGTACAATGTTTGCCGCAGGATAAACCGCCAGCGATGTACCGCCCACAATGAGCAAATCGCTTTCAGCCGTTGCTTTTGCGGCTTTTTCCCATACGTCATCATCAAGCATTTCACCGTAAAGCACCACGTCAGGCTTGATTGTGGAGCCGCACACGTTGCACACAGGCACTCCGTTACTTTCAATCACGTAGTCAAGAGAAAAGACCTTCTTACACTTCATGCACTTATTTCTCATTGCAGAGCCGTGCAATTCATGCACGGTTTCACTGCCTGCCTTCTGGTGCAGACCGTCAATGTTCTGTGTTATAACCGCTTTGAGTTTGCCGCGTTTTTCAAGCTCAGCCAATGCAAAATGTGCCGCATTAGGTTGCGCGTCGGGATAGAGCATTTTCGACTTGTAGAACTCATAAAACTCAGCAGTGTGGTGCACAAAAAAGTCGTGGCTGAGCACCGTCTCGGGTGAAACTGCACCGTATGACTCACTGTAAAGTCCGTCTGCACTGCGGAAATCGGGTATGCCGCTTTGTGTGGACACACCTGCACCGCCGAAAAATACGATGCTTTTGCTTTTCTCAATCAGCTCTTTGAGTTTTTCTACGTTACCCATATTTTTCTCCTTTCAAAACAAAACCGCCCCGTCTGTTTGTCGGAGCGGATATCTGTTTCCTCGTTTAACTCAACCTTCGTCAACAGTCCATCTCAGTTTGAGATGTGCGTTGAGGTCATCCGTGTATATTTCAAGGATGTTGAGCAGCTTGTCGGTATCTCTGTTTTTTGTGAAAACAAGGATGAGTGAAAGGAAAGTGTTCCATGACATTTCTCTCTTCTTGCTTTCAATTGACAGTATTGTGTGCCTGCTGACACCGATCATCTTTGCAATTTCATCCTGAGTAAGACCGAGTCTTGAACGCAGCATGTGCAGATTGTCCGCCATATTGTCCATGAGTTGTTTTTTCTGTTGCTCGTTAAGCATTTTTAAAGACCTCTTTCTTTTGCCGTATACTCCGGCAACTGTGCTTTGATAATACGAAATTTGTGCTTTCGTGACATTTTATATAACTATTCGTAAAAAGTCAAGACGTAAAAGGAAGATTTACGGCAAAAGTGTCAACCGAGAAAACTTTTTGTTTTTCCTCCAACATAAAATCTGCTTTTGACTAAATTATTATCATTTACAAAAAACTTTAAAACTTTTTATCCGCTATTTATTTTTTTTACAATTTGTAGTAATATGATATTGTATATTACCATACCCCAAACGAAAGGAAGTTTAACTATGGTCAAAATACTTATCGCTGACGATGATATTGCAATTGCTCAGCTTATTGCAGATGCATTAAATGACGAAAGCTTTGAAACGATCATTGTCAACGACGGAAACAACGCGCTCAAGCAAATTGAACAAAACAGAAGCGAGCTTGACCTCATCATCCTTGATATCATGATGCCCAACATCAGCGGCCTTGAAGTCTGCCGCCGCATACGCGACACAGTAAACTGCCCCATCATCTTTGTCACAGCAAAAAGTAAAACAGTTGACACCGTCGTCGGTCTCGAAATGGGCGCAGACGATTACATATCAAAGCCTTTTGTTGTTGAAGAACTTGTCGCAAGGGTCAAAGCACATATCCGCCGCGAGAAACGCTCAGACGTAGCACCGGGCGGCATAATCAAAATCGGAAGCATTGAGCTTCACACAGACAATGTGGAAGTCTACCGAGACAAAAAGCTTGTGCCCCTTTCAACAAGAGAATTCCAACTTCTTGAATACTTGATGAAAAATGCCGGCAGAGTTCTTTCAAGAGAACAGATTTTCAGTTCCGTATGGGACACGGAATTCGGTGATATCGGCACGGTTGCCGTCAACATCAAAAGCCTTAGGGACAAGCTCGACCGCAACAACGAATATATCAAAACCATCTGGGGTGTCGGCTACAAATTTGTGATTCCGATTGAATGATGCCATGAAAACAAGTAAAGGCCTTGTTGCCGCAATTATATTTATCATCAGTTGCACCACTGTGCTTTTCGGCACACTTTATCAGATGACGGTTTCTTCCGCACTCAAGGTTTACCTTGAAAACGACAAGCGTATTCTCACCGCGCGCAACAGCGAAATCATCCGGCGTCTCTGCCTTGAAGAAGACACGCAGAATTGGAATGACATTGTGGATTTGTACGCCGACGTTATCGTACGCATTGAAACCGAAGAAACCGGCGTTGTTGCAAAAACAAGTGACAGAGTGTGGAGTAAATTCGACATTATTGTTAAGGATGATTTTGAATTCAACGGTGTAGCTTACACAATAAAAAGCTCTGCCGCTGTTGACAGAAGCTACCTCACAGACACAACCTTCATCGTCAGAATCTATGCCTTTGCCGCCGCGGCAATGTTTGCGATTCTTGCTGTTTTCGGCATGACGATATACCTCATCATGCTCAGGCCGTACCGTAAAATTTACAACAGCCTGCAGAATTTTGACAGCGACGACAAACCCGAAAGAATGACAAATCGCTCCTACGCCGCAAAGGTATATAACCGCTTGTGCGACCTAAAAGAGAGCGTTAAACACGAGCAGGAAAATCAACGGCGTATCATCGCATCCATCTCACACGACATCAAAACGCCGCTCACCTCAATCATGGGCTATACCGAAAGGCTTCGCCAACAAGACCTTGCGGAAGAAAGGCGCATACGCTATCTTGACACGGTGTATGCAAAATCTGTTGAAATCCGCAACCTTGTGAGTGACTTTGACGAATATCTCGGTTACAGCATGGACCAAAGCTTTTTCAAAGAGGTTTTCTGCTCGGAAGAAATCTGCGAGATGCTCAGTGAGTATTACTGTGAGGAACTTGAACTCGAGGGCGTGAAGGTTGTTGTTGTAAACAACGCACCGGGCAGAAAAGTATGCATCAATCACCAGAAGATTCGCAGGGTTATAGGAAACCTTGTCACAAACTCGCTCAAGCATTTTTCAAACAACGAAAAAATTATTGAAATCGCGCTGTCTCATCAGGGCAAAAACATGGTTATTTCCATCAGCGACAGCGGTGTTGGTGTTGACGAGGACAAAATGAACGTAATCTTTGAGCCGCTTTACACCTCAGACGAGGGACGCAAGGTTGCAGGTCTCGGGCTTGCAATCTGCAAGGAGATTGTTGAAGCCCACGGCGGTAAAATCTGGGCAGAAAAATCCCATCTCGGCGGTTTGTGTGTATCCTTCACCCTACCCGAGCACAAAGGCAGGCAAAAATAGCTCTTGCAAAAGAGTGCCGTATGAATGTATAATTACAGGAGACGCTTTGTCTCCTGTAATTATTTTTTAGGGTGATATATTTTGCTTCGTAAAAACGACGATATAATAATAAAAATCGACTCCCTTACAAGTGAGGGAAGCGGCGTTGGCAGGCATGACGGTCTTGCCGTGTTTGTGAACGGCACCGCTGTAGGCGACACCGTAAAAGCGCACATCATCAAGGTCAAAAGCAGCTATGCCGTAGGCACGGTGAAGGAAGTCATCACCCCCTCGCCGGACAGGGTTGAGCCTGACTGCGAGGTTTATGCGCGTTGCGGCGGTTGCTGCTTCAGGCATATTGCATACAGTGCACAGTGCGATGCTAAAAAAAGCCTCGTGGAAAACGCGTTCAGCCGTCTCGGGCACATCAGCATTGACGTTGAGCAGTTCATCGGCGCTCACTCACCCGACTTCTACCGCAACAAAGCTCAGCTTCCCGTGGGCACGGATGCAGACGGTAACGTTGTTACGGGCTTTTATTCACAAAGAAGCCACCGCATTATTCCGTGCACAAGCTGCCGCCTTCAGCCTGACGTATTCAACCGCATTTCAGAAGTTTTCAATCTTTGGGCAAAGCTCAACAAAGTCAGCGTATACAACGAAAGCACCGGCAAGGGCATACTCAGGCATCTTTACATCAGGCAAGCAAGTGCCACGGGTGAAATTATGGTCTGCCCCGTTATAAATGCAGACCGCCTGCCTCATGCAGACGACCTTATTACCGCGCTGACGGACACGGTGAAAGAAATTGTGAGCGTGGTTGTCAACGTCAACAAAAAGAACACCAACGTCATCCTCGGTGAAAAATGCACAACTCTCTACGGCAGAGATTACATTGAGGACATACTCTGCTCGGTAAGAGTCAGAATATCCCCACTCTCATTTTATCAGGTTAACCGCGACCAGGCAGAAAAGCTGTACACAAAAGCGGCAGAATATGCCGGTCTCACAGGTGAAGAAACCCTGCTTGACCTCTACTGCGGAGCCGGCACAATCGGTCTTTCCATGGCATCAAAGGTGAAGCAGCTCATCGGTGTTGAAATCATACCCGAAGCGGTTGAAGACGCAAAGCTCAATGCTCAGCTCAACGGCATCACAAACGCACGTTTCATCTGCGCTGATGCCGAAAAGGCAGCGCAGGAGCTTGAAAAAGAGGGGCTGCACCCCGACGTTATTGTGCTTGACCCGCCGCGCAAGGGTTGCGCACCTCAGCTCATTGACACAGTTGTGCGCTTCGCCCCTGACCGAATCGTTTACGTCTCCTGCGACCCTGCCACACTTGCAAGGGATTGCGGCCTGTTTGAAAAGCACGGCTACAGTGTAAAGCGTTTGTCTGCAGTGGACATGTTCCCGCAGACGAGCCATGTTGAATCAGTCGTATTGATGTCTCGATCCGGGTCGTGACCACAGGTTGAATGATGATCCCTGCCGTATGTTTTAGGAGGTATATGATGAATATCAAATACATTGAATTGAAAACCGGTTATGCAGATAACGGTCCGGCTTGGATTGGTAATGTCAAAGAATCAAAAACCGGTAAAACCATCTATTTTAACAACCATGCTTTTCAAAAATGTCAGGGGATTCAAGGAAACTACTATGACATTGAGACCGGTGAAGAGTATTGGATTTCTGGGATAAAACGAAATGGACAAGACCGGCATTGGGCAGGCAGCGGGAAAGTGATTATTGACAGAAAATGTGTTGATGAGTACCTTTCCATCGTCAACTGGCCTTCACTTCCGAACTCCGACTTTATCATCGAAGATATAGAAGATTCTTTTCCGGTTGAACGGATAAATCAGTTGCTCAATGAAAAATAAACCGTTGTGATCAACGACATATTCCTGACGCCGAGGGCCGTGTGGGCAACGTAGATAACGGCATTTTTATTCACGCTGTTGTCCCAAGGCATGTTGAAAGCGTGTGTCTGCTGTCGAAAAACAAATAAACGTTATGGAGATTTTATCAAATGGAAATAACCGATTTATTTAAAAAGCCCCTGCCGCAGATTCCTTCCGATATCGCAGATGCTCTTATAAAAAACAAAATAACCAAAACACCGTTTGACCAAAAGAACGATATTTTATCCGATACTCAGTTGCAGAAGGAAATCGGGTTTGTAAAAATGGATGACGGCACGTACCTTGTATCAATGACGTGTCCGATGCCTGAAATTACGGCTGAAATGATTGATTGGTGGTTCTGGTGGCATCCGCAAGCAAAAGAGCGTTATCAGGTGTGGTTCCCCGGTGCGCATTACGGAATAGGATATTCAAAGAAAAATAAGAGATATTTTAATCAAAAGTCACGTCCGCCTTTTCAGAACAACACCCATTATCCGACAGAAAAAATCGGCAGCGCAAAATTACCTTTAAGAATTGATTTTGTTACTCCTGAAGAATTCGGCTTTTCAAAACGGGCTATGGAAGAAAACAACGTTCAAACAATCGTATGCGGTCACGTCGGTGCTTTCAACAATCTGGTCAGGCACACGGAAATGGCTCATATTTTCAGGCAAACCGAAAACGGCTTGTTTATAATCAGCCGTTTCTGGCTTGGAAAAACCATGAAAAACCGTTTATTGCGAAAGCTAATTATAACCGAAGATATGGCAAAAGGCATGGCGGAACATTGTTGTGTGGAATACCGCAACCTTTGTGAAATTCTTCCGATATTATATAAGAAATACAACTGAACAACTCCGACTTGCAACGTTGTCCGTACAATCGGTGCAGACAGTCTGCACCCGTGATATTGACTTAATTCATAATTATTTCTGTAAAAACATCTCCGGAGGTATTATGACACGGTTAGAAGCTTTTGAAAAAATGCTTGCTGATATCAGAAAGCAGGCAGATTATGAGAGTGAGCAAATGGAAAAACTGAAAGCAGACGGAAAAGAGAAATCTGCAACGTACCGTCAGTATTTCAGCAACCGTATGCTTTACAAAATGATTCTCGACAAATACAGACAGTACGGTCTTACTGAGTGAAAAACAAAGATACAAGGAGAGATTACCATGAGCAACGAACTTCCGCGTACATATATCCCGTTCACTGAGTGGAAAGAAAAATCAAAGCAGACAGAATACACCGAAAAAACCCCTCTGCTGAGCCCTGACGGCAAGCTGCTTGCAAAAGGCTGGGCAAGGCACAACGTGTTTGAATATGACCGCAAGACAGTTAAGAAGAAACTCATCAGCCGCAAGGAGTGGGATTTTTACACCATCACTGACGGCAAGGTACAGCTTCTCATCAGCTTTGCAAACGTCACCGTTGGCGGCTACGTTGCCGCAAAGCTGACCGACCTTGTCAAAGGCGAAGTCATTGTTGATGCAGGACAGTTTTTCGTTGGCGGCAACAAGCACGCACCGCTCAACAAAATTGACGTTCCCTGCCGTTTCTGCGACAGAATCGGCAAGGCTGAGTTTGATTTTCACACCAAAGAAACAGAGCGCACACTTTATTACAAAAAGATGCACAAGGGCAAGTTGGTTGAGTGCAACATCAGCATGGATATACCCGAGGGAAGTGAAAACATCACCACGGTACTGCCGTTTGATGAAGGTGACACAATGTTTTTTATGACCACAAAGCAAATGTGCATGCCCTGCGGCGGCACCTTCCGTTACGGCGATTTTGTTTATGAATTCTCCAAAGATACGGCATTCTGCGCGCTCGATTGGGGACGCGTGAACACTCCCCACCGACTTGTGTGGTATTGGGGCAGCGGCTCAACGTACCTGACGGATGAAAAAGGCGAAAAGCACCTTTTCGGCTTTGAGATAACGTGGGCAATCGGCAACGAAAGTCACGCAACGGAAACCTGCCTTTTCTATGACGGCAAGGCACACAAAATCGGTGCGGTTGACGTTGAAAAGTTCCCAAAAGACAGATTCATGGAGCCGTGGAAGTTCATTTCCGAGGACGGCAGGTTCAACATGACAATACAGCCGACCTTTGACAACCACAGTGACGTTGATTTCAAGGTTGGCAGAATGAACTGTCACCAGGTTTACGGCTTATGGAACGGTGACGTCACCCTCGACGACGGAACAAAGCTTGAAATCAAAGACCTTTTTGCCTTTTGCGAATACGTTGAAAACAGGTGGTAATGCAACATGAATGAGGTTATCAGGCAACTGTGTGAGCGCAAATCGGTGCGAGTTTTCACCGACCGTGCGATTGACGAAGCAGATGTGAACAAGATTCTGCTTGCGGCAACCATGGCACCCACAGCAGGCAACCAGCAGCTTTACACAATACTTAACATAACAGACCGTGCACTTAAAGAAAAGCTCAGCGTATCGTGCGACAATCAGCCGTTCATTGCAGACGCGAAGCTTGTGCTCATCTTCTGCGCGGACTGCCTCAAATGGTATGACGCGTTCCGTTTTGCAGGCTGCGAGCCGCGCGATTTAGGAGAAGGTGATTTTCTGCTTGCGGTGAACGATGCACTGATTGCCGCCCAGAACGCAGTAACCGCCGCTGAGTCTCTGGGTATCGGCTCTTGTTACATCGGTGACATAATGGAAAACATTGAAATTCACCGCGAAATGCTCAATCTGCCCGAGTTCGTTTTCCCTGCTGCAATGCTTGTTTTCGGATACCCCACTCAGCAGCAGATTGACAGAAAGAAGCCTGTTCGTGCAGGTCTTGATTTTGTTGTGCACGAAAACCAATATCACCGCCTTGACGAAGCTCAACTTCGCAGCATGCTTGTGAAGAACTGCAGTGTGGAAAACTACGACCGCTGGATCAAGGCGTTCTGTGAAAGAAAGTACAACTCCGACTTTTCAAAGGAAATGACGAGGTCGGTGAGGGCGTATCTGGAGCAGTATAAATAACATTCCGACAGACTGAGCCGCGCAGGTTACTGCGCGGCTTTTTGGCGCGGTTGCATCTTCAGCCGTGCTGCCCGCCGCCGCAGAAGCCGCCCCGCGCGCCGCGTGAAACGCGGCACGGCGAACGCCGCCCGCGCGGCAAAGCCGCGCAGGGCGCGGGGCGGCTTCGCGTTCAGCTGCGCGGCGGCGGGTACCGCGTGTGCACCCCCGGCTCAGCCACAAAACACCTGCAGGGCACACGCGCCCTGCGTTCTCCCGTCGGAGAACGCAGGGGTGCAACGTTGAAGGTTAAGCCACGCCTTCCCATATATCCGCAAACGTGTAACACACAACAAAAGCGTCGGGTTAGAGCAGGCTTACTAAGGACACAAAAAAGAGGTAATGCGGATATCCGTATTACCTCTCATTTTTAACACTTACACCTTTGGTGGTGAGTAAGTGCGCTGTTAAAACTTATTTTTCTTCGCCACTTTAATTGTGTAGTACTTATTACATTGATTACAATAAAGCTCAATATGCGTAAATTTCATATCACCTTTTACAAAAGTGTCAGCGACCCAGAAATCATGATTTTTAGCTTCTGGAGATTCAGAATTAACAATTTCCGAAACTTTTCTTTTAGATAATGCAGCACTGCAAACAGGACAATAATGCTTTTTAAACATCTGAAATATGTTTTCAATTTTAAAACTATATCCCTTTATCATTACATACTCTCCTTTGAGTTATTGGCTTTGATTGTTTTCAACGAAGAAATAAGCATCCTTCTGATTGCTCCGCAATCATTATGTAACTTTTTATAATTTTCTTCAGATAAACAGTCAGTTTCAAAAAGAAGTTCTAACCAATACTCTGTTTCATAGCACTCTTTTTGTGCTATCTCTAATTTTGATATAAAATCTTTGGTTCCCTGTGCATATTGTGCTTCGTGTATATTTGCACCGATAGAAGTTGCTGAGCGAAGAAGCTGATTTATCAGGACAGATTCTTTTTTATTATTTTTCATATCTCGGCAAGCAAAAACTATTTCTTTTGCAAACTCTTTAGCTTTATCCCGCAAAATACTATCCGCCATAAATACCACCTCTATATAAATTATACAGAAAACGGAAAAGTTTTTCAAGTGTTATTCTGCCTTGCGGCAGAGTGATATTATTGTCCCCGGACAATAGTGTTATTGAATCCTTCGGATTCAGTGTTATTTTATTCGCCACAAAAACTCGCGAAGCGAATAACACTGTGCGAAGCACAATAAAACTGCGAAGCAATACAACTCGCCGTATGGCGAATAAAACTGGCGTTGTATCCTTACGGGTACAACGCCTTACACCCAACGCTTTTGTTTTTATTAAAGGTTTCTCTTGCCGCAAAGACACTCAAAACGGCGAAAACCTTCAGACCGTGCCTTTATTGACGGTCTGCCGAGCGCTTTTCAACCAACTCAGCAAGTATACGTTTATGTTCCGCATTGGTAAGGTTGTATCCTTTCATGGGAATCACAGAAAGAAGCATACCGATTGCAGGCGGAATTGAGCAAAGGAAGAACATCATGGATGCATATTCGGGGAAATCCGCTTTAAAGGAAGCACCTGCTTTCAATGCAAGGTTGCAAGCTTCAACGTTGTCTGCGCTGAAGCCGACAATTGCATAACCTGCACTTGAAATAATTGAGCAGATACCCGTTGAAAGCTTTGTGATGAAGGACTGACCTGAGAAGAAAACACCGTCGGGACGGTTGCCGTTTGTGTATTCCTCATAGTCAACCGTGTCTGCAATCATAACCGTTTGCAGCACATTGAGAACGCCCGTGCCTGCGCCTGAAATTGCAAAGAGAACAAAGCAGACTGCAACCCAGAAGGGCTGGTCAAGCGAAGTCGGCGCAAGCTTATATACAACGTAAATCAAGCCGTACGGTACACCGCCTATGATGGAAGACCACACGTAGAGCTTTTTCTTGTCCATCTTCTCGGAAAGCTTAGGCGCAACCGCCATTGCGGCAAACATGCCCACAAAAATTGAACCGCCGAGAACTGCCATATAAACAAGGTAGTTGCCGTAATAGTTGCCGTAGTAGTAAGAAAGCAGAGTCATCGCAATGTTCTGCAGAAGCAGAGATGGGCTCCTCAGCACACCTGATACAAGCAGGGCACGGAAGGGCTTGTTGTCCCACATCATTTTGAAGTTCTGCTTGAGACTGTTTGTTTCACCTTCGGGCTGTTCAACGTGCTCTTTTGTGAAAAGGCCCGTCATCTGGAACATAACCGTACCTATGACTGTGAACACAAGCGCCACAAGAATGAAGCCAACCTGCTGGCTTTTCTTTTCGCCGACAACACCCTCAAGTGCAATACCAACCGCCTGAGAGGCAGGAGTGATGAGTGCAAGCACAAGACCTCCGCCGACACCTGCAACAACTCTTGCAAGGGCAATGAGGTTGCTTCTGTCTTTTTCAACTTCGGTCATGAGTGAAATGATGCCCCACAGAGGAATGTCGCCTACAGTGTAGCTCATACCCCAAAGGATGTAAGAAATAGCCGCCCAGCCGATGATAAATGCGCGTTTGGCAAGGCTTGCGTCGGCCGAATACATGCTGTTGCAGAAGCACAGCACCGTAATGATACCGATGATTGCAGGACAGTAAAGAAGATACGGTCTGCACTTGCCGTACTTTGTTCTCGTCTTGTCAACAATGGTACCCATCATCGGGTCATTGATTGCGTCCCATATTCTTGCAATTGCCATGAAGATACCCGTAGCCATAGCGGGCAGGAAAATTACGCTCTGCAAGTAGAAATACAAACCTGTGCCGATGATCTGATAAATCATATTCTGACCTATGAGACCGACAAGGTACATGTTCCTTTCTTTTGTGGTGTAAGTTTTCATTTGTTCATCCCCTCTTTTTTAATTTCAGTTTAATTTTATCCCCCTCAACTTCAAAGTCAAGGGGGATAGAAAATCTTCGTTCAATATGACGAAAATATACTGCCCAAAAACGCGTTTCTCAATTACCAGCCTGCCGTCTCGCAGTTTTTGAGGTGCTCATCATAGTCGCCCGAATAGTAGAAAACCGTTGGGTCAGCCTTGTCCGTCACAAAAAAAAGGTAGTCGGTATACGCGGGATTAAGCGCCGCTATCACCGCGTCCATGCCGGGACTGCAGATGGGACCCGTGGGCAGTGCAGGGCATTTGTATGTGTTGTAATAGGCGTTGTATCTTTCCACATCACCGTCAAGATAGGGCATCACGCTGTTTTTAAGGTACGCTATGGTGACGTCGCATTGAAGCTGCATGCCGTCATCAAGGCGGTTGTGAAGCACAGAAGACACCCTTGCCATTTCGGGAGAGGTGGCTTCTTCCTGCACAATGGATGCAATTGTGATTATTTCGTCAAGTGTGTAACCGAGAGCCGCCGCTTTTTCTTCAAGACCGTCAAATTTCGTTTCGGCATTAATCAAAAATCGGCTGAGCGCTTTGCGAGCACTCTCTCCGCGGAAGAAATCATAGGTGTCGGGAAAAATGTAACCTTCAAGAAGAAACGCTCTGTTTTCTTTTGTGAGCCCCGACGCAAAGGAGTAATCCGCCGCAAAGGTCGCATCATCTGCCGCCGCCATAAACTCCGAAGCGGAGCACACACCGTTTTCCTCAAGCTTGAGTGCAATTTCGCTGAGCGTCATACCCTCGGGGAAGGTCAGCCTTACCGTACGAGAATCCTCCGTAGTGGTCTGGGAAGGCGCTTCTCCGGTTGTTGCTTCGGTATCGCTTCCGCCGCCCGTACAAGCCGACAACGCAAGCATAATAAAGGCAAGCAGAATGCATATTATTCTTTTCATAAATCCGTTCCTTTCGTCCGCGCATTGATACGGCAAGAGCTTGCGCAAGCCGCCGTACCCTGCTTCGCTTCGAGTATATCACATAAATACGCATTTCAACAGTTTTTTTACTGAAATTTAATTTATTTTCGGGAATATCTTTAATAATGCAACAACACAACAAAAAAGGGGTTGAAAAATTGCGCGTTATGGTATAGAATACTAAGGTAATCTATTCAAATCGGAGGAATAATAAACTATGATTACTGCAGGCGATTTCAGAAACGGCGTTACCTTTGAAATGGAAGGCAACGTTCTTCAAATCATTGAATTCCAGCACGTTAAGCCCGGTAAGGGTGCAGCTTTCGTTCGTACGAAGGTCCGCAACGTAATCACTGGCGCAGTTATCGAGCGCACTTTCAGCCCCACAGACAAGTTCCCCACCGCTTTTGTTGAGCGCAAGGAATGCCAGTACTCCTACAACGACGGCGACCTTTACTACTTCATGGACCCCGAAACCTACGACATGATTCCCGTCAACGCATCCGACCTTCCCGACAACTTCAAATTTGTTAAGGAAGATATGACCTGCCGCGTACTGTCCTACAAGGGCAACGTTTTCGGTGTTGAACCGCCCAACAACGTTGAACTTCAGGTTACAAAGACCGACCCCGGCTTTGCAGGCAACACAGCAACCAACACCACAAAACCCGCTACGCTCGAAACCGGCGCAGAAGTCAAGGTTCCCCTTTTCATCAACGAAGGCGAAATGATTTCAATCGACACCAGAACCGGCGAATATTTGGGCAGAGCATAATTCACACAGGATATTATCCGGAAAGGACAACAACATGACTGCATCAGAAAAAGTGGCCTACCTCAGAGGCCTTATGGAAGGTCTTGATCTCGATGAAAACGACAAGTGCACAAAGCTCTTTGCCGCTGTAATCGATACTCTTGACGAAATCGTTTCCGACCTCTCTGACATTGACGAGGACCTTTGCGATCTCGCTGAATATGTTGAAGAAATCGACAGCGACCTCGACGACGTAGAAGAATATGTTTACGAAGCATTCGACGATGACGACGATTGCTGCTGTGACTGCTGCTGCGACGACGAAGATGAAAACTTTGTTGAAATTGAATGCCCCGCTTGCGGCGAAACCGTCTGCATCGACCTTGATGCAATTGACGACGACGGCAACGTTGACTGCCCCGCTTGCGGCGAACTTCTCGAGTTCGAAATTGAAGTTGAAGAAGCTGACGAGGAAGACGACGACTAATTCTGTCACCGTAAAAATCAACGAAGCACCGACACAAAAGTGTCGGTGCTTTCAGCTTGTCGAGAAAGGTGCAAGATGACCTTTTCTTTGCCCCGAAGGTGTACAAAGGTACTCCGAGAGGGCAAAAAAAGGGCAAAACAATGCGAAAATCGTACAAAGCTCGATGCTTTGTACGATTTTTATGTGTATATAAGTCTTAGCTTTTTCGTTTTCTTATTCAAGAAAAAATAGCATTGTTGTTCTTGTGCTTTTATCGACAGTCTGAGCACCGACGCGAAAGTGTCGGTGCTTTTTTGTTTTGGATATCAATTACTAACTTGATGACTTGTATATCTCTTATAAATCAACGACAGGCAAAAAACAATGACCGCCACTGCAACAAGAGGAAAGAAATAACGTATATCAATAAACGCTCCGTCAAGATAAACATGGCTCGTTCTGGATATGTATCTTCCGAAAACCACGTTAACAGGCATCATATCCAAAAATTGTGAAACATACTGATTGTTAACAGATACTATGAGCGGCGCCAAAAACGGCAGTAAGCAAAGCATTGAAGAAACAGCAACCGAGGTAATCTGCTTTTTACAAAGCACTGACACCGCAAGAGTGATAAAGCAAAGAGAAATACAGCCGACAAGAATAAACGGAACAACCGTAAAAAGCCTTGTCAGGTGACTTTCGCCCTGACCTACATTCATACCTTCCGTTCCAAGAAAAATAAAGCTGATAATAAGAGCCAACAGAACATATATCGCAAAGCAAATGGCGGTATAAATCAGTGATGCAATTATTTTTCCGCTTGCAAGTGTACCTCTGCCTTTTTTACTTGAAAGCAAAAACGCATCAACAGAAAGTGAATATTCAGAGGTAAACACGTTACAAAGGCCGAAGATTATTATAATTGCAAGAAAAAGGCCTATATCCTCAGAGAGCATGGAGTAGAAATTCTCCCAGCCGTAATCATAGCCTGAAACAAAGCCGTTTTTTAACATTTCCCTGTGTTGCTTTGCAAGAAACGCATTGTAGGCACTGTAATACTCCCCCTCCTCGTTGACTGTTGCAAAATACTCTTCTCGCTCAATGTTTCTTTCAAGCTGTTCATATTCCTGCACGCTCCAATACAACCTTATATATTCAGGCAGAAACTCTTTTTTTATTGAAGTTTTTGGGCTGTTTGACATCAGCTTATTAAACTCATCTTCTGTTATTTTACCGGTTTCATACATAAAAAAGATATCGGTAATATTGATATCATACTTGCCGTAATATATCGTTCCGCCGTTTTCATAGTCGCTCAGATGCGCCTCATGGCTTTCATAGTATATTTCATCCCGATTCTCAAAAGCGTCAACCCTTCCCCTCAGCTCATTAATATTATCATCTGACACAAACACCTCGGGAGCCTTTTCTCCCTTCATAAGTGTCATATCAAAATGACCTCTTGTGCCGACATTATACTGATATACTGCAATCGAAGACAGTGCAATCATGGCCACAAGGCATATAACAAAAGCACCTATGAAAAGCTTGTTTTGAAAAATCTTTTTAAGCTCATACCGTACGATTGTTTTCATTTGTTGACACCTCCCCGAAGAAATTCAGATAAACATCGCTCAAATCAGGCTCACAAGGCTCAGCATTATCACAAGGCTTTTCGTTTGAAATAAGCCTTAATGAGATAAGACTGTCACCTTCCGAAAACACTTCACCCACAATAAAACTCTTTTGAATTGAAGAAAGCGCTTCGCGTTTTGCTTTTATGCTCCACACCTTATCCTTTACACTTTCTGTAAGGCTTTGTACTGTTCCGTCAGCAACAATTCTGCCTTCTTTCATAATAAGCACTCTGTCAGCAATGAAAGATATATCCGACACAATGTGTGTAGCATAAATCACAATTCTGTCCTTTGACATTTCCGTCATAAGATTACGAAAACGGATTCGCTCTTTCGGGTCGAGCCCTGCCGTTGGCTCGTCAAGTATAAGAATGGCAGGATTATTTAAAAGAGCCTGAGCTATGCCTAATCTCTGCCGCATACCGCCAGAAAAGGTTTTGATTTTCTTTTTTCTTTCGCTGTATAAATCTACATATTCCAACAGTTCCTCTGTGCGACTTTTTCTGAACGAACCGTTGATACCTTTAAGAGCACAAAAATAATAAAGAAAATCCTCTGCCGTAAAATCTTTATAGTAGCCGAAATTCTGTGGAAGATAGCCTATAAGATTTCGGTATTCTGCATTCAGCTTGCAAATCTCCTCACCGTCAAGACGTATTACACCCATAGTAGGCTTTAAAACATCCGCTATCATTCTCATAAGAGTTGTTTTGCCTGAACCGTTTGCCCCCAAAAGAGCATAAACTCCGTTTGTAAGAGTAAGACTCAGATTATCTACAGCTTTTTTATCACCATACTTCTTGGTAACACTGATGATTTCAAGCTTCATACATTTTCACCAACCTTTCAAAATTGAATTTTTTAACTGCAATAAAACCTATAAGCGAAGCTAAAAGAATAAGAAAAAACAATATAACCGTAATGTTTACCGGTGGCAAACTGAACAAAAAGCTTTGTGCCTGTGCCACTACCTCACTTTGTGAAACAACAGCACCAATAAAAGCGAACACCATTACTGCCGACAAGCCTATAACCGATTTAACGTTGAATATGCTGCACATTGAAAGTACTGCAGTAGCCGAAAACAAAAACGCAATAAGCGAAAGCGTAACGGTGTAGAAAACAGTTTCCGATATAAGACTGCCTATAAATACTACAGCAAGGTCATATACCCCGCACAAAAACAATCTTCCCGCAAAAACGGTTTCAGATTTGTACAGGCAGGCACTTTCCATTTCAAGAAATTGCGGTGGGGATGAAAAGTATATACACCCAACGCTGCCCACAGCAAGAAACGGAGTCATAATGCAGGATATAAGAGGTGAAACAGCTGACTGTGAATTTGAGGTTATAACAAATACAACAACAAGATACACAAGTGAAAGTGCAAAGAACCAAGGAGTTAGTCCTTTTACAACCCCTGTCAAAAATCCTGCTAACGAAAATTCAGGTGCATGTCTTGTATTGATGTTTGAAACCTGTGCTTTCAGATTATCTTTAGCCTCTTTGCTGTACTGTTCGGTTTCATATAACGAAAGAACATCTGTGATTTCTTTTTTGTTTACCATAATTCACACTCCTTTAGCTCTCTAAGCGCTCTTCTCAAACGGGTTTTTACCGTGGGTATCGGAACCTTCTGTATAGATGCAATTTCTTTGATTTTTAAGTCGTGATAAAACCTAAGAATGATTACGTCTCTTTGCACATCGGGAAGTGAAAGAACCGCCTGACGCACAATAACTTCTTTTTCTTTTTGCAAAGCTTTATTTTCTGCAAATTCTTCGCCGACATTATCAAGAGGAAGTAAGGAAGTCTCTTGTTTACGTCTGCGAAAGAAATCGTTTGAGGCGTTTATTGCAACAGTAAAAAGAAAGCTTTTGAGTTTGTTCCTTTCTTTATAATAAGGAAGATTCTTAATGAATTTTATAAAGGTGTCTTGAGTAACATCCTCTGCAGCGGCTTGGTTACCCATGCGGCGATAAAGGAAACTGTAAACTTCATCATAATGAATTTCAATCAGTTCGTTTATCGCTTCTTTATCTCCGATTTTCGCTCGGCAGACAAGCTCTTTTTCATCCATTTTATCACTTCCTTACATATATATAACGTTCACAGTGTCAAAAAGGTTTCAGTTATTATAACATACATTTTTATTAGATTATAAATCCAAGTATCCGCCTCGCTCTCCACCATCCGTGTTGAGTGTACAAAAAAGGCAGCCTTTGACTCACCGCCCACCTTGCTGAACACTCCGCTCGCGCCGCGTTAGCAAATATTCATTGACAAATACCTCCTTGTGCTATAGAATAAAAGAAATAATATAATGGGGGTAACCGTTATGAAATGTATTCTCGTAGGTCCCGGCTCTGTCGGCGGCACCGTTGCCGTACTTATGCGTGAGGCCGGCTTTGACCTTTCCGTTGTTTGCGTCAACGACGAGGTTGCACACAAAATCAGCACAGAAGGCTACAAGCTCACAGGCAAAAAAGGCGACCATTGCGTAAAGATTCCCGCCTACGGCAACATTGACCAGCTCACCGAAAAATATGACATCTGCATCATTGCAACAAAAATTCACTCAATGCCCATGCTTGCAGAAAAGATGCTTCCCTACCTCAAAGACGATTCACTCGTCGTCTGCATGCAGAACGGCATTGTAACAGAAAAGCTCAGCGCAGTTGTGGGCGCACACCGTACCGTCAGCGTCATGATTGGCTTCGGCGCAACCGCAAAGTCACTCACAGAAGTTGAGATGACCAGCACAGGCGAAATGTTCATCGGCATGCCTCAAGGCCAGCACTCAGACAAGCTTGAATATCTGCGCAAGATGTACGACAGTGTACTTCCCACAAAGATTTCAAAGAACATCACCGAAGAGCTTTTTTCAAAGCTCATCATCAACTCCTGCATCAACTCCTGTTGCGGCATCGCAGGTATTCCGCTGGGCAAGCTGCTTGATGACGCAAGAGCAAGAAGTGTTTTCCTCGGCATCGCCAAGGAAGGCATCCTCGTTGCAAAAGCTCAGAAACTCAAGGTTCCCGCATACAACGGTCTGCTTGAATACAGAATGCTGCTCATCAGCGATGCTGCATGGTACAACGCAATCATCAAGTTTGTTGTACGCATGTTCGGCAAGCTCAAGTATTCATCCGTCAAGCCCTCACTCCTTCAGTCACTTGAAAAGGGTGAGAAAACCGAAATTGAAATTTTCAACGGCTTTATCTCCGCAGAGGGTAAGAAGTACGGCGTTGCAACTCCGTTCAACGACCTCATCGTCAAGCTCATTCACGAAATTGAAGACGGAACCCGCCCGATTTCACTTGACAACCTCAGCGAATTCAATACCCTGCTGAAGAAATAAGCCTGACGTACATACAATAACGCCCGATATCGTGACGATATCGGGCGTTTGCCATTGTTCAAATTAAAACGTTACTTTTTAAACCACGATGCAATCATATCAAAAATGTCTCTGATTATTTTGATAATTCGTTCAAGCAGAGAGAGCGATTCTTCAACGTCAGGCACATCAACATCCATTGAAAGTGCACCATTGTTAAAATCATAACAACCGACAACAAAAGGGATAAAAGCTTTTTGGGCTTTGAAGTACACATAATCAAATCTCCTTTGCGCAAAAATGTCAAATTTGCACAAAATCGGTATATCACGCAACCTCAATAAAAGCAACAAAAACTTATTAAAAGTCGAAAATGTTGAACACAAACTGTTCACATTGTGCCATAAAAAACAGAAATCGACATTATGCTGTACGGTAGGGTGACGGGTATAACCTGAACCCGTTTTTTACAGGTGGATTTCCGTCAATCCTTCGTTAAAATACTCGCAAATCCGTCAAGGATTTGCTGCGTTTTGTGCCTTGGCTCGCCGAAAATCTCCTCTGTAAAAAATCTTCGACCTGAAAGTGCGAATTTTTGC
>JAZNQF010000048.1:0-22631 GCA_045590055.1 Acutalibacteraceae bacterium
GCCCCGAAGGTGTACAAAGGTACTCCGAGAGGGCAAAAAAAGGTCAAAACAATGCTAAAATCGTACAAAGTTCGATGCTTTGTACGATTTTTCACGTATGTACAAGTCTACGCTTTTTCGTTTTCTTGTTTTTGAAAAAAACAGCATTGTTGTTCTTGTGCTTTTATCGACAGTCTAAACCCCGTCGGGACTTCTGTTCCGACGGGGTTAATTCTGTCTGCTATCTTATTTTTCTTCTCTCTGCTGGTCAAGGATTGCTTTAACCTTGATGGGCAGACCGAAGAGATTGATGAAACCTGCACTGTCAGCCTGATCGTAGCAATCATCTTCATCAAATGTTGCCATTGCTTCACTGTAGAGTGAATAGGGTGAGGTAATGCCTGCGTTCATGATGTTGCCCTTGTAGAGCTTCAGCTTTACAGTACCTGTAACGGTTTCTTGAGTCTTGTCAACAAAAGCTGAAAGAGCTTCACGGCAGGGGGTGTACCACTGACCGAAGTAAACGAGCTCGGAGAATTTGTTAGCAAGCTGAGCCTTGAGGTGAGATGTTTCTCTGTCGAGGCAGATTGTTTCAAGTGCATTGTGTGCAAAGTAAAGGATTGTTCCGCCGGGAGTCTCGTAAACGCCTCTGGACTTCATGCCGACAAGACGGTTTTCAACAAGGTCGATGATGCCGATACCGTTTGCGCCGCCGATTTCGTTGAGCTTTTCAATGAGAGTAACACCGTCAAGCTTTTCGCCGTTGAGTGCTACGGGGATACCTTTTTCAAAGTCAAGGGTGATGTATGTAGCAACGTCGGGAGCCTTCTCGGGAGTAACACCCATTTCAAGAATATCATCATACTTGGGCTCGTTTGCAGGATTTTCGAGGTCAAGACCTTCGTGTGAAAGGTGCCAGAGGTTCTTATCCTTGGAATAGTTTGTCTCTCTTGTGATCTTGAGAGGAATGTTCTTTGCGATTGCGTAGTCGATTTCGTCTTCACGGGACTTAAATTCCCATGTTCTCCAGGGAGCAATGATTTTCATTTCAGGAGCAAACGCCTTGATTGCAAGTTCAAATCTTACCTGGTCGTTGCCTTTACCTGTGCAGCCGTGGCAGATGGCATCTGCGCCTTCAGCCTTTGCAATCTCAACAATTCTCTTTGCAATAAGAGGACGTGCAAAGGAGGTGCCGAGAAGATATGCGCCTTCATATACTGCGCCTGCCTTGAGGGTGGGCCAGATGTATTCTTCAACAAATTCTTTCTTGAGGTCTTCAATGTAGAGCTTGGATGCGCCCGTTGCAATTGCCTTTTCGGTAAGACCTTCAAGCTCGCCTGCTTGACCTACGTCACCGGAAACAGCAATAACTTCGCAACCTTCGTAGTTTTCCTTGAGCCACGGAATGATGATTGATGTGTCAAGGCCGCCTGAGTAGGCGAGAACAATTTTCTTTATTTCTTTGGACATGATGTTTTCCTCATTTCAATTTTTTGTAGTTTTATGCGGAGCGATTCGCAACTGTTGATAATTATACGGAATAATATGCAAAAGTCAAGCAAAACAGAGTAATTTTATGCATAACTTTGCTTTTTTGTGGTTATGCACACTTTTGTTATGCGGCTTTATGCTTTGTTTGTGGAAGAAATATGCAATATTGCATGTGAAACTGCAATTATATGCAAATTTTATGCATCACAGAAGGAAAATGTTTTTCTCAGCGCATACCTTCTGCATCTCGTCGGACCATACGGTTGTCTGCACTTCACCAATGTGAGCCTTGTTGAGCATCAGCAGAGACACTCTTGATTGACCGATTCCGCCGCCGATTGTCTGCGGAAGGTCGCCGTTGATGAGTGCTTTATGGAAGTCAAACTGCAGTCTGTTTGAGCAACCTGCAATTTCAAGCTGCTTGAGCAGAGTGTCTTTGTCAACGCGGATGCCCATTGAGGAAATCTCAACCGCGCAGTCAAGCAGGTCATACCAGATAAGTATGTCACCGTTGAGTGACCAGTCGTCATAGTCGGGAGCTCTGCCGTCGTGCTTGTTACCGCTTTTGAGTGTGCAGCCGATTTGCATGATAAAAACGGTTTTGTGCTCCTTGGTGATGGCGTTTTCTCTCTGCTTCGGTGTCAGATTGGGATACATGTCCTCAAGCTCCTGAGAAGTGATGAAGAACACATCCTCTGTGATAACGGGTTTGAGCACAGGGTATCTGTCGCAGATTGCTTTTTGAGTAATTTTAAGTGCTTCAACAATTCTGGAAACAGTATCTTTAAGGTAGTCAACCGTTCTTTCGCTTGCATCCATCACCTTTTCCCAATCCCACTGGTCAACGTATACGGAGTGGAGATTGTCGAGATCTTCGTCGCGACGGATGGCGTTCATGTCGGTATAAATTCCCTTGCCGATTCTGTAGTTATATTTCTTGAGTATGTATCTTTTCCACTTCGCAAGTGAATGTACAATCTGTACGTCTGCGCCAAGCTCTTTGATGTCAAAGCTTACGGGGCGCTCAACGCCGTTGAGGTCATCGTTGAGACCTGTTTCGGGGCGCACGAACAACGGTGCAGAAACTCTTTCTACGTTAAGTTGTGCGGAAAGCTCTTTTTCAAAAGTGTCTTTGATGACTTTGATGCCCCTTTGTGTTTGGGCGAGGTTGAGTGCTGAACTGTAGCCCTCAGGAAGAATAAGTCTGTCAACCATAGTCTTGTGGCAAAACGGCAACTCTGCTGAGTAACCGCTTTGGCTCCTTTCCGGTGATGTGAAAAATAAAAGCCGTGTGCAAGTCCACGCGAAGCTGACCTGCACCCCGGCCGAATAAACGGTTGGAACACAGGTCTAAATATTATTATTGTAAACAAAAGCTATGTTCTTCATGGTTTCACCTTGAATCCGTATATTATTGAAAGGTTATCACAAAAAAACAGAGATGTCAAGAAATTATTTAATAGTATATAAACTTATAAATTTGATAATTTTGTGTAGAAAAAAATTGATATGTGTGATACAATAATAAATGACTCGCGGCAGATTGTGCGTGAAAACATTTATTTTTGAAAGAGGGGCGCAACATGAACATCGAAAAAGAAAAAGAATTCAAGATTCATCACTTTATTCAGGGCCCGTGCGACGATTATTACTATTCAATTCCCTTTGAAGTACCCAAAGGGGTAGAAAAACTGGAAATTGAAAATGAAAACCTCGTTGATATGGCTCTCGTTGACCCCGACGGAAAACAGATTGGCGCAAGTCTTCAGAAGTATTCTGAAATTAAAATCAGCGAAGTATACGCCACGCCCGGCTATGTCAAGTGTGCACCCAAGGCAGGTACTTGGCAGATTATTGCCTGCGTAGGTAAAGTGGGCGAAGAGGGCAAATATGTTGATTTTGAAGTTGAGATGAAGTTCAAAAAGCGCCGTTGGCTTAAAGGGGATTGCCACCTGCATACATACCACAGTGACGGCAAGTATTCACCCGAAAAGCTGATTTCCATGTGCAAGAAAAAAGGCTTCGACTATATGATTATCACCGACCATAACACCAACAGTGTCGGTCACACGTGGCCCACCAAAGAGGGCATACTCATCATTCAGGGTGAGGAGCTCACAACCAAGCTCGGTCACATCAACTTCTGGGGTGTTGAAAAACCCTTCAGTGGCTCATTTGCTGTTAACGGTATGGAAGACATGATGTGCATTGTTGAAGAAGCAAAGGCAAACGGTGCAACAGCAAGTGTTAACCACCCCACTTGCAAAAAGTGTACGTGGTTGCTTCCGCTCGATGATTTTCCGCTGGATTGTGTTGAAGTATGGAACGGTCCGATGCGAATTGACAACATGACCGCAATTGAATGGTGGCACAAGGAGCTTCTCAAGGGCAGACGCATTGGTGCTGTCGGCGGCAGTGACTACCACAACGACTACGTTGTAACAGATTTCCTTGGCAATCCCTGCACAATTGTGCTTGCAGAAAGCAACACAACTGACGACGTACTGCGCGCACTTAGAGAGGGCAGAAGCGTTATCACTCACGACCCCGATTCAACAATGATTTATCTCACCTGCGGCGAAGCTCAGCTTGGTGATACCGTTGAGTGGAAAGAGGGCATCAAAGCCGATCTTAAGGTTAAAAAGCTCAAGAAGGGCCACCGTCTTGTTGTGTATAACAACGATGAAATTATCTACGACTACACCGCAAGCAAAACCGGAGACCACGAAGCGCGCGTTGAAGTTAAGGAAAAGGGCTTTATCCGCGCACAGATTACATATACCTACAATGCAATCACCAACAAAGGCTACGACCTTATTCTCAAGTTCATTATGCCTCTTGACCTTGATTTGCCCAGACCTGCATTTGCATGGTGCCTGACAAATCCGATCTATTTTGAATAATCAACTTATGCATAGGGGCAGGTATGCCCCTATGCTTTGCTGTTTAATTACTGCGAAAACACAAAAATAACGGAGGTATTGCTATGAAAAAGATTCAAAAAGTGATGGCAGTTATGCTTTGCTGCATTATGCTTTTTGCAGGTTTGCCTGTATCCTATGCAAAAAGCGATCTGCCCGAGGTGAACGTTGTGAACATTGTTCGTCTGGATGATTTCAACTACATAACCGTTGACGAAAACGGAAAAGTAATTGAAGAAACCGCATCAAAAGATGCGCTTGACGGCAGTTCAGGAACTTCTTTGCCGTCAAAATACGATACCCGTGAGGAAATAAAGCTCAACGTGGGCGACCAGGGCAGCACACAGTCCTGCTGGGCATTTTCAACAATGTCCGCATTTGAGGCGGACGCTATAAAAAGGGGATATGCTCAAAACGGAAACATCAATCTTTCCGAAGCGCACCTTGTCTGGTTTACCAAAAACTCAGCCACAACCGATACAACCGATGCAACCTACGGTGACGGCGAAACAGATGCATCACCTTACACTTCGGGCGGCACGTGGAATGATTCTGTGTTCACCCTTGCAAGAGGAAGCGGCCCTGTTTATGACAGTGACTTTCCTTTTAATGATGATGATACTGCATCCATGAGCAACTTTGCTGAGAGCGTCCGCTATCAGCGCGAGTTTTCACTTGCAGAGGCGGAGTATCTTGATGATGCCGAAATGGACAAAGTCAAAGCTGAGATTATGGAGCACGGTGCGGTTAAGGCTTCATATTATTCAAAGTCGTTGTATTATAACGGCGACAAAAGTGCTTATTACCAAAACGAAGTAAGCGACACAACAAGCCACGCAATAACCGTTGTCGGCTGGGACGACGATTATGCAGTTTCAAACTTCAACAGCAATTATCAGCCTGCTTCACCGGGTGCATGGCTTTGCATGAACAGTTGGGGCGAAGACAGCGGTGACAACGGCTTTTTCTGGATTTCATACTTTGACACCAGCTTTACACACGTTACTTCTTTCACCGTTTCCAAGGAAGTTTATGAGGATGTATACCAGTATGACGGCGCGGGTTATCACTCTTGGTTGTATTTCAACGGATATACAACAAGCTCAAGTGCAAACGTGTTCACTGCGGAAAAAGATGAACTTCTTAAAGCGGTAGGCTTTTACACAGTGCAGAACGACGTTGATTATACTGTGAAAATTTACAAGGGAGTGACTTCAACACCCACAGACAGCGGTGCTCCCGTTTACACTTCAGGCGGTTATGAGCCATATAAAGGCTTCCACACCGTTGTGCTTGACGAAGCACTTGAAGTTGAAAAAGGTACAAAATTTTCAGTCTGTGTTACCATTACAGCGAAAGACGGGTCCAATGCACTTATTCCCATTGAAGGCAAAAACGATATATCCTCTGCAAACGAAGGCGAAAGCTGGCTCGCCGCAGGAAGCAGTGCTTATATGGATTTGAACAGCGGAAATTACAACTATAACAACGTTGCAATCAAAGCTTACACAACTCATGCAGAGTGCGATTTTGTTTATACGTCAAGCGTTGTTGACGATTGTGCAGGCGAATATGACCTTTACACTTGCTCAAAGTGCCGTGAAACTCAGAAAAGAATAACAAGCGCTGCTTCAAATCACGACTGGGACGACGGCGTTGTAACTCTTGACCCGACCTGCACCGAAAAAGGTACACGACTTTTCACCTGCAAGCGTGCAGATTGCGGTGAGACAAAGACCGAGGACATTCAACCTACGGGTCACGACCACAAGGTTGTAACCACACCGCCCACATGCACTGCTGGCGGATATGACACTTACACATGCGCCTGCGGTGACACCTACACTGCAAATGAGACTGCTTTGCTCGGTCACGACTGGGACGACGGCGTTGTAATCCTTGACCCGACCTGCACCGAAAAAGGCACACGACTTTTCACCTGCAAGCGTGCAGATTGCGGTGAGACAAAGACCGAGGACATTCAACCTACGGGTCACGACCACAAGGTTGTAACCACACCGCCCACATGCACTGCCGGCGGATATGACACTTACACATGCGCCTGCGGTGACACCTACACTGCAAACGAGACCGATTCCATCGGTCACCAATGGAGCAACTGTGTTGTAACCGTCAAACCGACGTGTACTGCAGAGGGTGAGTGTGTTTACACCTGTGAAAGAGTCGGATGCGATGCAACAAAAACCGAAAAGGTTGCGAAAATATCACATGCTGACTCTGACGGCAACGGAAAGTGTGACGGTTGCGGACAGAACGTGGTTAACGTGTGCGATTGCAACTGCCATGCTACGGGTTTCAGGCTGTTGATTCACAAGATTATCTGCTTCTTCTGGAAGCTCTTTAAAATCAACCCCGTTTGCGCCTGCGGCACAGCACATTATTGATAAACCTGCCGTGGTGGCGCCCCAGACTGTCGATAAAAGCACAAGAACAACAATGCTGGTTTTTCAAAAATAAGAGAATAAGAAAACGAAAAGCCAAGACTTATACACGCATAAAAATCGTACAAAGCATCGAGCTTTGTACGATTTTAGCATTGTTTTGACCTTTTTTTGCCCTCTCTGAGTACCTTTGTACACCTTCGGGGCAAAGAAAAGGTCATCTTGCACCTTTCTCGACAAGCTGTGGCGCCGCCCGCCGCCCGCCGCGCGCCGTTCCCAACGGGGAACGGCGTTTTTTTGCGCGCGGATTTCTGCTCCGTGATTTTCATTCCACCGCGTGCTCCGCGCGCAAAAATCAACGGGCGCGGGGCACGCGGTGGAATTTTGCGCCACGCCGGTTCGCGCCCGTTGGGGCGGCGGGCGGATGCCGTAGATGGAGAAAGCGGAGCTTTCTCCACTCTGGCTTCCGGCGTCCCATGTTACAACTGTGTAAAAAAACTAAATTAATCGCGCCTTATTCGTCAGTTTTCACACTTGACTTTAGCACGCTAACATGGTAACATGTTGCTACGATAAATTTTCCGGAGGAAACAAAAATGAAAAAACTTCTCGCAATTCTTCTCGCACTTTCAATGATCTTCTGCTTTGCAGCCTGCACAGGCAACGGCGAAGACCCCACAGACGGCACAACCGCAGACCAGGCTGCTGACAGCGATTACGCTTACATAGCTGACAAAGGCGAAATGATCATCGGCATCACCTATTTTGCACCCATGAACTACTTTGACGAAAACGACGAACTCATCGGCTTCGAAACCGAATTTGCAACAGCAGTTTGCGAAGAGCTCGGTATCAAGGCAAAGTTCCAGGAAATCGACTGGGGCGCAAAGGAAACAGAGCTTGCCGCAAAGCAGATCGACTGCATCTGGAACGGCATGACAATCACCGAAGACAGACTTGCAAACATGGAAATCTCCACACCCTACATGGCAAACAAGCAGGTTCTTGTTGTTAAGGCTGACAATGCAGACGTTGAATCAGTTGACGGTCTCAACATCGTTGCAGAAAAAGAATCAGCAGGTGAAGAAGTTGCAACAACCGACGAATTCTTTGCAAATGCAAACTACACCGCAGTTGAAACTCAGTCCACCGCTCTTATGGAAGTTGCCGCAGGTACAGCAGACGGCTGCGTTGTTGACTATGTTTGTTCCATCGGCATGATCGGTGAAGGCACAGACTACGAAAACCTCGTTGTTGTTGAAGACCTTGCTTTCGCAGACGAACAGTACGGCATCGCATTCCGCAAGGGCAGCGACATGGCAGCAAAGGTTAACGATGCAATCCAGGCTCTTGCCGACAGCGGTAAGCTTGCAGAAATCGCAGGCGATTATAAGCTCACAGAGCAGGTTCTTGTTAAGGCAGCGGCATAATCAATGTTTCAACAAGTAACGATAACACTTCTGGAGGGATTGCTTGAAAACGTCAAGCTCTTTTGCCTGACGCTTCTCATGGCAATCCCTCTGGGATTAATAATTTCCCTTGGCTCAATGACCAAGGTGAGGATAATCAGATATGTCACAAGGGCATTCGTGTGGGTCATCAGAGGCACACCGCTTATGCTCCAGCTCTTCATTGTGTTTTACGTGCCCGGTCTGGTGTTTGAAATCACGATGAAAAGCCGTATGACCGCCGCAGTTATCGCTTTCGTCATTAACTACGCCGCCTATTTCTCGGAAATATACCGCGGCGGAATCGAGAGCATCCCTGTCGGTCAGTATGAAGCGGGTCAGGTGCTCGGTCTTTCCAAAACGCAGACCTTCTTCAAAGTCGTTCTCATGCAGGTTGTCAAGCGCATTGTGCCGCCCATGAGCAACGAAATCATCACCCTTGTCAAGGATACCTCACTTGCGCGTGTTATCGCTGTTGCCGAAATCATCATGGTCGCAGGCAGATACACCGCAAAGGGTATTATCTGGCCGTTGTTTTACACGGGTGCATACTTCCTCATTTTCAACGGCGCACTCACTCTTCTTTTCGGATACATCGAAAAGAAGCTCAACTATTACAAGGGTTAAGGAGGAACGGAAATGGCAATACTTGAAGTCACCAACCTCCACAAAAGCTTCGGCAAAACGCAGGTCCTCAAAGGCCTCAACTTCACCCTTGAGGAAGGCAAGGTGCTTTCCGTCATCGGTTCATCAGGCAGCGGCAAAACAACTTTGCTTCGTTGCATCAACTCGCTTGAAACCGCCGACAAGGGCAAAATCGTTGTCAATGGCAGAACTGTGTTCGATTCCGATAACATGCATAAGATTTCTGCAAAAGAGCGCAGGAAGAATCAGCTTTCAGTCGGTCTTGTGTTCCAGTCCTTCAACCTCTTTCCGCAGTATAACGCGCTGGAAAACGTAACTCTTGCATGCAGATTACACGCAAAAGAAAGAGACGATTACAAGCACAACAAAAAGCAGATTTTTGAGGAGATTGACCGTAAGGCAATCGCCCTGCTTGAAAGAGTCGGCCTCGGCGATAAGCTGCAGAATTACCCCTGTGAGCTTTCGGGCGGTCAGCAACAGCGATTGAGCATTGCGCGCGCCCTTGCTTTAGATCCCGACATTCTCTTTTTCGACGAGCCTACCTCGGCACTTGACCCTGAGCTGACGGGTGAAATCCTCAAGGTTATCCGCGAGCTTGCGCAAATGCACATGACGATGGTTATAGTCACGCACGAAATGCGCTTTGCAAGGGACGTTTCCGACCATATCATTTTCATGGACGGCGGCAACATTGTTGAAGAAGGCGATGCTCATCAGGTCATCGACAACCCGCGCAACGAGCGCACAAAGGCGTTCCTTTCAAGGCTCAACGGCTGATAAAACAGCCTGCTGAGAATTTTTGCACAAACCTATTGACTTGTATTTGGTTATATGGTACAATACACAACGTAAGAATATCAATGTGAGAGTGGGCTTTGAAAGCCCGCTCTCATTTGATGTTAGGATATCTTAATCAGTGAAAGGATGATATCTTTGCCAAGAGGAAAGGGCGGTAACACCGTCAAAATTGTCAGCGATATCGCTCAGCCTATCGCCGAAGAGCTCGGCCTTCGTATATGGGACGTGCGTTTCGTTAAAGAGGGAACAGATTGGTTCCTGCGCATTTTCATCGATAAAGAGGGCGGCATAGACATCGAAGACTGTGTCAATTTCAGCCACGCAATTGACGGACCTCTTGATGCGGCAGACCCCATTGAGCAGAGCTACTGCCTTGAAGTCAGCTCACCCGGTCTTGAACGTGAGCTCACAAGAGATGAGCACTTTGAACAGTTCATCGGTGCCCCCGTGAAGCTTAGGCTTATCAGACCCTTTGAAGATCAGCGCGACTTTAACGGCACTCTTGTTGACTTTGACGGCACAAACATCTCTGTTGCCGTTGACGAAGAAAAGGTGCTTTGCTTCACAAAAAAGGAAGCCGCATGGGTCAAACTCGACGACTTTGATGAATAATCACAAACGATACACAACAACTGAAAGGAATGAGCAGAAAAATGAACAAGGAATTTTTCGAAGCAGTCAATCTGCTTGAGAAGGAAAAGGGTATCTCCTCTGAATATCTCTATGAGAAGATTACCGCGGCTATCATCAGCGCAACAAGGAACACCTACGGAAACCGCGATATCGTTGTTTGCGACATTAACCCCGAAGAACAGACAATGCGCGTTTACGTTCGCAAAAACGTTGTTGAAGAAATCGAAGACGAATATGCCGACCTCACCGTTGAGCAGGCAAGAGTATATGATAAGAATGCAGTGGTAGGCTCAGTTGTTGAAATTGATCTTGAGCCCAAGAAGTTTGGCCGCATCGTTGCACAAACTGCAAAAAGTGTTATCCGTCAGGGTATCCGCGAGGCTGAACGTGAAATTGCAACCAAAGAATTTGCCGACCGTCACCACGACGTTGTTACCGCAAAAATTCAGTTTGTAGACCCGCGTACAGGCGATGCCACAATTGAAATCGGCAGAGCACAGGAAATTCTTCCTAAGGCAGAGCAACTCCCCAACGACGAGTTTACCCCCGGCCAGCTCATCAAGGTTTACGTTGCGAGCATCAAAGAAGAAAAGGGCACAAGCTACGCCAACATTTCAAGAAGACACGCAGGTCTTGTCAAGCGCCTTTTTGAAACAGAAGTACCCGAAATTTTCGATGGAGTGGTTGAAATCATGTCTGTTTCAAGGGAAGCAGGCTCAAGAACAAAAATTTCCGTCAAGAGCAACGACGAAAACGTTGACCCCATCGGTGCATGCATCGGTCCCAGAGGCTCACGTGTCAACACTATTGTTGACAGCCTCGGCGGCGAAAAAATCGACATCGTACGTTACAGCGAAGCTCCCGAAGAGTACATCTCAGCCGCACTTGCACCCGCTCAGGTTATCAGCGTAACGGTTGATGCAAACGGTGCAAGAAGCTGCCGCGTTATTGTACCCGACAACCATCTTTCACTTGCCATCGGCAACAAAGGTCAGAATGTAAGGCTTGCCGCAAAGCTCACCGGCTGGAAAATCGATATCAAGCCCGAAAGCCAGCGCGACGCCGAATAATACACAAACGCAAACGTAAGAAAGGTTCATAACAGATTATGCAGCAGAGAAAAATACCGATGAGAAAATGCATGGGCTGCGGTGAGATGTTTCCAAAAAAGGAACTTGTCCGTGTTGTAAAAACCAAGCTGTCCGAGGATGAGGACAACTATGAGATTTCACTCGACCTGACAGGTAAGAAGTCCGGCCGCGGTGCTTACGTTTGCAAAAATGCCGACTGCCTGCAAAAGGCGAGAAAGGCGAAGCGCTTCCAGCGTGCGCTGGAATGTCAGATACCTGACGAGGTGTTTGACCGCATGGAAGGAGAGATTACCGCAGATGAATGACAGGGTGCTCAGCCTGTTAGGTCTTTGCAGACGTGCCGGTAAGCTCAGTTGCGGTCACGACGCCGCAATCGTCTCAATCGTCAAAAACAGTGCGAAGTTGTGTATTCTCTGTTCGGACGCTTCACCCAGACTTGTGAGTGAAATTGAGCATGCCGCCTCATACGAAGGCAAAGCCATAACGGTACTGAAAACTGACTATACTTTATACGACATCGCGTCAGCCGTCGGCACCAAAGCCAAGGTTTTCACGGTTGACGATGAAGGCTTCGCCCTTCGTATCAAGGAAATCTACACAGCCGAAAGGGGTAACAGATAATGCCTAGAGAAAAATATAAAATTCACGAAGTAGCCAAGGATTTTGGTCTTTCAAGCAAAGATATTATTGCAATACTTGATAAATACAGCAGTGAGCCCAAAAAGCACACCACAGTGCTTGATGACAAAGAGCTCGACATAGTTTTTGAAACACTCACACAGGCAAGCGAGGTTGAAAGCTTTGATGCCTACTTTGCCGCGGGTGAAAGAATCCGTGCGCAGAAGGAAGCTGAGCAGAAGGCGGAGGAAGAAAAAGCCGCTCAGGAAGCAGCAGAAAAAGCTGAGCCCGAGGCAAAACCTGCCGAAGAAGCAAAGCCTGAAGTAGCCAAGGCAGACAAGGCTGAAAAAGCAGAAGCTAAGCCCGAAGCCCAAAAGGCAGAGCCTGCAAAGCAGGAAAAAGCACCTGCTCAGCCTAATGCAGAGAAAAAAGAAGCTCAGCCGGAGCTTAAAAACATGCCCAAGCCGCAGGAAAAGAAGAAAAAGAACGACGACCCCACCAAGCCTACTCAGTCAAGAACAAAGGGCGAGGCTCACAGGGTTGACACAAGAACAGTTGAGGTTGACCTCGACAAATACAACGAGCGCTACGAAGAAATCGCACCTGCACACAAATACACAACGGGTGCCGCCGCAGCCGCAGGCGCAAACAAGCAGAAGCTCAAGCAGAAGTCACAGCAGTACCGCAAAAAAGGTGGCACAAGGCAGTCGCGCCGCGAAACAGAGGCAGAAAGACTGCAGAGAATTGCCGAAGAAAGAGCAAAGAAGCCCCAGCTTGTTATCACCGTTGGTGAAACAATCACTGTCGGTGAGCTTGCCGCTCTCCTTAAAAGAACAGCCGCAGAAGTTATCAAGCAGTTGTTTGCTCTCGGCATGATGGCAACCGTCAACCAGGAAATTGACTTTGATACCGCAGAAATCGTTGCAACCGAAATGGGTGCAAAGGTTGAGCGCGAGGTTGTTATTTCAATTGAAGACAGAATCATCGACGACAGCGTTGACACCGATGAGTCACTTGAAAGCAGAGATCCCGTTGTTGTTGTTATGGGTCACGTTGACCACGGCAAGACATCAATTCTCGATGCAATCCGCAACACCGCCGTTACATCAACGGAGGCAGGCGGTATTACCCAACACATCGGTGCTTACAGAGTAGACGTCAATGGCAGCAAGGTTACCTTCCTTGACACACCCGGTCACGCCGCTTTCACTTCAATGCGCGCAAGAGGCGCCATGGCAACAGACATCGCAGTGCTTGTTGTTGCCGCAGACGACGGTATCATGCCGCAAACTGTTGAAGCTATCAACCATGCAAAAGCCGCAGGCGTTCAGATTATTGTTGCAATCAACAAGATGGACAAAGAGGCCGCAAATCCCGACAGAATCAAGCAGCAGCTCACCGAATATGAGCTTCTTCCTGAAGAATGGGGCGGCGACACAATCTGTGTGCCCGTTTCCGCAAAAACACGTATGGGTATCGATAGCCTGCTTGAATCAATCATCCTCGTTGCAGAGGTGCTTGAACTCAAGGCTAACCCCAACAGACCTGCAAAGGGCGTTGTTATTGAGGCGAGACTTGACAAGAGCCGCGGTCCGATTGCAACCCTTCTTGTGCAGAACGGTACGCTCAATTCAGGCGACATCATCGTTGCAGGCACATCCGTCGGCCGTGTAAGAGTTATGACCAATGACAGAGGGCAGAAGGTTAAGACTGCAGGTCCTGCAGTACCCGTTGAAATCATGGGCCTTGCCGAAACACCCAATGCAGGTGACGGCTTTGACGCAGTTTCTGACGAAAAGCTTGCAAGAGAGCTTGTTGAACAGAGAAAGTTCCAGATTAAAGAATCACAGTTCCAGAAGCAGCAGAAGGTCACACTTGACAACCTGTTCAGCTCACTCAAAGAGGGCGAAGTCAAGGAACTCAGCGTTATCGTTAAGGCGGACGTCCAAGGCTCTGTTGAAGCAGTTAAACAGAATCTTGAAAAGCTTTCCAATGAAGAAGTCAGAGTGCGCGTTATCCACGGCGGCGTAGGCGCAATCAGCGAGTCTGACGTTATGCTTGCAGGTATTTCAAATGCAATCATCGTCGGCTTCAACGTAAGACCCGACCCCGTTGCTCAGGCAAATGCCGAAAGAGACGGCGTGGAAATGAGAATGTACAGAGTTATTTATGACTGCATTGAAGAAATCGAAGCAGCCATGAAGGGCATGCTTGCGCCCAAAACACGTGAAGTTGAGCTTGGCCGTGTCGAAGTCAGAAACGTACTCAACCTTTCAAGTGCAGGCAAAATCGCAGGTAGCTACGTGCTCTCCGGTAAGGTTACAAGAAACGCAAGAATCAGAGTTGTACGTGACGGTATCGTTATTGCAGAGGATGAAATTTCATCACTCAGACGTTTTAAAGATGACGTGAAAGAAGTTGCAACAGGCTTCGAATGCGGCATTGGTCTCACCAAGTTCAACGATATCAAGGAAGGCGACATCTTCGAAGCCTTCATCATTGAAGAGTACAGAGACTGATACCAATAAATCTGAACAAAAGGAAGTGTTTGTTTGGCCGGATACAGAATTGACCGTATTTCGGAAGATATCAAACGCGAAACTGTCAGCATAATCAGAGAACTGAAGGACCCCAGACTTCACGGTGCACTGCTTACGGTTGTGCGCGTTGAAGTCAGCGGTGATGCAAGTTACGCAAAGATATATGTGAGCGCTTTTGAAGGCATCGAAAGAGCCAAGGAAGCGGTCAAAGGTCTCACAAGTGCGTCTGGATATATCCGCCGAGAAATCGGCGGCAGATTGCACCTTCGCAAGACCCCCGAATTAAAATTTATTGCAGATAACAGCGTTGAACAGGGCATTGAAATGTTCAACAAGCTGAACAGAGGTGACAGCAATGCTGATTGACGTTAAAGCAACGGCGCAGTTGCTCAGTTCGCGCAATGACATTCTCATCCTGACACATGCCAACCCTGACGGTGACACGCTGGGTAGCGGCTTTGCGCTGATGAGAGCTCTTCTCAGCTTAGGCAAAAGAGTCCGACTTGAAAACAACGACACAATCCCTGCAAAGTATGATTTCCTTTCAGCAGGGCTTGAAGTGCAGGACTTTGAGCCTCAGCTTATAATGAGTGTTGACGTGGCAGACCCTAAGCTTTTCGGTGCACAGGTGCAGGAAAAGTACGGTGACAGAGTGGAGCTTTGCATTGACCATCATGGCTCAAATAAGCTCTATGCCGAAAAGACTCTGCTTGTGGCAGAGGCATCAAGCAACGCTGAGGTTGTGTATGGGGTTATCAAAGAACTCGGTGTAGAAATCACAAGCAGTATTGCTGACGGTATTTACACGGGTGTTTCAACCGATACGGGCGGTTTCCGCTACGGCAACACAACGCCCGAATCACTCAACGTTGCCGCAGAAATGATGAAAGCAGGCGCTGATTACAAAAAGATCAACATTGTTATGTTTGAAACAAAGTCCGCGTCCTATTTTGAGCTTGAAAGGCTCGGACTTGAAGGTCTGACCTTCCATTACGACGGCAAGGTTGCACTCATGTCTCTTACTCAGGAGATGTTCAACAAAAGCGGTCACAGCAGCCAGGAATGTGATGCTTTGTGCGCTATTCCCAGGCAGATTGAGGGCGTCAAGGTCGGCGCCACAATCAAGGAAAAGGAAGACGGCAGATATAAAATCTCCGTTCGCACAAACGAGCCGTATGATGCATCCGAAATCTGCGTTGCATTGGGCGGCGGCGGTCACAAGGGGGCCGCAGGTTGTGAACTGAAAACCTGCCTTGAAGATGTAAAAATCGCCTTGCTTGTGCAGATTCGCAAGGCTCTTGAAAACAACGGTGATTTATAAGCCGTAAAATCTATTGTTCCAAGGTGCAGAAATGACGGGAATTATTTGTCTTGATAAACCCGCAGGTGTTACCTCTTTTTCTGCCGTCGGTCGCCTCAGGCGCATCATCGGTGAGAAAAAAGCAGGTCACGCCGGCACATTAGATCCGTTTGCGACAGGTGCATTACCTGTCGCTTTTGGCGGTTGCACGAGATTTCTCGAACTGTTTCCCTCACACGATAAGGCGTATATTGCAAAGATGAAGCTCGGTCTTGTTACCGACACGCTTGACATAACCGGTACAGTGCTTGAAGAACGGGCTGCGGCGGTGAGTGAGGCGGAGTTCCTCGCTGCCACAGAGCTTTTCAAAGGGGAGATTGAGCAGCTACCGCCCATGTATTCGGCCGTTAAAAAAGACGGCAAACGCCTTTATGAGCTTGCAAGGCAAGGCATTGAGGTTGAAAGAGAAAAGCGCAATGTTACCGTAAAAACGCTTGAACTGATATCTTTTGATGAGCTCTCTCAGACGGCGGTTATTTCGGTTGAGTGCACTGCAGGCACGTATATCCGTTCCCTTGCCTGCGATATTGGCGAAAAGCTCGGCTGCGGTGCGGTACTCACAGAACTTCGCAGAACGGCCGCTCTTGGCTTTACGCAAAAGGATTTTTATACCCTCGAACAGTTGGAGCAGCTTAAAGAAAACGGTGAGCTTGAATCTGCCGTGGTTGCAATTGACCGTGCGCTCGGATATGAAAAAGTGACGGTTACTAAGCCACAGAGCGTGCGTTTCAGCAACGGCGGCTCACTCAATATCGGCCGCATAAGCGCAAAAAAGCCGGGGCTTTATTGCGTGTATTCACCCGAAAAAGAGTTTCTCGGTGTTGGTGAAATTCTGCCCGATGCTGAGGAAATGACTGCGCGTAAGGTCTTACCGAGAGGGGTGTGAACATGAAAGATGGCATGAAGGCGGTTGCGCTCGGCAATTTTGACGGTTTGCACAAGGGTCACATCAGTGTACTTGAAAATACGCTGTGCGCCGCACAAAAGCTCGGTATTGCCGCAACTGCACTGATTTTTGACACTCACCCGATGGCTCAGCTCATGGGGAGGGCACCCGATTTGATTATGACGGCGCAAAGCCGCGACGAAAAAATCAAAACAATGGGTATCACGCCCGTTACGGTATCCTTTGCTGAAATCATGGATTACTCCTGCGAGGAGTTTGTACGCATAATTCTGCACGAAAGACTGAATGCCCGTGTGGTGTCATGTGGCTTCAATTACCGTTTCGGTAAATCGGGGGCGGGTAACTGCGAAAAACTTAAAGAGTTATGCTCTGCCTACGGAATAGAGACAGTCATCGCAGACGAGGTTGACATCGACGGTGCACCCGTCAGCTCAACACGTATCCGTAAAGCAATTAAAGAGGGAAATGTTCAGCTTGCGAAAAAGATGCTCGGCAGGCCGTTTTCTTACACCTTGCCTGTTATACACGGCAAGGAGCTTGGCAGAAGCCTTGGTTTTCCAACGGCAAATCAGCGTTTCCCTGACGGATTCATTGTGCCGCTGAAGGGTGTATATGCATCTGTCGTCAGAATTTCAGGCGAAGAGGCACACATTGGTGTTACGGATATCGGTACAAGGCCCACTGTTAACGGCTACGGTATTCTAAGTGAAACGCACATTGTGCATTACGCGGGGAATCTGTACGACAAAGTGGTAACTGTTGAGCTTGTTGAATATCTCCGCGAGGAGAGGACATTCAGCTCCCTGGATAAGCTTAAAGAGCAGATTATTCAGGATACGGCAAGAGCTGTAGACATTGTGACAAAAAGAACGAAGGACGTTTTTTGATATGGTTTCGAAAAATAAAAAATCACTGATATATTCTGTGTTGTTGGTTTTCGTTGCGGTTATATGGGGCTTTGCCTTTGTTGTGCAAAGCGAGGCTATGGATTACACGGGACCGTTTACCTTCAACGGTATACGTTCACTTGTGGGTGGCATGGCAATTCTGCCGGTTGCACTCATAATGGGCAGAAATGACAGAAAGCAAGCTCAGACGGCAGAAGAAAAAAAGAAGGCGGTAAAAACGCTGTTCATTGGCGGCATCAGCTGCGGTGTGTGTCTGTTTCTTGCAAGCAGTTCACAGCAAATCGGTCTTGTGGGTACGTCACCCGGCAAGGCAGGCTTTATCACCGCACTTTATATTGTGCTTGTACCGCTCATCGGTCTGTTCACCAAAAAGCGCATCGGTTGGAAGGCATGGCTGGGTGTTGCGCTTGCAACGGTTGGTCTTTATCTTTTGTGCGTGACAGAGAATTTCACAATAGTCACAAGTGACCTGATGGTGCTTCTTTGCGCGTTGTTTTATTCCTTGCACATTGTTGTAATCGGATACTTTTCACCCAAAACAAACGGCGTTATGATGTCATGCATTCAATTTTTTGTTGCAGGTATTCTCTCCATTCCCGTTGCGCTTGCAAGTGAGGGTATGCCCGACATGAACTTCATCACAATGGCATGGAAAGACGTGCTGTATATGGGTGTTATGTCAAGCGGTGTTGCATTCACTCTGCAGGTTGTTGCTCAGAAATACGTCAACGAAACAGTGGCATCGCTGCTTATGAGCATGGAGTCCATGTTTGCGGCAATTTTCAGTTGGCTTGTGTTGCATCAGGGGTTATCGGAAAAAGAGGTTGTCGGCGCAGTGCTGATGGTTATTGCAATTGTGCTTGCGCAGTTGCCGCAGAAAATGAAGAAGAAAAAAACAGAAGAGATTATTTAGTTCGATTTCAGCATAAACAACATAACTGCCGAATCTTAATGGATTTTAAACAATTTGACAATTTTTGTTGTAATTTAAAAGGGAAATGTATAACCTGTAAATATGTTTTTTTATTTATGTACATTCGTTGACTTCGTGTTTTTGTTGGTATAAACTTCCAATAGTTTCAAAAACAAACCTTTGAAACAATTCTAAAAGGAGGATATCACAATGGCTTTTATTGCAGACATCATCGGCCTTTTTGTTAACATGCTTGTAGAAATCGGTTTTTTACAGCCCTCACAGGCAAGCGCAATCTTGGACAGATTTGTTATGCCCATTGATGACGACATGGCTCTTTAATGCTTACACAAAAAAGGCACCATCGTTTTTGTGAACGATGGCGCCTTTTTTATTTTTCAACCGATTCGGTATCGTGAGCTTCTTTCTTAGCCTTCACAAAATGCTTCACAACCATCACCACCACAACAACGGGTATTGCCGCTATGATGATTTTAACAATCAGATCCATTGGAATGTAGTCATAGATTCCGTCACCGAGAATGGTAAAAAGGATTACACGCGGCATAATTCCGAGCAACGATGCGCCAAGATACCGGATGAAACCGCATTTGGATGCGCCCCAGAAAAGGCTGACAAAATCAATCGGAAAAACGGGCAGAACACGTATACCAAGAAGTACAAGAAAACGGTTGTTGAACTGCTTTTCAAGAAGCTTTCTGCCGGCTTTGTTTTTTGCAAGTAGGTTGTTGACGTAATCGCCGCCGAGGAACAAACCCAAAACGTACGTTACGCAAACCTCAATGATTATGCCGACAAAGTTAATCAGAATTGCGGTGATAGGGTCAAAAGCCATGCCGACTGACATGTAAATCAGCGATGCAGGGATAATAAACAATACCGCCTTAATAAGATAAATACCCCAGATTGCCGCGGTTGACATCCAGAAATTTGAGGTTGAGTCAACAATGGCGCGCACGTCAATGTTTTTCAACCTTTCATAGTTTATTACAGCAAGAACAAAAATTGTCATTGCAACTGCAACGCGTAAGAGCAAAAGCAGGGTGCTTTTAGTTTTTTTATTCATCATATAACCTCTGTGTATTCTTATTTATATGCATATTTATGTATTGGCACAATTGCAACAATTATATAACAGTCAGTTGCACAATTCAACTGATATTTATTATGAAAGTAGCTGTGCAGTTTATTCTTAAATTAGTTATTTTTGCAACATATTGCTTGCCTTGTAAGCCAAAATGTACAGATTTCAGGTATGTGTATCGCATCTTAAGATTTTAAAAATAATAATAATATAAACTTTGAAAAAAAGTATAGATATTTATATTGAAATATGATATAGTACTCACTATAATGTGCAAGAATATGCTTGTGCAATCTATTCAGTGAGGTGCGATATGACCATCAAAGAAAAAGCCGAAAGAGCAGCCGTGGGTCTTACTCTTGACGGCATTCTCAAATATATAGACAAGAATCCCCGCGAAAACCTTTTAAAACTGCTTGACAAGGTTGAGCTGTTTCTTGGTGATACTTTCCCTAAGAAGAACTTTACCGCAATGAGAAACGCGATTTCTGAAGACGGTGTATATTACAGATTTGCACTCAACATCCTCAATGATGTTGATAAAGGCATGCTCAAAAACATGTTCCTTGCCGCAGGTCTCGGCGCAGGCTATCACGGAACCAGACTTGTCAGAAAAAACAGGGATGTCTATAATTGCAACATTCCTTTCCAGATTCTTATTGACCCTACAAGTGCATGCAACCTCAAATGTACCGGTTGCTGGGCAGCAGAATACGACAAACACACAAACCTCACTTATGATGAGATGTTTGATATCGTTCGTCAAGCTCGCGATCTCGGCACACATATATATATGTTCACCGGCGGTGAGCCGCTTATGAGGAAGGACGACCTCATCAAGCTTTGCGAAGCTTATCCCGACTGCGCATTCCTTGCTTACACAAACGGCACACTTGTTGACGAAGCTTTCTGCGATGAACTTCTTAGGGTCGGCAACATGACACTTGCTCTCAGCATTGAGGGCAGCGAAGGCGTAACAGACTCACGACGCGGTTGCGGCACACACCGGAAGGTTATTGAGGCCATGGAGCTTCTTAAAAGAAAAAAGATTATTTTCGGCATTTCCGTTTGTTACACAAGAGAAAACGTTGAATCTGTCACAAGCGACGAATTCCTTGATGATATGGTATCAAAAGGCGTTAAGTTTGCTTTCTATTTCAACTACATGCCCGTTGGTCACAACGCTCCTCCTGAGCTTATACCCACCCCTGAGCAGCGTGAATACATGTATTCATGGATTAAGAGGGTGCGTAACGGAAAAACCGGCAAACCGCTGTTTGTTATGGACTTCCAGAATGACGGTGAACAAGTCGGCGGCTGCATAGCCGGCGGCAGAAACTATTTCCACGTCAATTCCAACGGAGATATGGAGCCTTGTGTATTTATACACTACTCAGATTCAAATATCCGTACGCATACTCTGCTTGAAGGTCTCAGAAATCCGTTGTTTATGGCATACAGAAAGAATCAGCCGTTCAACGACAATCACCTTCGTCCTTGCCCGATGCTTGAAAACCCCGAGTGCCTGCGCCGCATAATTGAACAAACCGGTGCAAAATCAACCAATCTTATGGGCGAAGAAAGCGCAGATGCTCTCTGCTCAAAATGCGACCGCTTTGCTGCCGAGTGGGCACCCGTTGCAGACCGTCTGTGGCGCGATAATCCGCACCCCGTACGCAAAACACAGTATTGGCGCGATACACCCGAAGGCAAGGCAGAGCTTGCAAGAATTGCAATGCAGGAAGCAGCGGATAAAAAATAAATAATCCGCAAAAAACACAATATGTCAGGGCGACACTTGGTAAAGCTCAACCGCTTTGTCAAGAGTTGCCCTTTTTTGTTGCCGTCTTGATTTTATACCGTATCTGTGGTACAATATATGACAGAAAAGAGGTGTCAAAGATGCATTTACAGGAATCCGGTGAAATGTATCTTGAAACAATTTGGATACTGTCACAAAAGAGTAATTTTGTCCGCTCGGTTGACGTAGGTGAATATATGGGCTTTTCCAAGCCGAGCATCAGTAGGGCAATCAGCCTGCTTAAAAGCGGAGGTTTTGTTATCATGAAAACCGATGGTGCCCTTGTCCTCACCGAAGCAGGTAAAGAAATTGCACAGAAGATTTATGAGCGCCATACCGTGCTCACAAAGTTTTTTGAAAGTATCGGTGTCAGTGCAAAAACCGCAGCGGAAGATGCATGCAAGGTAGAGCATGACATAAGCGATGAAACTCTCTCGGCGATTAAGAGGCTGGTCGAAGGGAAAGTTGGTTGAAGGAAGCAGGCTGACGATAACGGCACAATATGACATTTTTTGCCCCTCGGAGTATCTGCATACACCGTCGGGTCAAGAAAATGCCATCTTGCACCGTTCTTGTCAGCCTGATTTAATTTTTCAGGTTGTTTTTGCAGGCTGACGATAACGGCGCGGTAGAAGTTTTTTCCCTCGGAGTATCTGATATACACCGTCGGGTCAAGAAAATGCCATCTTGTACCGTTCTTGTCAGCCTGATTTAATTTTTCAGGTTGTTTTTGCAGGCTGACGATAACGGCACGGTAGAAGTTTTTTCCCTCAGAGTATCTTGCATATACACCGTCGGGTCAAGAAAATGCCATCTTGCACCGTTCTTGTCAGCCTGATTTAATTTTTTAGGTTGTTTTTGCAGGCTGACGATAACGGCACGGTAGAAGTTTTTGTCCCTCGGAGTATCTGCATATACACCGTCGGGTCAAGAAAATGCCATCTTGCACCGTTCTTGTCAGCCTGATTTAATTTTTCAGGTTGTTTTTGCAGGCTGACGATAACGGCACGGTAGAAGTTTTTTCCCTCGGAGTATCTGCATATACACCGTCGGGTCAAGAAAATGCCATCT